>NZ_JBIBJI010000008.1:0-339091 GCF_042958345.1 Streptomyces sp. NPDC007983
GAAGGTGTGACCCGGTTCCTGGAGGTGGGGCCGGATGGTGTGCTGACGGCGATGGCGCAGCAGTCCGTCGAGGGCACGATGGCGGCCACGCTGCGTCGGGATCGTCCTGAGGTGGAGGGTGTGTTCGCCGGGGTGGGGCGGTTGTTTGTGGCGGGTGTGGCGGTGGACTGGGGTGCGGTGTTCGCGGGGCGTGGTGCGCGGCGGGTGGAGCTGCCCACGTATGCCTTCCAGCGCAAGCGCTACTGGCTGATCGAGCAGCCGAAGACCCTCGCCGGGGCCGACTCCGTCGACCATCCGCTGCTGGGCGCGCGGGTCGTGCTGCCGGACACCGGTGGGGCCGTGTTCACGGGGCGGCTCTCCCTCGACTCCCAGCCGTGGCTCGCCGATCACGATGTGCTGGGCACCCTGCTGCTGCCCGGCACCGGGCTGGTCGAGCTGGCGTTGCAAGCCGCTCACCAGGTGGGGTGCGAGGCGATCGACGAGCTGACTCTCGAAGCGCCCCTCGTCGTTCCCGAGAAGGGCGGCGTAGCGGTACGGGTCGTCGTGGGTGGCCCGGAGGCATCCGGCGCGCGCACCCTCGAGATCTACTCGTCCCTCGACGACGAGACGTGGACCCGTAACGCCACCGGCGGCATCGTCCCGTCCGCCACACCACCATCGTCCGACCTCAGCGTCTGGCCGCCGGCCGACGCGACACCGCTGCCGGTGGACGGCGCGTATGAGGCCCTGCTCGCCCGCGGTTATGACTACGGTCCGGTCTTCCAGGGGCTCAGGGCGGCCTGGCGGCGCGGCGATGACGTCGTGTTCGCCGAGGTCGCGCTGCCCGAAGGGGCGGAGGCGTCCCGGTTCGGTGTGCATCCGGCGCTGCTGGACGCGGCGATGCACATCGGGCTGGTCGAAGGCGACGCTGACGGGGCGCCGGAGTTGCCGTTCTCCTGGGGCGGCGTCTCGCTCCACCGGGCCGGTGCCTCGGCGCTGCGCGTCCGGCTGTCGCACCGGGGCGGGGGCGACGGTACGGAGGTGCTGGTCGCCGACGAGACCGGGGCGCCCGTCCTGTCCGTGGCGAACCTGGCGTCGAGGCCCGTGTCGGCCGAGCAGCTGCGGGGGAGCGGTGACCACCGCGAGTCGCTGTTCGCGCTCACCTGGACCAAGGCCACGGGCCGCCCCCGCCCGGAGGCACCGGTCGAGGTGTACGAGGTCCCGCGCGCGGCGGGGGACGCGCCCGAGGCCGTACGCCTGGTCCTGGGCGAGGTGCTGGCGCGCATCCAGGAGTGGCTGGCCGACCACGGCAAGGACGAGGCGAGGCTCGCGGTCGTCACCCGCCGGGCGGTGGCGGTCGAGGGCGAGAACGTCGATCTGGGCCAGGCGCCCGTGTGGGGTCTGGTGCGGGCGGCCGCGGCGGAGAACCCCGGCCGGTTCCTGCTGCTGGACCTCGACGACGAGGCCACTGTGCCGGACCTGGTCGACGTGATCGACGCGCCCGAGGCGGCGGTCCGCGGCGGTGAGCTTCTGGTTCCCCAGTTCGCCCGCGTTCCCGCCGCCGCGGTGGATGAGTCCCACACCCCGTGGGATCCGGCCTCCACGGTGCTGATCACCGGCGGGATCAGTGGCCTTGGCGCCCTGGTCGCCCGCCATCTGGTGACGGCACACGGCGTCCGGCGGCTCGTCCTGACCAGCCGCCGGGGCGAGAGCGCGCCGGGCGCGGTGGACCTGCGCGCCGAACTGGCGGCTCACGGCGCGCAGGTGGCGATCGAGGCGTGCGATGTGTCCGATCGTGCCGCGCTCGCCGGAGTGCTGGCCCGGCATCCGGTCGGCGCGGTCGTCCACGCGGCCGGTGTCGTGGACAACGGGCTGGTCCGAGGGCTGACGCCGGAACGCATGGACGCGGTTCTGCGGCCCAAGGTGGACGGGGCCTGGAACCTGCACGAGCTGACGGCCGGCCGCGACCTGTCGGCGTTCGTCCTGTTCTCCTCGCTCGCCGGGCTCGTGCTGGCCGCTGGGCAGGGCAACTACGCCGCGGCGAACGTGTTCCTGGACGCGCTCGCCCGCCGTCGCCACCGCGCCGGACTGCCGGTGACCTCGCTGGCGTTCGGGCTGTGGGAGGCCGACACCGGGCTCGGCGAGCTGGCCGAGGCCGACCGGAAGCGCATGCTGCGCATGGGCCTGCCCGCGCTGTCGCAGCCGGAGGGGCTGGCGCTGCTGGACGACGCGTTGCGTACGCGGGAACCGGCGCTGGCGCCGTTCCGCCTGGATACGGCAGCCCTGCGGGAACGCCCCGCCGACCGGCTTCCGGGGATGCTGCGCGGCCTGGTGCCCACCCCGCGCCGCCGCGTCGGGGGCCCGGGCGTGGCGGGGGGCGGCGACGGTGGCGCGGGGTTGCGGCGGAGGCTGGCGGCCCTGACCGACGACGCCGAACGCGACGGCCTGCTGCTGGACCTGGTGCGGACGCAGGTCGCCGCGGTGCTCGGCCACGACGGGGCCGACGCCATCCGGTCCGACCGGGCGTTCAAGGATTTGGGCTTCGACTCGCTCACCGCCGTGGAGCTGCGCAACGGCCTGCGTGCGGCGACCGGGCTGAAGCTGCCCGCCACCCTGGTGTTCGACCACCCGACGCCCGCCGCCGTCGCCGACGAGCTGCGCGACCAGCTGAGCGGCGGCGACCAGGAGCCGACGCCCACCGCGTCCCCGCTGGAAGCGGAACTGGCCCGGCTGGAGGCGGTGTTGGCGTCGGCGACACCGGACGAGGAGGCCTACGGCCGCGTCGCCGACCGGCTGCGGGCCCTGACGACCGGGTGGCTGGAGACCCACCGCCCGGACCAGAGCGAGGAGACCGATCTCGCATCGCTCTCCGCCGACGAACTGTTCGACGTCCTCGACGGCGAACTGGACACGCGGTCCGCGCCGTAGCCACGCGCCGGACCGGACCACCACCAGGCACGACACCCGAGCACCACACCAAGGCACCACACCGAGGAGAGCGACCCCACATGACCACCGAAACGACCCCGACTGCCCAGCAGGCCGACGAAGCGTTGATCACGCTGATCTCGCCGCCCTTTCCCGCCGACCCCTTCCCCCTGTACGAGACACTGCAGTCGGTGAACCGGGTCCACAACGCCTCCGCGCTCGGCGTGTGGGTGATGTCCGGGTACGAGGAGGTCACCGAGTTCCTGCGGCTGCCCGACGTCCAGAGCGGCGCCCGCGCCGCCACCCAGATGCGCGAGGACTGGGCCGACCACCTCTCCCTGCGCATGTACCTGAACTCGATGGTCACCCTCAACCAGCCCGACCACGGCCGTATCCGCGGCCTGGCCGCCCGCGTCTTCACCCCCAACAAGATCAAGACGATGCAGCCCGCGGTGGAGCGGCTGACCGCCGGACTCATCGACGGCCTGATCGAGCGGTCCGACGGCGGTGAGCCGGTCGACCTCGTGGACCTGCTGGCGGTGCCCTTCCCGGTCGCGGTCATCAGCGACATGCTCGGCCTTCCGTACGAGGACGGCAAACACCTGTGGAAGCTGGCCGACGACTGGTCACACGTCTTCTCCGGCCTCTACACGGACGAAGACCTGGTGCGTGCCGACGCCTCCGCCGAGGAACTGGCCGGGTACTTCCGTGAGGTGATCAAGAACCGCCGTGCCGCACCGCGCGACGACCTGATGTCCTCGCTCGTCCAGGAGGCCACCAACGGCCGTCTCGACGAGGACGAGCTGATGGCGCTCATCCTGTTCCTGTTCACCGCGGGCTTCGCGGCCACCACCAACCTCGTCGCGACCGGTGTGCTCGCGCTCCTCGACCACCCCGACGAGCTGAACCGCTGGCGCGCGGACAAGAGCATCACGCCGTCCGCCGTGGAGGAGTTGCTGCGCCACACCACCCACACCACCGCGGCGAGCCGGGTCACCACCCGACCGGTCACCATCGCCGGTGCCGAGATCCCCGAGGGGGTGCTCGTCCTGACCCTGCTCGCCGCCGCCAACCGCGACCCGCGCCGGTTCCCCGACCCGCACCGCCTGGACCTGACCCGCGACAACGGCCCCCACCTGAGCTTCAGCGCCGGAGCCCACTACTGCTTCGGCGGCAGCCTCGCGCGCATCGAGGGTGCCGAACTCTTCCCGAAGCTCATCGACACCTTCGCGAAGATCGAGCCGGCCGGGACGCCCGAGCGCCGCGCCGTCATGGGCCTGACCGGGTACACCACGCTCCCCGTGACCCTCGGTCGCTGACCGGGCGGCGCATTTCCGCCGAAAGGGTCCCCGCGCGGAAAGGGTCCCCGCGCGACCGTCGCGCGGGGACCCTTTCCGTGGAGACGCGGAGAATCCTCGGATCCTCACTCCGGGCTGGGGGCGGGTGCGGGCTCGGCCGCCGAAGGGGCGGCCGCCGCCGGTGCGCCGGCAGGAGTCGTGACGTGGCGCATGAGCAGCGCGGCGCCCGCGGCGCCCACCAGCATGACGGCCCCGGCGACCACGGCGCTGATGTTCATGCCGCGGGTGAACGCCTCCCCGGCGACCTGGAGGAGCGGTTCGCTCGCACGGTCGGGCAGATGCTTGGCCACCTCCGCGGCGCCGCCGAGCGAACCCTGCGCGGCGTCGGCGGCCTGGTGCGGAAGACCGGCCGTCGCGTCGGAGACATCGCGGGTGTAGACGGCGGAACCGATGCTGCCCAGGATGGCCACCCCGAGCGCCCCGCCGAGCTGGTTGCTGGTCTCCGGCAGCGCCGAGGCCGCGCCCACGCGCTCCGGTGGCGCCGCCGAGACGATCAGATCGGCGGTCAGGGGGATCGCCATGCCGACCCCGGCCGAGATCACCGTGGCGCCGGTCACCGCGACCGCCAGGTTCGAATCGGCGCGCAGCTGCGTCATGATGACGAATCCGGCCGTGGAGACGACCATGCCGACGCCGATGATGTAGCCCGGGCGGATCGACTTGGCCAGCACGGCGGCGATCGAGGTCGTCACCGCCACCGCCACCGGCGCGGGCAGCGTCCACAACCCGGCCTCCAGCGGGCTCAGCCCGTAGACCAGCTGGATCCACTGGGTGGAGAACAGCAGGAAGCCGACCATCGCGAACAGCGCCACCAGGTTGACGCCGATGGACGCGCTGAATCCCCGGTCGCGGAACAGGCTCAGGTCGATCAGTGGGTTGGCGGCCGAGCGCTGGCGGAGGTAGAACAGCACGCCGACGACGACCCCGGCGGCCGTGATGGCCGCGTACTTCCAGGCGAAGCCGTCGTTGGCGAGTTCCTTGATGCCGTAGATGACCGGGAGCACGGTGCCCAGCGACAGGGCGGCGCCCAGGAGGTCGAAGCGGCCGGGCCGTGGGGCGCGGTACTCGGGCAGCAGAAGCGGGCTCAGCAGCAGGATCAGGGCCATGACCGGGATGTTGATCAGGAAGACCGAGCCCCACCAGAACTTCTCCAGCAGGAGCCCCGACACGATCGGGCCCAGCGCGGCGCCGCCGGAGAGCCCGGCGGTCCAGATCGCGATGGCGGTACGGCGCTCGGTGGGGTCGTGGAAGATGTTGCGGATCAGCGCGAGGGTGGACGGCGCGAGCACGGCCCCGGCGATGCCCAGGACGGCGCGTGCGGCGATCAGCAGTTCGGCGCTGCCCGCGTAGGCGGCGGCCAACGACGCCCCGCCGAACACCACGGCGCCGAGCATGAGCAGCAGCCGGCGGCCGATGTGGTCGCCGAGGGTGCCCATGGTGATGAGCAGCCCGGCGAGCATGAACGCGTAGATGTCCACGATCCACAGCTGCTGCGTGGCACTCGGTTCCAGGGACGCGCTGAGGAACGGCAGCGCGAAGTACAGGACGGTCATGTCCATCGACATCAGCACGACCGGGATGACGAGGACGGCAAGGCCGATCCAGTCCTTCCGGCTCGCTTGTCGGGGGCTCACGGGATCACTTAAGGGCTCACTCATGGGCGGGACTATAGATTTGTGTAAGTAATCTGTCTAGGACGCTTGTCTAAGACATATCTCAGGCGCGGTGGTTAGACTTCGGCGCATGGGACACCGGGAGGACCTGCTGGTCGGGGCGAAGCGCTGCCTGTATGAGAAGGGCTACGCCCGCACCACCGCGCGGGACATCGTGGAGGCGTCCGGCGCCAACCTGGCCTCGATCGGCTACCACTACGGCACCAAGGAGGCCCTGCTCAACGCCGCCATCATGGAGGCGTTGGAGGAGTGGGCCGCGGAGCTGAAGCGGGCCCTGGCCGATGTGGGGGATCTGCCCGACGATCCGATCGGGCGGTTCGAGCGGGCCTGGACGCGGGTGATCGAGCTGTTCGAGCGGCATCGCCCGGTGTGGGCCGCACAGTTCGACGCGATCTCCCAGATCGAGCATGTGCCCGAGGTCCGCAGCTTCATCGTCGAGGCGCAGCAGCAGGCCCAGAAGGGTCTGGTCGAACTCCTCCTCGGCGGCGAGGAGTCGCCCCCGCACACCCGGGCCGCGGTCGGGCAGTTCTACCACGCGCTGCTCAGCGGCGTGATGATGCAGTGGGTCATCGACCCCGAGCACGCCTCGACGGGCGCGTCGCTCGCCGAGGCGCTGCGCACGGTCGTGGAGGACGCCCGGCGCTTCGGGTCGGGGATGGCCGTCTGAGCCTCGGCTCAGGACGGGCCGTCCGACATCGCGGCCGCCTCGCGGGCCAGCCGCCCCCGGTCGACCTTGTGGTTCGCGTTCAGCGGGAACTCCGCCACATGCCGGAACACCTTGGGCACCATGGGCTCGGGCAGATGCGCCGCCAGCTCGCGGCGCAGCGTCACCGGGTGCACGCGGTCGCCGGTGTAGTAGAGGACGAGTTCCAGCCCGCCGCCCGGCGCCGGGCGGGTCACGGTTGCGGCGTTCTGTACGCCCGCGCACCGCCGTACGACATGGTCCACCTCTGCCAGTTCGACCCGGAAGCCCTGGATCTGCACCTGGGTGTCCAGGCGGCCGAGGTAGACCAGCTCGCCGTCGTCCAGCCGCCGCACCCGGTCGCCCGTCCGGTACCAGCGGCGGCCGTGGCGCTCCAGGAACCGGCCCTGGTTGTCCGCGGCGTCCAGGTAGCCGGGTGTCATCTGCGGTCCGGTGACGCACAGTTCGCCCTCGACCGCCGACTCGGTGTCCCCGTCGAGCAGCAGATGGTCATGGCCGGGGTGCACCGTGCCGATCGGGACGACGCCGTTCACCGCCCGGCCCGGTGAGGTCTCCGGCGACCAGCGGTGCCCGGTGATGGTGACGGTCAGCTCGGTCGGCCCGTAGAGATTCTCGATCCGCGAGTTGGGCGCGGCGGCCTGCCAGGCCGCGGCGTCCTCGCACAGCAGCGCCTCGCCCGCGAAGAAGCTCCACCGCAGCGTGGGCATCGCCCCGGGGGTCAGGCCGCCCATCCGCCGGATGAACGACGTGCCGCTCGGGGTGGAGAACCACACGGTCATGCGCCGCTCGGCGAGGAACGCGGGCAGGTCCCGGTGGGCCGCGGGGGGAATGGCGTGCACCGGGGCGCCGCGGCCCCAGGCGCAGAACAGCTCGAACATCGCGCAGTCGAAGTTGAGGCCCACGTTCTGGCAGAACACATCGGCGGGCCCGAAGTCGTAGCGCCGGTCCAGCAGGGTGAAGTAGTGGTCGTTGGCGCCGTGCGTCATCGGCACGCCCTTGGGGCGGCCCGTCGACCCCGAGGTGAACAGGACGTACGCGATGTCCGACGGCCGGACGGCCACCGGCGCGTCCAGCGGGGGAGCGGCGGCGGCCTCGGCCAGGACGGGCAGGTCCAGTTCGGTTTCGGCCAGCGCGGCCCGGCCGATCGGATCGGCGATCACCGTCGACACCTCCGCCGCGGTGAGCATGCGACGGGTGCGTTCGGCGGGGAACCGCGGATTGAGCGGCACGATGGTGGCGCCCGAGTACAGCGCCGCCAGCATCCCCACATACGCGGTGAGGCTCTTGTCCGCCAGGACGGCGACCCTGTGCGGCCCCCGCTGCCGCTGCGGAGCCCGGGCCAGCAGCGCCCCGGCCCGGCGCAACGCCAGTTCGTGCATCGCCTCGTACGTGAGGGTCTCGTCGTCCACACGGATCGCGGCCCGGCGGGGCGACAGCGCCAGACCGCGCAGAAACCGTTCGTGCAGACCGTGTCCGGGGACGGGTGTCTCGATCATTGTCCTTCCTCCGGGGAGAGAAAAGGGGTGGATAGGGGTGCCGACTCACTGGAGGCAGGGCTTACGTTGGCCGCGACGCCGACTATTCGGCAGCCGGTAATTCGGGCACCTGCTATTGAGGCCAGGGAAAACAGGGGAGCGCGCATGTGGGACGAGTCTTTCGGGCAACTGCTCCGCAAACATCTTCCTTTGCTGGAAACGGGGGACGAACTCACCGCCGAGCTGAGCCTGCGTGACTTCGGCCTCGATTCCATGGGAATGGTCGCGCTGCTGTCCTCGCTGGAGGACATGTACGGCGTCCGTTTCGTCGACGACGCGCTCAACGACGACAACTTCGCCACCCCCGCCACGCTGTGGAAGACCCTGGCGGCCATGCGCTGACCCGGCTTCCGTCCGCTGGTTCCGTCCGCTGACGCGATGTCCGTCCGCTTTTTCCGCTCATGCGATCGCGCTGCGCCGGCGCGGTCGCATGGCCGTCTCCGGCCGCACCGCCACCACCTCGAACGCCTCGGTCATCACGTCCACCCGGCCCCACAGTCCGTCCTGCCCGGTGACGTGCACCCGCTCGACGCCCAGCCCCTTGAGCGTGTCGACGACGGAGGGCCAGCGCACCGTACGGGTCACCGCGTCCAGCAGCAGCGTCCGCACCCCCGCGGCCGTCCGCACCAGCGAGCCGTCGTGGTCGGACACCACGGGGATCCGGGGATCGCGGAACGGGACGGTCGCGGCGACCTCCGCCTCGACCTCCTCCCGCAGCGCACTGAACACGGCGGAGTGCATCGGCGGCCGCATGACGTACAGCGGCAGGCCGCCCACGGCCTTGAGCCGCCGCTGCAGCCAGTCCACCATCTCCTCGCGCACCGACAGCATGTGGAAGTCGTGGTCGACGTGGCAGGCCACCTCGTTCCACTCGCCGAGGGCGTCCAGCTCGGCCCGGATCTCGTCCAGTTGGCCGGCCGGGACGCGGGCGAACGACTGGGCGACGAGGTCGCGGTGCTCGCGCGCGAAGTACGCGTCCACGAGACGTCCCCACGCCGCCGTCATCGCCACGGCCTCCGTGAACGGCAGCGCCCCGGCGAACACCGCCGCCGCCGTGCCCCCGAAGCTGGCCCCGGCGCACGCCACCGGCGCCGGCTCGTGCTCGGCGACCGTCCATTCGGCCAGCGCCAGGCAGGAGACCAGGAACGCGATCCGGGCCGGTTCGGGGAACGCCCCCTGGTCGCCGCGCGCCTCCGCCTCCCGGTACCGGTCGAGCAGGGAGTAGCCCAGGGCCCCGTCCGCCTCGGCGACGAGCCGGCGGGCCACCGGATGGACCGCCAGGAACCGGCTCGAGTCGGCGAACCGCGTCGGGCCGATTCCAGGAAAGACAATCGCCGACATATTCTCGCTCTCCCTTTTGTCACGCTCGTCGCGTGTGCATTCTGAAAGCCCGGCAGTTCGATGCATGCACTTCGATCCGCGCACTTCGATCTTATTGTTTCCGCCAGTCTTGTTGGCCCCTGGTAGCGGCATAACCCCTAACGCCCCCTAGTTCAGGGGCGGGCGGGCGAGAGTTCTTGTGGGCCGTAAAAGCACCCTGTTAGAAACAGCCTGGTATTTGCTGGGAAGGCCCGAATCGGAGGGTGGCGCATGAGCCGGAATGGAGCGCGTCCAGCCCGGGCGCACGCATCGGTGGACAACCTGCGGACATATCTGCTGGCCGCCGCGGGTGAGGACCCCGACCGGCCCGCCGTGATCCAGGCCGCGGCGGACGGCGGTCTGGAGACGGTCACCTACGGCGAACTGCGGCGCCGCACCGACCGCTGCGCCGAGGCGCTCGACGCGCTCGGCCTCGACGTCGGCGACCGCGTCATCCTGGAGTCCGACACCGACGCCGACGCCATCGCCGCCCTCCTCGCCTGCGCCACCCTCGGGCTGCCCTTCATCCCGGCCAGCCCCGAGACCCCGGACGAACGGCTCCTGACGATCATCGACAGCGCCCGGCCCGCGCTGTACCTGCAGTCCGTGCGCGGCGGCCGCACCGGCATTCCCGAGACGGTCGGCACGGCCCGGTTCGGCGCGGACGGCCTCACCGTGGAGCGGCCGCCCGCGCCGCGCGTGCGCCGCCGCCGCGTGGTCACTCCGGTCGACACCGCGTACATCACCTTCACCTCGGGCACGACGGGACGGCCCAAGGGTGTCGTCATGAGCCACCGTGGCGTCATCGCGTTCCTGCGGGGCGCGGAGGCCGCTGAGCTGATCACGGCCGAGGACCGGGTGGCGGGCACCGCGCCGCTGCAGTTCGACTTCGCGCTGTTCGACATCGGGTTCGCCCTCAGCCACGGCGCCGCGCTGGTGCCCGTACCGCGCGACCGGCTCAACTGGCCCCGCCGCTTCCTGTCGTTCCTGCGCGACACCGGCACGACACAGGTCGACGCCGTTCCGTCGGCGTGGCGTCCGGTGCTGCGCCACGAGCCCGACCTGCTGGCCGAGCTGGGCGAGCAGGGCGTGCTGCGGCGCATCGCGTTCTCCGGGGAGGACTTTCCTCTGGAGGAACTGCGCGCCCTCCAGGAGCTGTTGCCGAAGGTGCGGTTCACCAACGGCTACGGGGCCACCGAGACGATGGCCGCGTCCATCACCGAGGTGCCCAACCCGCTGCCGCCCGGCACCGAGCGCCTGTCGATCGGCTACGCGGTCGCGGGCGCGGAGATGATGCTCATCGGGCCCGACGGCCGTCCCGTGGACGAGCCCGGGGTGCTCGGCGAGATCTATCTCCGCAGCCCGTCGCTGTTCTCCGGTTACTGGAACGACCCGGAGGCCACCAGCGCCGTCGTCGTCCCCGACCCGCTCGACCCCCGGTCGGGACAGCGGGTGTTCAAGACCGGCGACCTGGCCACCCGGGGCCCGGACGGCGAGCTGTACTTCCACGGCCGCGCCGACTCCCAGGTGCAGATCCGCGGCAACCGCGTCGAACTGGGCGAGGTGGAGCGCCGCATCGGCGAGTTCACCGGCGTCACCGGCGCGGTCGCGATGCTCCTGCCGCGCGACGACGGCGACCCGGTGCTGCACGCGTTCGTCACCCGCGCCCCCGGCGGCCCCGCGCCGGACGCCAAGGACGTCATCGCGTTCTGCCGCGCCGCGCTGCCCGCGTACATGATCCCGCAGGGCCTGCACGTGGTGGACGAGTTCCCGCTGACCGTCAACGGCAAGGTCGACCGCACCGCCCTGGCCGCCCTCGCGGCGGCCTGAGCACCCCTGACCACCCCGATCGCCTCCATGCCTCTTCTTCGTTGCGGAGTATGCACATGACCGAGCAGTCACAGGCCGCGATGCTGGAACTGGTGCTGGCGCAGGCCGCTGCCGTGCTGCGGGCCGCCGACCCCGACACCTACGGGGACGGACCCACCGACGTGGCGGCCGACCGCCCGTTCCTGGCGGAGGGCCTGGACTCGCTCGGCCTGGTCCAGCTGCACCGGCGGCTCACCGCCGAACTGGGGGTGGACCTGCCCGTCACCATCGGCTTCGACCACCCGACACCGGCCGCCCTCGCCCGCCACCTGGTGGCCGTGGTGCACGGCACCACCGTGCCTGAAGACCACCACGAGCCCGCCGCCACCGCCGCGCCCGCGGTGTCCGACGAGCCGATCGCCATCGTCGGCATCGGCTGCCGCTACCCCGGCGGGGTGACCTCGCCCGAGGACCTGTGGCGGATCCTGGCCGACGGCACCCATGTGCTCACCGACTTCCCCGCCGACCGGGGCTGGGACCTCGACCGCCTCTACGACCCCGACCCCTCCGCCACCGGTACCAGCTATGTGCGGCGCGGCGGGTTCCTGCCGGACGCCGCCGACTTCGACGCCGACTTCTTCCAGATCAACCCCAAAGAGGCGCTGGCCATGGACCCCCAGCAGCGGCTGCTGCTGGAGACCACCTGGGAGGCGCTGGAGCGCGCGGGCATCGACCCGGGCCGGCTGCGCGGCACCCCGTCGGGGGTGTTCATCGGAGTGGAGCCGCACGAGTACGGGCCCCGTACCCACGAGGCGCCGGACGGCCTCGACGGCTATGTCCTGGGCGGCAGCCTGCCCAGCGTCGTGTCCGGCCGCGTCGCCTACACGCTCGGCCTCGAAGGGCCCACGCTCACCGTCGACACCGCCTGCTCGGGCTCGCTCACCGCCCTCCACCTGGCCGTACGGTCCCTCCAGCGCGGGGAGTGCGGGCTGGCGCTGGCGGGCGGCGTCACCGTCATCTCCAGCCCCGGTACGTTCACCACGTTCAGCCGCCAGCGCGGCCTGGCCCCGGACGGGCGGATCAAGGCGTTCGCCGCGGCGGCTGACGGCACCTCCTTCGCCGAGGGCGCGGGCGTGTTCGTCCTGGCCCGCCTCGACGACGCGCTGCGCGACGGGCACCCGGTGCTGGCCGTGATCCGCGGCACCGCCATCAACCAGGACGGCGCCAGCAACGGCCTCGCCGCGCCCAACGGCCTCGCCCAGCAGCGCGTCATCCGCCAGGCGCTCGCCGACGCGGGCCTCACCCCCGACGAGGTCGACGCGGTCGAGGCGCACGGCACCGGCACCACCCTCGGCGACCCCATCGAAGGTCAGGCCCTGGTCGCCGCCTACGGAGGCGGGCGCACACCCGGCAAGCCCCTGTGGCTGGGCTCGGTGAAGTCCAACATCGGGCACACCGGCGCGGCGGCGGGCGCCGCCGGGGTCATCAAGATGGTCCAGGCGATGCGCAACCGTACGCTGCCGCGCACCCTGCACGTGGACGCGCCGACCCCGCACGTCGACTGGTCCGGCGGCACCGTGCGGCTCCTCACCGAGCCCGTCCCGTGGGAGGCCACGGACACCCCGCGCCGGGCCGGGATCTCCTCGTTCGGCGCGAGCGGCACCAACGCCCACGTCATCATCGAAGAACCGCCCGCCCCCGCCCCGGAAACCCCCGAGGCCCCCGCGGCCGATCGCCCCGTCCCCGTCGTCCTGTCCGCGCAGGGTGAGGACGCCCTGCGTGGCCAGGCCGCCCGGCTCCTGATGGCCCTGGACGACGCGTCGCCGCTGGACATCGCGTACTCGGCCGCCACCACGCGCGCCGCGCTGCGCCACCGCGCCACGGTCGTCGCCACCGACCGCGTCCAGCTGCGCCGCGCCCTGACCGCCCTCGCCGAGGGGGAGACCGCGTCCGGGCTGCTCACCGGAACGACGCGGGCGACGGGCCGGACCGCGTTCCTGTTCACCGGCCAGGGCAGCCAGCGCGTCGGCATGGGGCGCGAACTGGTCCGGGCCTTCCCGGTGTTCGCGCGAGCCCTCCAGGAGGCCGCCGACCACCTCGACCTCCACCTCGACGAGCCGCTGGGCGAGGTGCTGTTCGCCGAGCCCGGCTCGCCGCGGGCCGAACTCCTCCACCGGACCCGGTACGCGCAGGCCGCGCTCTTCGCCGTCGAGACCGCCCTGTTCCGGCTGCTGGAGTCGTGGGGCGTCACCCCCGGCCTCGTCGCCGGGCACTCCATCGGCGAGATCGCCGCCGCACACGCCGCCGGGGTCATGACCCTGGCCGACGCGGCCCTGCTCGTCGGCGCGCGCGGCACGCTGATGGACGAACTTCCCGTCGGCGGCGCCATGGTGGCCGTCCAGGCCGAGGAGGCGGAGGTCGCCCCGTATCTGACCGAGCGGGTCGGCCTCGCCGCCGTCAACGGCCCGGCCGCCGTGGTGCTGTCCGGTGAGGCCGACGCCGTGCTGGCCGTCGCCGCCCGCTTCGCCGAACAGGGCCGCAAGACGCGACGGCTGCGCGTCTCGCACGCGTTCCACTCGCCGCTGATGGACCCGATGCTCGACGGCTTCCGCCGGGTCGCCGAAACCCTGACGTACGCGCCGCCCCGCATCCCCCTGGTGTCCGCCCTGACCGGGGAGGTCGGCACCGCGCTCGACGCCGACTACTGGGTGCGCCACGTCCGCGAGCCGGTGCGGTTCGCCGACGGCATGCACCGGCTGGAGGCCCACGGCGTCACCACCTATCTGGAGCTGGGCCCCGACGCCGTGCTGTCGGCGATGGGGCGCGACTGCCTCGCCGATGGCGGCCCCGACACCGCGTTCGCCGCGCTGCTGCGCGACGGGCACGACGAGGAGCGCCAGGCCGTCACCGCGCTCGGCACGGCGCACGCCCACGGCGTGACCGTCGACTGGGACCGCTTCTTCGCGGGCCGCGGCGCCCGCCGGACCGCGCTGCCCACCTACGCGTTCCAGCGCAAGCGGTACTGGCTGGACGCCGGAAGCGGCCCGGGCACCATCGGGCATCCGCTGCTGGACACCGCCGTCAGCCTCGCGGGCGTCGACGGGCTGGTCCTGACGGGCCTGCTGTCCACCCGGTCGCAGCCGTGGCTGGCCGACCACGTCATCGCCGGGGTCGTCCTCGTACCCGGCACCGCCCTGGTCGAGCTGGCCGTGCGGGCCGGGGACGAGGCGGGCTGCGGCGTGGTGGAGGAACTCACCCTGGAGACGCCGCTGTCGCTGACCGGGGACGCGGCGGTGGAGGTGCAGGTCGTCGTCGGCGCGCCCGACGCGGCGGGCCGCCGCACCGTCGAGATCTACTCGCGCCCCGCGCGCAGCGAGGAGAACTGGACCCGGCACGCCAGTGGCGTGCTGGCCGAACACGGCGAGGGCGCGGCCGCCGATGGGGCCGCGTTCGCCCGGTGGCCACCGGACGGCGCGGAGCCCATCGACATCGACGGCCTCTACGAGCGCCAGGCCGCGCAAGGGTACGGCTACGGGCCCGCGTTCCAGGGTGTGCGCGCCGCGTGGCGCCGCGGGGACGAGGTGTTCGCCGAGGTCGCCCTCGACGAACCGGGCGCCGAACGGTTCGGGCTGCATCCGGCGCTGCTCGACGCCAGCCTGCACGCCGCCGAAGGGCCGGAGGACGACGGCCAGGTGCGGCTCCCGTTCGCCTGGCTCGGCCTGGAATTGCACGCCGCCGGCGCCACGGCCGTACGTGTCCACCTGCTCCGGACCGCCGCGGACGAGGTCGCGGTCGAGCTGGCCGACACCACCGGGGCACCGGTCGCCACCGTACGGTCGCTCGTCCAGCGGCCCGTGCCGCTGAACGGCGTGTTGTCCGGGGCACGGGACGGGGCGCTGCTGCGCGTCGAATGGACCGAGGCCCAGGCCCCGCCGCAGCCGGACGCCACGGCCGGGGAATTCCAGCTCGCGTACGTGCCCGCCACCTTCCCCGGCGCCCCCGCCGAGGCGGCGCGGGAAGCCACGCTGTACGGCCTGAAGCTCATCGAGAACGCGCTGCGCGACGACACCCGGCTGGCCATCGTCACCCGTGAGGCGCGGGGTGACCTGACGCTCGCGCCCCTGTGGGCGCTGGTGCGCTCCGCCCAGGCCGAGAACCCCGGCCGGTTCGTCCTCGTCGGCACCGACCGGGACGTACCCGAAACCGAGCTGCGCGCCGCCCTGGCCACCGGCGAGCCCCAACTCGCCCTGCGCGACGGCACGGTGCTCGTACCGCGCCTGGTGCGCACCCCTCTGCCGGACGCCCCGCCGCGCGCCGCGTGGGACCCTGACGGCACGGTGCTGATCACCGGCGGCACCGGGGGGCTCGGTGGCCTGGTCGCCCGCCACCTCGTCCGCCGGTACGGGGTGAAGCGCCTGCTGCTCACCGGGCGGCGCGGCCCGGACGGCCCCGGAGCCGCCGAACTCGTCGCCGAACTGGCCGCGTCGGGCGCCGAGGCGACCGTGGCCGCCTGCGATGTGGCCGACCGCGCCGCCCTGGCGGCGCTGCTGGAGGCCATCCCCGACGAGCATCCGCTGACGGCCGTCATCCACGCCGCCGGAGTCATCGACGACGGGCTGGCCGGATCGCTCACCCCCGAGCAGGTCCGTACCGTCTTCCACGGCAAGGCGGACGGCGCCTGGCATCTGCACGAGCTCACCCGGGACCGTCCGCTGGCCGCGTTCGTGCTGTTCTCCTCCGCGGCCGGGACCCTGGAGTCCGCCGGGCAGGGCAACTACGCCGCCGCCAACGCCTTCCTCGACGCCCTCGCCGAGCACCGGGCCGCCCACGGCCTCACCGCCACGTCCCTGGCGTGGAACCTGTGGGCGGGCGACGCGGGCATGGGCGCCCGCCTGGACGAGGTGACCCTCCGCCGCGCCGCACGGTCCGGGCTCCCCGCCCTCGGCTCCGAGGAGAACCTCGCCCTCTTCGACCAGGCACTCACCACCGGCGCACCCGCCCTGGTGCCGCTGCGCCTCGACGTCCCCGCGCTGCGGGCCCGCCCCGACGGCATCCCGCCGATGCTGCGCGGCCTGGTCCGTACCCCCGCCCGCCGTGCCGCCGCCACCGTGGCCACGGGCGCCCCGGGCGGGGCGCTGGCCGACCGGCTGGCCGGGAAACCGGACGCGGAACGGGCCCGGATCGTCCTGGACCTGGTGCGCGCGCAGATCGCGGTCGTCCTCGGCCACGACAGCGGCACCGCCATCGACCCCCGCCGCGCCTTCACCGAGCTGGGCTTCGACTCCCTGGCCGCCGTCGAGCTGCGCAACGCGCTCGGCGAGGCCACCGGGCTGCGGCTCACCTCCACCCTGATCTTCGACCACCCGACCCCGAGCGCCCTGGCCGACCACGTGCTCGACAAGGTGCGCGGCGCCGCGCCCGCCACCACCCCGGCGCGGACCGCCGTGCGGGCCCCGGCCGAGGAGCCCGTCGCGATCGTGGCGATGGCCTGCCGCTACCCGGGCGGCGTGACCTCTCCCGAGGAGCTGTGGCGGCTGGTCGCCGACGGCACCGACGCGATCGCCGGCTTCCCCGAGGACCGGGGCTGGAACCTGGAGGAGATCTACCACCCCGAGCCCGGCAGACACGGCACCACCGCCACCCGCGAGGGCGGTTTCCTCTACGACGCCGCCGACTTCGACCCCGCCTTCTTCGGCATCAGCCCGAAGGAGGCCCAGGCGATGGACCCGCAGCACCGCCTGCTGCTGGAAACCGCGTGGGAGACCCTGGAGCGCGGCGGCATCGACCCGCTGTCCCTGAAGGGCAGCGCCACCGGGGTGTTCGCCGGGGTCATGTACCACGACTGGGCGCCGCCCTCAGGCTCCGTCCCCGAAGACCTCGCGGGCTTCACCGCGGGCGGCGGCCTCGGCAGCGTCGCGTCCGGCCGCATCGCGTACACCCTCGGCCTCCAGGGCCCGGCGGTCACCATCGACACCGCCTGCTCCTCCTCCCTGGTGGCGATGCACTGGGCGATACAGGCGCTGCGGCAGGGCGAGTGCACCCTCGCGCTGGCCGGTGGCGTCACCGTGATGGCCACGCCAGAGACGTTCATCGGGATGAGCCTGCAGCGGGGACTCGCCGCCGACGGCCGCTGCAAGGCGTACGGCGCCTCCGCCGACGGCACCGGCTGGGGCGAGGGCGCGGGACTGCTGCTGCTGGAACGGCTGTCGGACGCGCGCCGCGCCGGACACCCCGTGCTCGCCGTGATCCGCGGATCGGCCGTCAACCAGGACGGCGCCTCCAACGGCCTGTCCGCGCCCAACGGCCCCGCCCAGCAACGGGTGATCCGGCAGGCCGTGGCCGCCGCGGGCCTCACCCCCGCCGACATCGACGCGGTCGAGGGCCACGGCACCGGCACCACCCTCGGCGACCCGATCGAGGCCCAGGCGCTGATGGCCACCTACGGTCAGGAGCGCGCGGACGGCGAACCGCTGTGGCTGGGGTCGGTCAAGTCCAACCTGGGGCACACCCAGGCCGCCGCCGGAGTCGCCGGTGTGATCAAGATGGTGATGGCGATGCGGCACGGGCTGCTGCCCCGCACCCTGCACGCCGACACCCCCTCCCCGCACATCGACTGGACCGAGGGCGCCGTCGAACTCCTCACCGAGGCGAGGCAGTGGCCGGGGAACGGCCGCCCGCGGCGCGCCGCGGTGTCCTCGTTCGGCGTCAGCGGCACCAACGCCCATGTGGTCCTGGAGGAGGCGCCGCCGATCGCCGCGCGCGAACCGCGCGGCGAGCGGCCCCCGGCCGCGCCGCCGATCGTGCCGCTCACCGTGTCCGCGGCGTCCGCCGAGGCGCTGCGCGCCCAGGCCGCCCGCATCGCCGCCCATCTGCGTGAACACGAGGACACCGGCCCCCTCGACGTCGCCGCCTCGCTCGCCCGAGGCCGCGCCGCCCTGGAACACCGGGCCGTGATCGTGGACGCCGACCGCGCCGGACTGCTCGCCGGACTCGACGCGGTGGCGGCCGGGAAGACGCCCGCCTCCGTCGTCCAGGGCGTGCGGCGCGGCGACCCGCGCGCCGTGTTCGTCTTCCCCGGACAGGGCTCGCAGTGGCCCGGCATGGGCGTGGACCTGCTGGAGCACTCACCGGCCTTCGCGACCCGCCTCGGCGAATGTGCCAAGGCCCTCGAACCGTACGTCGAATGGGACCTGCTCGACGTGCTGCACGGCGCGCCCGGCGCACCGCCCCTGGAGGCCGTCGACGTCGTACAGCCCGCGCTGTGGGCGCTGATGGTGTCGCTGGCCGAGGCGTGGCGCGCCGCCGGTGTCGAACCGGCCGCCGTCGTCGGCCACTCCCAGGGCGAGATCGCCGCCGCCTGCGTCGCCGGCGCGCTGTCGCTGGAGGACGGCGCGCGCGTCGTCGCCCTGCGCAGCCGGATCATCCGCCAGGACCTGGCGGGCCGGGGCGGCATGATGTCGGTGGCCCTGTCCGCCGACCGTACGGCCGGGTATCTGGCCGACTGGGACGGCCGCCTCCAGCTCGCCGTCGTCAACGGCCCCGCCTCCGTCGTCGTCTGCGGCGACCCGGGGGCCCTGGACGAGCTGCGGGAGCGGCTGGACGCCGAGGGCGTCCAGACCCGCCGCATCCGCGTGGACTACGCCTCCCACTCGGTGTTCGTGGAGGAGATCCGCGACCGGCTGCTCACCGAGCTGACCGGCCTGACCCCGCGCACCTCGGCCATCCCGTTCTACTCCACCGTCACCGCCGGGCAGCTGGACACCGAGGGTCTGGACGCCGCGTACTGGTACACCAACCTGCGGCAGACCGTCCGGTTCGAGGAGACGACGCGCGCGCTGCTGGCCGACGGCTTCGAGATCTTCGTCGAATCCAGTTCGCACCCGGGCCTGCTGGCCGGGCTCGGCGAGACCGCCGAATCGGCAGCGGTGCCCGCCACCCTCGTCGGCACCCTGCGCCGCGACGCGGGGGGCCCGCGCGAATTCCTCACCTCGCTGGCCGAGGCGTACGTACGGGGCGCCACCGTCGACTGGGAAACCCAGTTCGCCGGGACCGGAGCCCGGCGCGTCGACCTGCCCACGTACCCCTTCCAGCGCAAGCGGTACTGGCTGCCGGTGCCCGAGCCCACCGGCGACGCGCGGGGCATCGGCCAGCTGCCCGCCGACCACCCGCTGCTGGGCGCGGCGGTGCCGGTCGCCGGGGCCGGGGGAGTGCTGCTCACCGGACGGCTGTCGCGCTCCGCCCAGCCGTGGCTGGCGGACCACGCCGTCGCCGGCACCGTCCTCTTCCCCGGCTCGGGCTTCGTGGAACTGGCCGTCCGCGCCGGGGACGAGGTCGGCCGGGGACGCGTGGAGGAGCTGACGCTGGAGGCCCCCCTCGCCCTCCCGGAGCGCGGCGGCGTGGCCATCCAGGTCGTCGTCGGCCCGGATCTGCGCACCGTGTCCATCCACTCGCGGCCCGACGACGCACCCGCCGACGCCGCCTGGACCCGCCACGCGCAGGGCACACTCGCCGACGCGGCACCGGAACCGGCGCCCGACCCCGCGCCCTGGCCGCCGCCGGGCGCCGAACCGGTCGACCTGACCGGCTTCTACGAGCCGCCCTCCGCCGGCGGCCCGGTTGACGGCCCAGTCGACGGACCCGTCTACGGACCCGTCTTCCGGGGGCTGCGCGCCGCCTGGCGGTCCGGCGACGCGGTGTACGCGGACATCGCGCTGCCCGAGCAGGCCGCCGCCGAGGCCCCGCGGTTCGGGCTGCACCCGGCCGCGCTCGACGCGGCCCTGCACGCCACCGCGCTGCTCGCCACCGACGCCGAGCGGGTCACCCTTCCGTTCGCCTGGACGCGGGTCGACCTGCACGCCTCGGGGGCCGCCGCGCTCCGGCTGCGGATGACCCGGCTGGGCGAGGACGAGGTGGCGCTGCGCCTCACCGACACCGCGGGCCGCCCCGTCGCGTCCGTCGACTCGCTCGTACTGCGCCCGATGGCCACCGGCCTTGCACCGGCGGCCGCGTCCCACGACGCGCTGTTCGAACTCGCCTGGGCGCCCGCCGTGTCCAATGAGGCCGCCCCGTCCCGGACGGTCGTGCACCGCTGCGCGGGCGGCACGACCACCGAGGCCGTACACGCTCAGGTCGCGGCGGCGCTGAGTGTGCTCCAGTCCTGGCTGGAGGAGGAACGGGACGACGACGCCACGCTGGCGGTCGTCACCCGGGGTGCGGTGTCCGTGGACGGCGAGGACGTCACCGACCTCGCCGGAGCCGCGGTCTGGGGGTTGGTCCGCAGCGCGCAGACGGAGAACCCGGGGCGCGTCGTCCTCATCGACCTCGACCCCACCGAGACGGCCGTCGAGCCCTCCGAGGCCGACCTCGGCGCGGCGGTGGCCACCGGTGAGGCGCAGCTCGCGCTGCGCTCCGGCACCCTCCACCGGCCGCGCCTGACCCGTGTCACGGTGGACCGGCCCGGCGCTCCCGCCACCGTCTTCGGCGACCGGCCCGGCACCGTGCTGATCACCGGCGGCACCGGCACCCTGGGTGGCCTGGTCGCCCGCCACCTGGTCACCGCCCACGGCGTCACCGATCTGCTGCTCACCAGCCGCCGAGGCCCCGCCGCGCCCGGCGCCGGCGCACTGGCCGCCGACCTCATCGCGCTCGGCGCCCGTGTCGAGGTGGCCGCCTGCGACGCCGCCGACCGCGACGCGCTGACGGCCGTGCTGGCGGGCCGTACGCTCGCCGGAGTCGTGCACACCGCGGGCGTCCTCGACGACGGGATCATCTCCTCATTGACGCCGGAGAGGCTGGCCGCGGTGATGCGCCCCAAGGTCGACGCCGCGCTGAACCTCCATGAACTCACCGCGGGCCAGGACCTCTCGGCGTTCGTGCTGTTCTCGTCCGCCGCGGGCGTGACAGGAGGCGCCGGGCAGGGCAACTACGCCGCCGCCAACGCCTTCCTCGACGGCCTCGCCGCACACCGCCGCGCCCACGAGCTGCCCGCACAGTCGCTGGCCTGGGGACTGTGGGAGGAGGCCAGCGGCATGACCGGCGCGCTGGACGCCGCCGACATCGCGGGCATGCGGCGCGACGGCGTGCTGCCCATCGCCTCCGACGAGGGCATGGCGCTGCTGGACGCCGCCGGGGCGCTCGACCGGGCGTTCCTGGCGCCCGTACGGCTCGACCTGACAGGCCAGCGCCGTCCCGAGGTGCCGTACCTGATGCGCGACCTGGTACGCGGCCCGGCGCGCCGTACCGTCGACCCCGCCGCGTCCCTCCCCGAACCCGCCGAGAGCCTGCGCGACCGGCTGGCCCGGCTGACGCCCGCCCGCCGGGAACAGGCGCTGCTCGACGTGGTCCGCACCCAGGCCGCCGCCACCCTCGGCTTCGCCGACGCCGACGAGGTCGACGCCGAGCGGTCGTTCCGCGACATGGGCTTCGACTCCCTCGCCGCCGTGCGGTTCCGCAACGCCCTCGGCGAGGCCGTCGGGGAACGCCTGTCCGCGACGCTCGTCTTCGACCACCCGACCGCGCTCGTCCTCACCCGCCACCTGCTGGACGAACTGGGCTTGAGCGAGCCGGAATCCACACCGGAATCCACACCGGACGGCCCGGAGCCCGGCCGGGACACCGAGGACCGCACCGCGGCCATCCAGAACATGAGCCTCGCCGAACTCCTCCGCACCGCGCAACGATCAGGAGACCCGACATGACCCGGCTGCTCGACGACCCGCTCGACGACACCGACCAGCGCGTCTACCCCACCGACGAGGAACTGCTGCACCGCGTGCTCACCCCCTACCGGGCCAAGCGGTGCGAATACCTCACCTCGGCCACGGTCACGGTGGCGGGCGACCCCCTCGACGGCGGGCGGCTCGGCGCCGCCTGCACCTTCCTGATCCCCGAGTCCTGCTACATCGACGACACCGGACACTTCAACTCCGTCGAGTTCAACATCTGCTTCAACCAGATGGCCTACTACCTGATGGCCAAGTCGGTGAAGGAATCGCTCGTCGCGCCCTTCTCGCGGTGGACGCTGGAGCAGTTCTGGACCCGGCAGCTCGCGGACGTGTTCATCACCGACTTCAAGAGCACCTTCCGCACCGCCATGAGCGGCCGCCACTTCCGCGGCGAGATCGAGATCGCCGACATCGCCGAATGGGACGCCAACGATCTGCGCGACGCCCTGGTGATGCTGCGGACCCGCTGCCGCTACTGGGACGAGCAGGGCGGCGAGAGCCACGGTGAGATCGCCGCCGCCATCACCAACCCGCCCGAAAACTGACCCGCCCGGCCCCGCGGAGGAAGCGACCATGAGCAACCCGGAACGGCCGGAGCTTCCCCAGGAAGCCCGGCAGGTCGACATCGCACACATCTACCGCCGTCTCGCCGACCGCGGCCTCCCGTACGGGCCCGCCTTCCGGGGCCTGCGCGCCGTGTGGGCGGACGGCGACGAGGTCTACGCCGAGGCCCGGCTCGACGGCGCCGCGTCCGGCGGCGAGAGCGACTACCACCTGCACCCGGCGCTGTTCGACGCCGCCCTGCAGGCCGCGCTGGTCCCCGGCCTCGACCGCGACGACAGCACCTTCCTGCCCTTCGCCCTGCGCGGGGTGCGCATCCACAAGCCGGGCGCGCGGCGGCTGGGCGTCCACGCCCGGCCCGGTGAGGGCGGCGTGTCCCTCGCCCTCACCGGTGACGACGGCGAACCGGTCGTCACGGTCAAGAGCCTCGTCAGACGTCCCGTCACCGCCGACCAGCTCGACGCCGCCGCGCAGCGCACCCAGCTGCTGCGCGTCGCCTGGAAGTCCGTCGAGCAGCCGTCGGCCGCCGCCGACCAGCGGCGCTGGGCGTTCCTGGGCACCGACCACATCGGCGTCACCGGCGCCCTGAAGTCCATCCGCCGCTCCTTCGACTCCTACCCCTCGCTGGCCGCCCTCGACTCCGCGCTCCGCGAAGGCGCCCGCGTACCCGACGTGGTCGTGGTCTCCTGCACCGACCAGGACTCCCCGGTCCGCTCGGCCGCCCAGCGCGCCCTGATGCTCGTCCAGGAGTGGTCGGCCGACGAACGCCTCGCCGACGCCCGCCTCGTCCTGGTCAGCAGCGGCGCCCTCGCGACCCGCCCCCAGGAAGACCTGTCCGACCTGCCCGGCGCGGCCGTGTGGGGGCTGCTGCGCAGCGCCCAGTCCGAACACGCCGGCCGCTTCGTCCTCGTCGACGTCGACGACCCCGAGGACTCGGGCCGCGCCCTCCTCGCCGCCGTGGCCTCCGGCGAACCGCAACTCGCCGTGCGCCACGGCGCCCTGTTCCGGCCGCGCCTCGTCCGCTGCCCGCCACCGCCCGGCCGCAACAGCCTCACGGGCACCGTCGTCATCACCGGCGGCACCGGCGCGCTGGGCCGCCTGATCGCCCGGCACCTGGTCACCCGACACGCCGTGCGCCACCTCGTGCTGCTCAGCCGCCGCGGCCCGGACGCGCCCGGCGCCGACGGCCTGACCGCCGACCTCACCGCGCTCGGCGCCCGCGTCGACGTGATCGCCTGCGACACCGCCGACCGCCCGGCACTGGAACGCGCCCTGGCGGACATCCCCGCACCCTCCGCCGTCATCCACACCGCGGGCGTGCTGTCCGACGCCACGGTCGACACCCTCACGCCGCGCAGGCTCGACACGGTCCTGCGCCCCAAGGTCGACGCCGCGCTCCATCTGCACGACCTCATCCGGGACCCTGACTGCGCGTTCGTGGTGTTCTCGTCCGTCGCCGGGCTGACCGGCAACGCGGGACAGGGCAACTACGCCGCCGCCAACGCCGTCCTCGACGGGCTCGCCCACCACCGCCGCACCCTCGGCCTGCACGGCGTCTCCCTCGCCTGGGGCCTGTGGGAGAGCGAGGACGGCATGGGCTCCGAGCTGTCCACCGCCGACCTCACCCGCATCAAGCGCTCCGGCTTCGCCCCGCTCGGCCACGACCAGGGCCTGACCCTCTTCGACGCCGCTCTCGCCGGGGACGAGGCCGTTCTCGCGCCCGTACGGCTGAACGAGTCGGCCCTCACCGGGGACGTCCCGCCCGTCCTGGCCGACCTGGCGCCCGCCTCGGCGCCCCGGCCCACCGCGACCGACACCCTGCGGGCCCGGCTGGCGAACCTGCCCGAGGCCGAACACGACGCCGCCGCCCTGGAGTTCGTCCGTAACGCGGCCGCCGCCGTCCTCGGCTACGACAGCCCCGACGACATCGACCCCGACCGGGAGTTCCACACCGTCGGCCTGGACTCCATCGGCAACCTCGAACTCAGCCGCCGACTGTCGGCCGGCACCGGTCTGCGGCGGCTGCCCGCGACCCTCACCTTCGACCATCCGACCCCCGCAGACCTCGCCTCCCATCTGCGGCGACTCCTCCAGGAGAGCGCATCATGAACACCGTTGTCATCGGCGGAGGCATCATCGGCCTCGCCACCGCCTGGCGGACCCTGCGCCACGGTGCCACCGTCACCGTGATCGACCCGGCCCCCGCCACCAAGGCATCCCACGCGTCGGCGGGCATGCTCCCGCCCAGCAGCGAGCAGATCGACGGCGAGAACGACCTGCTGCGGCTGTGCCTGGCCTCCCGGGACCTCTGGCCGTCCTACGCCGCCGAACTGGAGGAGTTCGCCCCCTCCGGTTTCCGGCGCGACGGCGTCCTGGACGCCGCCTTCGACGACGACGCGCTCCGCGTCCTCGACTTCCAGGAGTCCTTCCGGGAGTCGCTGGGCATCCGCTCCGAACGCCTCACGCCCGAGGAGTGCGGCACCGTCCAGCCCGCCTTCGCCCCCGCCCTCGGCGGCCTGCTGGCCCCCGACGACGGCGCCGTCGACCCGCGCACCTTCAACGCGGCGCTGCTCACGGCCATCGAAGCGCTCGGCGGCACCGTCATCCGCCGCCGCGCCATCCGGGTCGCGAACCACACCGTCACCCTCGACAACGGCGACGCGGTCACCTTCGACCGCGTCGTCCTGGCCGCCGGCTGCTGGACACACCACATCGGGGGCCTCCCCGAGGAGGCCATCCCGGTGATCCGTCCCGTCAAGGGCCAGATCCTGCGGCTGCACTCCGACCCACCGCTGCTGGGGGTGACGTCCCGCGCCCTCTCCAAGGGCGGGTCGCTCTACCTGGTGCCCCGGCTGGACGGCGAACTCGTCGTCGGCGCCACCTACGAGGAGCGGGGCTACGACGAGACCGTGACCGCCGACGGCACCCGCGGCCTGCTGGCCCGCGCCGCCGAGGTCATCCCCGGCGTCGGCGCCCTGCGCTTCGCCGAGATCACCGCGGGCCTGCGCCCCGCCTCGCCCGACGAACTCCCGCTGATCGGCCCGACCTCCGTCCCCGACGTCTACCTGGCTGCCGGCCACTTCCGCATGGGCGTCCAGCTCGCGCCCATCACGGCCGAGGTCATGGCCGCCTACCTCACCGACACCGCCCCGCACGCCTCGGCGGCGCCGTTCACCCCGCTCCGCCTGTCCTGACCGGGACACAGCACAAGGGCCGGACACCTCGCAAGGTGTCCGGCCCTTGTGCTGACCGTCAGGAGACCGGCACGGGCGCGCTCAGGTGGCCGGTGGCGTTCTCGGTCCAGGAGTGGTCCTCCTCCGAGCGGGACCTGATGGTCAGGGTGCGGCCCGTGGCCGGGTCCTCGGGCCCGACGATGACCTGCAGCAGTGCGGCGCCCCGGGCGCCGAAGGTGACGGGGGCGTTCAGGACGAGTTCCGCTATCTCGTCGATCCCCACGGTCTGCGCGGCGTGGAACGCCAGCTCGACGAAGGCGGTGCCGGGGAGGATGACGGTCCCCATGACGATGTGGTCGCCGAGCCAGGCGTGGTCGGCCAGCGTCACCCGGCCCGTGAACAGATGGCTGCCGTCGGGGAGTTCGGTGGCCGTGGCCAGCAGCGGATGCGTGGCGGGCTCCAGGCCGAGGCCCGCGGGTGAACCGGCGGGGTCGGGGGTGTCGAGCCAGTAGCGGCGCCGCTGGAAGGCGTACGTGGGCAGGGGGACGGCCCGGGCCCCGTGCCCGGCCAGGAACCCCTTCCAGTCGACGGCGACCCCGCAGGCGTGGGCCTGGGCCAGCCCGGTGACCAGGCTGGTCGGCTCGTGGTGACGGGGGCGCAGCAGGGTTACGGCGGCCGCCTCGGGCAGCGCCTCGCGGGTGAGCGCGGTGAGGACGGCGTCGGGGCCGATCTCCAGATAGGTGGTGACGCCGAGGTCGTGGAGCGAGGTGAGGCCGTCGTGGAAGCGGGTGGTGCCGCGGATGTGCTCGGTCCAGTAGGCGGCGCCGGTGGTGTCGGAGCCGGTGGCGGCGCGGCCGGTGACGGTGGAGATGAGGGGGATGCGGGGCGCGTCGTACCGCAGAGTCTCGGCGACCTGGCGGAAGTCGTCGAGGATGGGCTCCATATGGGGCGAGTGGAAGGCGTGGCTGACGGTGAGGCGGCGGGTGCGCCGCCCTTGGCCGGAGAACTCCTCGGCGATGGCGGTGACGTCGGTCTCGTCGCCGGAGACGACGACCGATCGGGGCCCGTTGACGGCCGCGATGCCGACACGTTCGGTGAGATGAGGAGTGACCTCGTCCTCGGTCGCCTCGACGGCGACCATGGCGCCGCCCGGGGGCAGGGCCTGCATCAGGGTGCCACGGGCCGCCACCAGGCGGCAGGCGTCGTCCAGGGAGAGGATGCCCGCGGTGTGGGCGGCGGCGATCTCACCGATGGAGTGGCCGATGAGGTGGCTGGGGGTGATGCCGAAGTCCTCGGCGAGGAGCCGGGTGAGGGCGGTCTGGAGCGCGAACAGGCCGGGCTGGGTGTAGCGGGTCTGGTTCAGGAGCGTGGGGTCGTCCGCGAAGACGACGTCCTTGAGGGGCCGTTCGGCGCCGAGGTGGCGGTCGAGGGTGGCGCAGACCGCGTCGAACGCCTCGCGGAAGACGGGGTAGGTGTCGTAGAGCTGTCGGCCCATGCCCGGGTGCTGGGCGCCCTGGCCGGTGAAGAGGAAGGCCACCTTCGTCGTGCGGGGCCGGGTGGGGAGGGTGGCGGGGGCGGGGTCCTGGGCGAGGGTGTGGAGATGGGCGAGGAGTTCGTCGCGCGTGGCACCGACCACGGCGGCCTGGTGCTCGAAGGTGGCACGGGCGGTGGCCAGGGTGCGGGCGATGTCGGTGGGGTGGAGGGTGGGGTGTTCGGTGATGTGGTCGAAGAGGCGCTGGGCCTGGTCGCGGAGGGCCTGTTCGGTCTTGGCGGAGAGCAGCCAGGGGACCGTGGTGGTGTTCGCCGTGGGCTCCGGCGTGGGCGTGGCGGGGGCTTGTTCGAGGATGAGGTGGGCGTTGGTGCCGCTGATGCCGAAGGAGGACACGGCGGCGCGGCGGGGGTGGTCGGTCTCGGGCCACGGCCGGGGTTCGGTGAGCAGCTGGACGCTGCCGGTGGTCCAGTCGATGTGCGGGCTGGGCTGATCGACGTGGAGGGTTTTGGGCAGGGTGGCGTGGCGCATGGCCTGGATCATCTTGATGACGCCGCCGATGCCGGCCGCCGCCTGTGCGTGGCCGATGTTGGACTTGAAGGAGCCCAGCCACAGCGGCTCCTCGCGGTCCTGGCCGTAGGTGGCGAGCAGGGCCTGTGCCTCGATGGGGTCGCCGAGGGTGGTGCCGGTGCCGTGGCCCTCCACGGCGTCCACCTGGTCGGGGGTGAGCCCGGCGCTTGCGAGGGCGGCGTGGATGACCCGCTGCTGAGCGGGGCCGTTGGGCGCGCTCAACTGGCTGCTCTTGCCGTCCTGGTTGACCGCCGAGCCCCGTATGACGGCCAGGATGGGGTGGCCGTTGGCCTGGGCGTCGGAGAGCCGTTCCAGCAGGATCGTGCCCGCGCCCTCGGCCCAGGTGGTGCCGTCGGCGGCGGCCGCGAACGACTTGCACCGGCCGTCGGCGGCCAGCCCGCGCTGGCGGCTGAACTCCACGAACATGCCCGGCGTCGGCATCACCGCCGCGCCACCGGCCAGCGCCATGGCCGACTCGTCGTTCCGCAGCGACTGGCAGGCCATATGGAGAGCCACCAGCGACGAGGAGCACGCGGTGTCCACGGTGACCGCCGGGCCCTCCAGACCGAGTGTGTACGCGATCCGCCCGGAGGCCACGCTCAGGGTGGTGCCCGTCAGCAGATGACCCTCGACATCCTCCGGGCCCCGGTGGATGAGCGAGGCGTACTCGTGCCCGGACACCCCGCTGAACACCCCGGTACGGCTGCCGCGCAGCTCACCCGGGGACAGCCCGGCGCTCTCCACACACTCCCAGCTGGTTTCCAGGAGCAGCCGCTGCTGGGGGTCGAGCGCGAGGGCCTCGCGGGGGCTGATGCCGAAGAACTCGGGGTCGAAGCGGTCGGCGTCGTAGAGGAAGCCGCCCTCGCGGGCGTAGGTCTTTCCCGTGGCGTTGGGATCCGGGTCGTACAGGCCGTCCAGATCCCAGCCGCGGTTGTCCGGGAACGGCCCCACCGCGTCACGCCCCTCGGACACCAGCTCCCACAGCCCCTCGGGTGTGGTGGCGCCGCCGGGGAACCGGCAGGCCATGCCCACGACCGCGATCGGCTCGCGGGCCCGTGACTCCGCCTCGGCCAGCCGCTGGCGGGTGCGCTGGAGGTCGGCGGTCACCCGCTTCAGATAGTCGCGCAGCTTGTCCTCGTTCATGATGCGACGCCGCTCCTCCTGAGTTGCCGAGCCCGTCGGCGGGCCCCTGACCGGGTCATGAGAGCCCCAGCTCGTTGTCGATGAAGTCGAAGATCTCGTCGTCCGTCGCGGATTCGATCGTCACGCCCTCCGGCCCCGGCTGCTCCGGTGCGGCGTCCTCCGAGCCGCCCAGCGTCAGCAGCAGGGCCCGCATGCGCACGGCCACCGCCGTACGGACACCGGGGACGGCCGTGCGCAGACCGCTCTCCAGCCGGTCCAACTCGGCCACCAGCGACTGCGGAACCTCCTCCGGGGCCCGCTCGGGCGCCAGCTCGGCCCGCAGCATGGTGGCCAGCTGCACCGGGGTGGGGTAGTCGAACAGGGTGGTGGGCGGCAGCCGCAGGCCGGTGGCGTGGTTGAGGTTGTTGCGGAACTCGACGGTGGTCAGCGAGTCGAGCCCCATCTCCAGGAATCCGCTGTCGGCGTCGATGGCGTCCGGCGAGCCGTGCCCGAGGACCGCGGCCACCTGCCCACGGATATAGGTGAGCAGGATGTCCAGCTGCGTGGCCTCGTCGTGCGGGGCGAGCCGCTTCCGCAGCGTGTTCGGGTCCGCCGCACCGCCCGTGGCGGCGGCCCGCCGGGCCCTGGAGCGGACCAGCCCCTGCAACACCGGCGGGACCGGGGCATCGCCCTCGCCCAGCCGGGCCAGGTCCAGCTTCGCGGGCACCAGGAGCGCCCGGGGCGAGCCCAGCGCGAGGTCGAGCAGGCCGAGCGCCTGCGCCGTCGGCATCGCGGCGATGCCACCGCGGCCCAGCCGCGCCCGGCCGACCGGGTCAAGACCCGAGGTCAGTTCGCTGGTCTGCGCCCACAGGCCCCACGCCAGCGACAGGCCCGGCAATCCCCGCGCCCTGCGGTGGGCGGCGAGCCCGTCCAGGAAGGTGTTCGCGGCGGCGTAGTTGGCCTGTCCGGCATTGCCGATCGCCCCGGCCGCGGAGGAGAACAGCACGAACGCGGCCAGATCCAGGTCCTCCGTCAGCCGGTGCAGATGCCAGGCGGCGTCGACCTTGGGCCGCAGCACCGCCGACAGCCGTTCCGGCGTCAGCGACGCGATGGCGGCGTCGTCCAGCACCCCGGCCGTGTGGAACACCCCGGTCAGCGGATGGGCGCCGGAAACCGACCGCAACAGTCCGGCCAGCGCCTCTACGTCTGCGGTGTCGCAGGCCGCGAGGGACACGTCGGCGCCCAGCGCCTTCAGCTCCCCGGCCAGCTCCGCCGCGCCGTCCGCCGCCGGCCCGCGCCGGCTGGCCAGCAGCAGATGCCGTACGCCGTGCCGCTCCACGAGGTGCCGGGCCAGCAGGCCGCCGAGGGTGCCGGTGCCGCCGGTGATGAGCACGGTCCCCTCGGGGTCGAGCCCGGCGCCGTTCCCGTCGTCGTCCGTCTCCGGTGTGGGCAGCGTCGCCCGCACCAGCCGGGGCACGCGCAGCTCGCCGCCGCGGATGGCCAGCTGCGGCTCGCCCGTGGCGAGGGCCGCCGGGAGCGCGCGGTACGAGGCGTCCGACCCGTCCAGGTCGACGAGCACGAACCGGCCGGGATACTCCGCGTCCGCGGTGCGCATCAGCCCCCACACCGTGGCCGCCGCCGGGTCGGCCACCGGCTCACCGTCCTCCGCGGCCACCGCTCCTCGGGTCAGCACCACCAGCCGCGCGTCGGCGAGGGCTTCGTCGGAGGCGAAGTCCTGTACCAGGGCGAGGAGTTCGGCGGCCGCGGTGTGCGCGTCCGCCGCCAGGTCGGTGCCATCGGAGCGGGCGGGCCCGGCCACCACGATCTGCGGCGGCTTGGCGCCCTCCGCGCCGAGCGCGGCGAGATGGGGGTGATCCACCGCGTCGATCCCGGCGGTACGGAGCGCCGCGGCCACCTCCGTCACGCCGACCACCGCCCACGGGCCACCGCTCTGTGACGCGGGCGCGGGTACGGGGAGCCAGCTCGGCTCGTACAGCGCGTCGCTCTGCCGGGTCCGTGCGGCGGCCAGCTGATCCGGGGCCACCTCGCGCATGGCCAGTCCGGCGATGGTGAGCACGGGAGCGCCGGTCGCGTCGGCCACGGAGAGGGACATCACGTCCCGCTCCGAACGGGTCAGCCGCACCCGCAACCGGGTCGGTCCGACGGCGTGCAATGCCGCACCGCTCCAGGAGAACGGCAGCCGTACGCGGTCCGACTCGTACCAGAACAGCATCAGCGGGTGCAGCGCCGAGTCCAGCAGCGCGGGGTGAACGCCGTACGCCTCCGGGTCCGTGCCGTCCGGGAGCGCGATCTCCGCGTAGAGGGTGTCACCGACCCGCCAGCCCGCCCGGAAGCCCCGGAACAGCGGCCCGTACTCGTATCCGCGCCCGATGAACCCGCGGTAGAACTCCTCGACGTCGACCGGCTCGCCCTCGGGGGGCGGCCACGCCGTGAGGTCGAACGCGGGCTCCGGCGCCGAATCGGCGAGGAAGCCACTGGCATGGCGGGTCCACTCGGCCGTCTCCTCGGCCGCCTCGCTCTCCGACGAGAACAGGGAGAACGACCGCCGCCCGGTCTCGTCTGCGGCGCCCACGGTGAGCCGCAGCTGCCGGGCGCCCCGCTCCGGCACGGCCAGGAAGGCATGGTGGGTCAGCTCTTCGATCTGATCGCATCCGACGTACCCGGCCGCGTGCAGCAGCAGATCCACGAAGGCCACGCCCGGCAGCACGACCGTCCCGTGGACGACGTGATCGCTCAGCCACGGCTGGGCCTTGAGCGACACCTCGCCGGTGAACACGGCGCCTTCCCCGTCGGGGAGGGTGATCGCCGCGGTGAGGAGGGGGTGGGTGGAGGTGTTCGGGGCGCTGGGCTTCGATGTCTCCAGCCAGTAGCGCCGGCGTTGGAAGGGGTAGGTGGGGAGAGCGGTGGGGGTGCTGGTGTCGCCGATCAGGGGAGTCCAGTCGACGCGGGCGCCGTGGGTGTGTGCGGTGGCCAGGGCGGTGAGGAAGGTGTGGTTCTCGTCCCGCTCCCGGTGCAGGACGGGGATGAGAGTGGTGTCGTCGGTGTCTTCGGGCAGGGAGTCCTGGGCCATGGTGGTGAGGGTGGCGTCGGGGCCGAGTTCGAGGTAATGGCGGACGCCGTGGGTGTGGAGGGTGGTGATGCCGTCGGCGAAGCGGACGGCTTCGCGGACGTGGCGGACCCAGTAGCCGGGGGTGGTGAGCTCGTCGGGGTCGGCGAGCTGTCCGGTGAGGTTGGAGACGAGGGGGATGGTGGGGGAGCGGTAGGTGAGTTCTGCGGCGACGCGGGCGAACTCCTCCAGCATGGGGTCCATGTGGGGGGAGTGGAAGGCGTGGGAGACGGTCAGCCTGCGGGTCTTGATGCCGCGTTCGGTCAGGGCGGCGGCGATGCCGGTGGTGGCGTGTTCGTCGCCGGAGATGACCAGAGAGGTGGGGCCGTTGATGGCGGCGATGGTGACTTCGTGTTCGCGGCCTTCGAGCAGAGGGCGAACGTCGTCTTCGGTGGCGCGAAGGGAGATCAGCGCCCCGCTGGACGGAAGCGCCTGCATGAGGGTGCCGCGGGCGGCGACCAGGCGGCAGGCGTCGTCCAGGGTGAGGACTCCGGCGATGTGGGCGGCGGTGAGTTCGCCGATGGAGTGTCCGGTGACGTAGTCGGGGGTGATGCCGAAGGATTCCACGAGGTGGTAGAGGGCGGTTTCCAGGGCGAACAGGGCGGCCTGGGTGTAGCGGGTCTGGTTCAGCGGGCCCTGGTCCTCGGCGAAGACGATGTCCTTGAGCGGCTGTTCGGCTTCCAGGTACTGGTCCAAGGTGGTGCAGACCTCGTCGAACGCGTCGCGGAAGGTGGCGTGGGCGTCGTAGAGCCGACGTCCCATGCCTGCCCGTTGGGCGCCCTGACCGGTGAACAGGAACGCGGTCTTGCCCGGGTGCGGCGTGCCGCGAACCACCGCCGGGGACGGTTCGCCCCGGGTCAGTGCCTCCAGCGCGCGGTCGAACGCCTCGCGCTCATCCGCCACCACCACCGCCCGGTGGTCGAAGGTGGTGCGGGTGGTGGCCAGGGCGTGGGCGATGTGGGCGGGGTGTTCGGCGGTGTGGCCGATGAGGCGCTGGGCCTGGTCGCGCAGGGCTTGTTCGGTCTTGGCGGAGAGGAGCCAGGGGACCGTGGCCGGGTCGGTTATGGGCTCCGGGGCGGGGGTGTCGGGGGCTTGTTCGAGGATGAGGTGGGCGTTGGTGCCGCTGATGCCGAAGGAGGACACGGCGGCCCGGCGGGGATGATCCGTCTCGGGCCAGGCACGGGCCTCGGTGAGCAGCTGAACCTTGCCCGAGGCCCAGTCGATGTGCGGGCTGGGCTCGTCGACGTGGAGTGTCTTGGGCAGGGTGGCGTGGCGCATGGCCTGGATCATCTTGATGACGCCACCGATGCCGGCCGCCGCCTGCGCGTGGCCGATGTTGGACTTGAAGGAGCCCAGCCACAGCGGCTCGTCACGATCCTGGCCGTAGGTGGCGAGCAGGGCCTGTGCCTCGATGGGGTCGCCGAGGGTGGTGCCGGTACCGTGGCCCTCCACTGCGTCCACCTGGTCCGGGGTGAGCCCGGCGTTCGCCAGGGCGGCGTTGATGACGCGCTGTTGCGACGGTCCGTTGGGGGCGGTCAGGCCGTTGCTGGCACCGTCCTGGTTGACCGCAGAGCCTCGGACGATGGCCAGGACGGGGTGTCCGTTGGCCTGGGCGTCGGAGAGGCGTTCGAGCAGGACCATGCCCGCGCCCTCGGCCCAGATCGTGCCGTCGGCGGCGGCCGAGAACGACTTGCAGCGGCCGTCGGGCGCCAGCCCGCGCTGGCGGCTGAACTCCAGGAACATTCCGGCATTCGCCATGATCGTGGTGCCACCGGCCAGCGCCATGGAGCACTCGCCACTGCGCAGCGACTGGCAGGCCAAGTGGAGTGCCACCAGCGAGGACGAGCAGGCGGTGTCGACCGTGACCGCCGGGCCCTCGAAGCCGAACGTGTACGCCACCCGACCGGACGCCACGCTCGCCGTCGTCCCCGTCAGCAGATAGCCCTCGACGGGTTCGCCGCCGTGATGCGTCAGCGAGACGTACTCCTGGGCGGCCACTCCGGCGAAGACGCCCGTGGCGCTGCCGCGCAGGGTGTCGGGCCGGATACCGGCGTCCTCGAACGTCTCCCAAGCCGTCTCCAGGAGGAAACGCTGCTGGGGGTCGAGCGCGAGGGCTTCGCGCGGGGTGATGCCGAAGAACTCGGGGTCGAAGCGGTCGGCGTCGTAGAGGAAGCCGCCCTTTTGGACGTAGGTCTTGCCGCGCACATCGGGGTCGGGGTCGTAGAGGTCTTCGACGTCCCAGCCACGGTTGTCCGGGAAGTCGCCCACCGCGTCACGGCCCTCCGCGACCAGCCGCCACAGCTCGTCCGGCGTACTGGCGCCACCGGGGAAACGGCAGCCCATGCCCACGATGGCGATCGGCTCGGCCGTGTCGGTCGACGCCGGTGCGGTACGGGCGGTACGCCGGGCCACCTGGGCGCCACCGGCCTCCGCCTGGCCACTGCCCATCAGCTCGCCGCGAATGTAGCTCGCCAGCACCGTGGGGGTGGGGTAGTCGAACAACAGGGTGGACGGGAGACGCATCCCCGACGCCTTGTTGAGCGAGTTGCGCAGCTCCACCGAGCTGAGCGAGTCGAAGCCGAGATCCTTGAACGAATGAGCGGGGTCGATCGCGTCGGGCGAGCCGTGTCCGAGGACGGTGGCCACATGACCGCGCAGGAAGTCCAGGACGATCCGGTCCTGCTCGGGCTCGGGGTGCCCCGCGAGCGACTGCCGCAGGCCTCCGGCGTCCCCTCCGGTCGCGACCGTCTGGGAGGCGCTGCGCAGGGGCGTACGGACCAGTCCGCGGAAGATCGGCGCCACGGGGACGGACGTGGCGCGGGCCCGCAGTCCCGCGAGGTCGAGCTTGGCCGGGACCACCACCGCCGGGTCGGCCCGGAGCGCCGCGTCGAAGTGTGCGAGCGCCTGGTCGGCGGGCATCGGCAGCAGCCCGTTGCGGCTCATGCGCGCCCGGTCCTGCTCATCGAGGGTTCCGGCCATGCCGCCGCCCTGGTCCCACAGCCCCCAGGCGAGTGACGTGGCGGGCAGTCCGTACGTACGGCGGTGCTGGGCGAGGCCGTCCAGGAAGCTGTTGGCTGCCGCGTAGTTGGCCTGTCCGGGCGAGCCGAGGACACCGACCGCCGACGAGAACAGGACGAACGCGTCCAGGTCCAGGTCGCGGGTCAGGAGGTGGAGGTTCCACGCGGCGTCCACCTTCGGGCGAAGCACCCCGTCGAACCGCTCAGGGCTGAGCGCCGTCACGATGCCGTCGTCCAGCGTCCCGGCGCAGTGCACCACCGCGCCGAGCGGATGCTCCTCCGGCAGGCTCGCCAGCAGGGCTTCCAGCGACGGCCGGTCGGCGGCGTCACAGGCCACGATCGTGGCCTCGGCGCCGAGTTCGGCGAGTTCCGTGGCGAGGCTGCTCTCCGCCCGCGGGCCGCTCCGGCTGATGAGCAGCAGCCGCCTGACGCCGTACGTGCTGACCAGGTGGCGGGCGAGGAGCGTGCCCAGGGCGCCGGTGCCACCGGTGATGAGCACCGTCTTGTCCGGATCGAACGGCGCCGGAGCGGTGCCCGGCGTGCCGGTCTCGGGGGCGGGGCGGGCGAGGCGAGGGACCAGAAGCGCGCCGTCGCGCACGGCGAGTTGCGGTTCCGTCGTGGCGAGGGCGGCCGGGACGGCGCTCAGTGAGGAATCCGAGCCGTCGAGGTCGATCAGGGTGAACCGGTCCGGGTGCTCCGACTGAGCGGTGCGGATCAGTCCCCAGACCGCCGCTCCGGCCAGATCGGCCGGCTCGTCGCCGGTGCCGGTTCCGGTGGACATCGCGCCCCTGGTGAGGATCACCAGACGGGAGTCCGGCCGGTCGTCGGACACGACCGCCTGGACGAGAGCGAGCACGCGATGGGTGAGGGAGCGGGTCGACTGCGCCGGGTCGGCGTCGTTCTCGGAGACGCACCACGTGACGAACACCTCGGGCCCGGTGGTGTCGTCGTCGTCCCGCTGCGCGGTCGGGAGCGCCACCGCGTCCTGCGGGACCTCGACCGTGTCCTGTATCCCGTCCTCGGGCGTCGGGACGGCGAGCCAGTCGACCTCGTACAGCTCTCCGGCGTCGGCCGCTCGCGCGGCGGCGAGTTGGTCGGGGCCGACCGACCGCATGATGAGGGCGTCGATCGTCATCACCGGCGCACCCGTTTGATCCGCGATGACCAGCGACACCGTGTCCGGTGTGGGCCACATGAGGCGGATCCGCAGGGCCCTCGCCCCCGTCGCGTGGAGGGAGACACCGCTCCACGAGAACGGCACCCTGATGGTGTCGTCCGCCGCCTCACGTCCGGCGACGAGCGCCGCGGGCTGGAGGGCCGAGTCGAGCAGACCGGGATGGATGCCGTACGCGCCGGGATCGGCGTCGGCGGGGAGAGACACTTCCGCGTACGTGGTGTCCCCGTCCCGCCAGGCCGCGCGCATCCCCCGGAACAGCGGCCCGTAGCCGAAGCCCGCACCGGTGACCCGCCGGTAGAACTCCTCCGTGTCCATGGGGACCGAGGCGGCCGGGGGCCAGACATCATCCGTCAGCACACCCGCCGTCGCGGGCGCTTCCCTCTCCTCGGCCGCGAGCACCCCCGTGGCATGGCAGGTCCACTCGTTCTCGGCCGGGGCGCCCTCCGGCCGGGAGTAGACCGCGAGGGAGCGCCGCCCGGAGTCGTCCGCCGCTTCGACGAGGACCCGGAGCTGGAGAGCGCCGCGTTCCGGCACGGCGAAGAACACATGGTGCGTGAGTTCCTCGATGTGGCCGCAGTCGAGGTGGCGTGCCGCGTGGAGGAGGAGATCGACGAACGCCACACCGGGCACGATCATCGCCCCGAAGATGGCATGCTCGGCCACCCAGGCGGGGTCGGATCCGGAGACACGACCGGTGAAGAGGTGCCCGCCCCCGTTGGGGAGTTCGGCCATGGTGGTCAGCACCGGATGGCCGGTCGCCGTCAGCCCCAGACCGTCGGCACCCGCGGTGGGCCTGGACCTTTCCAGCCAGTAGCGCCGGCGTTGGAAGGGGTAGGTGGGGAGAGCGGTGGGGGTGCTGGTGTCGCCGATCAGGGGCGTCCAGCCGACGTGGAGGCCGTGGGCGTGTGCGGTGGCCAGGGCGGTGAGGAGGGTGTGGTTCTCGTCCCGGTCGCGGTGCAGGACGGGGACGAGGGTGGTGTCGTCGGTGTCTTCGGGCAGGGAGTCCTGGGCCATGGTGGTGAGGGTGGCGTCGGGGCCGAGTTCGAGGTAGTGGCGGACGCCGTGGGTGTGGAGGGTGGTGATGCCGTCGGCGAAGCGGACGGCTTCGCGGACGTGGCGGACCCAGTAGCCGGGGGTGGTGATCTCGTCGGGGTCGGCCAGCTCGCCGGTGAGGTTGGAGACGAGGGGGATGGTGGGGGAGTGGTAGGTGAGTTCTGCGGCGACGCGGGCGAATTCCTCCAGCATGGGGTCCATGTGGGGGGAGTGGAAGGCGTGGGAGACGGTGAGGCGGCGGGTCTTGATGCCGTCTTCGGCGAGGGCGGCGGCGATGTCGGTGGTGGCGTGTTCGTCGCCGGAGATGACCAGGGAGGTGGGGCCGTTGACGGCGGCGATGGCCACTTCGTGTTCGCGGCCTTCCAGCAGCGGTCGTAGCCGCTCCTCGGTGGCCCGTACGGAGATCATGGCACCCCCGGCGGGGAGCGCCTGCATCAGTGAGCCGCGGGCGGCCACCAGATAGCAGGCGTCGTCCAGGGTGAGGACTCCGGCGATGTGGGCGGCGGTGAGTTCGCCGATGGAGTGTCCGGTGACGTAGTCGGGGGTGATGCCGAAGGATTCCACGAGGCGGTAGAGGGCGGTTTCCAGGGCGAACAGGGCGGCCTGGGTGTAGCGGGTCTGGTTCAGCGGGCCCTGGTCCTCGGCGAAGATGACGTCCTTGAGCGGCTGTTCGGCTTCCAGGTACTGGTCCAAGGTGGTGCAGACCTCGTCGAACGCGTCGCGGAAGGTGGCGTGGGTGTCGTAGAGCCGACGTCCCATGCCTGCCCGTTGGGCGCCCTGGCCGGTGAACAGGAACGCGGTCTTGCCCGGGTGGGTGGTGCCGCGCACGACGGCCGGGGACGGCTCGCCGCGGGTGAGGGCGTTGAGCGCGTGGTCGAAGGACTCGCGCTCATCCGCCACCACCACCGCCCGGTGGTGGAAGAGGGACCGTGTGGTGGCGAGTGCGTAGGCGACTCGATCCGGGCGCAGCTCGGGGCTCAGCTCGAGGTGGGTGCGCAACTGCTGGGCCTGGGCCCGGAGGGCCTGCTCGGTCTTGGCGGACAGGATCCAGGGGACCGTGGCCGGCTGCGGAGCGGTGTCCGGGGCCGTCGGTTCGGGGTGCGCGGGAGCGGGCGCTTGTTCCAGGATCAGGTGGGCGTTGGTGCCGCTGATGCCGAAGGCGGACACGGCTGCCCGGCGGGGGTGGCCGTTCTCGGGCCAGGGCCGGGCCTCGGTGAGCAGTCGCACGCTGCCCGTGGTCCAGTCGATGTGCGGGCTGGGCTCGTCGACGTGGAGCGTCTTGGGCAGGGTGGCGTGGCGCATGGCCTGGATCATCTTGATGACGCCGCCGATGCCGGCCGCCGCCTGGGCGTGGCCGATGTTGGACTTGAAGGAGCCGAGCCACAGCGGCTCCTCGCGGTTCTGGCCGTAGGTGGCGAGCAGGGCTTTCGCCTCGATGGGGTCGCCGAGGGTGGTGCCGGTGCCGTGGCCCTCCACCGCGTCCACCTGGTCCGGGGTGAGCCCGGCGTTCGCCAGCGCGGCGTTGATGACGCGCTGCTGCGACGGTCCGTTCGGCGCGGTCAGGCCGTTGGACGCGCCGTCCTGGTTGACGGCCGAGCCTCGTATGACGGCCAGAACACGGTGTCCGTTGGCCTGGGCGTCGGAGAGGCGTTCCAGCAGGACCATGCCCGCGCCCTCGGCCCAGATGGTGCCGTCGGCCGCGGCCGAGAAGGACTTGCAGCGGCCGTCCGGGGCCAGCCCGCGCTGGCGGCTGAACTCCAGGAACATCCCGGCATTCGCCATCACGGTGGCGCCACCGGCCAGCGCCATGGAGCATTCGTCGCTCCGCAGCGACTGGCAGGCCATGTGGAGTGCCACCAGCGAGGAGGAGCAGGCGGTGTCGACGGTGACCGCCGGGCCCTCGAAACCGAAGGTGTACGCCACGCGGCCGGACGCCACGCTCGCCGTCGTCCCCGTCAGCAGGAAGCCGTCGACGGGCTCGCTGCCCTGGTGGACGAGGGAGCCGTACTCCTGGGTGACGACTCCGGCGAAGACTCCGGTGGCGCTGCCGTCCAGAGTGTCGGGCCGGAGTCCCGCGTCCTCGAACGTCTCCCAGGCGGTTTCCAGAAGCAGCCGCTGCTGGGGGTCGAGCGCGAGGGCTTCGCGGGGGCTGATGCCGAAGAACTCGGCGTCGAACTCGGCCGCATCGTAGAGGAAGCCGCCCTCGCGGGCGTAGGTCTTGCCGCGCACATCGGGGTCGGGGTCGTACAGGTCGTCGAGGTCCCAGCCGCGGTTGTCGGGGAACGCCCCCACCGCGTCGCGGCCCTCGGCCACCAGCCGCCACAGCTCCTCCGGTGTGCCGGCGCCACCTGGGAAACGGCACCCCATGCCGATGACCGCGATCGGTTCGTCGTCGTGCGTGGTGGGCGCGGCGGCCTCGGCGGTCCCGGCGCCGGCGGCGCGTGGGGTGCTCGCGGTGTCCGCCGCCACGGCGGGGACCTCCGGCAGGGGGGCGTCACCGGCCAGTTCGTCCCTGAGGTAGGTGATCAGGGCGGCCGGTGTGGGGTGGTCGAACAGCATGGTGGAGGGCAGATGCAGCCCCAGGGCCTCGCCCAGGACGATGAGCAGTTCGATGCCCGCGAGCGAGTCGAATCCCAGGTCCTTGAACGAGGTTCCGGGGTCGATGGCGGGCGGCGAGCTGTGGCCCAGGACGGTGGCGATGTGCATGCGGAGGACGTCCAGCAGCAGATCCCGCTGTTCGGCCTCGGGCAGCCCGGCGAGCCGCCCGCGCAGGGACGAGTCCTGCCCGGTGTCGCTCTCCCGGCCGGAGGGCGCGACGGCCTGGGCGGGAAGCAGATCGGCGAGCAGCGGGGACAGCGGGCTCGACGCCCGCTGCGCGCGTGCGCCGGCGACATCGAGCCCGGTGGGCACGAGCAGCGTGCGCCCGGCCGCGAGGGCCGCGTCGAACAGCGCGAGCGCCCGCGCGGTGGGCATCGGAGCCAGCCCCTCGCGGCTCATACGGGCCAGGCCCCGCCGGTCCAGGGTGCCGCCCATGCCGCCGTCCTCGGCCCACAGACCCCAGGCGAGGGAGGTGGCGGGCAGACCGTGCCCGTGGCGGTGGTGGGCGAGCGCGTCGAGGAAGGCGTTGGCGGCGGCGTAGTTGGCCTGCCCGGCAGTGCCCAGGGTGCCGGCCACGGAGGAGAACAGCACGAACGCGCTCAGGTCCGCGTCCCGGGTCGCCAGGTGGAGGTTCCACGCCCCGTCCGCCTTGGGACGCAGCACCGTACCCAGCCGGTCCCGGTCGAGTTCGGTGACCACGCCGTCGTCCAGGACACCCGCGCAGTGCACCACCGCGCCGAGCGGGTGTTCCTCGGGCAGGGCCGCCAGCAGCGCGGCCAGGGCCTCGCGGTCGCCGACGTCGCAGGCGGCGACGGTGACCTCGGCGCCGAGAGCGGTCAGCTCCTCGGTGAGGGCGCCCGCCGCGCCGGGTCCGCTCCGGCTGGTCAGCAGCAGCCTCCTGACCCCGTGCCGGGTGACCAGGTGGCGCGCGAGGAGAGCGCCGAGGGCGCCGGTGCCGCCGGTGATGAGCACCGTGCGTCGCGCGTCGAACGCGGTGGCAGGGGAGGCGGGCGGTTCCGGTGCCAGACGCGCGAGGCGGGGCACGAGTAACTGCCCATCGCGTACGGCCAGTTGTGGTTCTCCGGTGGCCAGGGCCGCCTCGATGGCCTCTTCGGAGGCCCGTGAGCCGTCGACGTCGAGGAGGGTGAACCGGTCCGGGTGCTCGGTCTGGGCCGAGCGGATCAGACCCCACACCGACGCGGCGGCCGGATCGGCGCCGGTCCGGTCCGCGTCGGTGGACACCGCGCCCTCGGTGAAGACCACCAGGCGGGCGCCCGGCCCCGCGTCGGCCAGGACCGTCCGCAGCAGCTCCAGGGCGTGGTGGGTCGCGGCGTGTGCCGCCTCGGCCGGGTTGGCGCCGTCTTCGGCGGCCCCGCCGCACCGGGCGACGACGGCCTCCGGCCGGGCCGCGCCGGACCGCAGCGCGGTGCGCAGGCCTTCGGCCTCCGGGTACGTCTCGGTCGCGGGGCCGAGCGCGGCCAGCGCCGCGGCCACCAGCCGGTCGCCCGCGTCCCCGACCACGGCCCACCCCGCCCCCTCGGCGGATACGGCGGCGTCCGGTGGCGTGGCCACCGCGCGCCAGGTGACCTCGTGGAGCGCGCCGTCGCGGTCGGGCCGGGCCGCGGCGAGCTGCTCGGGGCCGACCGCGCGCAGGGCGAGGGAGTCGGCGGTCAGGACCGGCGCCCCGGCCGCGTCCATGATGCGCAGCGCGACCGAATCCGGCGCGAGACGCGTGAGCCGGACCCGCAGGGCGCGTGCGCCGGTCGTGTGGAGGGTCACGCCGCTCCAGGAGAACGGCACCTGGAGCGTGCCGTCCTCGGAGTCGCCCGCGGCCAGGGCGATCGGGTGGAGCGCGGAGTCGAGCAGCCCGGGGTGGACACCGTACTGGCCGGGCGCGGTTCCCGAGGGCAGGGCGACGTCGGCGTACAGCGCGTCGCCGTCCCGCCAGGCGGCCTTGAGCCCCTGGAAGACCGGGCCGTAGCCGAAACCGGCGTCGGCGATCCGCCGGTAGAAGCCGTCGGTGTCGAGGGGTTCGGCGGAGGCCGGGGGCCAGGCCGGGTCGGCGGGCGCGCCGGTTTCCTCCGTGGCGGCGCCGAGCGCGCCGGTGGCGTGGCAGGTCCAGTCGGTGCCCGGCGGGGCGTCCTCGGGCCGTGAGTGGACGGCGAAGGCCCGCCGCCCCGTGTCGTCCGCCGTCCGCACCAGGACCCGCAGCTGGAGGGCGCCGTGCTCGGGGAGGGCCAGGAAGACGTGGTGGGTGAGTTCCTCGACGCGGGCGCACCCGGCCCGCGCCGCGGCGTGCAGCAGCATGTCCACGAACGCAACGCCGGGCATGACGGGCGTGCCGAAGACGGCGTGGTCGGCCGCCCAGCCGGGGGTGGCGGCGTTCACCCGGCCGGTCAGGAGCAGCCCGCCCGGGTCGGGCAGTTCGGCCGCGGTGGTCAGGATCGGGTGGCCGGTCGCGGTCAGCCCCAGGCCGCCGGCGCCCACGGTGGGCTTCGGCGTGTCCAGCCAGTAGCGCTCGCTCTGGAACGGGTACGTGGGCAGGTCGACGGCCGGCGGCGGGGTGTCGCCGAACAGGCGGGCCCAGTCGACGGCGATGCCGTGGGTGTGCAGCCGGCCGAGGGCGCCCATCATCGCCCGCGGCTCGTCGCGGTCGCGGTGGAGGGTGGGGACGACGGTGGCGGCGTCGGGGTCGGTGAGGCTGTGGCGGACCATGGCGGTGAGGACGCGGTCCGGCCCCAACTCCACGTAGTGGATGGCGCCTTCGGCCTCCAGCCGGGTCACCGCGTCGGCGAACCGGACGGTTCCGCGCACATGCCGCACCCAGTACTCCGCGGTGGCCACATCGCCATCCGCCACCACCGGAACGCGCGGCTCGGCGTACGTCACGCCCTCGGCGACCGCGCGGAAGTCCTCCAGCATCGGGTCCATCAACGGCGAGTGGAACGCGTGGGACACCGTGAGGCGGTTCGTACGGCGCTCACCGAGCCGTTCGAGGACGGCGGCGACGGCGTCCTCGGTACCCGAGAGCACCACGGAGGTGGGGCCGTTGACGGCGGCGAGGGCCACCCGCTCCGTCAGATACGGGGCCACCTCGTCCTCGGTGGCCTCGACCGCCACCATCGCACCACCGGGCGGCAGCGCCCCCATCAGCCGCCCCCGCGCGGTGACCAGCGCGGCGGCGTCCTCCAGCGAGAACACCCCGGCGACCTGCGCGGCGGCCAGCTCCCCGATCGAGTGACCGGCGACGAAATCGGGCCGTACACCCCAGGACTCCAGCAGCCGGAACAGCGCCACCTCCACCGCGAAGATCGCGGGCTGGGTGAACTCCGTACGGTGAAGCGCCTCCTCGTCGCCCCACATCACCTCGCGCACCGCCGGGTCGAGCACGGCGCACACCGCGTCGAAGGCACGCGCGAACACCGGGAACGCCTCATACAGCCCCCGGCCCATCCCCAGCCGCTGGCTGCCCTGCCCGGTGAACAGGAAGGCGGTCCTGCCGGGACGGGCGGTGCCGCGCAGCAGGGCCGGCGACGGTTCGCCGCGGGTGAGGGCGTCGAGGGCCTGGTCGAACGCCTCGCGGTCGGCCGCCACCACCGCGGCCCGGTGGGCGAAGTGGGCGCGGGTGGTGGCCAGGGAGTGGCCGATGGCGGCGGGCGTGACGCCGGGGTGGCCGGCCAGGTGGCCGCGCAGCCGCCGGGCCTGGTCGCGGAGGGCCTGCTCGGACTTGGCGGAGAGCACCCACGGGAGCACGGCCCCCTGGGGAGCGTCCGAGCCCTGCTGCTCCTCCGCGTCCTCGGGCGTGGGCGGGGCTTCGAGGATGAGATGGGCGTTGGTGCCGCTGATGCCGAAGGAGGAGACGGCGGCGCGGCGGGGGTGGCCGTTCTCGGGCCAGGGCCGGGCCTCGGTGAGCAGCCGGATGTTGCCGGTGGTCCAGTCGATGTGCGGGCTGGGCTCGTCGACGTGGAGGGTTCTGGGCAGGGTGGCGTGGTGCATGGCCTGGATCATCTTGATGACGCCACCGATGCCGGCCGCCGCCTGCGCGTGGCCGATGTTGGACTTCAGCGAGCCAAGCCACAGCGGCTCCTCGCGCCCCTGACCGTAGGTGGCGAGCAGGGCCTGCGCCTCGATGGGGTCGCCCAGGGTGGTGCCGGTGCCATGGCCCTCCACGGCGTCCACCTGGTCCGGGGTGAGCCCGGCGGCGGTCAGCGCGGCGTGGATGACGCGCTGCTGCGACGGTCCGTTCGGCGCGGTCAGGCCGTTGCTGGCACCGTCCTGGTTGACCGCCGAACCGCGGATGACGGCCAGGACCGGGTGTCCGTTGGCCCGGGCGTCCGACAGGCGTTCCAGCAGGACCATGCCCGCGCCCTCGGCCCAGATCGTGCCGTCGGCACCGGCCGCGAACGACTTGCACCGGCCGTCCGCTGCCAGCCCGCGCTGCTGCCCGAACTCCACGAACATGCCCGGGGTCGCCATCACCGTGACCCCACCCGCCACCGCCAGTCCACAGTCCCCGACGCGCAGCGCCTGCACCGCCTGGTGCATCGCGACGAGCGACGAAGAGCAGGCCGTGTCGATCGTCACCGCCGGGCCCTCGAGGCCGAAGGTGTAGGCGAGCCGTCCCGACGCGACGCTCGCGGTGTTGCCGGTGAGCAGATAGCCCCCCAGCCCGTCGTCGCCCTCGTGCAGCCGCGGTCCGTACTCCTGGGACATGGCGCCCACGAACACCCCGGTGCCGCTGCCGTTCAGCGTGCCCGGATCGATCCCGGCGCGTTCGAACGCCTCCCAGGTGACCTGCAGCAACACCCGCTGCTGCGGGTCCATCGCGGTGGCCTCGCGCGGGCTGATGCCGAAGAACTCCGCGTCGAACCCGGCGGCGTCGTCCAGGAACCCGCCGTGCCGGGTGTAGGTCTTGCCCCGCACCCCCGGCTCGGGATCGTACAGGGCGTCCAGGTCCCAGCCCCGGTCCGTGGGGAAGCCCGAGATGGCGTCCACACCGTCGTCGACCAGCCGCCACAGCTCTTCGGGCGAACCGGCGCCACCGGGGAAGCGGCAGGCCATGCCGACGACCACGATCGGGTCGTCGGTGTCCACCGCGCGCGGTACGGACGTGGCGGGCGACGTGTCCTCGCCCAGGGCCAGTTCGCACAGCTTCCGCGCCAGCCGGGACGGGCTCGGGTGGTCGAAGACGACGGTCTCCGGCAGCGTCAGCCCGGTGGCGTCCACCAGGTTCTGCCGCAGCTGGACCGCCATCGTGGAGTCCATGCCCAGCTCACGGAACGCCCGCTCCACCTCCACCGTGTCCGTGCTCAGGTGGCCGAGAACGATGGCCGTGCGCAGCCGCACCAGCTCCAGCGCCGTACGGTGCCGCTCGTCCTCCGCCAGCCGGGCAAGCTGCTCCGGCCACGTCCTCGTTCCGGAGCTCGCCGCGGGGTCCTCCGCGCGCTCGGTCTCCCGATGGGGAACCGGTGCGGCGGGCTCGAACGCGGTGGACACCTCCGGCCAGTGGCGCTCGCGCTGGAAGGCGTACGTGGGCAGCGTCACCCGGTGCGGCGTCCGCCCCGCGAAGACGGCGGACCAGTCCACGGGCAGGCCGCGCACATGAAGCTCCGCCAGGGAGGTCAGCAGCGGCGGCCACGGCGCCTCGTTGCGCCGCAGCGACCCCACGACCAGCGCCTCCGGCAGCGTCTCGCGCAGTCCGAGGGTGAGCACGGGATGCGGGCTCGACTCCACATATGTGCCGAAGCCCGCCTCCGCCATGGCCCGGAGCGTCGTCTCGAAGAGGACGGGCTGACGGAGGTTGGTGTACCAGTACGCGGCGTCCAGCCCGGCCGTGTCGATGGCGCTTGCCGTGACCGTCGAATAGAACGCGATGTCACACGAGCGCGGTGTCACCTCCGCGAGCTGCTCCAGCAACCGCTCCCGGATGGCCTCCATATGCGGCGAGTGCGAGGCGAAGTCCACTGCGGGGACGGCCTTCGCCCGGATCCCGTCCGCCTCGCAGCGGGCCAGCAGCGCGGCCACCACCTCCGGGGCCCCGGCCACCACCGTGGTGCCGGGCCCGTTGACCGCGGCGATGCTCAGGCCCTCGCCGAAGTCGGCGATGTAGTCGGCGACCCGGTCGGCCGGGAGCGGCACCGACGCCATGGCCCCGGTGCCCGCCAGCGTCATGATGGTCCGGCTGCGCAGCGCCACCACCCGGGCGGCGTCCTCCAGGCTGAGCGCTCCCGCGATGTGCGCCGCGGCCACCTCGCCCTGCGAATGCCCCACCACCGCGTCCGGCCGCACGCCCAGCGACTCCCACACCCGGGCGAGCGACACCATCACCGCGAACAGCACGGGCTGCACGACATCCGCGCGGTCGAGGGACGGCGCGCCGGTCTCGGCGGTCAGCGTGTCCAGCAGCGACCAGCCGACGTACGGGGCGAGCGCCGAGTCGCACGCCTCGATCGACGCGCGGAAGACCGCCGACGTACGCAGCAACTCGCGCGCCATGCCCTCCCACTGCGACCCCTGCCCCGGGAACACCAGCGCCACCTTGCCGTGGTCGCCCGTGACACCCGTGACCAGCCCCGGCAGCTCCGCCCCGGCCCGCAACGCCGCCAGCTGCGCGTCGTGGTCGAGCCCGAGAGCCACCGCCCGGTGCTCGAAGTGGGTGCGGGTGCGGGCCAGCGACCAGCCGACGTCGTACGGATCCGAGCCGCCGTCAGGGGTACGCCGCTCCAGCAGCCGTCCGGCCTGGGTGCGCAGGGCCGCCTCCGTACGCCCCGACACCAGCCACGGCGCCAGCGGGATCACCGGCTCGCCGCTCTCCGAAGCGTCCGGCGCGGCCCGCTCCGGCCCCTCGCCCAGCACGACGTGGCAGTTCGTCCCGCCCACACCGAACGAGCTCACCCCGGCCAGCAGCGGCGCGTCCGGCCACGGGCCGCACGCGGTCTGGACGCGCAGGTTCAGCGCCTCGGGGTCGATGCGCGGATGCGGCGCCTCGTAGTTCAGGCTCGCCGGAATCTCCCGGTGCCGGATGCTCAGCGCCGTCTTGATCAGCCCGACGATCCCCGCCGCGCCCTCCAGATGCCCGACGTTGGTCTTGGCCGAGCCGACGAGAACCGGCGAGCCCGCGGGCCGCGCGCTGCCGTACGCGGCGCCCACGCCCTCCGCCTCCAGCGGATCCCCCGTCGGCGTACCCGTCCCGTGCAACTCCACATAGCGCACCCGCGCCGGATCCACCCGCGCGTCCTCGCACGCCCGCCGCGCCACCGCCGCCTGGGCCTCGGCGCTGGGCACGGTGAGCCCGTCGGTGGCGCCGTCGTTGTTGACCGCGCTGCCGAGGATCACCCCGTACACCGTGTCCCCGTCGCGTACCGCGTCCGCCAGCGGTTTCAGCACGACGACGCCGCCGCCCTCGCCGCGTACGTAGCCGTTGGCCCGCGCGTCGAAGGTGAAGCAGCGCCCGTCCGGCGACAGTCCGCCGAACCGGCCGGCGACCTCGGCGCTCTCGGGCGCGAAGTTGAGCGCCACACCGCCCGCCAGCGCCAGGGTGCACTCGCCCTTGCGCAGGCTCTCCACCGCGAGGTGCACCGCCACCAGCGACGACGACTGCGCGGTGTCCACCGCCAGGCTCGGGCCGCGCAGACCCAGCGCGTACGACACGCGGTTGGCGATGACACCGCGGTTCAGCCCGGGCAGCGAGTGCTGGGTGATCGCGCCGCCGCGCTGCGCCAGCGCCGCGTAGTCACTGGCGATCGCCCCGACCATGACGCCCGTCGCGGTGGAGCGCAGCGTCTCCGGGACGATGCCCGCGTCCTCCAGCGCCTCCCAGGCGAGTTCGGCGAACAGCCGCTGCTGCGGGTCGATCGCCACCGCCTCGCGCGGCGAGATGCCGAAGAACGCCGCGTCGAACGCGTCCACCCGGTCGAGGAACCCTCCGTGGCGCAGCCCGGCCCGATGCCGTTTCCCCTCGTCCGGCAGCACAGCGTCCGGATCCCAGCGGTCCGGCGGCACCTCGGTGATCGCACTGCGGCCCGCGCGCAGCAACTCCCAGAAGGCATCGGGGTCGGGCGCCTGGGGGAGGCGGCACGACACGCCGGTGATTGCGATGGCATCAGTACCGTGAACAAGATCACTCGTCATGGTGGCGAGTGCCTCCCTCATCGCGCGCTGTCGAAAACGCCGGGCTGGCGTTCGTCCTGAGGCACGATCGTCGGCTTCGCCACCCGCCCCTAGCTACCCGTAGAGCCCCCTAGGAGGCCGTGTCTCACGCGGCGGAAGCGCCGCCGGAAACAGCGCGTCCGCCCGCCCCGTCGGAAAACGGGACGGGCGGACGACACCCCCTCGCGGAGGCATGGCGGAACGGGTCAGGCGGACTCGTAGCTGACCGCGTGGGCCCCCTGCAACAGCTGCTCGCGGTTCCTGATGCCCATCTTGCGGTAGACGCGGGTCAGATGCTGCTCCACGGTGCTGACCGTGATGAACAGCCGGTCGGCGATCTCACGGTTGGCGTACCCCTGGGCGGCCAGCATGGCGACGCGCCGCTCGGATTCGCTCAGCCCGCCGAAGCTGTCGTGGTCGGCACCCTCGCCACCGCGGGACCCCGCGCTGCCCCGGGGGCCGATGCTCCGCGGCGTGGACGTCGGAAGCAACTCCTGGCACAGGGGCTCCGCCTGGCAGCTCTTGGCGAGCCGCCACGCCCGCCGCGCGGTCGGCCGGGCCCGCTTGTCGCCCAGCTGCTGGTACGCGCGGCTGAGATCGGCCAGCACGGCGGCCGCCTCGTACCGTGCGCCACTGCCCTCCAGCAGGCGGAACGCGTCCCGCAGGATGGGCGGTTGCTGGGTGACCGGCTGGACCAGGGCCAGGCCGTGCAGCGCCATTCCACGCGACCGGGTGAGCCCGGAGTCGGGCCTGGCGAGCTGCTTCTCGACGAGCCGGGCCGCCCGCTCCCGGTCGCCCAGCCGCAGCCACGCCTCCGCCTCGCCCAGCCGCCACGGCGCCACGGCGGGCGTGTCGACGTTCCAGCGCCGCATCAGGCTGCCGCACCCCTGGAAGTCGGACAGCGCCAGATACGTGTTGCCGGTGGCCAGATGGTGGCGCCCGCGTGCGTACAGATAGTGCAGTCCGGCGCGGGTGAGGAACAGCTCGGGCGGCGGCTCCGGCGTCAGATACCCGGCCGCGGCCTGGTGATCGCCCATCGCGGTGTGCGCCTCGATCAGTATGGCGAGCGCCAGCGCGCTGCTGACGTTCCACCGCGGCCCGGACAGCCGGGCGTACGCCGCCTCCGCCTGGCGTACGGCGTCGGCCAGCCGGCCGCGGCGCAGCGAGACGAGTGCGCCGACGCAGGCGATCTGCGCCCGCCAGGCGGGGGCGTCATGGCGTCCCGCGTCGCCCGCCAGAAGGTCGTGCCACGTGGCGGCGGCGTCGATCCGGTCCGCGTAGCACAGGGCGAGCAGCGCCTTCGGCAGGCTGCTGAGCTGCGAGGTCGCCGCGTTCTCACGGCTCTGGAGCACCTGCTCGGCCAGGGCGATGGCGTACTCGTCGGCACCCCGCTCCAGGACCAGGGCGAGCGCGTGCCGGGCCCGCAGCTCGGAGTGGGACGTGGCCGGGGCGGCGGAGGCCGGCAGCGGACGGCTCAGCCGGTCGAGCACGCCGGGGACCTCCGAGGCCATCAGCATCCGCGTGCCGTGCAGCGCGGTCGCCATCTCCTCGGCGCCGTCGTTGAGTTGGTCGACGGCCTCCAGCGCCTCGTCGAAACCGAGGTGGAACAGCATGCCCTCGGCGGCCCACAGCGCGTCGTCACCCGTCAGCTTGCCTTCGACGATGGGGCCCTTGAGCGCGAGAAAGTGCGGGGCCGAGTCGGCGGGCCGCAGCTGCCACTGGCCGCAGGCGAACTGCGACTTCACCGACAGGCGCTGCGTCTCGTCCACACAGCATTCGCGGGCCAGCTCCAGGCACCGGATGCCGCGCTGTACGTCGCCGTCGTCCAGGGCCTGGCAGGCGGCCTCGCGCAGCACGCCCAGCACCCAGTCCTCGTACAGCGGACCGACGCCGAGCAGATGCGCGGCGACCGCCTGCGGCGGCGCCCCGCTGTCGTACAGCAGACGGGCGGCGCGATACCGCAGATGCGTGGCCTCGTCGTGCGGCATCTCGCCGAGGACCGCCTGCCGTACGCCCGCGTGCCGCAGCCGCGCGCCGCCCAGCACGCCGATGCCGGTGAGCAACCGGAGGTAGCGTTTCAGCAGTTCGGTGTCGATGCCGCTCAACCGGCTCAGCAGCAGTGGCGTGGCCGCCTCGTCCAGCAGCGCGACACACCGGGCGAGCAGGACCGCGCGCGGGCCGATCCGGTGCAGATAGGCGAGGACCGCCTGATGGAAGACGGGCCCGATCGACACCCCGCCCTCGGGGAGCGGCGCGGTCCCGTCGCTGTCCGACGGGGCCGTCCCCGTGGCGGATTCGGGCGCGGCGCGCAGCCGGTGCTCCTCGATGAGCGCCTGGGCCAGCAGCGGATTGCCGCCGCTCAGGGTGTGGACCTCGGCGAGGAACCGGTCCGAGGGAGAAGGCGAGGGCAGGTTCGCGGCCAGCTCCCTCATGCCCACCCGCGAGAGCGGCCCCAGGTGGAAACGGCGCACGCTCGTCCGGTACAGCAGGTCATGGAGGATGCGCGGCGGCTGCTCCTCCACGGAGACACCGCGCGTGAACACCAGCGCGAGGGGGAGCCGGTTCAGCCGCTGCGCCAGGTAGCGCAGGCACGAGAGGCTGGCCGTGTCGGTGTGCTGGATGTCGTCCACTGTGATCAGCAGCGGATGCCGGGCCGCCAGGTCGGCGATGATCTGGTACGTGTGCCGTGCGACGGCCACGGAGTCGTCCTCCGCCACGGGCGGGACCGGCGTGGCGGGCCCATCCGCCCGCGGATTCCGCACCGCCTGCACCGCGTGCAGGAGCTGGGTGAGCGCGCTGTACGGGACGTCGCGCTCGTGGGGCGAACTCACCACGCCGAGCACCGTGCTGCCCGCCACGGTGGCTCGCTCCGCCAGCGCGTTGAGCACCGTGGTCTTGCCCATCGCCGTCGAACCGCTGACCGCCGCGATGGTCCCCCTGCCCCGCGCGGACTGCGTCAGTAGATCATCGAGCTGTTCCAGTAATTTTCTTCGTTCCACCAACACTGCTGAGCTTCCCCCTGTCGGCATCTTTGATCGCGAAGCGGGTTCCGATTTCCAGCACGCCCGGAAACGGAACGGACTCGTCAATGCTGGAAGTTCGCGGCCTTCAATCAGCCACTATCCGGGCGGTAGGATATTCGGCGCGACGCCGCGGAACACCCTTTGGAGGTGTTCCTAGGGAAATCTTAGTCCGAGGGCACACGGTTTCCGGGAAGGAGGCTCGGCCGGGTCTTTCCGGAGCGATGAATTCCTTGTGTGCGCCGTGAGTCATGCAAATGCCAAAGCCGTAGAGAAACAGGGTATTTTGTTGTAGACACCTGTCACGCATCGAGACCAGAAGGCATGGTCACGGGCAGTGGTGCGGCACGGCGAAGGCCGCGGCGGTGACCGCCGCGGCCTCGGGTGACGGGCCGGCCGTCAGTCCTGGTACACCTTGTTGGTGCCCGGGCCGCCGGACAGCGTGTCCTGGCCCTTGCCGCCGTACAGCGTGTCGTTGCCGCTGTTGCCGTACATGGTGTCGTTGCCGTCTTCGCCGTACAGCGTGTCGTTGCCCTTACCGCCGTACACGTAGTCGTTGTCGGCCCCGGCGCGCAGGATGTCGTTGCCGTCGTCGCCGTACAGGTTGTCCGCTTCGCCGGTTCCGGTGATGGTGTCGTTCCCGGCGTCGCCGCGGCACTCGTAGGAGCAGGCGCCGGTGATGGTGTCGTCGCCCTCGCCGCCGCGGGCGCCCATGCCGTTGCCGCCGTCAATGTGGTCGTCGCCGTCCTCGCCCAGGAACTCGTTCTGGCCGGTGCCCTTGAGGACGTCGTCGCCGGAGCCGCCGCGGATCGCGGCGATCGTGCCCGCTCCGCCGTCGACCGACGCGGTGTCGTCGCCGTCGCCGAGGAAGAGCTCGAAGGTGGTCGAGTCGTCGGAGCCCAGCGGCTCGGGGACGACGCACTGCACGACGGAGTGATCGGCCGCCGAGGGGTAGGCGCACGAGTCCCACTGCGCCGCCGACGCGGCGATGGACATGCCGGACCGGTCGCGGAAGGTGATGAGGAAGTCGCTGCCGAACTGGGAGGGGTCGACATCGGTGATCTCGGTGGAGACCGTCGGCTTGTTCGTCTGTCCGTCGGCGGCCACGTACGAGAGCACACCGTCGTCGTGGGACAGGGTGGCCTGGGCCGCCGCGGCCGAGGTGTCCGCCTGTGCGGTGGGCGCCCAGAGCAGGGCCCCGCCTAAGGCGACGGCGAGTGCGGCGGTGGCGGTGGCGGTGGCGGTGGAGGCGAGAATTCTGTGCTGAGCCATGCGGAGGTGCCCTTCGGGGAACGGGTAGACGATCACCCGCTCAGACAGCAGGCCGGGGGAGGGGGTTGTGCGGGAAAACCCCCTGTCAGTCGCCTGTGCCGAACATGTCACCCCGGGGCTTCCCGGCGTTCTCCCGAAGGGCACCGGACGGCAACCCCGGAGGCGGCCGGCCGGACCGGTCAGAGATGGAGAAGCGCGGTCGCCGGGGGCGAGACATACTGCTCGAAGCCGGTCGGGCCGAGCCGGGCGACGCCGACGCGGGACCGCGAGGGCGGGCCCGTCCCCTACCAGGGAGACAGGATGAGCATGACCATGAAGACGGACACGCAGTCGCCTGCGCCGCACGTTGCCGACAGCCACGACCTGATCCGCGTGCACGGCGCGCGCGAGAACAACCTCAAGGACGTCAGCATCGAGATCCCCAAGCGCAGGCTGACGGTGTTCACCGGTGTCTCCGGCTCGGGGAAGAGCTCGCTGGTGTTCGACACGATCGCCGCCGAGTCCCAGCGCATGATCAACGAGACCTACAGCACCTTCGTGCAGGGCTTCATGCCGACACTGGCCCGGCCCGAGGTCGACGTGCTCGACGGGCTGACGACCGCGATCATCGTCGACCAGCAGCGCATGGGCGCCGACCCCCGCTCCACGGTCGGCACCGCCACCGACGCCAACGCGATGCTGCGCATCCTCTTCAGCCGGCTCGGGCAGCCCCACTTCGGCCCGCCCGGCGCGTTCGCCTTCAATGTCCCCTCGGTCCGGGCGAGCGGCGCGATCACCGTCGAACGCGGCAACAGCAAGACCGTCAAGGCGACCTTCAGCCGCACCGGCGGCATGTGCCCGCGCTGCGAGGGCCGGGGCACGGTCTCCGACATCGACCTCACCCAGCTCTACGACGACTCCAAGTCGATCGCCGAGGGCGCGTTCACCATCCCCGGCTGGAAGTCGGACAACGTGTGGACCGTCGGGCTCTACGCACAGTCGGGCTTCCTCGATCCGGACAAGCCGATCCGCGAGTACACCAAGAAGGAAATGCGGGACTTCCTCTACGGCGAGCCGACCAAGGTGAAGGTCAACGGCGTCAACCTCACCTATGAGGGGCTGATCCCCAAGATCCAGAAGTCGTTCCTGGCCAAGGACCGGGAGGCGATGCAGCCGCACATCCGGGCGTTCGTGGACCGGGCCGTCACCTTCACCGTCTGCCCCGAGTGCGACGGCACCCGGCTCACCGAGGGCGCCCGGTCCTCCCGCATCGGCGGAATCAGCATCGCCGACGCCTGCGCGATGCAGATCAGCGACCTGGCCGCCTGGGTTCGCGGCCTGGCCGAGCCGTCGGTGGCGCCGCTGCTCGCCGCGCTGCGGCACACCCTCGACTCGTTCGTGGAGATCGGCCTCGGCTATCTCGCGCTCGACCGGCCGTCGGGCACGCTGTCGGGCGGCGAGGCGCAGCGCGTCAAGATGATCCGCCACCTCGGATCCTCGCTCACCGACGTCACGTACGTCTTCGATGAGCCCACCATCGGACTGCACCCCCATGACATCCAGCGGATGAACAACCTGCTGCTGCGGCTGCGGGACAAGGGCAACACGGTGCTGGTGGTGGAGCACAAGCCGGAGACGATCGCGATCGCCGACCATGTCGTCGACCTCGGCCCGGGCGCCGGTACGGCGGGCGGCGGCGTCTGCTTCGAGGGCACCGTCGAGGGGCTGCGGACCGGCGGCACCATCACCGGCCGCCACTTCGACGACCGGGCCGCGCTCAAGGAGACGGTACGGAAGCCCACCGGCACGCTGCCGATCCGCGGCGCGACCGCGCACAACCTGCGCGACGTCGACGTCGACATCCCGCTCGGGGTGCTGGTCGCCGTCACCGGCGTGGCCGGTTCCGGCAAGAGCTCGCTCCTGCACGGCTCGCTGGTGGGCCGGCCGGATGCCGTCGAGGCGGGAGTGGTGGCGGTCGACCAGAGCGCGATCCGCGGCTCCCGGCGGAGCAACCCGGCGACATACACCGGACTGCTCGACCCGATCCGCAAGGCGTTCGCCAAGGCCAATGGCGTGAAGCCGGCGCTGTTCAGCGCCAACTCCGAGGGCGCCTGCCCCCACTGCAACGGCGCCGGTGTCATCTTCACCGACCTGGCGATGATGGCCGGGGTCTCCACCACCTGCGAGGAGTGCGACGGGAAGCGGTTCCAGCCCTCGGTGCTGGACCACCGCCTCGGCGGCCGCGACATCAGCGAGGTGCTGGCGATGCCGGTGGCCGAGGCCGAGGAGTTCTTCGGCGCCGGAGAGGCGCGCACCCCGGCCGCGCACCGCATCCTCGGCCGCCTCGCCGACGTCGGGCTCGGCTACCTCAGCCTGGGCCAGCCGCTCACCACCCTGTCCGGCGGCGAGCGGCAGCGGCTCAAGCTGGCCACACACATGGGAGAGAAGGGCGGCGTCTACGTCCTCGACGAGCCGACGACCGGTCTGCACCTCGCCGATGTCGAGCATCTGCTCGGCCTGCTCGACCGGCTCGTCGACTCCGGCAAGTCGGTCATCGTCATCGAGCACCACCAGGCGGTCATGGCGCATGCCGACTGGATCATCGACCTCGGTCCCGGCGCCGGCCACGACGGAGGGCGGATCGTCTTCGAGGGCACCCCCGCCGACCTCGTCGCCGCCCGTTCCACCCTCACCGGCGAACACCTGGCGGCCTACGTCGGCGCCTGACCGGCGTCACTTCGGGAGAACCGGGCGCGCAGCTCCGCCTCGAGGACTTCGAGGGTGCGCCCCCGGGTCTCGGGGACGTAGGCCTTCACGAACGCGAGCGCGCAGACGCCCGCCGCCACGAAGAGGAAGAAGGTGTTGGAGATCCCCATCGCGGACACCAGCGACGGGAAGACCAGGCCGATCAGGAAGTTGGTCAGCCACAGCACCACGGCCGCGATGCCCATCCCGAACCCGCGCATGCGGGTCGGGAAGATCTCGGAGAGCATCAGCCAGGTGACCGGCGAGATCGCGCCCTGCTGGAAGGCGAGGAACGTCACCGTCATGGCCAGCACCGCGAAGGCGCGGACCGTGCCCTCGGGCAGGACGATCGAGAACACGCCGATGAGCAGCAGGGCGGTGGTCGTGCCGAGCTGGCCGGTCATCAGCATGGGGCGGCGGTCGACCCGGCCGAGCAGCCAGATGCCGACGAAGGTGGCGAGCACCGAGATCACGCCGTTGGCGATGTTCGCGGTGAGGGCGCTGTCCGAGGTGAAACCGGCGTCGGTGAGGATCTGCGTCCCGTAGTACATGATCGTGTTGACGCCGGTGATCTGCTGGACGATCGCGATGCCGAAACCCACGAACATCAGCTTGCGCATCCACGGGGTGGCCTTCATGTCCTGCCAGCCGCCGAGCTTCGCCTGCTCGTCCTTGACGGCGAGCGCGGACACCTCGCTCAGCTCGGCCTCGGCCCGCGCCCGCGACCTGATCTGCTTGAGCACCTCGAACGCCTGGTTGAAACGGCCCTGGGAGGCCAGCCAGCGGGGGCTCTCCGGCATCACCAGCATGCCGAACCAGAGCACCACGGCCGGGACGGTCGCGATGACCAGCATCCAGCGCCAGACGCCACCGGACTCGCCGCCCACCCGCGCGATGACCGCGTTGGAGGTGAAGGCCAGCAGCTGACCGCTGACGATCATGAGTTCATTGCGGGTGACCAGCGCGCCGCGCCGCTCGGCGGGCGAGACCTCCGCGAGGTAGACCGGCACGGTCACCGAGGCGCCACCGACCGCGAGGCCGAGCGCGAACCGTGCCACGATCATGACCTCGGTGTTCGGGGCGAGCGTACAGCCGAGCGTGGCCAGGAAGAACACCACGGCCAGCAGCAGGATGTTGCGCCGCCGCCCCCGCGCGTCCGAGAGCCGCCCTCCGACGACCGCGCCCAGCGCCGCGCCCAGCAGCAGCGAGCTGGTGACCATGCCCTCGGTGACGGGGGTCAGGCCCAGATCGTCGGTCATATAGGGCAGCGCGCCGTTGATGACACCGGTGTCGTAGCCGAAGAGGAGCCCGCCGAACGTGGCGATGATCGTGATGACCCGCAACCGCCGGGTCACCGCCGACGGCGCGTCGTCGATGGGCGGGGCGGGGGCGGGGCGTGCTGCGTCGTCCCTGACGTCCATGGTCAGTCCTTTGCCGAACGGCGTGAGGGTGGGGGCATCTGCCGCGCTCTACTAGCGCGCTCCAGTAGGAGTACGATGGCGCTTGTCCAAATGTCATGTCAATAGAGGGTTGCCGTAAGTTTCCAGGTGCGCGGACCGAGGCGAGCGGGAACGACATGACACGCGGGGCGCGGGGAGAGCGGGGTCGAACGGTGGACGGAACAGGCAAGCGGCGCCCCACGATGGCGGACGTCGCCGCGGAGGCGGGGGTGTCCCGGGCGCTGGTCTCGATCGTCTTCCGCGATCAGCCGGGGGCGAGCCGGGCGACCCGTGACCGGGTGCTGCGCGTCGCCGACGAGATCGGCTACCGCCCCGACAACGCGGCCCGGCTCCTCGCCCGGGGCCGCAGCCGGACCCTCGGTGTGATGCTCACCGTCCACAACGCCTTCCACGCGGACCTCGTCACGGCCATCCACCCCGAGGCCGAGCGGCTCGGCTACGACGTCCTGCTCGCCGCGACCGCTCAGGGCCGCGGCGAGTCCCAGGCGATCGAATCCCTGATCGGCCACCGCTGCGAAGCGGTGATCCTGCTCGGCCCGGACTCGCCGGCCGCCGACCTGGACGCGCTGGGGCGGCGTACGGTCGCCGTCTCCGTCGGCCGCCGCGTGCCGGGCACCCGGGTCGACAGTGTCCAGACCTCCGAGGGCAAGGGTGTCCGCCAGGCCATGGACCATCTGGTGGCACTCGGCCATCGCCACATCGTGCACATCGACGGCGGCCGCGGGCCGGGCTCGGCGGAACGCCGCCGCGCCTACCGCGCCGCGATGCGCCGCCACGGCCTCGCGGCCGGGACGCGAGTGATCCCCGGCGCCCATACGGAGGAGTCGGGCTTCGCGGCGGGCCACCTGCTGCTGGCCGAGCGCGACCGCGGCCACCCCCTGCCGACAGCGGTGCTCGCGGGCAACGACCGGTGTGCGATGGGCCTGTTGATGACACTGACGCGGGCGGGCGCCGACGTCCCCGGCGAGGTGTCGGTGGTGGGCTACGACGACAGCCATCTGTCGCATGTGATGCCGGTGGGCCTGACGACGGTCCGTCAGGACGCCGTGAGCATGGCCCGGTACGCGGTGCGGTTCGCCGTGGAGCGGCTGGAGGACGACGCGTTGGAGCCGCGGAAGGCGGTACTGGACCCGAAGCTGGTCGTACGGGACACCAGCGCTCCACCCCGGTCGTAGGACACCCCTTAGCGCGCCGTCAGGGCGGTGACCAACTCGTCCAGCCCGCCGAACTGCCCGTCGAAGACATCGGAGCCGGTCGGCGGATCGCCGACCGGCCGTCGGACGTAGGCGGTGCGCATGCCCGTCGCCTGGGCGCCGCTGAGGTCCCAGGCGTGGGCGGCCACCATGAGCACGCGCTCCGGCGGACATCCGGCGGCGTCGAGGGCGAGCCGATAGACCTCCGGCGCCGGTTTGTACGCCTGGGCGGCCTCGGCGGACAGGGCTTGGTGCCAGCGCAGTCCGGCGTGTGCGTTGAGCCGCGGCAGCGCGGTGCGGCCGGCGTTGGAGAGGCCGAGGACGGGGAAGTGCCGCGCGAGTGTGTCCAGACCGGCGGCGGAGTCGCCCCAGGGAGGCAGGCGCTGCCCCGCCGTGGCCAGCCGGGCGATGGCCGCCGGGTCGCTGAGCCCGGCGTGGTCGGCCACGCGCGCGGCGGCCTCCGCGTCGATGGTCTCGGTGGTGGCATACGCGCGGTGCCCTTGCGCGATGCGTCGCTGCTCGCGCTCGACGTGCCGCTGCCACACGGTGAGCAGCGCGTCGACGGACGCGTCGTCCGCCGTGGGCAGTGCGTCGCGCAGGGCTGCGCGGAGCCCCTCGGGCTCGTCGACCAGTGTTCCGAGGACGTCGAAGACGACCACCTCGATGCCGTGGATCCCGTCCATGCGTCCTCCCGCGATGCGTGCGCCTACCAGTGTCACTGGTTCAACCGGTGATGAGCCTGTCATCGGATCCGTCACCGGTCAAGGCGGTGACGCGGGTCGGAGAGGCCGGGGGGTCGAAACACAAGATTTGCAGGGGCTATTGGTTTTGCCGCCCGGTGGGATACCTCTGAAGGACGGGCGGCCCCGCTCCGGGCCGTGCCTCCCTTGACCGCCTCCGGAAGGAGCCCCGCCATGGACGGTTGGTACGTGGACGACCGCTGCACGAACTGCGACGTGGCCCGGCAGCTCGCGCCCGGCCTGATCGGCGAGGTCGAGGGCAAGTCGCGGGTCCTGCGGCAGCCGGAGGACGCGGCCGAGACCCGGAGCCTCCATGCCGCCGCGTTCGCCTGCCCCACCCGCTCGATCCGCCCGGCGTCCGGGCGGCCGGACCGGACGCTGGACCCCTTTCCGATGGCCCTGGACGACGGCGTCATGTTCTGCGGGCACAATTCCCCGCACACCGCCGGGGCCAACTCCTATCTGCTCCTGCGGCCGTCCGGCACGGCCATGATGATCGACACGCCTCGCTGGAGCCGTGAACTCGCCGCCCGCTACACGGCGTCGGGCCCGGTCACCGATGTGCTGCTCACCCATCGCGATCACGTCGCGCACGGCCGCCGCTACGCGGACCATTTCGGCGCCCGGTTGTGGATCCACGAGGGCGACCTCGACGCGGCACCGGACGCGGACCAGGTGATCCGGGGGCTCGAACCGCTGGAGATCGGCGAGGGGGTCACCGCCCATCCGCTGCCCGGCCACACCCGAGGCAGTGTGCTCTACCTCGCGGATGGCCGGTACTGCTTCAGCGGCGACAGCTTCTACTGGTCACGCACGACGGGTGATCTGGCCGTCGCCGACAGCGTGACCTGGTACTCCATCGAGGAACTGGCCCGCTCCCTGGCCAGGGTGGCCGGGCGGCTGCGCTTCGAGTGGGTGCTGCCGGGCCACGGCGACCGCCACCGCCTGACTGCCGACCAGATGTCCCAGCGGCTGCGGGCGCTGGCGGAGCGCACGCGGCTGCTGCGGCCCCGGCCGGTCGACTTCACCGCCGTCCGCTGGTGAGTGGGTCAGCAGAGCCCTCGCGGCTCGATCCTGGCGACCCCGCCGTAGGTCCACACCCGGTCGGGGTCGTAGCCCAGCCCGTCCTCCGGCCGTGGCGCGGGGCCGAGTTCGGGATGCCACTCCGGCAGCCGTACGACTCCGGGCTCCACCGGCCGCGTTCCGCCGAACAGCCGCAGGACGTCGGCGTAGCCGCGCAGCACCAAGGGGGCGGCGACGTTGCGCTCGGCGTAGACGGCGGCCCCGGCGGACGTGGTGGGGGAGTAGTCGCCGGTCGCGTGTGACATCGCCAGATAGCTGCCGTCCGGCAGGGCGTCGCAGTACGTGCGGAGGACACCGGCCGGGTCCGCCTCGTCGGGGACGAAGTGAAGGATCGCGGAGAGGATCAGCGCGATGGGCCGGTCCCAGTCGAAGATGCCCGCCGCGCGCGCCTCGCCGAGCACCGCGGCGGGCTGCCGCAGGTCACCGTGGCGGTAGGCCACGCGGCCCGCCGGTCCGGACGTCAGCAGGGCGCCGGCGTGGGCCAGGACGATGGGATCGTTGTCCATGTACAGCACCCGGCAGGCCGGATCCACCCGCTGCGCGACCTCGTGCAGATTCGGTGACGTGGGCACCCCGGTGCCCAGGTCGAGGAACTGCCGCACCCCCGCCGTTTCCGCCAGGTACCGCACCGCCCGATGCATCCACGCCCGGTTCCCCCGCGTGCTGTCCCGCACCTGCGGCGTGCGGCGTAACACCTCCTCGGCGGCCGCCGCGTCGACCGCGTAGTGGTCCTTGCCGCCGAGGTAGTAGTCGTACATGCGGGCGGGGTGCGGCCGGTCCGTGTTGATCTGCTCGGGCGGGAAGCCGAGTGTCTGCGGGTTCTGGCCATCGGCGGGCATGGGCGCTCTCCTCGACGGGGCAGGGCGGACGGTGCGGTCCCGCGTAGGGTATGCGGTTCGCGAGCACCCCTGAGCTGCGGCCAGTTGATTCCCTACACCTGCGCGTAGCGAGGCCCCCGAGGGGAGTTCGCCCTGCACACAGTGAGACGATGCGCCCGCCGAAACGATTTTTTACCGAAACGGAGGGCGAATGCATAAACGTCGTGGAACCGTGACCCGCCGCTGGAGGGTGGCGGCGGTCGCGTCCACGGTGGCCGTGGCGATCGCGGTCCCGGTGGCGGTGGCCCAGGCCTCGCCCGAACCACCGAAGGTCGGCGCCAAGGGCGCGTATCTGCTCGACACCGGTTCCGACGAGGAGCTGATGGCCAAGGAGGCCGACACCCGGCGTCCGATGGCGAGCACTACGAAGATCATGGCCGCGCTCGTGGTACTCGAGTCCAAGAACGTGGATCTCGACAAGCAGATCACCGTCAAGCAGGACTACCGTGACTACGTCACCCAGACGGAAGCCAGCACGGCGGACCTGCAGATCGGCGACAAGCTGACCGTCAACCAGCTGCTGTACGGGATGATGCTCCCGTCGGGCTGTGACGCGGCGATGGCGCTGGCCGACACGTTCGGCACCGGTGACACCGTGGCCGACCGTACCAAGTCGTTCGTCTCCAAGATGAACGCCAAGGCGAAGGACCTGGGCCTCACCAACACCCACTACGACTCCTTCGACGGTGTCTCGGCGAGCAGTGACAACTACTCGACGCCCCGTGACATGGCCGAGCTGACGCAGCGGGCGATGGAGAACTCCACCTTCCAGACCGTCGTCAAGTCGGTGTCCACCAAGCAGGAGGCACCGGCTGCCAACGGCCGCACCCGGTACTACTCCTGGGACAACACCAACCGTCTCCTGGGCTCCTACAAGGGCGCCATCGGGGTCAAGACCGGGACCACCACCCCCGCCGGTCCCTGTCTGGTGTTCGCCGCCGAGCGCGATGGCCGTACGGTCGTGGGAGTCATCCTCAACGACGCGACGGACCGTTACCCGGACGCGCAGAAGATGCTCGACTTCGCGTACGACACCGACACCCAGGTGAAGTGGCGCAAGCTTCCCAAGGACGCTCAGCGGGACTGACCCGTGGAGCCCCTTCGGGGTGAGAGCGCGGTGCCCCGGCCGGAGACGATCCCGGCCGGGGCACCGGTGTTTTTGGCCCGGCCCTATGACGATGTCGTGGCCGCGTCCTTCCGGGACGTGTCCGGCGCCGCCGCCTCGCCGTCCCGCTCCTCCGGCAGCTTCAGCAGCAGCGTCAGCACGAAGGCCACCAGGTACAGGGCGAGGAAGACGAGCGTGACGCCACCCGCGCCGACCAGGGGGAAGAAGAGGCTGGCGAGCGCCGGGCCGACGAAGGCCGCGCCGCCCGCGCCCAGGTTGAGCAGGGCCATCGAACCGCCCTTGTTCTCCGGGGCCATCGAGGGGATGAGCGCCGAGATGGGGACGAAGCCCGCGAGGGTGGCCCCGTAGAACATGCCCGCGAGCACCGCGACCCAGAAGTAGTCCGGGCCGAGCCACACCGGTACGAAGTACAGCGTCGTGACGCTGATCGCGCAGCCCAGGGCGCCGAAACCGGCGATGGTGGTGCGCCAGCCGATCCGGTCGGAGAGGACACCGAAGATGAGGTTGAAGAAGATGTTCGTGCCGTAGATGATCGCCAGCAGCTGGAGCCACTTGTCCTCGCCGAACCCGATGTCGTCGGAGAAGATCCGCGGCAGGTACACCAGCATGCCGAACTCGGGGGCGGTGTTGATGACCCGGACCAGGCAGCCCACCAGGACGCGCGGATGGGTCCAGATGATGGAGACGGAGTTGAGCAGGCTCTGCCGGGTGGTGACCTCCGGCGGTGCCATCCGGTCGCCGCCGGGCCTGCGGCGCGCGCCGACCAGGGCGATGGCGCCGCCGAGGAGGATGAGGGCGAGGGCGGACCACAGCGTGCCCAGGCGGCCGAACCACGGGATGGTCAGGCTCGACCACAGCGAGCCGAGGGTGGGCAGGCCCCCGGTGAAGGCGAAGTAGAACCAGCCGACAGCGGTGCCCAGCCGGGCCTTCGGCGCCGTGTTGGTGATCCATACGAGGAAGCCGAACGCGAAGAGCGGGTAGCCGAAGCCGCGGATGCCGTAGAAGAGCAGCATCAGCGGGTAGTTCTCGGTGCCCAGCGCGAACAGCAGATACGCGGCGTCGAAGACGGCCCAGATCACCAGGCCCGTCCACATCACCCGGCGCGGCCCCCACACCTGGCAGAGCGCGCCGGAGAACCAGGACGCCAGCATGACGGCGATGCCGTACACCGTGATGACATACCCGGCCCGTACGTCCGTCGCGGCGCCGTGGTCGGCCATGTACGGGGCGATGAAGCCGGATTCGACACCATCGCCGATCATGAACAGGAGCACGCCCACATAGCCCAGGACCAAGGCTTTCGGCATCGCTGCCTCCACTCTGAGGTGTGTCTGCGGTGTGACGGAGTACGACCGCAGATACTCAAGCGCGCCGAGAGAAATATCAAGAGCCTTGGTAAGGCTAACGAGGTTCGATGTTAACTATCCCGCGTCGACCACCCGCACATCCGTCTGCTCCCGCATCTCCCGCAGCAGCTCCTCGTCCACCGGGCCGGTCAGCAGCACATGGTCGAAGGAGTCCACGCTCTCCAGCCGGTGCAGCGCCCGGCGGCCCACCTTGCTGTGGTCCATGAGCAGCACGCTCGTCGCGCCCGCCTGCCGGGCCGCCCGCTTGATGCTGACGATCTCCTGCTCCTGATGGAACGTCATGCCCGCGGTCATCCCGGAGGTGGACAGCACGGTCAGATCGACGGAGACGCCGCTGATCATGTCGATCGCCGGCAGCCCGATCCACGAGTCGTGGGTGCGCGAGTACTCGCCGCCCACGCAGATCAGCCGGATGCCCTCGACACCCCGCAGCTCCTCCGTGATCAGCCGGTAGTTCGTCACCACGGTCAGCGGCCCCACCTCGGGCAACAGCCGCGCCAGGGCCAGCGCCGAGGTCGAGTCGTCCAGCATCACCGACATCCCCGGCGCCACGAACGACAGCGCGGCGCGGGCCAGCGCCCGCTTCTCCTCGGTGTGTGCGTGCAGCCGGAAGTCCGAACTGGACTCGAACACCATCGAGGGCTGCGCGGAGACCCCGCCGTGGTATTTGCGCAGGATGCCGCGGTCCGCCAGCTCGGCGATGTCCCGGTGGACCGTCATCAGGCTGACGCCGGTCAGCTCGGCCAGCTCGGCCACGGTGGCGTCCCCCCGGGCCAGGACGTGGTCGACGATCAGTTGGTGTCGCTGTTGCCGCGCACCGCGCGAAGACGGGAGAGTCATGACTCCATCCTGCCGTGCCAATTTCTCACATGTAACCGGTGACAACTCACACCTTCACTGTTAATTTCGCTGGGACAGCATCACCAGCCAGCAGATCAGGGGTACGCATGGCCGACGCAGTGGTCTTCGACATGGACGGCGTACTGGTGGAGAGCGAGCATCTGTGGGAGGAGCTGTGGACCGCGTACGCCGCCGCGCACAGCCGTGCGTGGGGCCCGGAACAGACCCGTGACGTCCAGGGGATGAGCGCCCCCGAGTGGGCCGCGTACCTCACCCGGTTCTGCGGGGCGGGCGGCTCCGCCGAGGACACCGAACGAACCGTCGTCGACGGCATGGTCCGGGCGCTGGCCGACGGGCGCATCGAGCTGCTGCCCGGCGCCCGCGAGATGATCACCGCCACCGCCGAGCGCGGACCCGTCGCGCTCGCCTCCTCCGCGCCCCGCCGCGTCATCGACGCCGTCCTCGTCCACCACGGCGTCGACCACCACTTCAAGGCGACCGTCTCCAGCGCGGAGGTGGAACGCGGCAAGCCCAGCCCGGACGTCTATCTCGCCGCCGCGAGCGCACTCGGCGTGGCCCCGGAGCGCTGTCTCGCGGTCGAGGACTCCAGCAACGGACTGCGCGCCGCCGCGGCCGCCGGGATGACGGTCGTGGCCATCCCCAATCCGCAGTACCCACCCGCCGAGGACGCCCTCGCGGCCGCCGCCTTCCGCTCCCCGGACCATGGCGCCGTGACCGAGTTCCTGCTCAAGCGGCTCGACGCCCGAGGGGAGTGACCGACATGACCACGGTCCTGGTAGCCGGTGACGACTTCATCGCCCCCGAACTCTTCTCCGCCGCCCTGAGCGAGGCCCTGCCCTCCGCCGGGCTCGACTTCCGTACGCTGCGCACCCGCTGGCCGAACGAGCCCTTCGGCCCGGTGGGGGCCGACGAGCGGGGGAACGGCGGTGTCAAGGAGGCCAGCGGCACCGAGGAACAGGTGCTGGAGGCGCTCGGCGACGCCAGTGTCGCCCTCACCCAGATGGCCCCCTTCACCGCCCGGATCATCCGCGAGGCACCGCGGCTGAGGTTCATCGGCGTGGCCCGCGGCGGCCCCGTCAACGTGGACGTGGCCGCCGCCACCGCCGCCGGGATCCCCGTCACGTTCACCCCCGGGCGCAACGCCGCCGCGGCTGCCGAGTTCGCCGTCGGCCTGATCCTGGCGGCCCTGCGCCGCATCACCTTCGCCGACGCCGCCCTCAAGCAGGGCGTGTGGCGCGGCGACTACTACGCCTACGAGAACGCCGGTCTCGAACTCGACGGCGCCACCGTCGGCCTCGTCGGCTACGGGGCCATCGGCGCGATCGTCGCCCGCGTGCTGCGCGCCTTCGGCGCCCACGTCCTCGTGTCCGACCCGTACGCGGACCCGGACCGGGCGAAGGCCGACGGCGTCGAACTCACCGCCTTGGACGACCTGTTGCGGCGCAGCTCGGTGGTGAGCCTGCACGCCCGGGTCACCCCCGAGACGCGGCATCTGCTCAACGCCGGCAACCTCGCCCTGCTGCCCGAGGGCGCCGTCCTCGTCAACTCCGCCCGCGGCGACCTGCTCGACTACGCCCCACTGCCCGGGCTGCTGGAGTCCGGCCGCCTCGGCGCGCTCGCGCTCGACGTCTACGACGTGGAACCGCCCCCGGCCGACTGGCCGCTGCACCACGCCCCCAACGTCATCACCACGCCCCATCTGGCGGGCGCCACCCGGCAGACCGCCGACCGGGCCGCCGCGATCACCACCGCCGAGGCCGCCCGCTTCCTGCGCGGCGAACCACTGCGGCACGTCGCCAACCCGGAGGTGCTGACCGGAGGCCGATCATGATCGTCGGAGTGGACATCGGTACGTCGGTCACCAAGGCCCAGCTGATCTCCCGCGACGGCCGCACCACCCCCGCCCACGAGGCCCGCAGCACCGTCTACACCCTGCCCGGCCAGCGCGTCGAACAGGACCTGGACGACGTCGTGGGCACCGTGGAGACCGTCGTACGGGCCGCCCTCGCCGACGCCGCGGACATGGACGGCGAACCGGTCGAGGCCCTGGCCCTCACCGGGCAGGGCGACGGGCTGTGGCTGCGCGACGCCACCGGCGCCCCCGTCGGCCGCGCGCTGTCCTGGATGGACGGCCGGGCCGCGGATCGGCTCGGCAAGTGGACCGACGACGGCACCCTGCGCGCCCTGCACCGGCGCACCGGCGTCGGCCTGTTCCCCGGCTCCGCCGCGCCCCTGCTGGCCCACCTCGCCGAACACGAACCGGAGCGGCTGGCGGCGGCTCACGTCGCCGGGTACTGCGTGGACGCCGTCGTACAGCGGCTGACCGGCGCCGTGACCGTCGACGCCTCCGACGCCTCGCAGCCGTTCCTCGACGTCGCCACCCGTACGTACGACGAGACCGCGCTCGACCTGTGCGGACTGACCGACCACCGCAGGCTGCTGCCGGACCCGGCGCCGCCCGGCACCCTGCACCCGCTCCTGCCCGACGCCGCCCGGCGGCTGGGCCTGCCCGCCGGACTGCCGGTCTCCGCCGGTCCGTTCGACATCCCTGCCTGCGCCTTCGGCTCGGGAGTCGCCGAACCCGGCGAGGGCAACCTCATCATCGGCACCACCCTCGCCGCCCAGACCCTCGACAGCGAACCGCGCCCGGCCGCCGCCGACGAACCGGCCGGAATGGTCCTGGCCACCCCGTACGAGGGCCGGTTCCTGCGCGTCATGCCCGCCATGATCGGCACCGCGGGCCTGGACTGGCTGCTGAAACTGCTCGACGTGAAGATCGAGGCGCTGGACGCGCTGCTCGTCCAGTCCCCGCCCGGCGCCTCGGGCGTCACCGCGCTGCCGTTCCTGTCCGCCAGCGGCGAGCGCGCCCCCTTCGTCGACGCCCGGGCCCGCGGCCGGTTCGACGGCCTCTCCCCGCTGACCGGACGCGCCGACCTGATACGGGCGCTGTGCGAGGCCGTCGCCTACTCGGCCCGGCACTGCATGGAAACCCTCGGCGTCTGCGGCCCCGTCACCGCGTGCGGCGGCGGCGCGCGCTCCGGGGAGTGGGCGCGCGTCTTCGCCGGAGTCCTCGGCCGCGACCTGGAGGTCTGCGACGACGCCGTGGGCATCCGCGGCGCGGCCCAGACCGCCTGGCACTCCCTCGGCACGCCCGTCGACCCCGCCGCCTGGCGCGCCCCCCGCCGCACCGTGCCCGCCGAGCGCGGGCTGATCGACCACTACGCCGAGGGCTACGCCGACTACCGCCTCGCCCTCGATGCCGCACGCGACGGCTGGAGCACACGATGACCAGGCTCTTCAACGACCCCGCCCGGTTCACCGACGACATGATCACCGGGTTCGCCGCCGCCCATCCCGAGCACGTACGCGCCGTGCCCGGCGGCGTGGTGCGCGCCCGCCCCACCCCCGAGGGGAAGGTGGCCGTCCTCACCGGCGGCGGCTCCGGCCACTACCCCGCCTTCTGCGGGGTCGTCGGCCCCGGATTCGCCGACGGCTCGGTCATCGGCGACGTGTTCACCTCCCCGTCAACCGCCCGCGCCCGCTCGGTCGCCGAGGCGGCGGAGGCGGGCGGCGGTGTCCTCTTCCTCTTCGGCAACTACGCCGGTGACGTGATGAACTTCGGCCTCGCGGCGCGGCAGTTGGAGGGTGACGGGATACCCGCCCGCTGCTTCGCCGTCACCGACGACATCGCCTCCGCGCCCGCGGACCAGACGGCGCGGCGCCGCGGCATCGCGGGCGGCTTCGTCGTCTTCAAGACCGCGTCGGCGGCGGCCGAGGAGGGTGCCCCGCTGGCGGAGGTCGTCCGCGTCGCCGAGCACACCAACGCCCGGACCAGCACCCTCGGCGTGGCCTTCGACGGCTGCACCCTGCCGGGCGGCGAGGCGCCCCTGTTCACCGTCCCCGAGGGCCGCCTCGGCCTCGGCCTCGGCATCCACGGCGAACCGGGCGTGAGCGAGGACACCCTGGGCACGGCGGAGGAGCTGGCCCGCACCCTGGTCACCGGGGTGCTGGCGGACCGGCCCGCCGACGCGGGCGACCGCGGGCGCGTCGCCGTCGTCCTCAACGGCCTCGGCGCCACCAAGTACGAGGAGCTGTACGTGCTGTGGGGCGCGGTGTCCCGGTTGCTGCGCGAGGCCGGGCTCACCCCCGTACGCCCCGAGGTCGGCGAACTCGTCACCAGCCTCGACATGGCCGGTTGCTCCCTCACGTTGAGCTGGCTGGACGACGAGCTGGAGCGGCTGTGGCGCGCCCCCGCCGACACCCCGGCCTTCCGCCGGGGCGCCCCGCCCGCACCCCCGGCCGAAGTCCCGGCCCAGGCCGCCGCCGTACGGCCCGCAGCCGCCCCGCGCCGCCGGGACCGGCCCGCCGCCACCGCGTCCGGCGCGGCGGCCGGGGTCGCCGAACGGGCCGTCCACGCCCTGCGCGCCGCCCGCGACGCGCTGCACCGGGACGCGGACGCCCTGGGGCGGCTGGACGCGGTCGCGGGCGACGGCGACCACGGCCGCGGCATGTGCAAGGGCGTCGGCGCGGCGCTGGCGGCCGCCGAGAAGGCACACGCCGAACGCCTCGCCCCGGCGGTCGTGCTCGCCGCCGCCGGGGACGCCTGGGCGGCGGAGGCCGGGGGCACCTCGGGCGCCCTGTGGGGCGCGGCGCTGCGCGCCCTCGGCGCCGTACTCCCGGCGGACCGGGCGCCCGCGCGCGAGGAGCTGGCGTCCGCCGCCATGGAGGCGCTCACCGCCGTCACCTCGCTCGGCGGGGCCGAGGTGGGCGACAAGACCCTGGTCGACGCCCTCGCCCCGTTCGCCACCGACTTCGCCGGACAGTTGCGCGCCGGGGCCCCGGTGGCCGACGCGTACGCGTCCGCCGCGGCCGAGGCCCGTACGGCCGCCGAGCAGACCGCCGACCTGCGCCCCCGCCTCGGCCGGGCCCGCCCCCTCGCCGAGCGCAGTGTGGGCACCCCCGACCCCGGAGCCACCTCCCTCGCCGCGGTGCTGACCGCGGTCGCCACCCTCCCCACGATTCCCGCGACTCCCACGACGACAGGAAGCGATGCCGTATGACCACCGCGACTCCGTTCCGGATCGTCGTCGGCTGTGACGACGCCGGTTACGGCTACAAGGAAGCCCTCAAGCAGGACCTGCTGGCCGACCCCCGGGTGGCCGAGGTCATCGACGTCGGCGTGGACAGCGACGAGCACACCGCCTACCCGCACGTCGCGGTCGAGGCGGCCCGTCGCATCGCCGACGGCACCGCCGACCGCGCCCTCCTGGTGTGCGGCACCGGCCTCGGCGTGGCCATCAGCGCCAACAAGGTCCCCGGCATCCGCGCGGTCACCGCCCACGACAGCTACTCCGTACGCCGCTCCGTCCTCAGCAACAACGCCCAGGTCCTCTGCTTCGGCCAGCGCGTCATCGGCCTCGAACTCGCCCGCGCGCTCACCGACGACTGGCTCGCCCAGCGGTTCGACGAAACCTCCCCCTCGGCGGAGAAGGTGGCCGCCATCCGCGCCTACGAGAACTGACCCGGCGACCGGCCGGTCACCGGGAGGCGCCGGGGCCCACCGACGGCAGATAGCGCGGCGCCCGCCAGGCGTGCAACCGCCGCTCCACCGCGGCCCCCAGCGAGAGCAGCGGGCCGTCCTGGTGGTCACCGGCCATCAGGAGCAGGCCCACCGGCAGCTCGTTCACCGACCCGGCGGGAACCGACAGGGACGGGTATCCGGCCACGGCCGCGGGGGTAGAGGACGGGATCATATCGTTGTCGCCCCGTGCGCAGTCCGTCGTCCAGGCGGGCGGGTTCGCCGGCGAGGCGATGGCGTCCAGCCGGTGGGCGGCCATGGTCTCGTCGATGGAACGCCGGGAGAGGTCCGTCAACTCGGCGCGCATGGCCCGGTAACCGGGGTCGGTGGTGGACGGCGCGGCGAGGGCCCGCTCGAACAGCTCCTGACCGGCGAAGCAGGTGCGCTCCGCCGGGTGGGCGCGGTTGAACGCGACCAGCTCGGCGAGGTTCCGCGGCCCCTCGCGGGTGGCGAGGTAGGCGTCGATGTCCCGGTGGAACTCGCTCAGCAGCGCCGGGAATTCGAGCTCGGCGAGCCGCTTCTGGTACGGGGGCGTCACCTCCACGACCTCGGCTCCCGCGCGCCGCAGCTGTTCCGCGGTACGGGTCATCACGGCGTCCACCTCCGCGCCGAGCGAGGGCAGCCGCCACAAGCCGATCCGCTTGCCGCGCATGCCGCCGGGCCGCGCCGGCTCGTCCGGTCGGTGCTCAGCGGTGGCGCCGCCGCTGAGCACCGACAGGGTGAGCGCGGTGTCGGTCACGTTGCGTGCCATGGGCCCCGCGGTGTCCTGCTCGGCGGAGATCGGGACCACTCCGTCCCGGCTGACCAGGCCGAGGCTGGGCTTGTGCCCGACCACCCCGTTCATCCCGGCCGGGCACACGATGGAGCCGTCCGTCTCGGTGCCGATCGCCACCTGCGCCAGCGACGCGGCGAGCGCGGCGGCCGAACCGGAGGAGGACCCGCATGGATTGCGGTCCAGCACGTACGGGTTGCTGGTCTGCCCGCCCACCGCCGACCACCCCGACGTCGGCTTCTCGGCACGGAAGTTCGCCCACTCGGACAGATTGGTCTTGCCGAGGATCACCGCGCCCGCGTCGCGCAGCCGGGTCACCAGAGCGGCGTCGGTGTCCGGCGGGCCGCCGGCCAAGGCCAGCGACCCGGCCGTGGTGGCCATGCCCCTGGTGTTCACGTTGTCCTTCAGCAGGACGGGGATCCCGTCGAGCGGGCCACGGATGTCGCCCCGACGGTGCCTGGCGTCGCTGGCGGCGGCCTGGCGCAGGGCCGTCGGGTCGGTGCGCAACACCGCGTGGATCGTGGGGTCGATGGCCCTGATCCGCCGCAGATAGGCGGTGGTCAGGGTGGACGAGGTCAGCGAACCGCCCGCCATGCGCGCCTGTAACTCCGGGATCGTCACCGTATCGAGGTCGACCCCGGCTCCGGCGGCTTCCGCACGCGGATGCGGCGCCCCCGCGCACAGGGATCCCACGACCAGGGTGGCGACCACCGTGGCAGTGCTCCGCTTCCGCACAGTCCTCATGGCTTTCATGGCCCTCGTGCTCCTCATGAGGGTCAGCGGACTATAGGCCGGTGCCCGGCGCAAGGCCCTTTCGCGCCGCCGTCTCCACGCTGTGGCTCACTCCACAAACCCGGCTGGTGACCTGCGGTTCCGGATGGTTGCCGGGGGAACGTATCCTCGAAGGCATGTCCGCACCCGCCCGTCTGCTGTGTCTCGCGCTGTTCGCGAACTCGGCGTGGTGCGTCGACGACGGCCTCTGTCGCCGCTGAGCCGGAACCGGCCGGTCCCCGGCGCGCCGCCGCACCCAGTGGTGCCGCGCCCCGGCCGGGTCGTCCGGCCCGGCGCCGTACCCCGCCCCCCCCGCTCGCCTCCCCGAACGCCCCGGAGCCCGCCCGTGACCACCGCCCCGCCCGCTCAGGCGGCGAAGACCGCCGCCCTGCTGTCCCCCTCACCCACCTCCGCGCCCCGGCCGGAGGCGCCCGCCGCGCCGCCGGTGCGCCGGGTGCCGCTCGCCGTGTCCGGGCTGCTCGCCGTGGCGCTGACCGCGTACGTGTGGTCCGCCCAGGGGGCCAAGCCCGGCGTCCTGCTGCTGCTCGGGCTCGGCCTGGGCATCGCCCTCTTCCACTCCCGCTTCGGCTTCACCTCCGCCTGGCGGCAGTTGGTGGCCGTCGGCAATGGCACCGGGCTGCGCGCCCACACCCTGCTGCTCGGCACCACGGCCACGCTGTTCGCCCTGCTCATCGGCACGGGGACCGGACTGTTCGGGTCCGTTCCGGCGCCGTCGGCCGGACCGCTCGGACTGGGACTGCTGATCGGCTCGTTCGTCTTCGCCGTCGGTATGCAGCTCGGCGGCGCCTGCGCGTCCGGCACGCTCTTCGCGGTCGGCTCGGGGCAGACGTCGATCATCCTGACCCTCGGCGGCTTCATCGCCGGTGCGACCCTCGCCGCCTGGCAGTTCGACCTGTGGAAGGACCTGCCCGCGCTGGAGCCGGTCGTCATGGCCGACCACATCGGCTGGTTCGGCTCCTGGGCGGTGACGATCCTCGTGCTCGCCGCCATCGTCCTGGTCAGCCGTCGGGTGCAGGCCCGCCGCACCCCGCCGCCGATCGGCCCGGTGCCCTCCGCGCGCGGTGCCGCCGCCCGGGTGCTGCGCGGCTCGTGGCCGCTGGCCGTCGGCGCCCTGGCGCTGGCCGTGCTGGGGGCCGGAGTGCTGCTGGTGTCCGGTGGCGCGTGGGGCGTCACCAGCGCCTTCAGCCTGTGGGGTTCGGAGCTGGTACGAGCCCTCGGCGGCCACCCGGAGAGCTGGAGCTGGTGGCAGCAGCCCGGGAACAAGGAGATGCTCGCCGGGCCCGTGCTCGGCGACAAGACCAGCCTCACCGACATCGGCATCATGATCGGCGCGGCGGCCGCCGCGGCGCTCGGCGGCACGTGGACGCTCCACCGCGGCGTGCCGTGGCGGACGGCGGTCGCGGCGGTGCTCGGCGGGGTGCTGATGGGCATCGGTGCCCGGCTGGCGGGCGGCTGCAACATCGGCGCGTATCTCGCGGGCATCGCCTCGGGCAGCCTGCACGGCTGGCTCTGGGGAGCCTTCGCGCTCCTCGGCACCTGGGCCGGGCTGAAGCTGCGCCCGCTGTTCGGGCTCGGGAACCCGAAGCCGGGCGACGGCGTCTGCTGAGGGTGCCGCGCGCGTCGCGGGGACGCGCGCCGGTCAGATCAGGGTGCGCTCGATCCTGCTGAGCGCGGAGTCGTCCCGCCCCCGCGCGGCGCCGTCACCGGCTTCCTCCGCGGTCGGCACGCCATGCGCTTCCACGGTGCCGCCCACCCGCTGGGAGAGCAGATAGGCGATGATCTCCGCTTCCTGTTCCTGGACGTCGTCATAGGTGGCGCGCAGGAGCATGTCACGTACGAGGTCGGGGTCGAGGTTGGAGAAGAGGAGGCGGGAGCTCGCCTCGTCCAGCCGGCCCGCCCCGCGATGGCGGCAGATGATGTGGCCCAGCTCGTGCAGGACGATGTGCTCCTGGTGCACGCTGGTCGTGTTGGCGTCGCAGAAGATGAGGTCCTCGTCGCGTGCGGCGACCCACATGCCGCAGGGGTGCGACGTGGGGATCCGCATCGGGACCAGCGTGATCGGACGTTCGCGGATCTCGCCGAGACAGCGGCAGAGTCCGGCGACATCGGCCACTTCCGGCAGATCGAGCTCGGCGATCCGCCGGGCACCGGCCTTCCGGAGCCGCTTGAGCTGGCTGCGGCGGTCCTGACCGGCCGGCCGCACCCCTCTCAGGCCCCTCACTCGGGGTCCACGGCGTCGGTGACGGGCGGAAGGCCCTGCATCTGCCGGTACTGATCCATGATGGTCGTGATGGCCCGCAGGTTCTCCTTCTTCATCCCGGCCGCCCGCATCGCCACGGCCCGGACCCCCGCCTGCCGCAGCGCCTCGATGGCGGCGACCTCGCTGAGCACCGACTCGGCGACCTCGTCGTCGAAGAAGTAGGCCACCGACACGCCGAAGAAGCGCGCCAGGGCGGCCAGGAGATCCGGTGAGGGGTTGGAGCGCTTCCCCGTCCGCAACTGCGACAGATACACACCCCCGACCTTCAGCTCGGGGTTGGCCCGCTTCAGCTCCTCCGCCATCTCGGCGTTGGTCCAGTGCTTGCCCTCGTGAAGGTAAGGCACTGGTGCAGCAGCGTGACGACCAGGACGCGGTGGACGTTGTCCCGCCGGCTGCGCCTGGCCTGGCACAGCCGGTAGACGAGCGCGGCATACGACGCGAGCGCCGCGATGGCGAAGCAGAGCGTGTTGATGGCGTTCTCCCCGGTGTCCCTCATTCCGGAAACGTCCATGGCCGGACGATACCTGTCGACTGCAACGGTCATCGGGCAGTCGCCGGAGCCGTGCGGGCAGGCGCCGTGATCCCGGTCACATATCAGCTGAAGGTGCGGCGGTAGGTGTGCGGGCTGACGCCGGTGGTGCGCTTGAAGCGGTCACGGAAGGCGGTGGGGGAGCCGAAGCCGACCTGGGCGCCGATGCGTTCGACGGAGTGGGGTGTGGTCTCCAGAAGGTGCTGGGCCTGGCGGATGCGGGCGCGGTGCAGCCACTGGAGCGGGGTGGTGCCGGTCTGCTCGCGGAAGCGGCGTATCAGGGTCCGGGTGCTGGTCCCGGCGTGGGCGGCGATGTCGGCGAGGGTGAGGTCGCGGCCCAGGTTGTCCTGCAGCCAGGCGAGCAGGGGTTCGAGGACCGAGCCCTGCGGGGTGGGTGCGTAGTCGTGGACGATGAACTGCGCCTGCCCGCCTTCGCGTTCCAGCGGCATGACGGACAGCCGGGCGGCGTGGGCGGCGACGGCCGAGCCGTAGTCGCGGCGGATCATGTGCAGGCACAGGTCCAGGCCCGCGGCGGCGCCCGCGGAGGTGAGGAACTGGCCGTTGTCGACGTACAGGACGTCCGGGTCCACCTCGATGTCCGGGTAGGCGGTGGCCAGGAGGCCGGCCGCGATCCAGTGGGTGGTGGCCCGCAGCCCGTCGAGCAGACCGGTGGCGGCCAGGATGAAGGTGCCCGAACAGATGGAGGCGATCCGTGTGCCGTCCGCGGCCGCCGCCCGCAGGGCGTCGCGGACCTCGGGCGCGAGCGGGGCCGAGGGATCGGCGGTGCCGGGCACGATGACGGTGTCCGCCCCTCTCAGCCCGTCGAGGCCCCAGGGCGCGCGCAGGGCGAAGGTCCCGGCGTCGATTTCCTGGCGTTCGGCGCACACCCGGATCTGGTAGCCGGGGCGCCCGTCCGGCAGCCGGGTGCGGGTGAAGACCTCGATCGGCGTGGACAGGTCGAACGGGATCACCTGGTCCAGGGCGAGAACGGCGACGGTGTGCATGGCCGGAAGATACCCCCTCGCCGGATGGCCCGAAGCGGCCCGGAGCGCCGAGTTCTCTGCTTCGCCGCAGTTCAGGAGCGTTCCCGCCGATGATGGCACTATCCCGTTGAAAGGTGGCACTCATGCCACTGGGAGGAGGGGCGGCAGCCGGTTAACTTCGGGGCGTTCCCGGCGCAGGCCGGACTTCCCGCCACCGCGAGCCTTGTGAAAGAGAGCCCTCCATGCATGTCCAGGTTGTTCTGTTCGACGGCTTCGACCCGCTCGATGTCATCGCCCCCTACGAGGTGCTGTACGCAGGTGGCGCCGCCTCGGCGGGCGCGGTGAGCGTGGAACTGGTGTCCGCCGAAGGGCCTCGCGAGGTGCCCAGCGGCGCCGGGAGCCTGACCCTGCGGGCCACCGCCGCCCTCGACCCCGAGCGCGCCGGTGTGATCCTGGTCCCCGGCGCCGCGGGCCGCCTCGGCGAGCCGGGTGAGGTGCCCGGGCAGGGGGCGGGGGAGGGGACGTGGCAGCCGGACGAGTTCATCTCCGTCATTCTCGGGCGCGCCGCGGCGACCGGGCTGCCCGCGCTGGTGAAGGCGGCGATGGAGCACCCGGAGGTGACGGTCGCCACGGTGTGCGGCGGGTCGCTCGTCCTGGCCATGGCCGGTCTGCTGGAAGGGCGCCACGCCACCACCCACCACACGGGTCTGGACGCGCTCGGCGCGAGCGGCGCCCACGCGGTGAGCGCCCGCGTCGTCGACGACGGCGACCTCGTCACCGGCGCCGGTGTCACCTCCGGACTCGACCTGGGCCTGTATCTGCTGGAGCGCGAGGTGGGCCCGCGGATCGCGCACGCCGTCGAAGAGCTGTTCGCGCATGAGCGCCGCGGCATCGTCTGGCGCGATCGGGGCCTGGCGCCCGCCGGCCTCTGACCACCCACCACAAACCACTGGACCATGACGAAACTCTTCCTCTGCCTCCACGTACTGGCCGCCGTGGTGGCCATCGGCCCGGTCACCGTCGCCGCGAGCATGTTCCCGCCCGCCCTGCGCCGCGCCCACAGCGATCCGGATGACCACGAGGCGTTCGCCACGCTGCGGACGCTGCACCGCATCTGCCGCGTCTACGCCGCCGTCGGCATCGCCGTACCGCTCTTCGGATTCGCCACCGCCGGCAGCCTCGGCGTCCTCGGCAGCGCATGGCTGATCGCCTCGATCGTCCTGACCGCCGCGGCCGCAGCCGTCCTGGCCCTGCTGATACTGCCCGCCCAGGAGGGGGACCTCACCGCGGCCGGGGCTCCCGGCGCGGTCGCCCGGGCCCCTGGCCGCCTCGCCATGCTCACCGGCGTCTTCAACCTGCTGTGGGCCACGGTCACCATCCTGATGATCATCCGCCCCGGCTCCACCACGGGGGTATGACCGTGCACGTACGGTCCTTGCGTATCGCGGCACACGCCGAACTCGTCTCACTGATCATCATGCTGGCCAACCTCGCCACCGCCCATCTGGGGCCCATCTCCTCCCTGATGGGCCCCACCCACGGCTGCGCCTATCTGTTCGTCGTCGGCGCGACCTGGTGCCTTCGGCAGGCCACGAACGCCACCAAGGCCATTGCCGTCATCCCCGGTGTCGGCGGCCTCCTCGCACTGCGGCGACTCAGCCGCGCCGGAACAGCCCTTCCGCGCCCCGGACACCCCGAAAGGGCAACGCAGCCATGATGACCTACCTCGCGCCGATCCTGGTCGGCGTCGTCTACGCCCTGGTGATGTCGCTGATCCGCGAACCGCACCGACGCCGCTTCAACGCGATCATGGTGGCGGGCGCGGGAGCGGCCTACCTCAGTGGCGGTGGCTTGGGGGGCTGGGAATTCCTCGCCGCCGCCGCCATCACCTACGTCGCCTACCGCGGACTGGAGTCATGGACGTTCGTCGGCATCGCGTGGCTCATGCACACCGCCTGGGACGTGGTACACCATGCCAAAGGCAACCCGATCATCCCCTTCGCCCATGACTCCTCCCTCGGCTGCGCCATCTGCGACCCCGTCATCGCCCTGTGGTGTTTCCGGGGCGGCCCCTCGCTGATCGACTTCGTCCGCAGCCGGGCCGGGCCCACCCGATCGGAGCGGGCACAGGATGTCGGGTCCGGCAGGGTGCGGTCTTCCTGACGTGAGGGTCGTAAGGGAAGGAGACCGAGGTGCTGGAGCGGCTGAACGAGGCCCTGGACCACATCGAGTCGCATCTCGATCAGCGGATCGAGGTGACCGAACTGGCGCGGATCGCGGTGACGTCGGAGTACCACTTCCGCCGGATGTTCTCCGCGCTGGCGGGGATCTCGCTGTCGGACTACATCCGGCGCAGACGGCTCACCGTCGCCGGGGCCGAGGTGATCGCCGGAGAGCGGACGCTGCTGGAGATCGCGGTGCGCTACGGCTACGGCTCGGGGGAGGCGTTCGCACGGGCGTTCCGCGCTCTGCACGGCGTGGGCCCGGGCGAGGCCCGGCGCGGCGGTGCCGCGCTGAACTCCCAGCCACGGATGTCCTTCCGCCTCATCGTCGAAGGGAGGAGCACCATGCGATACCGGGTGGTGGAGAGGGAGCGGTTCCATGTGGTCGGCAAGAAGGCCCGGGTCCCGCTCGTTCATGTGGGGGTGAACCCGGCGATCGCCGAGTTCATCCGCGGCATCGACGAGGAGACGATGCGGCGCGTCGCCGCACTGTCCGATCAGGAGCCGGAGGGGATCGTCGGGGTCAGTGACGACCTCGACCCGAGCCGGGCGGAGGGGACCGAACTCGACTACTACCACGGCGTGGTGACCGGGTCCGCAGGTCCAAAGGACCTGGACACGCTCACCGTCCCGGCGGGGGCCTGGGCCGTCTTCGAGAACTCCGGGCCGTTCCCGCAGGCGCTCCAGTTCCTGTGGCGCGATGTGTTCACCCAGTGGTTCCCGTCCAATCCGTACCGGAGCAGGCCGGGGCCCGAGATCCTGCGCACGCGGCTGTCGCAGGACGGGTCGGAGGCGGACGCGGAGCTGTGGATCCCCGTGGAGCGGACCGCCGTCTGAGCGGTGACGCGCGGTGGTAGGGCTGGGCGTCACGCGCCCGGACGGTGGGCGAACACCCACCGGTTGGCGGCCAGGGCGTCGTACGGCTCGGGGCGCGGGCCGCGTCCGTAGCGGCGGGTGAAGTCGAACGGGGTGCGGACCGCCGTGGTCCAGCCCCGCGCGGTCAGGTCCCCGGCGGAGTCGGGCCGCGGCTCGCCGTCGAACAGGGTGAGCAGGTCGACGCCGATCCGGTGCCGTGCCGCGGAGTAGACGGGGCTGTCGCGGATCGCGGCCGACTCCGTGCCGAGCTTCACCTCGTACGCGAGGGCGCTCCCCGCCGCGCTCAGCCCGTCCACCGTGTCGATGAGTCCCTGCTCGGCGGCGCGGGGCAGGTAGAGCAGGAGCCCCTCCGCCAGCCAGGCGGTCGGCTGGGCCGGATCGAAGCCCGCGGCGGTGAGCGCCCCGGCCCAGTCGAGCCGCAGATCGGCCGCGATCGTGACGCGCTCAGCCCGGGGCACGGCGCCCAGCCCGTCGAGGACCTTGCGCTTGAACGTGAGTATCGAGCCCTGGTCGATCTCGAAGACCGTGCGGCCGGGCGGCCAGTCGAGCCGGTACGCCCGGGAATCGAGGCCCGCCCCCAGCAGGACCACCTGGCGGGTGCCCGCGCGCGCCCGGGTCAGGAGGAAGTCGTCGAGGACCCGGGTCCGCAGGCCGAAGTAGCGCCCCAGCCGCCCCCAGAGGGGATCGGCGTCCCCGCCCGGCACCTGCTGGGGCCGCACCGGCCAGTGTGCGGACGCCCGCCCCGCGGCGCGTACGAAGTGCTCCGCGTACGAGTCCCGCGCGAGCGCGTCGGGGCGGTGGGCCTCGATCGCCCGCGCCGCGGCGACCATGAGAGCGGTCTGCCCGACGCCCCCTTCCACTCCTTCCCCGGTGCTCTCCCGGGTCGCCTCGGGCATCTCTCCTCCTTCCCCAAGGCGTTGCGACCACGCGGCCGCCGTGACCCATGGTCAGACCGCCGTGCCCCCGACCAGATGGTCGCCGGGGATGCCGGCCTTGCCCGGGGCGTAGTAGTCCTTGATCCCGTCGACCCAGGTCGCCGCCCGGATCCGGTCCGCGTCCGAGGGGCCGAAGGCGTCGAAGAGGGCGTCGATGTTCGCGCGCTCGAAGCCGATCGCCGTCATCAGCGCCACGAACCTGGGGCGTTCGACCGTCCCGTCGCCGTCCTGCTCCCCGAGCGCGGCCAGCGCCTGGGCGAACGCGTCGATCGTCGCGTCGAAACGCTCGGGCGAGAGCACGCAGCCGGTGTACTCCTCGAAGGTGATCTCGTCGTCCCCGTCGGTGTCCGCTTCCCTGCGCAGGGTCGTCCAGTACTGACGGAAGGCCGCGCGCATCGCGTCCTTGGCCGCCTCGTCCGCGTCGGGCGCCGCCTCGACGACGCGGCCCGCCATGAGCTCGAAGTCCTCGGCTTCCAGGACGCCGTTGCCATCGGCGTCGAGCAGGGAGAAGACGAGCGCGACCCGCTTGGTGGCCTCTGTGCGCATCAACCGTGTCCCCTTCCGGTCCGTGACCGGAACTCCGTGTCCGGCCGCCGGATCACTATCCGGTCGACGCCCCGCGCATGCGGCAGCAACCGAGCGCCGTTCACTCGAAGGGATGGAAGTGTGCCGATAGAGCACCCGTCAGGCCACGGTTGTGCAGGCCCGAGGGCCACGGGACCTCACCGGAATCTCCATGCCTTGTTTGCATCGGCCGGATCGGGCAATTCGCACACCATGGCTAACGCAGGAGCGAACAACGAATCGACCGACCGCGCCACCAAGGCCACGAAGGCGACAGCCGCCAAGGCCAAGGAGACCTCCGCGAAGGCGGCGGAGAAGACGGCGTCGAAGGCGGAGTCCGCAGGCCAGGCGACCGCCGATGCCGCGAAGTCCGCCGGGGCCGGCGCGGCGCGCACCGCGGCCGGCGCGGGCAGTGCCGTCGGCAACGCCGTGACGTCGGCGGGGGCCACGGCGGGCAAGGCGGCCGAGTCCGCCGGTACCGCCATGACGGCGACGCTGAAGGGGGTGACCTCGGCGGCCGGGCAGATGACCTCTGCCGCGGCGACCGCCTGGACCGTGCTGAAGAATCGCAAGCTCATCGCGGCCGGTGCCGCGGCCGGTGTCACCGCCCTCACCGCGGCCTCCTATGCCGTGGGCCGCCATGCGGAGCGCAGCGGCCATGGTCCCGTCACGCGGATGACGGGCGGCCGTATCTGACCGGCCCGCCCGCCCGAACCGCCCGAACCGCCCGAACCGCCCGACCTGCCCACCGCCCGCCGAAGACCGCCCTGATGCGGTCTTCGGCGGGCGGCTTCGTGTGTACGCGCCCCGCGCCCGCGTTTGCGGATGGGACGGGTGCGCGCGTTGGTGCTTCAGGGGCGTGCGCCGCCGCGATCCGCCATGTTCCGGCTGGTTCCGCCGCGTTGTGGCGCGCTCCGGCGATGCGGAGTGATGATCCTATTCATTGCCATCTCTTTGCGATGCCTTTACTGGCCTGTTAGTCTTCCGGTGAACCGGACAAGATCGGACCACCGCCGAGCGGCCCCGTGCCCGCACACCCCGACGACTGACGCACATCGCCCTGCGAAGCCACTTCGACGTTGAGGTCGTCCACACGGCGGCCGGGCGGGAACCTCATGGCCCTGGACGAAACCGGCACCGAACTCCCCCTTTCCGAGGCGCAGTCAGGCGTGTGGCTGGCCGAGCGGTCCCGGCCCGACCTGACCTCGCCCTACCTCTGGGGCGAGTACACCGACATCACCGGCCCGCTCGACACCGATGTCCTCGTGGCCGCCCTCCGGCAGGCCGTGCGCGAGACCGAAGCCCTCCACGTCCGCTTCACCGAGGCGCCCGACGGACGGCCGGTCCAGCGCGTGGCGCGCCCGCGCTCCGTCCCCTTTCCGGTGCGCGACCTGCGGCACGAGCCCGACCCGTGCGCGACGGCCCTCGACTGGATGCGCGAGGAGCTGTCCCGGCCCGTCGACCTGGCCGGGGGCGAGCTGTTCGACGGCGCGGTCCTGCGCATCGGCGACCACCGGCATCTGCTGTTCACGCGGGTGCATCACATCGTCCTCGACGGCTTCGGCATGACGCTCTTCTCGCGCCGCGTCGCCGACCTCTACGGCAGCCTGCTCGACAACGGTCCGATACCGGGAACCGGCTGGAGTCCGCTCAGGGCCGTCCTCGACGAGGACCGGGCCTACCGCGCCTCACCGGACTGGAAGGCTGACCGGCGGTGGTGGCTCGACCATATGGAAGGCCATCCGGGGTTCCTCAGCCTGGCCCCGCGCCCGGCCCCGGTACCGGCCGCGTCGCTGCGGCTGACCAGCACCCTGTCCGAAGCTGAGTTCGCCCGACTGCGCTCGGCCGCCCGGGACATGGGGCAGCGCTGGTCGCGGCTCGTCATCGCGGCGACCGCCGTCTTCGTCCACGCGATGACCGGCAGCCGGGACATCGTCCTCAGCCTGCCGGTCACCGGGCGGGTCAGCGAGCGGAGCCGACAGGTGCCCGGCATGGCGGCCAACGTGCTGCCGCTGCGCCTGTACGTCGACCCCGCCGCCCCCTTCACGGACCTGGCGGCCCGGGCCGACGAGGCGATCGCCCACGTCCAGCGGCACCAGCGCTACCGGGGCGAACAACTGCGCCGCGACCTGGGCTACCCCCAGGACGGACGGCGCTTCTTCGGACCCGTCCTCAACATCCAGCGCTTCGCCTACGGTCTGCGCTTCGGGCCCGCCACCGCCACCGTGCACAACGTCCAGGCGCCGCCTTCGGAGGACCTGTCCCTGGTGGCGTACGACCGGGGGGACGGCCCGCTCACCATCGACGCCGACGCCAACCCGGCCAACCACTCCCCGGAGCTGCTGCGCGACGCCGCCGACCGCTTCCTGCGCGTGCTGCGCCAGGCCGCCACCCGCCCGGGCCGGACCCCGGTGGCGCGTTACGCCGTCACCTCGGCCGCCGAGCGCGACCGGATCGGGGCGGCGGGCAGCGGGCGGCCACAGCGGCACACCGGCCCGTCGCGGACGGCGCTCGCGCGGTTCCAGGCCCATGTCGCCGCCACACCCGAGGCGTTCGCCGTGCGCTCGGCCGCCACCGGCGAGCGGCTCACCTACCGTCAGCTCGACGCCCGCGCCACCGCCCTCGCGGCCCGGCTGGCCGCGGCGGGCGTCACCGCCGAGACGCCGGTGGGCCTCCTCCTCGAGCGCTCGCCCGACCTCGTCGTCGCCGCACTGGGCGTGGTCAAGGCGGGCGCCGCGTATCTGCCGCTGCACCGTGCGGACGGCCCGAGCCGCCTGGCCGCGATCGCCGCCGGAGCCGGGGCGCGGTTCCTGATCACCGACACCACGACCCGGGACGACGACATCGCCGCGTGGTTCCGCGACCGGGGACACCACACCCTCGTCGTCGGCGACGAGCCGTCCGCCCCGCCGTATCACCCGCCGACCGTGCACCCGGATCAACTCGCGTGCGTGATGTACACCTCGGGCTCGACCGGCGCCCCGAAGGGCGTCGCGATCACCCACGGCAACCTCGTACGGCTCGCCTCCGACCGCTGGTGGAGCGAAGGCGGCGCGGAGCGTGTGCTGCTGCACTCCCCGCACGCCTTCGACGCGCTCACCCTGGAGCTGTGGGTGCCGCTGCTCACCGGCGGAGAGATCGTCATCGCCCCACCGGGCCGTACGGACCTCGGCGTGCTGCGCGAGGTCATCGCCGCGCACCGCGTCACCGGACTGTGGCTGACGGCGGGCCTGTTCGCGGCGGTCGCCGAGGAGGATCCCGGCTGCCTGGACGGTGTCCGCCAGGTGTGGACCGGCGGCGACGTGGTCGCGCCCGAGGCCGTACGGCGCGTCCGCGCCGCGCACCGGGCCCCCGCCGTCGTCAACGGCTACGGACCCACCGAGACCACCGTCTTCGCCACCCGGCACCCGGTGGACCGCCTCCCCGATCACACCGCATCGGTGCCCATCGGCGGCCCGCTCGACGGGACCGGGGTGCACCTCCTCGACGACGCGCTGCGCCCCGTCCCGCCCGGTGTCACCGGCGAGGTCTACCTCTCCGGCACCGGGCTCGCCCGCGGCTACCTCGGCGCGCCGCGCCGGACCGCGGAGCGCTTCGTGGCCTGCCCGTTCGGCCCGCCCGGCGCCCGGATGTACCGCACCGGAGACCTCGCCCGCTGGAACCCGGACCGGACCCTCGACTTCGCGGGCCGCGCCGACAGCCAGGTCAAACTGCGCGGCTACCGCGTCGAACCCGGTGAGATCGACGCCGCCCTGTGCCGCCACCCCGACGTGACCCGGGCCGCCACCGTGCTCCGCGAGGACCGGCCCGGCGAGCGCGGGCTCGTATCGTACGTCGTCACCCATGAGGTCGACGTGGACGAGCTGAAGCGCCACGCCGCCGAGCACCTTCCGGCGTTCATGGTGCCCTCGGCGATCGTCCCCGTCGAACGGCTCCCCCTCACCCGCAACGGCAAGCTCGACCGCGCCGCGCTGCCCGCGCCGCCCACCCCGCGACGCGACGGCACGCACGGCGGGGATGCGGACCGGCGGCCCCGCACGCCCGCCGAGGAAACGCTCACCGCGCTGTTCCGCGAGGTGCTGGGCGAGCAGGACATCCCGCCGGAGACCGGCTTCTTCACCCTGGGCGGCGACAGCATCCTGGCGATCCACCTGGTCAGCCGGGCCAGGCGGGCGGGCCTCCCGCTCACCTCCCAGGACGTCTTCCGCCACCCCACGGTCGCCGCGCTGGCCGCGACCCTGTCCGATCGCTCCGCCCCGCCGGGTGTCCCGCCGAGCGGCACCGACGCCGACGACGACCCGATGGTGGAGCCGACTCCGGTGATGCACTGGCTGCGCGAACGCGGCGGCCCCGTGGCCGGGTTCGCGCAGTCCGTGAGCCTGCGCACCCCCGCCGGGCTGGACACCCCGAGGCTGCGCGGCCTCCTCGAAGCGCTGCTCGACCGCCACGCCATGCTGCGTCTCCGGCTGTCCCCGCGCGGCTCCGCCTGGGAGCTTCGCACCGAACCCCGCGGCCGGCCCGGCCTGGTCCGGCACGACGCGGGCCGGCTGGACGGGGAGGCGCTGCGGGCCTTCGTACGGGAACGCGCCGCGCGGGCCCGGGAGCGGCTGGACCCCACGGCGGGGCGCGTCGTGCACGCGGAGTGGTTCGACGCCGGGGCGGACCGGCCCGGCACCCTCGTCCTCGCCGTGCACCACCTCGCCGTCGACGGGGTGTCGTGGCGCGTGCTCCTCGACGACCTGCGGGACGCCTGGTGTGCGGTACGGGACGGCCGGGCCCCCACGGCGCCACCGGACGGCACGTCCTTCGCGGCGTGGAGCCGCGCGCTCGCGGCGCACGCGCGGGACGCGCGGGTGCTGGCCGAACTCCCGTACTGGACCCGGGTCGCCGACGCGGCGGGCCGCCTCGAGGCGGACCTGCGGCTGGATCCGGCGCGGGACACCGAGGCCACGCGACGGCGGCACACCCGCACCCTCCCGGCCGCCGTCACCGCGGCCCTGACCGAGCGCGCCCCCACCGCCTTCGGCGCCTCGCTCAACGACCTGCTGCTGACCGCGTTCGTCCGGGCCGTGGCGGAGTGGCGGGGGAGCGGCGAGTCGGCCGTCGGGCTGGAGGTGGAGGGCCACGGCCGGGAGGAGTTCGCCGACGGCCTCGAACTGTCCCGCACGGTCGGCTGGTTCACCACCTTCCACCCCGCCCTGCTCGACGCCGGTGACGGGGACACGCCCTGGGACCGCGCCGTGGACCAGGTCCGTACGGCACTGAGCGCCGTACCGGCCCACGGCCTCGGCCACGGACTGCTGCGCCACCTCAACCCGCGGACCGCCGCCCGGCTGGCCGCCCCCGCCCCGCCGCGGATCGCCTTCAACTACCTCGGCCGCTTCGACGCGGGCGGCGAGCGCGACTGGAGCCCGCAGGACGGCGTCCTCGCGTCCAGCGCGCCGAGCGACCTGCCGCTGGCCCACGCCATCGAACTCGACGCCGTGATCGCCGACCACCCCGAGGGCCCCCGGCTCACCGCCATGTGGTCCTGGGCCGGGAAGCTGCTGGACGACGCCCGCCTGGTACCCCTGGCCGACCGCTGGTTCACCCACCTCACCGCCCTGGCCGCCCATGCGGACGGCCCCGTCCCGGTGCCCGTGGCCGACCGCGAGGGCGAGGTGCTGCAGCTGCCGCCCCTCGCCCAGGGGCTGTTGTTCCACTCGCAGTACGAGCACGGCGAGAGCGGCGGCGCCGACCCGTATCTGGTCCAGTTCGTCTTCGAGCTGACCGGCGCGCTCGACGTCACCGCCCTGCGGGAGGCCTTGCACGCGCTGCTGCGCAGGCATCCGAATCTGGCCGCCGGGTTCCGGCCGGACGCCGACGGGCGGCCCGTGCAGATGTGGCCGGAGCGGATCGACGTCGCGTGGCGGGAGGAACAGGTGGCGTCGGCCCGGGAAGAGGCGGCCTTCCTCGACCGGGACCGGCGGCTGCGGTTCGACCTGGCCCGGCCACCGGCGCTGCGCGCGACCCTGCTGCGTACCGGCACACCAGGGCGGCACGTACTCGTGCTGACGGCACACCACATCCTGCTGGACGGCTGGTCCTGGCCGATCGCCGTACGGGAGCTCTTCACCCTCTACGCGGGCGGGACGCCGCCCGCCGTCACCCCGTACCGCACCTTCCTGGACTGGCTCGGCGGCCGCGATGCCGACGCCGATGAGGCCGCGTGGCGCGCCGTGCTGTCCGGTCTGGACGGCCCCACCCTGATCGCCGGGGACCGGAGCCGGGCCGCCGACCGGGACACGACCGACACCACCGGCACCACCGACGCGACCGGCGCCACCGGCGCCATCGGCCACGCCCGGGTCCACGCCGAGCTGGACGCCGAGGCGACGGGCGAGCTGCGGCGGGCGGCCCGCGCGCACGGGCTGACCGTCAGCACGCTCGTGCGGCTGGGCTGGGCGATGCTGCTGGGCGCCCACACCGGCCGCGACGACGTGGTGTTCGGCACCACGGTCTCCGGCCGCCCGCCCGAGCTGCCCGGCGTGGAGAACATCGTCGGCCTGCTGATCAACACCATCCCGGTCCGGGTCCGCCTCGACCCCTCCCGCACCGTCGAGGAGACGCTGCGCGCGCTGCGCGACCAGCAGCTCGCCGTCGTCGAGCACCAGCACGCCGACCTCACCCGGCTGCAGCGCCTCGCCGGATACGGGGAACTGTTCGACACCCTGGTCGTGTTCGAGAACTACCCCCTCGACGCCGGCACCCTGCGGGACGTCGCGCCCGGCATCGAGATCACCGGGCTGCGGGTGCTGGACAGCACGCACTACCCGCTGACGCTCGCCGTCCTGCCCGGCGACCAGGAGCGGCTGCGGCTCCAGCTCGACCACCGCACCACGGTCCTGGACGGGGACACCGCCCGGCGGCTCCTCGACCGGTTCGGCGCGCTGCTGCGCCGTATCGCCGCCGCGCCCGGCGCCCGGCTCGCCGACATCGGCCTGCTGCTGCCGGATGAGCGGACACCCCGGCCCCCGGCCGTCGCGCGGCCCCCCGGACGTCCGGCTGTCGCGCGGACACCGGGGCCCACCCTGCCCGCGCTGTTCGAGGCGCAGGCGGCGGCGCGACCCGACGCCCCCGCGCTGACCGACGGCGAACTCACCCTCACCTACCGGCAGGTGAACGAGCGGGCCAACCGCCTCGCCCGGCTGCTCGTGACCCGCGGTGCGGGCCCCGGCCGGCTCGTCGCCCTCGCCCTGCCGCGCGGCGCCGACCTGGTGACCGCGATCCTCGCCGTGCTCAAGTCCGGCGCAGGCTATCTGCCGCTGGACCCGGCCACCCCGCCCGAGCGCGTCCGCCATGTGCTCGACGAGGTGGACCCGCCCCTGGCCGTGGCGATGAAGGACACCGCGGCCCTGCTGCCGCCCGGCCGGGACCGGTTGCTGCTGGACGACCCGGAGGTGGCCGCCGCCCTGGCCACGGGCCCGGCCGGTGACCTCGCCCGGTGCACCGACCCGCGCACCACCGCGTATGTGATCCACACCTCCGGTTCGACCGGCACCCCCAAGGGCGTCGTGGTCACGCACGACAACGTCGTACGGCTGCTGGACACCACCGATGAGCGGTTCGGCTTCGGGCCGGGCGATGTGCACGCCCTGTTCCACTCGTACGCCTTCGACGTGTCCGTATGGGAGCTGTGGGCGGCCCTCGGCCGTGGCGGGCGGCTCGTCGTCGTACCGCATGCGGTCAGCCGGACGCCGCGCGACCTGTGGCGGCTGCTGGTCCGCGAGCGGGTCACCGCCCTGTGCCAGACGCCGTCGGCGTTCTACCAACTCGCCGAGGCGGCGGCCGGCGTGGAGCGGGAGACCCGCGCACCGCTGCGGCACGCGCTGCGCGTCGTGGTCTTCGCCGGAGAGGCCCTGGATCCGCGCCGGATCCGCGCCTGGTACCCCGAGGGCCCCGGCGCGCCCGGCAGTCCCCGGCTCGTGAACATGTACGGCATCACCGAGACCACCGTGCACTCCACGTACGCCGAGCTGACCGACCCGGCCGACACCCGCAGCGCCATCGGGGAACCGCTCGCCGACCTGCGGCTTCATCTGCTCGACCACGCGCTGCGGCCCGTACCGCCCGGTTGCCCCGGCGAGATCCACCTCTCCGGCCCCGGCGTGGCGCGCGGCTACCTCGGCCGCCCGGCGCTGACCGCGACCCGCTTCGTGGCCGACCCCTTCGGCCCGCCCGGCGCCCGGATGTACCGCTCGGGAGACCTGGCGCGCCGGTGGCCGGACGGCACGCTGGAGTACCTGGGCCGCACCGACCACCAGGTGAAGATCCGCGGTTTCCGGATCGAACCGGGCGAGATCGAGGCCGTCCTGGAGCGCCACCCCGATGTCGCCCGCGCCGCCGTCCTCGCCCTGCCCGCCGAGAACAGTGGCGCCCGGCTCGTGGCGTACGCCGTGCCCGCGGCGGAGGACACCCCACTCGACCCCGCCGCGCTGCGCCACCACGTGGCCACCCACCTGCCCGGCTACATGGTGCCCGGCTTCGTGGTGCCGATCGCCCGGCTGCCGCTGACCCGCAACGGCAAACTCGACCGGCACGCCCTGCCCGCCCCCACCGAGGGCCTGCGGGCCGGGGCCGGGCGGGCGCCCGCCACCGACGTGGAGCGGTTCCTGTGCCGCGCCTTCGCCGACACGCTCGGCGTGCCCGAAGTCGGCGTGGACGACGGCTTCTTCGACCTCGGCGGCCATTCGCTGCTGGCCACCCAGCTCATCAACAAGATCCGCGCGGGTCTCGGCGCCGACCTCGGCATCCGCACGCTGTTCGACGCGCCCACCGTCGCCGCGCTCGCCCCGCGCGTCACCCCCTCACCCGGGGCGGTCCGGCCGCCGCTGCGCCCCGGCCCGCGCCCGGACCGCGTACCGCTGTCGTACGCCCAGGCCCGCCTGTGGTTCCTCCACCAGTTCGAGGACGCGGGCCCGACGTACCACATGCCGTTCGCAGTGGCGCTCGACGGACCGCTGGACACCGAGGCGCTGCGCGCCGCGCTCCTGGACGTGATGACGCGGCACGAGAGCCTGCGCACCGTCGTGGACGTCCACGACGGCGAACCCCGGCAGCGCCCGACCACCCCCGCCGCGCTGCCCTTCGAGACGGTGGAGATGGACGAGGCAGCTGAGGCGGGCCTGGCCGGGCGGCTCGCCGCCGACGCCGCCCGCCCCTTCGACCTGGCCGCCGAACCGCCCCTGCGGGCCACGCTGTACGGGCTGGGCCCCCACCGCCACGTCCTGATGCTGCTGCTCCACCACATCGCGGCCGACGGCTGGTCGCTGGCCCCGCTCACCCGCGACCTCTCGGCCGCCTACCGGGCCAGGGCCGCGGGGCAGGCCCCGCGGTGGGAGCCGCTGCCCGCGCAGTACGCGGACTTCACCCTCTGGCAGCGGGACCTGCCCACCGACGACGACGTCGCGTACTGGACGCGCGCCCTGAGCGGCATCCCGCAGGTGCTGCCCCTGCCCGCCGACCACCCACGCCCGCCCGCCCTCTCACACCGCGGCGGCACCGTCCCGGTGACCCTGGACGCCGCACTGCACCGGGGGCTCGCCGACCTCGCCCACGCGCACGGGGCGAGCGTGTTCATGGTGCTGCACGCCGCGATCGCCGCCCTGCTGTCCGGGCTCGGCGCGGGCGAGGACATCCCGGTCGGCACCCCGGTCGCGGGCCGCCACGACGCGGCGCTGCACGACACCGTCGGCTGCTTCGTCAACACGCTGGTGCTGCGCACCGACCTGTCCGGCACGCCGACCTTCACCGAGCTGCTGCGCCGGGTGCGCACGGCCGACCTGGACGCCTTCGACCACCAGGAGCTGCCGTTCGAGCGGCTGGTGGAGATCCTCAACCCGCCGCGGTCCACCGCCCACCACCCCGTCTTCCAGGTGATGCTGGCCTTCCAGGACACGCCTCCCACCGACCTCGACCTGCCCGGGATCACCGCGCGGCCGGTGCCGGTGCACGGCGACCGGGCCCGGCTGGACCTGCTGTGGAGCCTGCGGCAGGAGTACGACGCGACGGGCGCGCCCGCGGGCCTGGCCGGGGTGCTGGAGTTCAACGCCGACCTGTTCACCCGGCGCACGGCGGACGCGCTGAACGAGCGGCTGGCCCGACTGCTGCGCGCCGCCGTGGCCGACCCCGGCCGGGCCGTCGCGGACCTGCCGCTGCTCACGGCGGACGAGGAGCGACGGACCGTCACCACCTGGAACGACACCGTGGAGGACGTGGCCGGGGCGGGCGTGGCCGAGCTGTTCGCCGCCCGGGCCCGCCGTACCCCGCACGCGCCCGCCGTGATCGGGGCCACGGAGACGCTGGACTTCCGGCAGCTCGCCGAACGGGTCGCGGACCTGGCCCGGACGCTACGGGCGCGCGGCGCGGGCCCGGGCCGACTGGTCGCCGTCGGCCTGCCGCGCGACACGGCTCTGATCACGGCGTGCCTGGCCGTGCTGTCCACCGGGGCCGCCTATCTGCCGTTCGACCCCGAGCTGCCGCCCGACCGGACCGCCGCCCTGCTCGCCGACGCCCGCCCCGCCCTCGTCCTGCGCGCCCCGGTCACCGGCGACACCGGAGGTGAGCCGTGGACGCTCACCGCCGGACCGGCTGCGACGCCACCCGGTCCGGCCCTGCTGCCCGACGACGCCGCGTACGCGATCCACACCTCCGGCTCCACCGGCCACCCGAAGGCCGTCGTCGTCCCGCACGCCGCGCTGGCCAACCTGCTGGCGGCCATGCGCCACCGCCTCGGGGTCCACGAAGGCGACCGTGTCCTTGCGGCCGCGCCCGCCAACTTCGACATGTCGGTGCCCGAGCTGTTCCTCGGTCCCGTCACCGGCGCCGCCACGGTGGTCGCCGACGCCGCGACGCTCCGCGACCCGGACGCCCTGCTCGCCCTCCTGGCCCGGCACCGCGTCACCGTCATGCAGGCCACCCCCTCGCGCTGGCGGATCCTGGCCGACCGGCGGCCCGGCGTGCTGCGCGGCATGCGTGCGGTGATCGGCGGCGAGGCCGTCCCCGGTCCGCTCGCCGAAACCCTCACCGGCCTCGGCTGCCGCCTGTTCGCCTATTACGGCCCCACTGAGACCACCGTCTGGTCCGCCTGCCACCCGGTCGGCGGCCCGCAGGAGCCCGGCGTGCCGCTGGGCCGGCCCGTCGCCAACACGCGCGCGTACGTCCTGGGCCCCCGGCTGCGGCCCGTGCCGCCCGGCGCCATCGGCGATCTGTATCTGGCGGGCGCGGGCGTCGCCCACGGCTATCTGCACCGCCCGTCGCTCACCGCGCGGCGCTTCGTCCCCGACCCCTTCGGCCCGCCCGGCGCCCTCATGTACCGCACCGGCGACCTGGCCTCATGGCGGGCGGATGGCACGCTGCGCTTCCACGGCCGCGACGACGACCAGATCAAACTGCGCGGCCACCGCGTCGAACTCGGCGAGGTCGAAGCGGCGTTGGCCACGCATCCCCAGGTGCGGGCCGCCGCCGCGGCGGTGTGGGACCTGGGCCCGGACGACCGTCGGCTGGCCGGGTACGTCGTATGCCACTCGGCCCGGGCCGACCTCGACTCCGTACGCGACCACCTGGCCGCGCGGCTGCCCGGCTATATGCTCCCGGCCCACCTCCACCCGCTCGACCGCCTCCCGCTGACCCGCAACGGCAAGGTGGACCGGCGTGCCCTGCCCGAGCCGGACTGGGGGAGCGGCACCGGTGGCCGGGCGCCGGGCACGCTGCGGGAGGAGACGCTGTGCCGGTTGTTCGCCGAGGTGCTGGGCGTGCCCCGGGTCGGCGCCACGGACAGCTTCTTCGCCCTGGGCGGCCACTCGCTGAGCGCCACCCGGCTCGCCACCCGCATCCGTGACGTACTCGGTCTGCGGCCCACCGTCCGCGACCTGTTCGAGGCGGCCACCCCGGCCGCGCTCGCCGCGCGCCTCGACGACGGCACCCCCACCGCCCGGGGTCACCTCATCGCGTACCGCGCCACCGGCGAGGCGGCGCCGGTGTTCTGTGTGCACCCCCTGAGCGGCATCGGCTGGCTGTACGCGGGGCTGCTGCACCACCTCGACCGCGCCCATCCGCTCTACGCGTTCCGGGGAGAGGGCCCCGGTGGCGTCCGCGAACTGCCGTCCACCGTCGAGGAGATGGCCGCGCGGTACGTGGACGAGCTGCGGTCGGTACGCCCGCACGGGCCGTACCACCTGATCGGCTGGTCCTTCGGCGGACTCGTCGCCCACGCCATGGCCGTACGGCTGCGGGAGCTGGGCGTCGCGCCGGGGCTGGTGTGCGTCGTCGACACCCTGCCGCCCGGCGACGACGGCGACGGAGCCGGTGAACGCATCGACGAGGAACGGATTTACCGCATCCTGGTGACCGCCGCGGGACACGACGAGGGGCGCTTCCCGCCCGGCGGACTGGACTTCGCCACCGTCACCGCCCTGCTCCGCACCGAGGGCAGTGCGCTCTCGACCCTGACCGAAGACGATATCGGCCGCATCGTCGCGGTGGCGAAGAACAACGCCCGGCTGCTGCGCGGCTACCGGCCCCCCGTCCTGGACGGCGACGCCGTCCACGTGGCCGGGGCCGGAAACCGCACGGCGCTGGAGAAGGCGTGGCGTCCGCTGGTCACCGGCGCGCTCACGCTCCACGAAGTGGCCGGCGACCACGAGCGGATCATGCAGCGCCGGCACATCGGCGACTTCGGCCGGATCCTCACCGAAGAACTGCGGCGCCACGACCGCCACGACCGCACCACCCGCACCGCCCGAGGGACGGAGAACCCATGACATCCGTGGCGCACCGCGCCCCGCTGGACACGACGGAACTGGCGCAACGCTTCCGAGCGGAGCTGCTGGGCCTGGACACCCTTCCGGCAGGCGCCCGCGTCGTCATCCGGCTCCCGCACGGCGAACCACTGGCCGGGGCCCTGCTCACCTGCTTCGACCTGCGGCTCGTCGCCGTACCGCAACACCCGCGCACCTCCGACGCGGAACTGGCGGCCACCGTACGGCGCGTGGACGCCTCGGCCGTCATCGACGCCCCAGCCGACCACACGCACCCGATCGGACTGCGGATCCTTCCCGGGGCGCCCGCGGAGCCCGATCCCGGGGCGGCGGAGCTGGCGTTCATCATGTTCACCTCCGGGTCCACCGGCATCCCCAAGGGCGTGATGCTCAGCCGCCGCGCCGTCCTCGGCAACGCCGCCAAGACGGCGCGGCTGCACCGCTTCGCACCCGACCGCCCGCACGGCACCTGCCTGCCGCTGTACCACTGCAACGCGCTCGTGATGTCGCTCATCGGCGCCCACATCACGCACACCCCGCTGATCCTGCACACCGCCTTCGATCCCGAACGCTATCTGCGCGACCTCGCGGCGGGTGGCGCCCGCACCGCCTCGATCGTCCCCGCCCTGCTCACGGAGCTGGTGGAGGCCGCCCCCACCTGGCCGGACGGCCTGGACTACCTGATCACCGCGGCCGCCCCGCTCACCGGCGACCTCGCCCGGCGCTTCCACCAGCGCTACGGGCCCAGGCTCCGCCAGGGGTACGGGCTCACCGAAGCGGTCAACTTCAGCCTCACCATGCCCGAGCTGACCGGAGAGGACTTCACCGCGCAGTACCTCGACCGCTTCCCGCCGGTCGGACTCCCGCTGCCCGACACCGAGGTGCGGCTCGAATCCGGCGAGGTGTGGATCAGAACACCGGACCTGATGAACGGCTACTGGCGCGACCCGGCCGCCACCGCCCAGGCTTTCGCCCCCGGCGGCTGGCTGCGCACCGGCGACCTGGGAGAGCTGCGCGACGGCCTGCTCGTGCTCAGGGGCCGCGCCAAGGAGCGCATCGACCGCGGCGGCGAGAAGCATTACCCGCTGGACGTGGAGCGCACCTGGCACGACGCGGGTCTGCGCGGCCGGTTCGCCGCCGTCCCCGTGGCCGAGGCCGCCCTCGGCCATGAGGTCGGCCTCGTCACCGACGGCCCTCCCGCCGACACCCTCGACGCGGCGCGCACCGTGTGCGAGCGGGCCGCAGTGCGCCCCGCCGCCGTCCGGTGGGGCGGCTTCCTCGCCACCGCCACCGGCAAACCGCAGCGCACCGCGATGGGCCGCACCCTGGCCGTACGGCGGATCTCCGCCGTCCGCTACGAACGGCTGCTGCGCTACGCCGCCGTCACCGCCCGCACCCTGCTCGGCACCGGCCCCGCGCCCTCCCCGGGCCTGCCCTCGGGCGATCTGCACCGCGCGCTGCGCGCGATCGCGCCGTACGCCGTGTACGAGCTGGTCCCCACCGGTGAGGAGCCCGTCTTCGCCGCCTTCGACTTCCTGCGCGACCACATGCGCGCACACGGGTTGTGGGAGCCGCTGCCGGAAGCCGAGAAGGCGCGGTGGCGCGAGCGGCTGCGGTCCCAGTGGCCCCTGACGGAATACGCCGCCCTCGCCGCCGAGATCTGCGCCACCGAAGGCATGACACCCGAGATGTCCGATGAACCGCGGTTCGGCACGTGGTGGGAGTCCGGGGACGGCGGGCTGCGACTGCTGCCCCATGCCCCGGCCGCCACCACCGACGGCGTGCCATGGGCGCTCGACTACCTGTGGCGCTGTCTCGCGGACGACCACGGGACCGCCCGTGCCGACCGCTGGACCTGGGCTGGGCGGGCGCGCACCGGCCACCCGGCCACGGTGGGCTTCTCCGCGCTGCGATCCGGCCGCCATGACCTGGGCGGCGTCGTATGGGAATCACAACCGAGGGAGTGACATGCAGGAGCAGGACACCAAGTCCGCGCTGAAGATCGCCACATGGGCGGAGAAGTCGATACGCCCCGACCACACCGGACTGCACGTGGAGCACGCCCCGCTGCCGGTCCCGGTGCACGGCACAGCGAACGCCAGCGGGCGCGAACTGGTGACCAACGGAGCCATCGGCGCCGACCTGATCCGGCTGCCCGCGGGCGCCGGGTTCGTCCCGCACACCCACCCCGGCCACCACATCCTGACCGTGGTGGCCGGTATCGGCACCATCACCTACGACGGCCGCATCCATGAGACCCAGGCCGGGCAGACCCTGCTGATCGAAGGCGGCATCCCGCACGCGGTCGGCGCGATCACCGACCACCTGATCCTCGCCGTCGGCTCGCCGCACAAGCGGATCGGCGCGGACGACCGGATGACCCCGGTGGCGTACGAGGAAGTGGTCGCCGACGACGGCGAGCTGACCTGCATGATCTGCCTGTGTACGGCCGGTCCGCCGCGCTTCCTGCACTCCGTGGGCTGTCCGCACTGTCCCTGCCGGGCGTGCGCGGGCATGCCCGGCGAGAACGGCTAGGCAGCGCGCCGGATGCGATCAGCGAAGGAGCTGACCGAGAAGAAGACGGAGCAGGCCCTCCCGACCCGCCGTGCCCGGCGGGTCGGGCATCGGGGCCCGCTCCGGCCTCACCCGTGGCGGAGGAAGCCGTCGTGCATGCGGCCGAGGTGGACGCCGTCGCGGTCCGTCCAGTGGCGGCGCAGGACGCGGACCGCCACGCAGGTGTTGACGGTCACGATCTCGGGGTGCGCGCCGAGGTCGGTGGTGATGAAGCGGGCCAGGTCCTCCTCGTCGCGGAAGACCCCGTAGTGGTTCATCGATACGGAGCCGGCCACCATCGAGACGTAGCGGGCGGAGGGGTGGGACCCGAGCGTGTCGAGCACGGCCGGGATCGCGTGGGGGAGCACGGTCAGGGACATCAGCGCGTTCAGCGGGTAGCCCAGCAGCGTCGGCTCGATCTCGACGCGGGGCCAGATCGCGCCGCTTTCGAGCAGGGCCTGTGAGGTGCGGTAGGCCGTGGAGCGGCTGATGCCGAGTTCGCGGGCGATGTCCGCGGCCGTGATCCGGCCGTTGGCCGCCATCAGCTCCAGCGCTCGCCGCTCCAGCTCGGTCAGCTGGTCGTACGAGGTCGGCCGCTCCCTGGTGACGGGGTCGGTGTGCTCGCGCAGCCGGTCGGATCGCGCGTCCGTGAGCCGGTGGAGGCGCCAGCTCTGGCCCATCGTGTGGGCGCGCAGGACGAGTTGGGATTCGGTGGAGACGATGCCCGGGATGCCGGGGAGCCGGTTGGTGAGCAGGTCGAAGATGTCCGTCCCGGCGAGCGGATAGACCGTGCAGTAGATGTCCGCGTGTCCGGTCGTGAGCAGCAGGGTCTGTACTTCGGCGAGTTCCAGGATGTGGTGGGCCACTTCCCGCGAGCGGCCGGGGGCGCACCGGATCCACACCTGGCGCGGGTTCTCGGTCGTGATCAGTGGCCAGTCCACGCGCCCGACCACCCGCAGCAGCCGCTCCTCGCGCAGCCGGGTCAGGCGGCGGGCGATCGTGCTCGGAGAGCTGTCCAGGATTTCGGCGAGGGCGTTGACCGGGGTGCGGGGGGCGATCTGGAGCGCCGCGACGAGATCCAGGTCGACGTCGTCGAGCAGCTGTTCTTCCGGGCGCTTCGACGACCGCCGCGTGGTGACGGTGGTTGCGGACATGCGGTCGATCCTAGCCGCTTCACGAGCAGATGGTTACGCGGATGATATCGCCGCTGACTGTTCGAGTATTGACACAATTCACCGCAACGTCGTCTCATGGGGGGCCAATACGCCGAGCTGGAAAGAGAAGGGCCGGATGTTGTGACCAAGACGACGACCGTGGACCGCCCCACGGGCTCCGTGGCGCTGACGCTGCGGCTGCTGGGAGTCATCGAGCGGGTCGGCAACAGGCTGCCGCACCCCTTCTGGCTCTTCGTGATCCTCAGCGGGGTCCTCATGGTGCTGAGCTGGGGCCTGCACGGCCTGGACGTCTCGGCGACCTCGCCCGCGGACGGCAAGGCCGTCGACGTGAAGAGCCTGCTGTCCGGCGACGGCCTGACGATGATGCTCGACGGGCTGATCGACAACTACGCGACCTTCCCGCCGCTGGGCGTGGTGCTGGTCGTGATGCTCGGCGTGGCGGTCGCCGACAAGGCGGGGCTGCTCACCGCGGTGCTGCGGGCCGCTCTGGCGAAGGTGCCGACCCGGGCCGTCACCTTCATGATCGCCTTTACCGGGATGGTCGCCCACGTCGCCTCCGACGCCGCGTACGTGGTGATGATCCCCCTGGGCGCGATCGCCTACCGTTCCATCGGGCGCAGCCCCGTCCTGGGCGCCGTCATCGCGTACATCTCCGTTTCGGCCGGGCACGCCGCGAGCCCGCTGGTGACACCGTCGGACGCCACGCTGGCCGCGCTCACCGCGGCGGCGGCACACACCATCGACTCCGGGTACACGGTCACACCGGTCGCCAACTACTACTTCTCCCTCGTCTCCTCCGTCGTCCTCTCCCTGGTGATCACCGTCCTCGCGGAGACCCTGCTCAGCCGCCGGATGAAGATGATCACGGATGCGGACGGCTCAGGGGAGGGTGGCGACGGAACCGAGGAGCTGCCCGATCTGTCGCTGACCACCATCGAACGGCGCGGGCTGCGCGCCGCCGCCGTTGTCACCGCCGCCCTCGTCGCCGCCATCGCCCTGGCCGCCCTGCCGGCCGGCTCACCGCTGCGCGGGGAGCACGGCGCCGTCATCGACTCGCCGCTCGTCCACGACATCGCCGTCTTCCTTTCTCTGCTGTTCTTCGCCTCCGGCGTCGCCTACGGGCGCGCGGTGGGGACGGTGCGCCGGGCCAAGGACATCCCCGGCGTCATGGCGCAGGGGATCTCCGAACTCTCCCCGGTCCTGGTGCTGTTCTTCGCGATCTCCCAGTTCCTCGCCTACTTCAAGTGGACCGGCATCGGTGAGGTCATGGCCATCCACGGGGCCGAACTCCTCGACTCCTCCGGTGTGCCGCTCGCGCTCGTCCTCGTCGGCGTCATCCTCGTCGTCAGCGTCATGAACCTGGCGCTCACCAGCGGCTCCGCGATGTGGGCGCTGATCGGTCCGGTCTTCGTACCCATGCTGATGCTGCTGCGCGTGGCCCCGGAGACGACGTGGGCGCTGTTCCGGATAGCCGACTCCTGCACCAACGCCATCACCCCCATGAGCCCGTACTTCCTGCTCTGTCTCGGCTTCGTGCGCCGGTACCGGCCCCAGGCCGGGATCGGCACCCTGATGTCGCTGACGCTGCCGGTGGCGCTGTCGATGCTCGTGATCTGGACGGCGCTGTATCTGGCCTGGTTCGCGGTCGGCCTGCCCTTCGGCCCCGGCGCACCCGGCCGCTGACACCCCCCACCCACCGAAGAGAACGGATCATCATGCCCTCACCCGCGGACGACCTGTCCCGGATCGCCTCCTGGTGCCGCGACCAGCGCCACCAGGACGCGCAACTCGCCGATCTGCGGCGCCTGGTCGAGCAGGAGTCGCCCAGCGACGACAAGGAGCTGCTCGACGCCACCGCCGGCCTGCTCGAGGAGCTGCTGGCCGAGCGGCTGGGCCCGCCGAGCCGTACGGTACGTCACCGGAACCCGGACCTCGGCGACGTCATCGAGGCCGAGTACGCGGGCGCTCCCGGCGCCCTGGTCACCGTCGTCGGCCACTACGACACCGTCTGGCCGGCCGGGACCCTCGCCGGGTGGCCGTTCACCGTCGACGGCGGCCGGGCCGGCGGACCCGGCGTCTTCGACATGAAGGCCGGTCTGGCCCAGGGCATCTGGGCCCTGCGCGCCCTGCGCGAACTCGGGCTGCCCCGGCCCACCGTGCGCTTCGTGTTCAACGGCGACGAGGAGACCGGCAGCGTCACGTCCCGGCCGTACATCGAACGGGCGACCGGCGACGCGAACGCCACGCTCGTCCTGGAACCCGGCGGGGAGTGGGGCGTCAAGGCGGGCCGCAAGGGCGTCGGGATCTTCACCGTCACCGCGACCGGCATAGAGGCCCACGCCGGTCTGGACCCGACCAAGGGCGCCAGCGCCATCCACGGGCTGTCCGACGTCATCCAGCAGCTCACCGCCGCCGCGGACCTCTCCCGCGGGACGACGGTCAACGTCGGCCGCATCAGCGGCGGCACCGCGCGCAACGTCGCCGCGGGCGAGGCGTCCTGCCTGATCGACCTCCGCGTGAGCACCCAGGCCGAGACCGACCGGATGGACCGGGTCCTGGCCGGGCTGCACGCCACCGACCCGCGGGTGGCCATCGCCGTCGAGGGCCACTGGTCCCGGCCGCCGATGCACCCCGACGCCGCCGGTGGCCGCCTGTTCGCCGTCGCCGACGAAGTGGCCGCCCACCTCCGCGCCCCGCTCGCACAGCTCCACGTCGGCGGCGGCAGCGACGCCAACTTCGTGGCCGCCCTCGGCCGCCCGGTGCTGTGCGGCATGGGCGCCACGGGCGACGGCGCGCACGCCCGGCACGAACACGTGCTCCTCGACGACGTGCCCGACCGCACCGCCCTCACCGCCGGCACCCTGCTGCGCCTGGCCGGGGCGTAGGACACCGCGCGGCCCCGGCGACTCCTGGAACGCAAGGCCGGTCGCCGGGGCCTTTTTGACGGGCCGGCGGTCAGGCCGTTTGCCTGTGAAGGGAGAGCACAGCACTGAGCGCGGCGGCACCGTCGAGGAGGGCTTCGGACCGAGCAGTGATGCCGGCGTCCCTGGCAGCCAGCGCCGAGGCGACATCCTCCGATCGGCGGGTGCGCCGCAGCTCCGGCATGAGGGCCCGAAGGGGCGGGATGCGGTATCCGGCCTTGCGCAGTTGGTGAACGATCCGCGCGTCCCGCACCCGGGTCGGTGTGTATCGCCGCGTTCCACGCACGGGGTCGCGATCCGGAACGACGAGAGCCTCCGCATGCCAATGCCGCAACGTCGAAGGGCGCACCCCGAGGGCGGCGGCGAGTTCGGAGACGCTCATCGAGTCCGACGTGCGCACGTCTTCGATCGGCTCGCTGGAGATCGCATGGGCGGCCTCCTCGGCCTGCCTCAGTTCGGTGCGCTCCGCATCGAGCCGGGCATGCGCCGCGTCGAGAAGGGCGAGCGCCCGCGAGGGAGGGAACTGGTGGAAGGCTCGAACGATCTTCTTGGCCTCAACCGGTCCCGCGCCCCTGGCGAGGGCCCGGTAGGCCCGTGCGGACTGCAGATGTACCTCTCCATAGATCCGATAGCCCGTGGCCGTGCGCGTCGCAGGCGGAAGCACACCGTCGCGCTCAAGATTGCGAACTTGCTGAGCGGAGTACCCGACGCGCCGCGCGACATCTGCGGTACGCATATCCCCTGATTTGAGACCTGGCACCCTGGCATCCCTCCATCCCGGCCTCAAAGTCTCCACAAGCACTTCAATGCAACGCTAGAGCACATGACCATGGACGAGATCATCAGCTTCGTGGGCGGCCTCGGCGGTGTACTGACCATCAGGCCCGCGCCCGGCGACGGCACGCCGGACATCAGCTGGGGGGACACGTTCTTCTCCTACGCACCCGACGGCGCCACCCCGCCGACGGCCCAACCGTTCGCGACTGTCGTGACCAAGAACTACCCTGGCGACGAGGCATCGCGGCTGGACCGGCCGGACACCTTCCGTGTGAACATCGCCGCTGGGAAGGAGGCGTTCACCCGGTGGACCGGTCACGCGCCACGCGAACCAGCCTCCGCCGAGGTCGATCCCAGCGCCACCGACACCGTGATCGCGCACCCCGTCTACGGCACCGCCGGCTGGCTGGCAGTGGTGAACCCGGGCGAGCGCACTCAAGCGGCAACCCGTGAGCTGCTGCGCGCGGCGCATCACCTCGCACGCTCACGCCACGAGCGACGCGCTGAATAGACCACCGCTGATTCCGGCGACGCCCTCCTCGGTTTCGGCTACCAGCACTCCCGAGGAGGGCCACCGTGTTTCTGCGATAGCGACGTAAGCGATCCGAAGACCAACCCGGCCGCGGCTCCCCCCTGTCTACGGCGACTCCTGCAACGGCCAGACCTCGACCACACCATGTGCGACCGCGCACGGGGTCTTCGACACGAGCTGGACGGCCTCCTCGATGGTCGCGGCTTCGATGATCCCGAACCCGGCCACCGGGAGAGTCGAGGACATGAAGGGGCCACTCTCCACGGTCATGCCGGCATCGTCGTGGTTGCGCACCTGGACGGGCGAGCCGGCGATGCCCGCAACGGCTCCCGCCTCGAGCAGGCGGGCGTCATGGGCATGGGCCTCGTTCCGGACCGCCGCCTCGGTACGGTCGTAGCCCTCTTGGTCCCCGTACCCGACGGTCACAAATTTCGCCACAGCAGAACCCTTCCTCTCGGTCGTGCGGAACGCTCACCCCAGTACTGACCCTCGCCTCCGCCCAAACTCATCGTTGCGCCTGAGGATCAAAACACCGCCGCAGGCCGTGCCCCAGCAAGCCGCCGGGGCCCTCGGCGGGACCACCGGACTGATCAAAGGTGCAGGCGGGTTACCATATGAGCACCGCCTAGCTCGAAAGATGAACTGTGACTGCCAACGAGGACTCGTTCACCAACTGGAACACCCGCGAGGAGATCGCGGAGTCGATGATCCCGATCATCGGGAAGCTGCACCGGGAGCGGGACGTCACCGTCCTGCTTCACAGCCGCTCCCTGGTGAACAAGTCGGTGGTCAGCATCCTCAAGACCCACCGGTTCGCCCGGCAGATCGCCGGCGACGAACTGTCGGTCACCGAGACGCTGCCGTTCCTGCAGGCCCTCACCACGCTCGATCTCGGCCCGTCCCAGATCGACATCGGCATGCTCGCCGCCACGTACAAGACCGACGACCGCGGTCTGTCGGTGGAGGAGTTCACGGCCGAGGCCGTGGCCGGTGCCACCGGTGCCAACAAGATCGAGCGCCGCGAGGGGCGTGACGTCGTCCTCTACGGGTTCGGCCGCATCGGGCGGCTCGTGGCCCGTCTGCTCATCGAGAAGGCCGGGTCCGGCAACGGCCTGCGGCTGCGCGCCATCGTCGTCCGCGGAGGCGGCAGCCGGGCCGCCGACGATCTGGTCAAGCGCGCCTCGCTGCTGCGCCGTGACTCCATCCACGGCCAGTTCCAGGGCACGATCACCGTCGACGAGGCGAACAGCAAGATCGTCGCCAATGGCAACGAGATCAAGGTGATCTACGCCGACGACCCGACGTCGGTGGACTACACGGCGTACGGCATCAAGGACGCCATCCTCATCGACAACACCGGCAAGTGGCGCGACCGCGAGGGCCTGTCCAAGCACCTGCGCCCCGGCGTTTCCAAGGTCGTCCTCACCGCGCCGGGCAAGGGCGACGTGCCCAACATCGTCCATGGCGTCAACCACGACACCATCAAGCCGGACGAGCAGATCCTGTCCTGCGCGTCCTGCACCACCAACGCCATTGTCCCGCCGCTGAAGGCGATGGAGGACGAGTACGGCGTCCTGCGCGGCCACGTGGAGACCGTCCACTCGTTCACCAACGACCAGAACCTGCTGGACAACCACCACAACTCCGACCGCCGTGGCCGATCGGCGCCGCTCAACATGGTCATCACCGAGACCGGTGCCGCGTCCGCCGTCGCCAAGGCGCTGCCCGACCTCAAGGCGAAGATCACCGGCAGCTCGATCCGGGTCCCGGTGCCGAACGTCTCGATCGCGATCCTCAACCTCCAGCTCGCGCGCGAGACCACCCGCGAGGAGGTCCTCGACCACCTTCGCGATGTGTCGCTGACCTCGCCGCTCAAGCGCCAGATCGACTTCATCAGCGCCCCCGACGCGGTGTCGAGCGACTTCATCGGCTCGCGCCACGCCTCGATCATCGACGCCGGTGCCACCAAGGTCGACGGCGACAACGCGATCCTCTACCTCTGGTACGACAACGAGTTCGGCTACTCCTGCCAGGTCATCCGCGTCGTCCAGTATGTGTCCGGGGTGGAGTACCCGACCTACCCCGCCCCGGTGGCCTGATCGGCAAGCCGTCCGCTACGCGTCCGGGACCTCCAGCGCACTGATCCGCTGGGCGCCGTCCACGGTCCCGGGGCGCGCGCTCACCAGATCCAGCCGCAGCCGTGAGGTGCGCACCGGGTCGAAGGTGATGACGCTCGCGGCGTCGGAGGAGGTGGCCCAGGCCACCTTCGCTCCGGACACGGGCACATAGGCGCGGCCGTCCCAGGCGGAGACCGTGACCGAAGCGGGCAGGGAGTGCGTCGCGTCGAGGGTGAAGGACACCTCGACGCGGCGCACTCGGCGTTTCCTGGCCCACGTCACCGAGACCCAGTCGCTCTCGCGGGCCCCGTTGAAGGCCGGGAGCAGGGAAGTGGCGGCCTTGGCGACGGCGTTGGACCAGCCGGTGGCCGGATCGCCGTCCAGCATGGCGGCGGGCAGCGTGGAGAGCGAGCCCGAGTAGCCGGCGTCGGCCAGCGGATACGTCGGTGCGGCCGGTCCCGGGTCGGGGGCGAAGGGCGGGGTGGGGGTGACCCGGGTGGTGGTGCCGCCGGTGGCGCGGACGGTGGTGGCGGCTTTGCGCAGTCCCGTGGAGCGGGCGGTGAGGGTGAGGGGTCCGGGTTTGGTGCCGGTGCGGATGATGGCCAGGGCTTTGCCGTGGTAGGCGGTGCGGGTGCCGGCATGGTAGCGCTCGGCGCTCTCCTGGCGGCCGTTGTCGACACCGGCCAGGGTGCCGCCGGTTACGTCGAAGGAGATGAGGTGGTCGGCGTCGGGGACTGTCACGCCGTGGGCGTCGATTACTTCGGCGGTGATGAAGCACAGTGAGCGGCCGTCGGCGTTGACGGTGGTGCGGTCGGGGGTGAGCCGGATAGCGTGGGGGCGTCCGGCCGTGCGCAGGATGTCGGTGGCGACCACCCGGCCGCCTCGCCGTGCCACGGCTTTGAGCTCACCGGGTGCGAAGGGGACTTTCCAGGTGAGGTGGAGTTTGCCGGCGCTGCCGTTGGGGCTGGTGTAGCTGCCGGGGTAGGGGCCGGAGGTGACGGTTTTGTCGTCGCCGGTGGCTTCGGTGGTTTCCAGGTAGGTGCGGCCGTCGGTGGTCTTCTTGGTGTCGAAGTGGCGTACGCCGAGGGAGTGGCCGTTGAGGAACAGTTCTACGGTTTCCACGTTGGCGTAGGCCCAGACCTCGACGGTCTCGCCCGGCCGGTGATCGGTCCAGTTCATCGGCACCAGATGCACCATGGGCTCGCTGGTCCACTGGCTCTTGAAGAGGTAGTACGCGTCCTTGGGGAACCCGGCCGTGTCCACGGCGCCGAAGAAGGAGGACTTCACCGGGAACACCTTGTACGGGGTGGGCTCACCGATGTAGTCGATGCCGGACCACAGGAACTGCCCAGCCAGGAAGGGGCGGTCCCGCTCCTTCTTCAGCTCGTACTCGCCGCTCGCCGCCCAATTGACGATGTTGTTGTCGTAACTCGAGGCCTCGCGCTTGCCCGGGGTCTGGTTCTCGGCCGTGTTGAGATGCTGAGGCTCTTGGTAGGCGCCGCGGGAGGAGGTCGCGGAGGACGTCTCGGACTCGAAGAGGAAAAGGTGCGGATAGCGGGCGTGCAGGGCGTCCACCGAGGAGGCGATGTTGTAGTTGAGACCCAGGCCGTCGACCTTGGCGAGCATCAGGTCGGCGGGGGAGCCGGGCGCGGGCGGACCGCCACGGTACTTGTTGGAGCCGATCACGATCGGCCGGGTGTCATCGGTCCTCTTGATGGCGTCGATGATGCGCTGCGCCATGGCGAGACCGGGCGTGCTGGTCGAATCGGTGATCTCGTTGCCGATGGACCACATGATGACCGCGGGGGAGTTGCGGGCCGCGCCGACCATCTCGGCGGTGTCCGCCTCGCAGTACTCGTCGAAGAAGCGCCCGTAGTCATGGGCGGTCTTGCCGGTGCGCCAGCAGTCGAAGGCCTCGACCATCATGACGACGCCGAGCCGTTCGCACACCTCGACCACCTCGGGCGCGGGCGGATTGTGCGAGGTGCGCAGGGCATTGACGCCCATGCTCTTCATGATGGTCAGCTGGCGCACAAACGCGTCGGTGCTGAACGCGGCGCCGAGCGCCCCCAGGTCGTGATGGAGATTGACGCCCTGGAGCTTGGTGTATTGGCCGTTGAGGGTGAGGCCGTGGTCGGGGTCGATGGTGACGTGGCGGATGCCGAAGGGGGTGCGGTAGCGGTCGGTGGTCTGGTCCCCGACCCGTAGCTCGGTCTCCAGGGTGTACCGATGGGGTGTGTCGAAGGACCACAGCCGTGGCTTCTCGACGGTCAGTTCCTGGGTGGCGTCGCGGGTGGTGTCCGCGGCGACGGTGAGGGTGGAGCGGGTGTGGGCGACCGTTCGGCCGTCGGGGTCCTTGACCGTGGAGAGGACGGTGATGGACTTCTCGTCGCCCGACGCGTTGACGACGCTGGTGCGTACCCGCACGGTGGCGTGGCTTTCGCTCAGGGTGGGGGTGGTGACGTATGTGCCCCAGCGGGCCACGTGGACGGGGTCGGTGACGACGAGGCGGGCGTGGCGGTAGATGCCGCTGCCGGAGTACCAGCGGCTGCTGGGCAGCTGGTTGCGGACCCTGACGGCGAGGACGTTGGGGGTGGTGCCGTCGGTGTGGACCACGTCGGTGAGGTCGAGGGCGAAGCCGGTGTAGCCGTAGGGGTGGTTGCCGATGAGCTTGCCGTTGCAGTACACGTACGCATCCATGTACACGCCGTCGAACTCGACGGAGATCCGCTTGCCCGCGAGCTTGGACGGCAGCGTGAAGGACTTGCGGTACCAGCCGAGCCCGCCGGGCAGGAAGCCGGTGCCGCCCGTCGTGCCGTGCTCGGTGGTCGGCGTGAGCTCGATGCTCCAGTCGTGCGGAATGGCGACCTCGCGCCATGCGGAGTCGTCGTAGCCGGGTTCGTGGGCGTTCTCGTAGTCGCCGGTCGGGTCGGCGTTCCCGTCCGGGGTGACGAGGGCGAAGCGCCAGCCGTCGGAGAGCGGAAGGGTCCGGCCGCCGAGGGCGCGGGACGGTGCCGCGCCGGACGCCGGGGTGGCGGTGACGAGCGCCCCGGCCACGGGGGCGGCGGTGCCTGCGATCAGTAACGATCTTCGGGTGACCGCCACGGCGATCTCCTCTCCTCGATGGTGAGGCGCAAACAGGTCAGTGTGCGCCGGGCCCCGTCAGAGTGCGGGGCCCGGCGCATGTCCGCGTCAGCGGTGGCGGACCGGGTCGATCGACTCCAGGGTGGGCACCACCGGCTTGATCGTCCCGTCGGCCGCGAACTCCATGCGGTCGATGGTGGTTTCCCGGTGCGTACCGTCGCCGCCCGCCTTGCCGGGGCCGTTGACGGCGAACCGGTGGTAGGCCATGTACCACTCGTCCGTGCCGGGAACGTTCACCACCGAGTGGTGGCCGGGCCCCTTGATCCCGTAGTCGGTGCGCTTGGAGAGGATCGTGCCCCGCTTGGTCCACGGCCCCATCGGCGACGAGCCGGTGGCGTAGGCGACGTGGTAGTTCTCGCTGCCGGTGTCGTCCTCGGACCACATGAAGTAGTAGGTGCCCTTGCGCTTGACCACGAAGGAGCCCTCCCGGAAGTTGTCCGGGGTGAACTTGCGCATCTTCGAGGAGTCGAAGGACGTCATGTCGTCGTTGAGCGGCACACCGTACGCCTGGCCGTTGCCCCAGTACAGATAGGCCTGGCCGTCGTCGTCGGTGAACACCGACGGGTCGATCATCTGGCCTTCCAGCTGGCCCTTGGGCACCAGCGGCTTGCCCAGCGCGTCCTTGAAGGGACCCGCGGGGGAGTCGGCGACCGCGACACCGACCTGCTGTTCGGCGCAGAAGTAGAAGTAGTACTTGCCGTTCCGCTCGGCCATCGCGGGCGCCCAGGCGTACTTGTCGGCCCAGCTCACGTCCGGACCGAGGTCCAGGATCACGCCGTGGTCCTTCCAGTGGACCAGGTCCTTCGAGGAGTACGCCTTGAACTTGGTCCCGCCCCAGCCGGGGAAGCCGTCCGTCGTGGGATAGATCCAGTAGCGGCCGTCGGCGTATGAGATGTCCGGGTCGGCGTTCAGACCGGGCAGGATGGGGCTGCGCATCGGCACGGCCTCGACGGTCCACTCACGGGCCGTCCCGTCGGCGGACTTCAGCGTGTACGTCTGGGCCTTGCGGAAGTCGCGCCGGGTGCCGGAGGGCGGGCTGATGGTGGCGCCCGCCGGGAGCGCGAAGCGGGGCGCCAGCCGCCGCAGATCGGCCTTCGGGGCCATCGGCAGCACGGCCTTGGCTGCCGCCTCCGTGACGATCGCGTACCCCTTCTGGCCCTGCGCCGTGACATCGGCGGGCGCGGCCTGGGACGCGGGGTACGTGCGCAGCAGCCGGTCGTACTCGGCCTGCGTCACGGGGAGCACCGTGCCGTGCCGGGGGCTGGCGGGCAGCTGGTAGTTCTGGGACGGGGTCCACTTGCCGGAGGCGAGGTCGGTGGTCTCGAAGGGGATGTAGCCACGGCCGCCGAACTCGTCGATGAACAGGTACCACTTGTTCTCGGTGTTCGACTTGAAGATGGTCGGGCCCTCGCCGCGGTCGATCGCGCCCTTGCCGATGCAGTCGGAGACGAAGTCGTACGAGGTGTCCGTCAGCGACGTGGACTTCTCGGCCGTGATGAACTTCGAGCAGGGCGTACCGGAGGACGGGTCGCGCTCGTCCTTGGTGAAGCGGTAGTAGGAGCCCTTGTCCTTGATGACGGTGGAGTCGATGACCGAGTAGCCGGGGTCGTTCCACACCTTGGGCTCGCTGAAGGTGCGGAAGTCCTTCGTCGTCGCGTACATCATCTTGTTGTACGTCGAGCCCGTGTGCTGCGGGTCGTCTTGGCCGTAGAGCTTCGAGGCCCAGAAGACGACGTACTCGCCGAGCTTCTCGTCGTAGTACGCCTCGGGCGCCCAGGTGTTGCCCGCGGTGTCCGGGGAGACCTTCACGAGGCGCTGGTCGGTCCAGTTGACGAGGTCCTTCGACTCCCACACCATGATCGACTTGCTGCCGGTGCGCTGCACCTGGTCCCAGGTGCCGCTGCTGTTCTTGTACATCCGCAGATCGGTGGCGATCAGATAGAACTTGTCGCCCTCGGGGGAGCGGATGACGAAGGGGTCGCGCAGGCCCTTTTCGCCGAGGCTGGAGGTGAGGACGGGCTTCCCGGCGTTCAACTCCCGCCAGTGCAGGGGGTCGTTGCCCCGGCTGAGCGCCATCCGTATCTGTTCGCCGTCGGCGGTGCCCTCACCGGTGAAGTAGGTGAAGAGATACCCGGCGTACTTCGTCTTGTGCGGGGCCGTGGACGGCGCTCCGCTCAGCGCGGGGCTGGGCGGAGCGGCGAAGATGCTCGTCACCAGCGTGAGCAGGGCGGCGAGCAGCGGCAGGAAGAGCATGCGGGTTGTGCGGGGACCCATGACACATCCTGTGGGAGTCTGGTGGGTTCTGTTGAGCTGGTTGCACCGGAGTGTGTCCAGCGGGGGCCCGGTGCGTCAACGGTGTGTCGCCCCTCATGCCCAGCGAAAGTTTTCGACGGATCGGTGCGCGCTCCCGAGGCCGCCGCCGCGAGGTGAAGGAACCGGAACGGCCGCCTGATTTAATTCTGTTCGTTTTTCCTGATGTTCCCGTGTTGCCTGTTGAGGAGTGACGTGCCATGCGCGCTGTGACCATCCCCCGCTTCGGCGGAGCCGGGGTGCTGGAGTACACCGAGGTCGAGGCGCCGGAGCCCGGTCCCGGTCAGGTCGCCATCGATGTGACCCACGCCGGGGTGAACTACGCCGAAATCCTCTTCCGGCAGGGCGCGGTGGACGTTCCGCTGCCGTACGTACCCGGCATCGAGGCCGCGGGGCGGATCCGTGCCCTCGGCGACGGGGTCACCGGGTTGCGGGTGGGTCAGCCGGTCACGGCCCTGACCATGACCATGGGCGGCGGCTACGGCTCGGTCGCGGTGACCGACGCACACCTGGTCGCCCCGCTGCCGGATGACGCCGACCGGGCGCTGATGGCCGCCGTCCCCTCCAACAGCACCACGGCCTGGCTGGTCCTGGGCGAGGTGGCCCGGCTGCGGAAGGGGGAGCGGGTGCTGGTGCACGCCGCGGCCGGTGGCGTGGGCAGCCAGCTCGGTCAGGTGGCCCGGCTGCTGGGCGCGGGCCGGATCGTGGGCACGGTGGGCTCGCCGGACAAGATCGAGACCGCGACCGCCTTCGGCTACGACAAGGTCGTCCTGCGCGACGACCTCCCCGGGGCCGTGGCCGCCCTCACCGACGGGCGGGGCTTCGACGTGGCCATCGACCCGGTCGGCGGTGCGGCCCGCCGGGCGAGCCTCGACGCGCTGGCACGGGGCGGGCGCCTGGTCGCCATGGGCAACGCCTCGGGTGCGGACGACGTCCCGTTCAACGCGAACGAGTTGTGGTTCAGCGGCAAGGGCGTCCTCGGCTTCAACCTCGGCGCGCTGAGCGGCGAGCGTCCCGAAGCCGTGTCCGGCGTGTTGCGGCAGGCCGTCGGCGCCGTCCTCGACGGCGAACTGCGCGTGGACGTCGGCGAGGTGCTGCCGCTGCGCGACGCCGCCGAGGCCCACCGCCGCATCGAGAGCGGCCGCACCACGGGCAAGCTGGTGCTGGCGATGGAGCAGGAGTGACCTGCTCGCGGTGACGCCCCCCCTCTCCCAGTTCCTGCCGGGAGCCGCGGCACCGGCATCCGGGGGCTGCGCGTACCGTTGGCTGCGTGACCACTGCTGATGCCGCCCCTCGGCCCCAGTCGCTGATGCTCACGTTCCTGGGGGACTGGGTGATGGGCCGGGACGTGTGCGTGTACTCGGGGAGCGTCATCGACCTCTTCGGCCGCGCCGGTGTCGGCGAACACGCGACCCGCTCGACGCTCACCCGCATGGTGGGGCGTGGCCTGCTGCGGCGGCAGCGCGAGGGTCGGCGCATGTACTTCGGGCTCACCGAGCGCTCGGAGGCGGTGCTGCGGGACGGCGAAAGCCGCATCTGGCAGACCGGCGCGGTCAACCGGAACTGGGACGGCACCTGGACCCTGCTCGGCTTCTCGCTGCCCGAGTCCTGGCAGCGCCAGCGCCACGACCTGCGCTCGCAGCTCACCTGGAGCGGCTTCGGGCCGCTGTTCAGCGGGCTGTGGATCGCGCAGGGCGAGGTCGAGGTGGGCCCGCTCCTCGCCGAGCTGGGCCTGGCCGCGCATGTGAAGGTGTTCCGCGCCCACGCCGACGCGGGCATGGACATCGGCACGATGATCGAGGAGACCTGGGACCTGCCCGCGCTGGCCGGGCGGTACGAGGAGTTCGTACGCCGCTGGCAGCCCCAGGAGCACACGTCCGCCGGGGACGACGAAGCGCTGGTGGCGCGGCTGCGGCTGTCCACCGAGTGGCTGCGGATCATCCGGCAGGACCCGCGCCTCCCGGTCGAGCATCTGCCCGACGACTGGCCCGCCGAGCAGGCCGAGAAGACGTTCCGCGCGGTCCACGAGCGCCTCGCGCCGGGCGCGCGGGCGGCCGCCGAGCGCCTGCTCGACCTGGTGCCGGTGCGATAGCCGGGGCGTAGCCGGCCCCCGAGCCCCCTGCCTTCTCTCCACGAACACGCCGCTGAGCCCTGCCCGCTCTCCGTCGGGCTGCCCGTCGTGCTGTCCTCCGCGCACAAATGTTGTGCAGAACATTGACCGCAGTCGGATATCTGCCTACCTTCGCGGGAACGACGGCACCGCCTCGATGCCACCCCCGACGGCACCAGGGAGCCTCCCGTGCAGCCAGCCCCCGTCCCCGTTCCCCCGCCGCCCCCGGACGACCGGCAGCTGCGCCGCGTCGCACTGTCCGGGCTGCTCGGCACCGCGGTCGAGTTCTACGACTTCCTCGTGTACGGCACGGTCGCCGCGCTCGTCTTCGGCGAGCTGTTCTTCCCCCGGGCCGACCCCGCGGTCGGCACCATCGCCGCCTTCGGCACCTTCGCCGCCGGATACCTGGCGCGGCCGCTCGGCGGCATCGTCTTCGGACACTTCGGCGACCGGCTCGGCCGCAAGTCGATGCTGCTCCTCACGATGCTCCTGATGGGCACCTGCAGCTTCCTCATCGGACTCCTCCCGACCTACGACGCGATCGGCGTCTGGGCGCCGGTGCTGCTGGTCGCCCTGCGCGTCGTGCAGGGCCTCGCGATCGGCGGCGAGTGGGGCGGCGCCATGCTCATGGTCGTCGAGCACGCCGAGCGCACCGGAGGCGCCCGGCGGCGCCGCGGCCTGTGGTCGAGCTTCACCCAGCTCGGCGCCCCGCTCGGCTCGATGCTCTCCGCGGGCGTGGTCACGATCGTCTCGACACTGCCGGACGACGAGTTCCGGGCCTGGGGCTGGCGGGTGCCGTTCCTGCTGAGCGTGGCGCTGCTCGCCGTCGGGCTGTTCGTACGGCTGAGGGTGGTCGAGAGCCCGCTGTTCACCGAGGCCCGGACGCACGAGCCGGGCGAGCCCGCGCGGGACAGGCCGCCGCTCGCCGAGGTACTGCGCCGCCCCGGGCCGCTGCTGCGCGCCGGGTGCGTCGGCATCGGCGCGTTCACCGCGCAGGCGCTGCTGACCAGCTTCATGATCTCCTACGCCGTCGATCACGGGTACACCCGGCCGCAGGTGCTCACCGCCGTGACCGTCGCCTCCTGCGTGGCGCTCGCCGCGCTGCCCGCCGCCTCCGCGCTGTCGGACCGGGTGGGCCGCCGCCCGGTCGTGCTCGCCGGGGCCGTGGCATCCGCCGCGCTGGCCTTCCCCGTCCTGGCGCTCGTCGACTCCGGATCGCCCGGGCTGCTGATCCTGGCCCTGGCGCTGGGCCACGGCCTGGCGCAGTCCACCATGTACGGACCGCTCGGGGCCCTGCTCAGCGAGATGTTCGGCACCCGGGTCCGCTACACCGGCGCCTCCCTCGGCTACCAGCTCGCGACCCTGGTCGGGGCCGGTTTCTCGCCGATGATCGCGAGCAGTCTGCTGGCGGCCCACGGCGGCGGCAGCACCCCGCTCTCGCTGCTGCTGTGCGGCGGTGCGGCCATCACCGCGCTCACCGTGTGGCGGCTGCGCGAGACCCACACCGACACGCTCGACGCCCGCACCGCCACCACCCCCGCAGACGTTCCCGCCGCCGAAGGAGCCCGCCCGTGAAGCCCCGCGCCCGCGCCCTCGCCCTCGCCGCGACCGCCGTGCTCGCCGCCACCGCCCTGCCCGCGCGGGCCGCGAGCGCCGAGGGCGAGCACCTGGAAGGCCACCTGGCGTCCGGGGCCGCGTACATGATGGACATGCCCGCGCGGTGGAACGGCACCGTGCTGCTGTTCAGCCACGGCTACGCCCCGCAGGGCAGCCCCAACCCCGCCCAGAACGCGCCGAGTTCACAGACCCGCGCCCGGCTGCTGGACCAGGGGTACGCACTGATCGGCTCCTCCTACGCCACGACCGGCTGGGCCGTGACGGACGCGGTGCCCGACCAGCTGGCCACGCTGGACCTGTTCCGGCAGCGGTTCGGCGCGGCCCGGCAGACCCTCGCCTGGGGCCAGTCGTACGGCGGGTTCGTCACCACGGCGATCGCCGAACGGCACGCCGACCGGATCGACGGATCGCTGTCGATGTGCGGACTGGTCCAGGGCGGGGTCGCCAACTGGAACAGCACCCTCGACCCCGTCTTCGCGCTGAGGACCCTCCTCGCGCCGGACTCCGGCATCCGCCTCACCGGCTTCACCGACCAGGCGGACGCCAAGAGCGCCGCGAGCGCCCTCACGGGCAAGCTGACGGCGGCCCAGCAGACCCGGCAGGGCCGGGCCCGGATCGCGCTCGCCGCCGCCCTGCACAACATCCCCGGCCACAACGACCCGTCGCAGCCGAAGCCCGGCCCGGTCGACTGGACCGGACAGCAGGCCAACCAGTACGCGGCGGTCAACGGCCTGCTCCGGACCGCCGCGTTCTCCTGGCGGCAGGAGGCCGAATCCCGCGCGGGCGGCAACCCGTCCTGGAACACCGATGTCGACTACGCGGCGATGCTGCGGCACTCCTCCGTGTACAAGGAGGTCACCGAGCTGTACAAGGAGGCGGGACTGACGCTGCGCGACGACCTCAGGGCCCTGGGCCGCGCTCCCCGGATCACCGCCGACCCGCGGGCCGTGGCCTGGACGCGGAACACCAGCGCCTTCACCGGCAGGCTGACCGACCCGCAGCTGAACATCCACACCACCGGCGACGGGCTGATCCCCGTACAGGCCGAGAGCGCCTACCGCCGCGCCGCCACCGCCGGCGGATCGGCGGGGCTGCTGCGCCAGGCGTACGTCGACGGGCCCGGCCACTGCGCCTTCACCACCGGTGAACAACTCGCCGCCCTGCACACGCTGGAGCGGCGCCTGGCCACCGGCAGCTGGGACACCTCGCCGGAGGCGCTCAACTCCGCGGCGAAGGCGGAGGACCCGGCGGCCGAGCCACGGTACGTCGGCTACCGGCCCACCACCTACCCGCGCCCCTACGACCTGGCGCACCGGGACGGCCCGCGCCACCGCGGCCAGGGACGCTAAAGCCTGCGAAGCCCGGTCAGCACGCGCTCCATCAGCGCGACGGTCGGGGCCTCGCCCTCGCTGGTCTCCGTCTGGTGGACGGCGATCAGCCCGCGGTCCGCCATGTCGCCGAGCAGCACCCTGGCCACCCCCAGCGGCACCGAGAGCCGTGCCGACACCTCGGCCACCGACGTCGGCTCCTGGCACAGCGAGATCACGGGAACGTGGTCCGCGTGCGTGAAGGCGGCGGACTGGTGCCCCAGTTCGGTGGTCGTCACCAGGGTCTCCAGCTCGAAGTGATGCTGGGACCTGGTGCGGCCGCCCGTCCATGTATAGGCGCGCACGAACGAGGGCGAGCCCTGCTGTTGCTGCTCGTGTCCGTCCTCCCACGCCGCGTGCTGCTCGTCCTGCGACGGCGGATACGCGTACGGCTCCGGGGAAGCGGGGGGCGGCGCCTCCTCCGGCCGGCTGCGGTCCGCGGACTCCGGTCCGGAACCGGAGTCGGAACCGGAGTCGGAACCGGACCTCTTCCGCGGCCGCCGTGCCTTGCCGAAACTGAACGCGTTGAGCACGTCGGCGAAGGTCTGTTCGTCCTCCGCTCCCTGATTTCTCCGAGTGTGCCCGGAAGGGCCTTCACCGGTGCTCATGATCTCCTCATCCGGGCTGGTGGGCTGCCGTCTGCTGGATTCCCTGCAGCTCCGCGCGCAGTTCGGGGGTCAGCATCTCGCCGACCTGGTCCACGAGCACGGTCATCTCATAGGCCACCTGACCGATCTCGCAGTCCGGCGCGGCCAGGGTCACCAGGCACGAGCCGTCCTTGATCGACATCAGCAGCATATGTCCGTACTCCATCTGGATCACGGTGCTCTTCACCTCACCGGTGTCCAGACACCGGGCAGCGCCCTGGATCAAGCTGATGGCACCTGCGGCGATGGTGGCGAGGTGTTCGGCGTAGTCGTCCGCCAGCCGGTTGGAGGCGGTGAGCAAAATCCCGTCGGCTGATACCACCACGGCGTGGGCCACATTGGGAACACGTTCGGTGAAGTTGGTGACCAGCCATCCGAACTGGCTCACCTCCCGCGGGTGGGGTGAGGTCATGGCTTCTTTCCTGCCCGTTCGTCGATGGGATCTTATCGCTCGTCGGGGCGGGCCCGACGGATGCCTGACTGGTAGTTGCTGAGGAAGCTGTGCGTACGGCCCGCGTCCTGGGCCGGCTTCGCCTTGCCGGGGGCGGTGCGCGGCTCGGCACGCTCACCGGGCCGGGGCGTACGCGGAGTCCGTTTCGGCAGCCCGGACTGGGTGCGGGCGGCGCCCTCCGGGGCGTCCGAGGGCTCGGCGGCGCCGCCCGGGCGGCGGTCCGGCGCGTTCTCCCCGGCGCGGGGAGCGGCAGGGCCCGGCAGGGGCTCCGTCTGCTGTCCGGGCGGGGTGAAGAGGCGCGAGGAGCCCTGGGGCCGCGGACTCGCCGACGGGGGGCGGGGGGCCGCCGACGTCGGCGCCGCGTCATCCGAGGCGGGCGGCTCGAACCACGACGCGCGGGGCGCGCGCGGGGCGTCCGCTCCGGGTTCGCGCTGCTGCTCCGGTCCGGACCGCTGCGGCGGCACCAGGCCGGGCCCGGAGGTACGGGCGTCCTGGGCGTCCTGGACGCCCCGTCCGTCCGCCGGTGCCCGGCCGGGCCCGGACGGCCCCGGCGCTCCGTTGCGGGACTCCTCGGGCGCGCCCTTGGCACCCGGTCCCGGGCGGCCGATCCCGTTCGCCCCGGGCCCGTTCGCCCCGTCGGCTCCGGCGGGGTTCCGCCGCGGCAGCCGTCGCGGCAGCGGCGAGTCCGCGCCGGTCCCGGCGGAGTCGGGGCGGCCCGGCTCGGCGGCACCCCGGCCCGGGGTCCGCGTACCGGAGTCGGCGGCGGCCGCGGGGCGGGCCCCGTTGGGGGACTCGCGCACGGCGGGGGCCGCAGTGGCGGGGCCCGACTCCTGCCGTGGCCGCGCCGGTTCGAACGCCTTGGCGGCGATCGGCGTCGGCGCGGGGCGCCGGGGCGCGTTCCCCCGGGGCGCCTCGTCGGGCCGGTTCGCCGGCACCAGGTTGGCCGGGACGAGCACACTGGCCCGCAGGCCCGCGCCCCACTCCGAGCTGAGGTTCACCGAGATGCCGTGCCGGTTGGCCAGACGGCCGACGACGAACAGACCCATCTGACGGGAGGACGAGGCCTCCTCGGAGGAGGTCGCCTCCAGGCGCCGGTGCGCCTTGGCCAGTTCGGCGCCGCTCATCCCGATGCCCTGGTCGCGCACCTCGATCAGGGCGGAGCCGTCGCGGCGCGGTGTGGTGCTGATGAACACCTGGGTCTCGGGCGGGGAGAACGCGGTGGCGTTGTCGAGCAGTTCGGCGATGATCCGCGCCAGGTCACCGGCGACGTAGCCGGTCACCTCCACCGAGGCGGAGGGCTGCACCTCCGCGCGCTGGTAGTGCTCGATCTCGGAGACCGCGGCCCGCAGGACGTCCTCCAGCGGCACGCGATGACCGTGGGTGCGGACGAGCGTGCTGCCGCAGAGCACCATCAGGTTCTCGTTGTTGCGCCGCATCCGGGTCGCCAGGTGGTCCATCTGGAAGAGGTTCGCCAGCTGGTCCGGGTCCTCTTCGTGCCGTTCGAGCTGCTCCATCAGGCGCAGCAGCCGGTCCACCAGGGTCTGGCTGCGCCGGGAGAGGTTGACCAGGGTGTCCCTCAGGTCGCCGCGCAGCGCGGCCTGTTCCGACGCCAGGCGCACGGCCTGTCCGTGCACCGCGTCGAAGGCCCGGGCGAGCTGCCCGAACTCCTCCGTGGTGTGCACCGGCACGGCGCTGACCGAGGTGTCCGCCTTCTCGCCCTCGCGGATGCTGGAGACCGCGTCCGGGAGCCGGTGCTCGGCCACGTCGAGCGCGGTGGAGCGGAGGATGGTCAGCGAGCGCAGCAGATACCGGCCGATCGCGAAGCCGATGGAGAGGGCGAGCAGCAACACCGCGAGCAGGGCCACGGAGTACGCGCCGGCCCGGTTGCTGGTGTCGTCCTGCAGCTGGGCGGAGTTCACGCGCAGCTTGTGGGCGAGGTTCGTCCCGACCTTCCCGAGGAGCTTCGCGGTCGTTTCCGAGCTGCGGTTCCACTGGGAAGCGGGGATCGGCGGCGTGGTGGCACCCTGCTGGGCTCCGGCGCCCTGTGCCTGGGACAGCGCGGTACGCACCAGTTTCGCGCGCCGGGTCACCAGGTCGCCGGTGACCGTCCGCTGATAGAGCTGCTGCTCCGCGGGGGTGGCCACGGCCCGGAAGTCGCCGAGCTTGTCCTTCAGGCGGATGTCGGACTCCTCCAGCGCCCGGACGAGCTCGGTGTCCATGGGCCGGCCGGGCTTCATCGCCTCCAGGAGGGTCACATGCTGGAGAGTGACCTCCTCCTGGACCGCCTCGAGGTCGTACAGCGCGGACGCCGGGCCGGACAGCTTGGGTTCACCGAACCGGCTGCCCAGGGCCTGGTCCAGGTCGAGCAGGCTGTTGATGACGGTGCGGTACTTGTTCACCGCGTCCCAGGAGCTGATGTCGCCGGACGCCACCTGATCGCGCAGGTCGGTCAGCCCGCCCAGGGCCTTGACCGCGTCCTGGTAGCGGTTCCGCGCGGCGCCGTCGAGCTCGGGCGCCCGCTTCGTGCTGCCCACGAGCACGGTCCGGGCGCGGTCGGTGGACCGGGCCTGCCGCCGCATGGCGGAATCGCCGTCCGCCGCACCCCGCAGCTGTTCGGCGGCCATGGTCCGCTCCGTCTGCAGGCCACCGAGCAGCGGCATCAGCCCGGAGCGCAGCTTGACCAGCCGCTGCATGTCCGCGTACGAGTTGGCGCGTTCGACTTCGCGTTGGATCTGTACGACGCCCAGGGCGACGGCCAGCAGCGCGGGCACCACCAGCACGGCGCCCAGCTTCACCGGCAGCCGCCAGTTTCGCCATTGCACGATGGTGGCCCACAGCCCCGGGCCGCGTGCAACTTCGGCCGCATGCCTTCCCGGGGTCACGAGACGCGCTCCGCGCCCGGAGCGGCTTGGCCACAGCGATGTATCACGATGCGCTTTCTCCTGGGATTTCTCCTGAAGAGGAAGTCGAACGACCGGCGGCACACCGGCCTGGCCGGGGGCGGCGGAAACGCCCACGGCCGGACTGGTGATGTGCCGGCTCGCCCACCTCTACTCGAACAGCTTTCGGCTCGTCATGGCGAGCTCATAGAGGCCGTACGCGAAGGGAATGGCCACCCACAGCCACGCCACGGCCAGCAGAACGGGCGAGGACTTCACGGCCGCGCTCTGCGAAGGTTCGTCCTGGTGGGTCATCAGTTGCCCCTCTCGGCCGGGATGCGGTCGGTGCCGCCCTCTTCCCCCTGCTCGCCCTGCTGGTCCTGGACGGCCCGGTCGCCCGCGGCCACCGGCTCCGGCTCGTGGAACTTCGGGTTCACCGGGCGCACCAGCTCGTTCGCGACGAAGCCGATGACCAGAAGCGCGATCATGAGGTAGAAGGAGACCGCGTAGAGGCCGGGTCCGGAGTCCCCGGACTTCTTCCCCGAGTCCGCGACGGCGTCCACGATGATCGGCCCGGCGACTCCGGCGACCGACCAGGCGGTCAGCAGCCGACCGTGGATCGCGCCGACCTCGTAGGTGCCGAACAAGTCCTTGAGATAGGCCGGTACGGTCGCGAACCCGCCGCCGTAGAACGACAGGATCACCATCGCCGCGACCACGAACAGCACGGTGCTGCTGTTCTTCCCGAGCAGGATGGTCAGGTAGAGCAGAGCACCCGCGCCCAGGTAGAGGCGGTAGATGTTCTTCCTGCCGATCAAGTCGGAGACCGACGACCAGACGAAACGGCCGGTCATGTTGGCCAGGGACAGCAGGGCGACGAATCCGGCGGCGGCGGTCGCGCTCACCGGGGCGTCGGTGTCCTGGAAGAAGTCCTGGATCATCGGGGCGGCCTTCTGCAGGATCCCGATGCCTGCAGTGACGTTCATGCACAGCACGATCCACAGCAGCCAGAACTGCGGGGTCTTCACCGCGTTCTTCGCCGACACGTTCGCGGTCGTGACGAGCTGCTTGCCGGTCTCCTCGCGGGGGACCCAGCCGGCCGGGCGCCAGCCCTCGGCCGGTACCCGGATGAGCAGCACGCCCAGCGTCATGAACGCGGCGTAGGCCAGGCCGTGCACCAGGAAGGTCTGGGCGATGCCACTGGTGTCGCTGCCGAAGGAGGACAGCATCTGCGACGACCAGGGGGAGGCGATCAGCGCGCCGCCGCCGAAGCCCATGATGGCGGTGCCGGTGGCCATGCCCGGGCGGTCCGGGAACCACTTCATCAGCGTGGACACCGGCGAGATGTAACCGATACCGAGGCCGACTCCGCCGACGACGCCGTATCCGAAGATGACCAGCCAGTACTGGCGCGTGGCCACCCCGAGCGAGGCGATCAGGAAGCCCGAGGAGAAGGTCACGAGCGACACGAACATCGCCCACCGCGGCCCCTTGTGCTCCACGAGCGTGCCGCCGAAGGCGGCGGAGAGGCCGAGGACGAGAATGGCGATCTGGAAGGGGAGCGCGCTGGCCGTCCCCGAGATGTCAAGGGCTTTTTCCAGCGGCGTCTTGAAGACGCTCCAGGCGTATGCCTGGCCGATGGAGAAGTGAATCGCCAGTGCCGCCGGAGGAATCAGCCATCGATTCCACCCCGGCCCTGCGATAATGCGAGAGCGGTCGAGAAAACCCACCGATTACCTACCTCCGTCCTCGGGAACCCATTGCCGCAGGCTCTATTTCTGGAGACGTCAAACGTCTCAGGCGGTGGTGAGTGTAGAGCACCCTGATCAGCGGCAACAACGACCGGAGATCGTCACGGGCCCCGCAGTGGAGCAGCCTCCCACACGTTCGCATACATGGGGCGATCCACCAACATCAACACATCGCGTGCATCCTCTGTTCACGAAAAATCCGCAAGTCCGGTGATGCCGGCTCGCGTTCATCGCGTGACACCTGGTCAGGCGGACCGAAAGGAGGAAGGATCGGGAAAAGCGCACATCCTGAGAAGTTCTGACAGTTGCTCACAAGCATCTCTTAGCCCGATATGTGGCGTGCTGTCATCCGGAAACAGGTGCTCCCGGTGCATCCCGGGCCGGGCCGGTCTCTAGGGGATCCCCGGCCGTTGACTGCGTCCGGCGCCTTACTACACTGACCCCGCCATGGGGCTGCGGGTTGCTCCTCCTCCCCACCATCCACTGCAGGCAGATCCGTACGAATTCTCCTGCCCGAAACTCCCGGGAGAGGGCCATGACGAAAGCGGTGCGGCCTCCCGCGCCCATCTCATCCGAGCGGGCCACTGGACAGGGGTTCGCCGACCGCGGCAATGAAAACGGCGAGCCCGACTTCGCCGCGATCCAGCAGAGCCCGGAATTCGACCGGCTTCGCAAGAGGCTGCGCCGGTTCGTCTTCCCCATGAGTGCGCTCTTCTTCTGCTGGTACATGACCTTCGCGCTCTTCTCGGCGTATGGTCATGGTTTCATGAGCCGTAAGGTGTTCGGCTCGGTCAATATGGGGACTCTCTTCGGTCTGCTGCAGTTCGTGTCGACGATCACGATCGTCCTGCTGTACCGGGGTTTCGCCGACAGGAAAATCGACCCGCAGGTGGACAAGGTGCGCGAGTTGGCGGGGGCCGACAAGGAATGACATTGCAGATCGCGGGTGAGGCGACCGGCAGCCCGGTCATCAACGTCAGCGTATTCGTCGTCTTCGTCCTGATTACGCTGTTCATCGTCTACAAGGCCACCACCAGGAACCAGACGGCCTCCGATTACTACGCCGCGGGAAGCGCCTTCACCGGCGTCCAGAACGGCATCGCCCTCTCCGGCGACTTCCTCTCGGCGGCGTCCTTCCTCGGGATCTCCGGGGCCATCGCCGTCCATGGCTACGACGGCTTCCTCTACTCCGTGGGATGGCTCGTCGCCTGGCTGGTCGCCCTCCTGCTCGTCGGCGAACGGCTGCGCAACACCGGCCGGTTCACCGTGGGCGACGTGATGGCCTACCGGATGAAGCAGCGCCCGGTGCGCGCGGCGGCGGCCAACGCCACCTTGGTGATCACGTTCTTCTACATGCTCGCCCAGATGGCCGGCGCCGGCGGACTGATCGCCCTCCTGCTGAACGTGCACAGCAAGGGCGGGCAGGCCCTCGTCATCACGGCCGTCGGACTCGTGATGGTCTTCTACGTCCTGGTGGGCGGCATGAAGGGCACCACCTGGGTGCAGATCATCAAGGCCGGTCTGCTCCTGATCTGCGTGACCTTCATCAGTGTGTTCATCATCGGCAAGTTCGGCTTCAGCTTCTCGGCGATCCTCGACCAGGCGGCGGCGCGCAGCCCACTGGGGCAGAGCCTGCTCGAACCGGGCGGCTGGTACGGCGACGGAGCGATGGACAAGCTCGACTTCGTCTCGCTGTCCCTGGCGCTGGTCCTCGGCATCTCCAGCCTGCCGCACGTGCTGATGCGCTTCTACACCGTGCCGGACGCCAAGGAGGCGCGCCGGTCGGTGGTGTGGTGCTCCTGGACGATGTTCCTGTTCTACCTGGGCATCCTGGTCGTGGGCTACGGCGCCACCGCGCTGGTCGGCCCGGACGCGATCCTGGCGGCCCCCGGCGGGGAGAACTCGGCTGCGCCGCTGCTCGCGTTCAAGATCGGCGGCGCGGTGCTCCTCGGCATCGTCTCCGCGGTGGCCTTCGCCACGATCCTCGCGGTGGTGGCCGGTCTGACCCTGACCGCGTCCGCCTCGTTCGCGCACGACGTCTACGCCAACGTCATGAAGGAGGGGAAGGCCGACGCGGCGTCCGAGATCCGGGTCGCCCGGCTGACGGCCATCGCGGTCGGCGTCCTGGCCATCGTCGGCGGCATCGTCACCAACGGCCAGAACGTCGCCTTCCTGGTGTCGCTGGCCCTGGCGCTCGCCGCGTCCGCCAACCTGTCGACCATCCTCTACACCCTGTACTGGAAGCGGTTCAACACGACGGGCACGCTGTGGAGCATCTACGGCGGCCTGGGGTCGGGGCTCATCCTCATCATCTTCTCCCCGGCCATATCGGGCACCTCGACGTCCATCTTCAAGGGCGTCGACTTCCACTGGTTCCCCCTCAGCAACCCCGGCATCGTGTCGATCCCGTTCTCCTTCCTCTGCGGATTCCTCGGCACGGTCCTCAGCAAGGAGCCCGCGGACCCCGCCAAGCAGGCGGAGATGGAAGTGCGGTCGCTGACCGGAATCGGCAGCAAGGTGTAGCCGACGGGCGTGAGTCGCCGCCGCGGCCGGTACGAGGAGCAGATGTCTCCCCGTACCGGCCGCGCCCGTTGTGCCGCGAGGACGATTACCGCGAGCGCGGCTACCGCGGCGGCGGTTACCGCGGAGGCGGCGCCGCGGTGCTGTGGCGCACCACGAGCCGGGTGGGGACGAGCGTGGTGCCACGGCGCGGGGCGCTCGGCCGCATCTGGCGCAGGACGCCCTCGACGCAGCGCCGTCCGACCTCGGCGAAGTCCTGGTGCACGGTGGTCAGCGGCGGCAGGAACGACCCGGCCTCGGGGATGTCGTCGAAGCCGATGACGCTGACGTCGTCCGGCACCGTCCGGCCCTTCTCGTGCAGCGCCCGCAGCAGGCCGAGCGCCATCTGGTCGTTGGCGGCGAACACCGCCGTGCAGTCCTCCTCGGCGGCGAGCGCCAGCCCGGCCCGGTAGCCGGACTCGGCCGACCAGTCGCCCCGTACGAGCGGCGGCGGGACGCGCCCGGCCTCGGTGAGCGCCGTCTGCCAGGCGTCGGCGCGGCGCTGCGCCGCGAAGGACCCCTCGGGTCCGGCGAGATGCCACACGGTCCGATGGCCGAGGCCGAGCAGATGGTCCACCGCGTCGCGGGTGCCGCCCGCCTGGTCGGTGTCGACCACCGTATAGCGGTCACCGGCGTCGGAGTCGGCCACGACGACCTGGACGTGGGGCGGCAGGGAGAGCGCCGCCGCGTCGAGGAGATGGACCTCCATGATGACGATGACGGCGTCGACGGCGAGTTCGCCCAGCCGGGAGAAGGCGCCGCGCACCTCGTCCTGGGTGGGGACGGCGACGGGGAGCAGGGTGACGGCGTAGCCCTCGTGTGCCGCGGAGGTGGCGATCGCTTCGAGCGTGCGCACATTGCCCGTGGTGGAGAGGGTGAAGGTGATGACGCCGATGGTGCGGAACTCGCCGCGTTTGAGCGCCCGGGCGGCGCTGTTGGGCCGGTAGCCGAGCTGCTTCATGGCGGCCAGCACCTCCCGCCGCGTCTCCTCGGTGACACCGGGGTAGCCGTTGGAGACCCGGGAGACGGTCTGCGCGGAGACACCGGCGAGCCGGGCCACGTCCGCCATCGACGCGCGCTGCGCGCGCCCGGGGGTCCGCGTCCGGGCGCCGCCGACCGCCGGGGGGCCGTCCGCCGAGGGGGTGTCCGCTGCTTCCACTTTCTCCCTCGCCACGTCGCGTCCCGGTTTTGCCAGATGCCTCTTGACCACCGTCATTGGGGCAGTGTAGACATTCCGCCATCAGATGTTTACGTAAACATAACACCTCCACGCTCCCTTTGAGCGCCGAAATGTTTACGCAAACATCGCGACGGCGCATGGCGCCGGTTCCACGATGGACGAGCGAGGAACGACATGACGACGCTGCAACCCCCCGCCGCCGTGAAACGGCGCCCGGCCCGGCCTCCGGCGAAGGGGGACCGCCGCTCCTGGACGGGGTGGGGGTTCATCGGGCCCTTCGTGGTGGTCTTCGCCTTCGTCTTCCTGGCCCCCATCGCCTACTCGGTCTACCTCAGCCTCTTCCGTGACCAGCTCATCGGCGGCACCTCCTTCGTCGGCCTGGACAACTACCAGCAGGCCCTGCAGGACGACCGGTTCTGGACGTCCCTGACCCGGGTGTCGCTGTTCCTGCTGGTGCAGGTGCCGATCATGCTGGGCATCGCCCTGCTCGTGGCCCTCGCCCTGGACAGCGGGCGGCTGTACGGGCGGGACTTCTTCCGGATCTCGATCTTCCTGCCGTACGCGGTGCCCGCCGTGGTCGCCACCCTCATGTGGGGGTTCATGTACGGCACCCGCTTCGGCCTGGTGAGCGACATCAACGACGCCCTCGGGGTGTCGCTGCCGAACCCGCTGTCGCCCGATCTGGTGCTGACGTCCATCGGCAACATCGTCACGTGGGAGTTCGTCGGCTACAACATGCTGATCTTCTACTCCGCGCTCCGCGTCATCCCGCACTCCCTGTACGAGGCCGCGGAGATCGACGGCGCCGGGCAGATCCGCGTCATCACCGCCATCAAGCTCCCCGCGATCCGCGGCGCCCTGGTCATCGCCACCATCTTCTCGATCATCGGCACGTTCCAGCTGTTCAACGAGCCGAACATCCTGCAGAAGCTGGCACCGAACTCCATCACCACCGACTACACCCCGAACTTCTACACGTACTCGCTGTCCTTCTCGGGCCAGCAGCACAACTACTCCGCGACGGTCGCCATCATCATGGGGCTCATCACCATGGTCATCGCCTATGTCGTCCAGCTGCGCGGCATGCGCAAGGGAGCGTGAAGCGATGTCCACCCCCGCCACCACCGTCTCCCGGCCCGCCCCCGCCCCGGCCGGATCCCCGGGCTCCGCGCCCCGGCTGCGCGGGCCCCGGAAGCGCGCCGCGGGGCGCCGCCCGCGCCGCAGCGTGCTGCTGACCGTCCTCACCGGGCTGGTCCTGCTGTACTCGCTGGTGCCGCTCGCCTGGCTGGTCATCAGCGCCACCAAGACCCAGGAGGGCCTGGCCCGGTCGTTCGGGCTGTGGTTCAGCGGCGACTTCGCCCTGTGGGACAACATCCGCGAGACGTTCACCTACAACGACGGCGTCTTCGTCCGCTGGCTGCTGAACACCCTGCTGTACGTGGCGGTCGGCGCCGGTGGCGCCACCCTGCTGGCGGTCCTCGGCGGCTACGCCCTGGCGAAGTTCACCTTCCCGGGCAAGCGTGCCGTGTTCGCCGTCGTCATCGGAGCCGTCGCGGTGCCCGGCACCGCGCTGGCCGTGCCCACCTTCCTGATGTTCAGCAAGATGGGGCTGACCGACACCCCCTGGGCGGTGATCATCCCGTCCCTCATCTCGCCGTTCGGCCTCTACCTGATGTGGGTCTTCGCCACCGAGGCCGTACCGGAGGAACTACTGGAGGCCGCCCGCATCGACGGCGCCAGTGAGGTGCGTACCTTCTTCCAGGTCGTCCTGCCGCTGCTCGCCCCCGGCATCGTGACCGTCCTGCTGTTCACGATGGTCGCCACCTGGAACAACTACTTCCTTCCGCTGATCATGCTGAAGGACCCGGACTGGTATCCGCTCACCGTGGGCCTCAACAGCTGGAACCTGCAGGCCGCGACCGCCGGTGGCAAGGCCGTGTTCAACCTCGTCATCACCGGCTCCCTGATCACCATCGTGCCGCTGATCGCCGCGTTCCTCCTGCTCCAGAAGTACTGGCAGTCCGGGCTCGCCGCCGGAAGCGTCAAGGAATAGCCCCACCGTCCCGCCGCACGAAGAAGTGGAAAGCACGCCCATGCGCAAGAACACCCGCCGCCTGCTGCGCGGCATAGCCCTGGTCTCCGCCCTCACCCTGGGGGCCACCGCCTGCGGCGGCTCCGACGACAGCGCCGCCGACAGCAAGCCGGTGTCCGCCAAGGACATCGACGCGGCCCTGAAGAAGGGCGGCACCCTGACGGTGTGGGCCTGGGAGCCCACGCTCACGAAGGTCGCCAAGGACTTCGAGAAGGAACACCCCAAGGTCAAGGTCAACCTCGTCAACGCGGGCACCAACAAGGACCAGTACAAGGCCCTGCAGAACGCCATCGCCGCGAAGAAGGGCGTCCCCGACGTCGCCCAGATCGAGTACTACGCGCTGGGCGAGTACGCGCTGACCAAGGCCCTCGACAAGCTGGGCCCGTACGGCGCCGACAAGCTCGCCGACAAGTACTCCCCGGGCCCGTGGCACTCCGTGAAGTCCGGCAAGGACGTCTACGCCCTGCCCATGGACTCCGGGCCCATGGCGATGTTCTACAACAAGAAGGTCTTCGACAAGTACAAGCTCAAGGTGCCCACCACCTGGGACGATTACGTCAAGACCGCGCGCGAGCTGCACAAGGCCGACCCCAAGGCGTACATCACCGCCGACACGGGAGAGGGCGGCACCGCCACCAGCATGCTGTGGCAGGCCGGCTCCCGTCCGTACAAGGTCGACGGCACCAAGGTGAAGATCGACTTCTCCGACGCGGGCGCCAAGAGGTACACCGACACCTGGCAGAAGCTCCTCGACGAGAAGCTGATCGCGCCCATCACCGGCTGGACCGACGACTGGTACAAGGGCCTCGGCGACGGCACCATCGCCACCCTGAACGCGGGCGCCTGGATGCCCGCCAACTTCGCCTCCGGCGTGAAGGACGCCTCCGGCGACTGGCGTGTGGCACCCCTGCCGCAGTGGAAGGCGGGGGACAAGACCACCGCGGAGAACGGCGGAAGCTCCCTGGCCCTGCCCACCCTGGGCAAGCACAAGGAACTCGCCTACGCCTTCACCGAGTACGCCAACGCCGGCAAGGGCGTACAGACCCGGATCAAGGAGGGCGCCTTCCCGGCGACCACCGCGGACCTGGAGTCCAAGGCGTTCCAGGACACCGCGTTCCCGTACTTCGGCGGCCAGAAGGCCAACAAGATCTTCGCCGAGTCGGCCGCGAACGTCGGCCGCGGCTGGTCGTACCTGCCCTACCAGGTCTACGCCAACAACATCTTCAACGACACCGTCGGCAAGGCCTACGTCTCGAACACCAAGCTGGCCGCAGGTCTGAAGGCCTGGCAGGACGCGTCCGTCAAGTACGGCGAAGAGCAGGGCTTCACCGTCCAGAAGTAACAGCCCCCGCGCCGCCCCGTACGGTTCACCGGAAGGACCACCATGATCTCCACCCTCCAGTCCCAGCCTCCGCATGGGCCGGACGGTGACCCCACCCCACGCCTCGGCTACGGCGCGGACTACAACCCCGAGCAGTGGCCGCGCGAGGTGTGGGAGGACGACATCCGGCTCATGCGCGAGGCCGGTGTCACCATCGTCTCCGTGGGGATCTTCTCCTGGGCCCGCATCCAGCCGGCCGAGGACGAGTGGGACTTCGGCTGGCTCGACGAGATCATGGACCTGCTGCACACCGGTGGCATCGCGGTCGACCTGGCCACCGCCACCGCCTCCCCGCCACCCTGGCTCACCACGGCGCACCCGGAGATCCTCCCGGTGACCGCCTCCGGTGAGACGGTGTGGCCGGGGGCGCGGCAGCACTGGCGCCCCACCTCGCCCGTCTTCCGCACCCACGCGCTGCGCCTGGTGCGGAAGATGGCCGAGCGGTACGCCGGTCATCCCGCACTGGTGGCCTGGCACGTCTCCAACGAGCTGGGCTGCCACAACATCTACGACTACTCCGACGACGCCGCCCGCGCCTTCCGCGACTGGCTGCGCGCCCGCTACACCACCCTCGATGCCCTCAACCACGCCTGGGGCACCGCGTTCTGGTCCCAGCGGTACAGCGCCTGGGAGCAGATCCTCCCGCCCCGGCTGGCCGCGTCCCATCCGAACCCCACCCAGCAGCTGGACTTCAAGCGCTTCTCCTCCGACGCGCTGAAGGAGCACCTGCGCGCGGAGCGGGACATCCTGCGCGAGCTCACCCCCGGCATCCCCGTCACCACGAACTTCATGGTGATGGGCGAGACCAAGGGCATGAACTACGCCGACTGGGCCGGTGAGGTCGACTTCGTCTCCAACGACCACTACGTCAGGCCCGGCCCGCAGGACCGCGACGAGCTGTCCTTCTCCGCGAACCTCGTCAGCGGCATCTCCGGCGGACGCCCCTGGTTCCTCATGGAGCACTCCACCAGCGCCGTGAACTGGCAGCCGGTCAACGTGGCCAAGCGGCCGGGCGAGCTGGCCCGTGACGCGCTGCTGCACGTCGCGCACGGCGCCGACGCCGTGTGCTACTTCCAGTGGCGGCAGTCGGCGGCCGGAGCCGAGAAGTACCACTCGGCGATGGTGCCGCACGCCGGGCCCGACAGCGAGGTGTTCCGCGCGGTGGCCGCCCTCGGCCGGACCCTGCGCGCCCTGGCCCCGGTGGCCGGCACGACACGCGAACCGGCCCGGGTCGGGATCGTCTTCGACTGGGAGTCGTGGTGGGCGAGCGAACAGGACTCCCACCCGACCTCCCGTCTCGACTACCGCCAGGAGGCGCTGGACTGGTACTCCGCCCTCCTTGCCCTCGGCATCCGGGCCGACGTCGTCACCGCGCAGACCGGCCTCGACCGCTACGAGGTGCTGATCGCGCCCGTGCTGCACATGGTCCCCGCGGCGCTGGCCAAGGACCTCACCCGGTACGCCGAGCAGGGCGGCCACCTCATCGCCACCTACTTCTCCGGCGTCGTTGACGAGAACGACCACATCTGGCTCGGCGGCTACCCGGGAGCCCTGAGCGAGCTGCTCGGCATCCGCATCGAGGAGTTCGGCCCGCTGCTCGACGGCGAGGCCGTCGAGATCGAGGCCCGGTCCGCATCCGACGGCACGGCCACCGGCACCCTGTGGACCGACCGGATCACCGTCACCGACCCCGAGGTGGAGGTCCTGGCCCACTACCGCAGCGGGACGTACACGGGCCGCCCCGCCGTCACCCGCCGCGCCGTGGGCGGGGGATCGGCCGCGTACGTCTCCACCCGGCTGGGCCCGGACGGACTCACCGGACTGCTGCCGGGGCTGCTCGCGCCCGCCGGTGTGGGCAGCGAACTGCCGGCCGCCGCACGCGGAAGCGTCGAGCTGGCCGTGCGCCACGGCGGCGGCAGCCGCTATCTGTTCCTGGTCAACCGCACCGACGCCACGGTGCCGCTGACCGGACTCGCCGGGGAACCCCTGATCGGCGGCGGCGCGGACGACGGCGCGCTCATCCTGGCCCCCAGGGGCGTCGAAGTGCTGCGGCAGCCCGCGACCTGACGGCGGGACCCGCCACGTCCGTCACCGCCTCCTGAAGCCTCCTCAAGCCTCCTGAAACTCCGTCGTCGCCCTCGCGGGCACGGCGGCCGGTCCACCGAAGCGTCCGCACACGAGTTGGGAGCACACGTTGGCACGCCGTACCCGCACACGACGACTCCTGGGAACCCTCTCAGTCACCGCCCTGGCCACCGGGGCCGCCCTGATCACCGCCCCGCCGGTGACCGCGCAGGCCCCGGCGACGGCGACGGCCGACGCCGTCACCGTCTCACCCGACCCCTCGTACAAGGCGGAGGGATTCGAGGGCTGGGGCACCAGCCTGGTCTGGTTCGCCAACGCCACCGGCGACTACCCCAAGGAGATCCGCGAGAAGCTGGCCAAGCTGCTCTTCGGGGACGACGGCCTCGCCCTCAACATCGCCCGCTACAACATCGGCGGTGGCAACGCCCCCGACGTCAAGGACTACCTCCGCGCCGGGGGAGCGGTCGAGGGCTGGTGGAAGGCCCCGGCGGGCACCACGCGCGAGGACACCGACTGGTGGAACGCGGACGACAAGGCCGACTGGAACCCCGACGCCGACGCCACCCAGCGCTGGTGGGTCGACCGCATCAGAGGCGACATCGACCACTGGGAGACGTTCAGCAACTCGCCGCCCTGGTTCATGACGAAGAGCGGCTATGTCTCCGGCGGCTTCAACGCCACCGACGACCAGCTCAAGCCGGACTCCGTCGACGACTTCGCCGCCTATCTGGCGGGCGCCACCAAGCGGCTGGAGAAGGCGCACGGCATCAAGGTCGACACCCTCGACCCGTTCAACGAACCCAACACCAACTACTGGAGCACCCGCCTGGGCGCCGACGGCGAGCCGGTCGGCGGACGGCAGGAAGGGGCCCACATCGGCCCCGAACTCCAGCAGAAGGTCATCAACGCCCTGGCCCCCGCCCTGAAGAAGGCGAGGACCGGCACCAAGATCTCCGCGATGGACGAGACCAACCCCAGCATCTTCACGCAGAACTGGAACACCTACCCGCAAGCGGTGCGCGACCTCGTCGGCCAGATGAACGTCCACACCTACGGCACCGGCGGCCGCACCAGCGTGCGCGACCTGGCCAAGGCGGCGGACAAGCCGCTGTGGATGAGCGAGGTCGAGGGCGACTGGGGCGACGGCCAGAGCTTCACGGACATGCGGCCCGGCCTCGGCCTGGCCAAGCAGATGGTCGACGACCTCCGGGAACTGGAGCCCCGAGCCTGGGTGTTCTGGCAGCCCGTCGAGGACTACGACAACATGAAGCCCGGCGGGGAGTCGGCCAAGGGCGGGAACTGGGGCAGCATCCAGCTCCCGTTCAGCTGCACCTCCAAGGACACGCTCGACACCTGCCCCATCCGGACGAACACCAAGTTCGACACGGCCCGCAACTTCACCCACTACATCAAGCCCGGCGACCGGCTCATCAGGACCGATGACACCTCCAGCGCCGCGGCCGTCTCCCGGAAGGGCGACGCGGCCACCGTCGTCCACGTCAACAGCGGCGCGGGTGAGCGCAACGTCACCCTCGACCTGTCCAAGTTCGGCAAGATCGGCCGCCACGCGACCGTCACCCCCGTGGTGACCAGCGCCGACGGCAAGCTCCAGCGGCAGGACGCCATCAAGGTGACCGACCGGAAGGCCACCTTCACCGCGCCCGCCCAGTCCGTGACGACCTTCCTCGTCAAGGGCGTGTCCGGGGTGGCCAAGGACGCCGCGCTGTTGCGCAAGGGCCACACGTACGAGCTGACCGGTGTCCAGAGCGGCAAGGCGCTCACCGTCGCGGACGACGGCACCAAGCTCGTCATCAAGGGCGCCGAGGCGGCCACCCCCGGCCAGCGGTGGCAGCTGCGCCAGATCAGCGGCGACACCGGCAACCGGCAGCGGTATGTGTTCACCAACCCCGTGGCGGGCAAGCGGCTGGCCGTCCGCGACGGCGCCCCGGTGCTGGAGGCGGACCACGGGAAGCGGGACAAGGCCACCCAGTGGATCATGTCGACCACCGGTGACGGCACCTGGACCCTGGTCAACGCGGCCACCGGCCGGCTCCTGGAGGTGGGCGGCCAGGCCACACACGACGGCGCCGCCGTCGACACATGGACCCCGAATTCCGGCGCGAACCAGCGCTGGAAGGTCTCCGATGTGAGCTGACCCCTTACCGAGTCCCGGCTACCTCAATTGAGGTAGCCGGGACTCGGTCGATGTGGGTAGCCGGATTTCGGCTAAGCGTACGAAGCCGCAGGTCAACCCGTCTTTCTAGGCTCTGCGGCATGGCTATACACGTCGAACGACGCCCGCGTGTGCTGGGCGCGGCCGTCGCCGCGAGCCTGGCGCTGGGCGCCCTGGCCGCCCCCGCCGCCGGAGCCGCGGACCACGGGGCCGGGACGGGTGCCGAGAAGCCCGGCCCCACGCCCGGCACCGGCTCGCCGGTGCGGGTGAACCAGGTCGGCTATCCGACGTACGGCCCCAAGAAGGGCACCGTCGTCACCAGCGCCACCAGGCCCTTGACGTGGACGCTGCGGACCGCCGACGGCACGAAACGGGCCGGCGGCGTCACCACCCCCGCGGGCGTCGACCCCAGCTCCCGCCAACGCGTCCAGACCTTCGACTTCAGTAAGGTCACCGACGCGGGCGAGGGCTACACCGTCACCATCGGCGGGAAGAAGAGCGAGCCGTTCACCATCGGTGACCACCTCTACGACACGCTGCGCACCGACTCGCTGGCGTACTTCTACCATAACCGCAGCGGCATCAGGATCGACAAGGATCTGGTCGGGGCCCGGTACGCCCGACCCGCGGGCCACGACGAGGCCGCCCCGCACCGTGGCGACACCGACGTCCCCTTCCGGGGCTACGGGTCCGACTACCGGCGGAATGTCTCCGGCGGCTGGTACGACGCCGGTGACCAGGGCAAATACGTCGTCAACGGCGGCATCTCCGTGGCCCAGCTGATGTCCGCGTACGAGCGCACCCGCACCACTCCGGGTGCGGGCGGCGACGCGCTGGGTGACGGCAAGCTGCGGGTGCCCGAGCGCGGCAACGGCGTCCCCGACATCCTCGACGAGGCGCGCTGGGAGATGGACTTCCTGCTGCGCATGCAGGTGCCCCGGGGCAAGCCGTATGCCGGTATGGCCTTCCATAAGGTGCACGACAAGCACTGGACCGGCTTCCCGACGCGACCGGACCGGGACCGGCAGCCGCGGGTGCTGCGCCCGCCGTCCACCGCGGCCACCCTCAACCTCGCGGCCACCGCGGCGCAGTGCGCCCGCCTCTTCAAGCCCTACGATCCGCACTTCGCCGCCCGGTGCCTGGACACGGCCCGGACCGCCTGGGCCGCGGCCAAGAAGCATCCGAAGATGTTCGCCAGTGACAAGGACTCCATCGGGGGCGGCGCGTACGGCGACCGCCACGTCGGCGACGAGTTCTACTGGGCCGCCGCCGAGCTGTTCCTCACCACCGGCGAGAACACCTACCGCACGGCGGTCCTCGGCTCACCGCTCAACGGCGACGTCGACGCCCTCTTCCCGCGCGGCGGCGCCCTGTCCTGGTCCGCGACCGCGGGCCTCGGAGCGCTCGACCTGGCCACCGTGCCCAGCAAGCTCGACCACACCCGGCGCGCCGCCGTGCGCGCGACGGTGATCAAGGCCGCCGACCGCTACGTCTCGGACTCCGCGAAGTCGGCCTACGGGGTGCCGTACGCGCCCAAGGGCGGCGCGTACGAGTGGGGCTCCAACAGCCAGGTGCTGAACAACATGGTGGTGCTCGCCACCGCGCACGAGCTGACCGGCAAGACCCGCTACCGCGACGCGGTGCTGCGCGGCATGGACTATCTGCTGGGCGGCAATCCGCTCAACCAGTCCTATGTCACGGGCTACGGTGAACGGAACTCCCACCACCAGCACCACCGCTTCTGGGCGCACCAGCTCGACCCCAGGCTGCCGAGCCCGGCGCGCGGTTCCCTGGCCGGCGGCCCGAACTCCGGACTGCAGGACCCCGTCTCGCGCAAGAAGCTGAAGGGCTGCGCCCCGGCGATGTGCTACACCGACGACCTCATGGCGTTCTCCACCAACGAGATCACCATCAACTGGAACGCGCCGCTGGCCTGGGTGGCCTCCTACCTCGGCGACGTTGAGCATATGTCTGACCAGCGGCGCTGACCGTGTGGCATCTGCGCATGGTGACGCGGTGTCCCCGCGCCTACCGTGTGCGGTCACATGCCCCGGTCGAACGCGTCGAGGAGGAGCCGCATGCGGGAGGCGCAGCACACCCCCGACGCGGTCGGTGAGCGGTACTTCGTCGTGATCGGCGGCGAGGTGGCGCGCAAGGTCTGCGGCTCCCTGCGGGCGGGCGGACACCGTGTGCGCCACCTCGCCCAGCCCACCGACGAGGATCTGCGGCAGGCGCTGGACCGGGAGGTGGCAGGGGTCGCGATCCTGCTGGAGGACGACGCCGAGTCCCTGCGCTACGCGCTCGCGGTGGAACACATCCATCCCAGGGTCACCCTCGTGGTGACGATCTTCGACCGGACCGTGGCCGAGCAGCTGGTGCGGGTGGTCCCGAACTGTCAGGTCACCTCGCCGGCCGATGTGGCCGCGCCGGTGCTCCTGGCGGGCTGCCTCCAGCCCGATCTGCTCGCGCTCACCAAGACGTCCTCGGGCCACGCCGGTGCCCGCTGGGACGGGGACACCGTGCGCCTCCAGCCGTACCGGCCACCGCGCTCCCTGCGGTACCGGGCCTGGCTGGGGAAGTTCCGGGGGCAGCTGCGGCCGCACGACGGCAGTTCGCGGATCATGCTGATGGGACTCGGCGGGCTGCTCACCGTGCTGCTGACGGACTGGGCCTGGCTGGTGGCCCTGCACCATCGCACACCCGTCGAGGCGTTCTTCGAGGCGGCGCGCACCGTGTCCGCCGTCGGCCCGGCGCTCGCCCACGGCTCGCACGCGTATCTGATGTTCTCCGGTCTCGCGATGCTCATCACCATCGTCTTCACCGCCGTGTTCACGGCCGGTGTGGTCGACCGCCTGCTGGCCCCGCGAGCTGTCGGCATCCTGGGCCCGCGCGCCCTGCCCCGGGGCGGCCATGTGGTCGTCGTCGGGCTCGGGCAGGTGGGGCTGCGGCTGTGCACCCAGCTGCAGGCCCTGGGCATCGGTGTGATCGCGGTGGAGCGGAACCCGGCGGCCCCGAACCTGCGGCTGGCCAGGGCGCTCGGGGTGCCCGTCGTGGTCGCCGACGCCACGGACCGGTTCGTCCTGCGCACCCTCCGCCTCGGGCGTGCGCAGGCGATGGCCGCGGTGGCCTCGGACGACCTGGACAACATCGCCGTCTCGGTGGCGGCGCTGGCCGTCGCGCCCGAGCTGCGTGTGGTGATGCGGGCCGGGGACCACGAGGCGATCGCGGAGACCCGCTCGCTGTTCAAGATCGGCCTGGTGCACGATCTGGGCAGCCTGAGCGCCGCGTACACCACGGCGAGCCTGACCGGGCTCCGCCCGCGCGGGGTGCTGGCCCATGACAAGCGGCTCCTGGTGGAGCGGGAGGACGGGGCGTTCGTCCCGTGGCCGCAGCCGGAGCGCTGCGGCCACCCCGATCGCTGACCCGGCGGGCTACGTCAGCCGTACGGTGAGCGAGTCGCGGGAGTACGACGGTACGGCGGTGTACGTGTGCCCACCCCGCCGCACCCTGATGGCGGCGAACCGCCCGTGCAGCCCGCCGCGGGCGTGCAGCACCCTGATACGGGTGTGCAGGGCGGGGGAGTGGCGGCCGTCCAGGTGGATGTCGAGGACACTGCCGCGGCCGAGCACGGCGGACCGGGCGACGGTGAGCGCGGGCTTCCCGCCGTCCCCGGTGTCCGCCGCAAGCTCCAGCGTGGCACCGGGGGCCACGACGACACCGCGCCGCGCCCGTACGCCACCGGGCGTCGCGAGCCGCAGGGTGCCGCCGTGCACCTGGACATCTCCCGCGCCCAGGGCTTCCGGCGACCCCGCGACCAGGGTTCCCGCCTCGACACGGGTGCCGCCGGTGTAGCGGTTGCGGCCGGTGAGGGTCAGGGTGCCGGTGCCCCGTTTGGTGAGGCCGCCGTCGCCGGTGATGTCGTTGCTCCAGGCGTCGGCCGCGCTGAAGCCGCCGTCGTCCGCGTCCATCTCGACGCGTACGTCGCGGTCGAAGGCCCCGTAACCGTCCGCGGCGGCGAAGAGGTTGAGCCGCCCCCACTGCTCGGGCCCCTCCAGCAGGGCGTATCCGCCGGGCAGCGCGGTGGTGCGCAGCACCTCCCGGCGCTGGTGCGCGGTGAGATAGGGCAGCCGGGTCTCGATGAGCACTTCGGCGCCCTTGGGCACGGTCATCTCGCGGTGCCGGTCGCTTCTGGGCAGGATGTAGGTCAGCCGTGAGGTGAACGCGCGTGCGTTGGCGGCGCGATCGGCGTACGGATCGGTGTCCGTGCCCGCCGAGTGGGCGTAGGCCCAGAGCGTGTCGGCGGTGGTGCCGGTCCGGGAGCGGAGGTAGTCGGCGGCCTGCCGGCGCGCGGCGGCCTTGAGCCCGGCGTTGGCCGGGTCGTACAGCGCGGCGGCGGCCAGCGCGGTGGCCAGGACGCGGCCGCCGACGACGTCGAGGGCGGAGTGCATGCCGGACACGATCCGGGTGTGGGACGCCGCGGAGGCGTGGGTCACCAGTTCCTGGAACCGTTCGGGTATGGCGTACGCCAGCGCCAGCCCGGCCAGGTAGAGCGCGTTGGTGTGACCGCTCGGGAAACCGCCGTCCTCGGCCGGGTTGCCGCCGCGCTGACGCAGCAGCTGAGGGGTGACGGTCACCTCGGACGCGTAGACGGGGAAGCCGAAGGCGTCCGTGGCGCCGGTGTCCACGACCTCGCTGTGCTCCGTCATCCGCCACGGCCGCGGGTACTGGTAGCCGTACTTGGCGGGGTTGCTCGACGCGTACGGGCCGCGCAGCGTCTGCACGAGCCGGACGACCTCGCCGAGGTCGGAGTCGATGGCCCCGGCTCCGATGGCGGAACCGGCGGGCGCGCCGGGCGGTACGGCGTCGCCGACCGTGGTGGCCGGGGTGGTGTCCGGGGCGCTGGTGATGCTGGTGACGGCCTTGGCGCCGGTGCGGTAGACCTCGGTGAGCGGGCCGAGACCGGCGGTGGCCGCGTAACTCTGGTCCTGCCGGTCGTAGATGAAGGATTCCCGGGCCTGTGCGTCGCTGCGCCGCGCGGTGAGGGCGATCGAGTAGCGCATGTTGGCACGCAGCACGGCGGCCGCGAGCGGGGCGCCGTTGTTCCAGGCCGTGCCGGTGTGCCAGAGCCGCCGTACACCGCTCAGGATGCGCAGGGCCGCGTTGGTCTCGGGGGTGAGGTTGGCGGTGGTGTTGGTCCGGTAGTCGTCGACGAAGGACGTGAGGGTCCGCCCGGCCGTCCTCTCCGCCGCCCGGGCCGGAGGGCCGGACAGGAGGGCCGATGCCGTCGGAACGGCGATCAGCCCCGCCGGGACCGAGGCGGAACGCCGGAGGAAACCCCTGCGGTCCAGGGTGGGTCTCGCGGACCGGCCGGGGGAGGTAGGCGCCGTCATGCTGCCCTCGCGATTCTCGTCGTAAGCGCTTGCTGATGCGTTGACGCGAAGGAAGTGTAGAGGCCTCCACGGCACGGGGGCGCCGGGAGGCGGCAGTTGTCAGGGGGGGGCGTACGACGCGGGGTCAGGTGCCGGGGGTGCGGATGGCCGCGATGTCGAACTGGAGGCGGACCTTCTCGCTCACCATGGCACCGCCCTGGGCCAGTTTGGCGCTGTAGGTCAGGCCCCAGTCGGAACGGTTGATGGTGGTGGTGCCGTCGAAGCCGACCCGCTCGTCGCCGAAGGGATCGGTGACATGCCCGATGTAGGTCAGCTCCAGGACCACCGGACGGGTGGTGTCTCTCAGGGTGAGGTCACCGGACATGCGGTACACGTCCTGGCCGGCGAGCCGCACCTCGGTGCTGCGGAAGCTGATGCGCGGGTAGGCCCGGGCGTCCAGGAAGTCGCGGCTCATCAGATGGGCGTCGCGCTGCTCGACGCCGGTGTCGACGCTGCCGCTGGACAGCACGATCTCGGCCCGGGAGCGGGACGGGTCGTGGCCGTCGAAGTAGAGGCGGCTTTCATATTCGGTGAAGGCGCCGCGCACCGTGGTCACCATGGCGTGCCGGACGGAGAAACCGATCCTGCTGTGCGCCGCGTCGATAATCCATTCCCCGGTGAGGGCCGAAAGCCCGGGACCCTGCCGGGTGTCGCGATCGGAAGAGGCCGGGGTGTCCTGGGTCACCGCGGAGCGGGACGAAGAGTTGCGAGTAAAAAGTTTCATGGGGCATCTGGTTACTGCAAGAGTGAGGAGCGCTGCAAGTGCTGTTCTGGACCGGCCCGGGACTGCGACGTCACCCTACCGCCCGGTCTGCGGTTTCCCTCGCGAAGTCCGGCCCCGTGGTCGTGGGACCGGCACCGGGTCTTCACATGTAAACGGCGGGCGCGGACTGCCGGATGACGGTCAATCAGCGGACGAAACGCTCTTTGGGGGCCGGGCTTCGTGCCGCATTTGGACACCGATGCTTTAACTTTGGCGTACCTGTCGTCACTTTCTCTTTTATTTCTTCAAGAAATCTCCACGGCCGGGTGCGGCCGTGGTGGATCGTGTGCGGACCCCGGCCCGCCGTGACCCGCTCAGCGGGAGAGGCGTCCCTTGCTGAGCATGGCGGCGCGGACGCGCTCCTCGGCCAGCCTCAGCCCGGCCGCGTGCGGCGTGGTGCCACGGCGCTCGGCCTCGTCCAGGACGGTGACGGCGTTCGCGCGCAGCCGACCGGAGATCGTCTCGAAGATGGTGCGGGTCTCCGGCCCGAACCCGGAGTAGCGGGCGTCCATGGCGAACGCGGCGGCGACGACACCGCCCGCGTTGGCCACGAAGTCGGGCAGCACGGTGACACCGCGCCCGGCGAGGATCTCCTGAGCCCCCGGTGAGGTGGGCAGATTGGCGCCTTCGACCACCAGTCCGGCCTTGATCAGCTGGGCCGTCCGGTCGTCGATGACGTCCTGCAGGGCGGCGGGCACCAGGATGTCGCAGTCGACGGTGAGTTCCTGACCGGAGGCGAGCGCCTCGCCCCGGGCGTGGCGGACGACGAAGTCGTCGCCGTGCTCCTCGCGGGCGGCCAGCAGGGACGGCACGTCCAGCCCGCCGGGGTCATGCAGCGCGCCGCGTGCCGTGGACACGGCCACCACGGTGGCGCCCAGTTCGGCGAACCGCGCCGCCGCCGCGGCGCCCACGGCGCCGAACCCCTGGATGGCCACCCGGCAGCCGGACAAGGACAGTCCGCGGCGCTGTGCGGCGGCGTCGGCGGCCTCGGCGACGCCGAAGCCCGTGACCCCGAGCTTGTCGTAGGCGACGCCGCCCAGGTGCTCCGGGGTGCCGACGGCCGCGCCACGGTCTCCCAACTCGTCCTGGATGATGGCCGCGTCGCTCTCGGTCAGCCCCATGTCCAGCCCCATCACATACTCGCGGGGCACCTCGTTGGACAGCGCGCGGGCGAACGCGCGCAGGATCGCCTCCTTGTCGGGGGACGCGGGATCGGCGACGACGCCCGCCTTGGCGCCACCGTAGAAGAGGTCGACACCGGCCCACTTCCAGGTCATGACCCGGGCCAGCCGGGCGACTTCCCCGACCGTCACCGTGGGGCTCATACGGGTGCCGCCCTTGGCCGTACCCCGGGCCGTGTTGTCCACGACCAGCACGCCCTTCATGCCGGTGCGCCGGTGGGAGACGACGACGATCTTCTCGGGACCCCAGTCGTCAACGAGCGAGAGTGCGTCAGCCACGTCTGCCGTCCTTCTCCGTAGATCGATGGATCCGTGGTCCACCTCACGATGTGGCCGGTGACCCGGCCCCACAAGGGCCGGCAGGGCGACAGAATTGATGCCGAGGAGCAAGGAACGCTTATGCTCGCCCGCCCAGCCCCGACCGCGTCACGGCGCGCAGGACGTCGACGAGGGCCACCACGGTGGGCCTGCGCTCCGCGGCGCAGCGGAACACCACGACGATGTGCCGCTCGATCGTCTCGCGCAGCCGCACCACATCGAAGCGGGAGGGCCGCAGCCGGAGCATCAGATCCGTCACCGTGCTCACCCCCACCCCCGCCTCGACCAGCGCCAGGGTCGCCGCGGTGTCCGTCACCTCGTGCAGCACCTCGGGCTCGACGCCCGCCCGGCGGAAGGCGGTGCGCACGGCGCGCCCGTAGTAGCTCTCGGCGGACGGCAGGATCCACTTCAGATCCCGGACCTGCGCCATGGAGACGGTCTCCCGGTGGCCCATCGAACCGGTCGGCACCGCGAGCGAGAAGCGCTCCCGGTGCAGCCGCATCACCCGCAGCGCGGGATCGCGCGGGATCGGCACGTCCGGATAGTCGAGGCCGATCGCGAGGTCCACCGCCCCGGAGGCCACCGCGTCGTACACCTCGTCCACGTCCATGTCGCGGCTGTGGACCGCCAGCCCCGGATGGTCCTCGCGCACCTTGCGCAGCGCGGGCGGCAGGATCTCGGCGGCGGCCGTGGTGAACAGGCCGACCAGCAGCGTGCCCGAGGCGTCGTTGCGGGTGCGCTCCAGGGCCTCCACTGCCTCGGCCTCCGTGGTCAGGATCCGCTCGGCGTGCCGGGCCAGCGTCATCCCCGCGTCGGTCAGCTCCACCCTGCGTCCGGTCCGCCGCAGCAGCTCCATGCCGGTGGCCTTCTCCAGCGCGGCGATCTGCTGCGAGACCCCGCCGGGGGTGTACCCCAGCGACTCCGCCACCGCGGTGATGGTGCCGCGCCGGGTCAGTTCGACGAGGGAACGCAGCTGGGCACTCGTCCAGTCCATATAGAGACCCTAATAGATCACAAGCAATAACTGTTCATGGACGTCAACGGTCGGGGTGCTGCACGATGACCGGCAGACAGCTGATCGGCATCGTCCTGCACTGCGACAGCCGCGCCGCGCCCGGGGCCGGAGAACCTTCCGGCCCGGCGCCCGCCTCGGGAAGGGATCGGCCACTTGTCCTCCTCGCACCCTTCGCCCTCCGCGTCCCCCTCATCCTCCTTCCGCACCGTTCCGCCGGCCGCCGACGTCGTGATCATCGGCGGCGGCGTCATGGGCACCAGCACCGCCTTCCACCTGGCCGAGGCCGGAGTGGCGAACATCGTCGTCGTCGAACGCGGAGAGCTGGGCTGCGGCAGCTCGGGCAAGCCCATCGGCGGGGTCCGGGCCCAGTTCTCCGACCCGCTGAACATCCAGCTGGGCAGCCGCAGCCTGCGTGCCTACCAGGACTTCCCGCGCCGGCCCGGTGCCGACATCCGGCTCGACAGCGTCGGCTACCTCTTCCTGCTCACCAGCGAGCAGCAGGCCACGGACTTCGAAGCCTGCGTCCGCACCCAGAACAGCCTCGACGTGCCCAGCCGCATGATCGGCCCGCAGGAGGCACAGCGGCTGTGCCCCTACATCAGCACCGACGGACTCGTGGCCGCCGTCCACTCGCCCACCGACGGCCACGCCCGCCCCGGCCTGGTCATCCAGGGCTACGCGCGCGCCGCCGCCCGGGCCGGAGTCACGTTCGCCACGCACACCGCCGTCACCGCCATCGACACCGCCGGGGACCGGGCCACCACCGTGCACACCGACCACGGGCCGATCTCCTGCGCCACCGTCATCTGTACCGCGGGCGCCTGGTCGGCGCGGATCGGGGACATGCTCGGCATCAGTCTCCCGGTGCGCCCGGTACGCCGTCAGGTGGCCTTCACCGCCCCGCTCACCCCGCCCGCCCCGCGCATCCCCTTCACCATCGACTTCTCCTCCACGGCCTACTTCCACAACAGCGACGACGGACTGCTGTTCGGCCTCGCCGACCCCGGTCAGGCCGACGGCTACGACACCACCTGGACCCCGGAGTGGCTGGAGCTGTTCCGCGCCGCCGCACGGCGTCAGGCCCCGGCCCTGGCCGACATGGAGACGGTCGGCGGCTGGGCCGGGCTCTACGAGATCACGCCGGACCACAACGCCCTGATCGGCCGCTCCGGCGAATTGGGCAACGTGCTTTACGCGACCGGGTTTTCCGGGCATGGCTTCCTGCAGGCCCCGGCGGTCGGCGAGATCGTCCGTGACCTGTATCTGGACCGCACACCGTTCCTCGACGTCACGCCGTTCAGCGCCGACCGCTTCACCACCGGAGCGGAGGCGCGCCCCGAAGCCCATGTGGTGTGAACCGCCAACCGAAAGGCAGCACTTCCGATGACCAGCCGGACACTCAGCCAGTGGCAGCTGCGCGCCGCGTTCGCCGCCCGGCTCTCGGACATGTACGGGCGGGAGGTCCCCGCCTACACCACCCTTGTGGACGTCTCCCGCGAGGTCAACGACGACGTGCTGCGCGCCCGGGGCGCCGACGCCGAGCGGCTGGGCTCCATCGGCCGGGTCACCGCGGAGCGCCACGGCGCGATCCGGGTCGGCACCCCGCAGGAGATGAGCCAGGTCGCGCGCGTCTTCGGCGCCCTCGGCATGCACCCGACCGGCTTCTACGACCTGCGCGAGGCCGCCGCCAGCGCGGTGCCCGTCGTCTCCACCGCCTTCCGCCCCACCGACGGCGAGGAGCTGGCGCGCAACCCGTTCCGCGTCTTCACCTCCATGCTCACCCCCGCCGACCCGCGGTTCTTCGACGACGACCTGCGCGCCCGGCTGGAAACCTTCCTCGCCGCCCGCGAGCTGTTCCCGCCGGAACTGCTCGCCCTCGCCGACCGGGCCGAGGCGACAGGCGAACTGCCCGAAGCGGAGACGGAACGCTTCCTCCAACTGGCCGTGCGGGCCTTCGAGCTGTCGACCGAGCCGATCGACCAGGGCTGGTACGCGACCCTGGAGCGGGTCTCCGCCGTCGCCGCGGACATCGGCGGCGTCCGCTCCACCCACATCAACCACCTCACCCCGCGCGTCCTGGACATCGACGAGCTGTACCGGCGCATGACCGACCGCGGCATCGAAATGATCGACACCATCCAGGGTCCCCCGCGCTGGGACGGCCCCGATCTGCTGCTGCGCCAGACCTCCTTCCGCGCCCTCGCCGAACCCCGCGCCATGCGCACCGCCGACGGCGGCGTGACCAGCGGGGCGCTGCGGGTGCGGTTCGGCGAGGTCGAGGCGCGCGGCATCGCCCTCACCCGTGAGGGCCGCGCCCTCTACGACCGGCTGCTGACCCGTATCGACGAGGAGGCCGCCGCCCACCCCGAGGCGGACCGCGGCGACATCGCCCGCGCGCTGTGGGCGGCACACGTCCCCGCCACCGAACAGCAGCTCGCCGACCGGAAACTGGGCTACTTCACCTACCACGCCGTGCCCGACCGGCCACGGGACGGCAACCGCCCGCCCGCCGACCTCGGCGACCTGGTGGCCCAGGGCTGGCTGCGCGCCGAACCCATCGTCTACGAGGACTTCCTGCCCCGCTCCGCCGCCGGGATCTTCCAGTCCAACCTCACCGGCGAAGGCGCGCGCAACAACGACCACGCGGGCACCGCGTACGACAGCGCCTGGCTGTCCGGCGCCATCGGCCGCGAAGTCCTCGACCCCTTCGCCCTCTACGAGCAGCAGCAGAACCGCTCCATCACCGAGGCCGCCCGAGCGCTGGAACTCGACGGCGCGCTCGGCTGACACCGCGACGCACCCCGCCCACCCCCGACCTCCCCAGGGAGCATCCATGACCAGCACCGCTCTTCCCACCACCGAGGACCTGCGCGGCCGGGCCCGCACCGCCCTGGAGCGCGTCGGCGTCAGCGTCCCGGAGGGCAGCGGCCTCACCGCCCGCACCCCGATCACCGGTGAGGACCTGTTCGGCCTGGCCGCCGCGACCCCGGCCGGCGCCGAGGAGGCCATCGCCGCCTCCCGCGCGGCCTTCCTCACCTGGCGCACCACTCCCGCGCCCCGGCGCGGCGAACTCGTACGCCGCCTGGGCGAGTTGCTGCGCGACCACAAGGGCGAGCTGGCCGACCTCATCACCATCGAGGCGGGCAAGATCCGCTCAGAGGCGCTGGGCGAGGTCCAGGAAATGATCGACATCTGTGACTTCGCCGTCGGCCTGTCCCGCCAGCTCTACGGACGCACCATCGCCTCCGAACGCCCCGGCCACCGCCTCGCCGAAACCTGGCACCCGCTCGGCGTCGTCGGCGTCATCTCCGCGTTCAACTTCCCCGCCGCCGTCTGGTCCTGGAACACCGCCGTCGCCCTGGCCTGCGGCGACACCGTGATCTGGAAGCCGTCCGACCTCACCCCGCTGATCTCCCTGGCCTGCGACCGGCTCCTCGCCCGGGCCGCCGAGGACGTCGGCGCGCCCCGCGACGTCCACCGGCTGCTGCTCGGCGACCGCGCCATCGGCGAGAAGCTGGTGGACGACCCCCGGGTCGCCCTCGTCAGCGCCACCGGCTCCACCCGCATGGGCCGCGAGGTCGGCCCCCGCGTCGCCGCCCGCTTCGGCCGCAGCCTGCTCGAACTCGGCGGCAACAACGCCGCCATCGTCGCCCCCTCCGCCGACCTCGACCTCGCCGTCCAGGGCATCGTGTTCGCCGCGGCCGGCACCGCCGGGCAGCGCTGTACGACGCTGCGCCGTCTCATCGTCCACCGGGACATCGCCGACACCCTCATCGCCCGGCTGACCGCCGCCTACACCAAGCTCCCCATCGGCAACCCCTTCGACGAGGACACCCTCGTCGGCCCGCTCATCTCCACCGCGGCCCTCGACGGCATGCGACACGCCCTCACCCGCGTCCAGGCCGAGGGCGGCAAGATCCTGGCGGGCGGCAACCGCCGCCTGGCCGAGGCGCTGCCGCGGGCCGCCTACGCCGAACCCGTCATCGTCCGCGTGGACGAGCAGAGCGAGGTCGTACGGGAGGAGACCTTCGCCCCGATCCTGTACGTCATGACCTACGACACCCTCGAGGAGGCCATCGCCCTGCACAACGACGTCCCGCAGGGCCTGTCCTCCAGCATCTTCACCCGCGACCAGCAGGAAGCCGAGCTCTTCCTCTCCGCCGAGGGCTCCGACTGCGGCATCGCCAACGTCAACATCGGCACCTCCGGCGCCGAGATCGGCGGCGCCTTCGGCGGCGAGAAGGAAACCGGCGGCGGCCGCGAGTCCGGCTCCGACTCCTGGCGCGCCTATATGCGCCCGGCCACCAACACCATCAACTACTCCAGCCAGTTGGCCCTCGCCCAGAACGTCAGCTTTCTCTGACGTCAGCGTCCCTGGACGGCTGGTGTGAAGAAGTTGACGAGGTTGCCGTCCGGGTCACGGAACAGCAGCGACCGGTTGCCCCAGGGCATCGTGGTGGGCTCCTTGACGACGTCCTCCAGGAAGCCGGTCAGGTTCCGGTACACCTCGTCCACGTCGTCCACCCGGAACTCCAGGATGACGCTGCGGTTGTCGGCCGGGTGGGACGAGCCGGGCGCGAACAGCGGGACGGTGCGGGTGCTGCCGATCGCCAGGGTGGCCGAGGCGGTCCTCAGCTCGGCGAAGTCCTCGGTGGACCAGTGCGCCCGCGCACCGGTGACGCGTTCGTAGAAGCCGACGAGGCGGGTGATGTCGCCCGTGATGACGCGGATCGAGACGAAGTCCATGGGTGCTCTCCTGGCATGGGTTCCGGTGCTTCGGAGCGCACGCTACGGCGGATACCGGGCAGAACCCGCCCGGTATCCGCGGCAGACTTGCCCGTATGCCGCGACCCATCGCCCGTGTGCTCACCCTGCTGGAGCTTCTGCAGTCGGGCGGCCTCCGCACCGTCGCCGAACTCGCCGACCGGCTCGGCGTGGACGAGCGCACGGTGCGGAGGTACGCCGACCACCTCATCGACCTCGACGTGCCCGTCGAGTCGGTGCGCGGCCGCTACGGCGGCTACCGGCTCGCCCCCGGATACCGCATGCCCCCGCTCATGCTGACCGACGACGAGGCGCTCGCCGTGCTGCTCGGCCTGGCCGCCGGTCGGCGCGGCGGCCTGACGGCGGCCACGGGCACGGCGGCCGCGGACACCGCGGGCGAGACCGCGGCCGCCAAGATCCGGCGGGTACTGCCGGAACGGCTCCGCCGCCGACTCGACGCCGTGCTCGACTCCCTCGCCTTCACGGCCCCGCCGCCGGGTGCGCCAGCCGCCCCGCAGGCCCCGGTCCTGCTGGCGATCGCCGACGCGGTGCGCCATCACCGGCCGGTCCGGATCCGGTACACCGCCGCCGACGGCCGGAGCGGCGACCGCACGCTGCACCCGTACGGGCTCGTCGCCCACGCGGGCAAGTGGTACGTGACCGGCGCGGACCCCGCGATCGGCGAGGACCGTACGTTCCGGCTGGACCGCGTCGCCGAGGCGCGGACCCTGCCCGGCTCCTTCGAACCGCCCGCCGGGGCCGACCCGGCGCGGCGCGTCCTGGAAGGGCTCGCCACCGCGCCGTACCGGCATCGGGTGACCCTGCGGATCCAGGGGACGGCCGAACAGATCCACACCCGGCTGCCGGCCAGTGTCGCGATCGTCGAGGAGATCCCGTCCCGGCCCCCGTCCCCGCCCTGGTCCCGCGTCGAACTGCGCGTGGAACGGCTCGACTGGCTGCCCGGTGTGCTCGCGTCGCTGGACCTGCCGTTCGTCATCGAACGCCCCGATGAGCTGCGCGACCTCGTCGCGGCCCTCGCCGACCGGCTCGCCCGCGCGGCCCGCGCATGAGGGGTGTCTAGTTCGCCAGTGCGGCCCGGGCCGCCGCGAGTGCCTGCTCGGCGTAGCCGCGTCCGAACAGCACCGCGTGCACCAGCAGCGGGAAGAGCTGGTGCAGTCCGATGCGGTCCGCCCAGCCCTCGGCGAGCGGCGCCGCCTCCTGGTAGCCCTCCAGCACCCGGTCCAGATGCGGGCAGCCGAACAGGTGCAGCATCGCCAGATCGGTTTCCCGGTGACCGCCGTGCGCGGCCGGGTCGATCAGCCAGGCCTGGCCGTCGGCGGCCCACAGCACATTGCCGTTCCACAGGTCGCCGTGTAGCCGGGCGGGCGGCTCGGCGGGGCCCGCCAGATCCGGCAGGCGCTCGCAGACGCGCTCGATCGTGGGCGCCTCGGAGGCACGCACCGTGCCGTCGTCCACCGCGCGGCGCAGATAGGGCAGCACCCGGTGCTCGGCGTACCAGCGCGGCCAGTCCTCGCCGGTGACGTTGCGCATCGGGGCCAGCCCGATGTACGCGTCCTCGGGACCGCCCGGCGGCGGGGCGCCGAACGCGGGCGCGCCGGACGCGTGCAGCGCGGCCAGCTCGCGCCCGAACCGGGCCGCTGCCCCGGCACTCGGGCGACCGGACGGAACCCGGTCGGTCACCAGCCAGCGCGGGTCGTGGCCGTGCACGGCCGGGACGCGGACCGTGCCGCTGTCGGCCAGCCAGCGCAGCCCGGCCGCCTCGGCCTCCACCGCTCCGGGGTCGTCACCGCGCTTGACCATCACCACCTGTCCGCCGTCGAGGGTGACTTCGGCGAGCGCCCCGGACATCGGGCGCTCACCGGTCACCGGGCGGCCGGTGAGGCGGCCCGCTGCCGCTCCCGGGCCTTCGCCGGTCATGCGCCCACGCGCTCGCGCGCCCAGGCGAGCAGGCCGGGTGTCGCGGCTTCGATCATGTCCAGCACCGTGTCGAATCCCTCCGGGCCGCCGTAGTACGGATCGGGCACATCCAGGTCGCCCGTCGCGTCCGGGTCGAAGGACCGCAGCATCCGGACCCGGGACGGATCGTCGACCAGCCGGCGCAGCGCCCGCTCATGGCCGCCGTCCATCGCCAGGAACAGATCGGCGTCCAGATGCTCGGCGCCGACCTGGGCCGCGACGTGCCCGACCGGATAGCCCCGCCGGGCCAGCACCTCACCGGCCCGTTCGTCGACGGCCTCGCCGACGTGCCAGGGACCGATACCGGCACTGGTGACCCGCACCGCACCGTCGAGCCCCGCGCGGCGCAGATGCTCGGCGAAGACCAGTGCGGCGGACGGCGAGCGGCAGATGTTCCCGCTGCAGACAAAGCAGATGTGCACGGCCCCCAGCGTACGGCCGCCCGCCGTGCCCGGATGGCACCGGGGGCGCCCGGAGCCACGGCCTCCGGCACAGGGCCGTGTTCACGTCCGCCGCCGGGCGGTAGCGTCGCGATCATGCATCCGTTACGCAACGGCCTCACCGACCAGGCCCCTGCCGATCCCGCCGCCACCGACGACGTGCTGGCGAACCAGCCCGTCGGCTACTGGACCGGCCTGGCCCACACCACCGTCACCCGGCATCTGCGCGACGCGATGGCCAGGATCGACGTCACCCAGGCGCAGTACTGGGTGCTCAACTGCGTGCACTCCTGGCCGGCCGCGCCGAGCCGTGCGGAGGTGGCCGCGCGGCTGACACCCCTCGCGGACGGGCCGCACGAGATCCCGCGCGTCGTCGACCAGCTGCTGCACCGCGACTGGCTGCGGGCCGACGCCGGGCAGCGTCTGCACCTCACCGACGCGGGCGAAGCCGCCCGCGCCCGGCTGCGCGCGCTGGTCACCGGGGTGCGCGCCGTCGTCCACGAGGGCGTCGGCGACGAGGAGTACGTGGCCGCGCTCAAGGTGCTGCGCACGATGGTCGCCAACGTCCAGCGCGCCGAAGGCGTTACGTGAGCAGCGGCAGGGCCGGGAAGGTGTGGTCCTGCCAGAGGCGGCGGGAGGCCTCCTCCGGGTAGGCGGTGACCTCGGGGGTCGCGTCGAAGACCTGGGTGAGGCGGCGGCCGGGGTCGTACGGGGGCCAGCCCGGGTCGCCCGTCGTGGCGAACGCGGTCCAGGCCGTGCGGAACCGGGACGACAGCGCCTCGGCCTCCGGCGAGGGGCCGGAGCCGCCGAACAGGAGCATGCCGAGGTCGGCGTCGAAGGTGCCGAACAGCAGCGGTATGTCCAGGCCGTGGCAGGCGCCCATGGCGCCGCCGCCCGCCGGGGCGGGCCAGGTCAGCTCGTACAGGTGCGCACGGCCGCCCCCGGCCACCTGGGCCTCGGCCAGCCGCAGCGAGGGCATGTGGAACAGCCAGTCGGACTGGACCCGTTCGTGGAGTTCGGCGGGCGAGGCTTCGGGGAAGGCGCCGCGATAGGCCCGTTCGCCATCCGGCCCCGGCCCGAACGCGCGCAGTGCCGCCGCTGCTTCCTCCTCACCGGCCCGGCCGAGCTGCCCGCCGAGGGCGAGGAACAGCCGGTACTCGTCCCGGTTGTGCCCGGCGATCAGCTCCACATCGCGTGCCGTCCCCGCCGCCAGCGCCTGCCACGGGGTGGTCGGCAGCACCTCGCCGTCCACGACGGGCGCGAAGGGGGTCAGGGTGTGGACGACCTGCCCCCACCGCTGCTCGTACCGGCGCATCGTGGGACCCAGCGCCTCACCCGTGGCGGGCAGTTGGCGTGGATCCACCGTGGACAGATCGGCGGCGGTCGGCCGCAGGCCCGCCTCGGCGGCGAGCGCGCCCGCGATGTCCCGGGCCAGCTCGCCGGAGAAGTACGTACCCGGCACGCTCTGCGCGATGGCGCGCCGGAACAGCCCCGCCGCGCTCGGCATGGCCAGCAGTGAGGCGACCGATCCGGCTCCGGCCGACTCCCCGAACACGGTGACCCGGCCGGGGTCGCCGCCGAACGCCGCGATGTTCTCCCGCACCCATTCCAGGGCCGCGACCTGGTCGAGCAGACCCCGGTTGGCGGGCGCCCCGTCGAGGTGGGCGAAGCCCTCGACGCCGACCCGGTAGTTGAGGGTGACCACGACGACGTCGCCGTCGCGGGCGATGTGCCGGGCGTCGTAGCCGGGGCTGCCGGAGTGGCCGAGCTTGTAGGCGCCGCCGTAGATCCACACCATCACCGGGCGGCGGGCCGCCGGATCCGGTTCGGGCGTCCAGACGTTGACCGTCAGCCAGTCGTCGCCCGTCGGCGCCTCCAGCACACCGGCGCGCCCCAAGAACCCCGACTCCTGCGGGGGCGGCGGGCCGAAGACGAACGCGTCCCGCGTCCCCTCCCAGGCGCGCACCGGGCGCGGCGCCTGGAACCGCGCGTCCCCCACCGGCGGCTCGGCGAACGGGATGCCGCGGAACACGGCCAGACCGTCCTCCCGGCGGCCACGCACCGCACCGGCGGCGGCGCGCACCACGGGCTCGGCGGCCCCGGCCGCCGTCTCGCGGGACTCGGCTGTCGTCATCGATGACTCCTCACGGTTCCTGGTGAATACGTCCGTAGGGGACAACGTCCCTCCACGATGCATGGGCCGTATCCGCGCGCCCCGGCGGGGGTGACCGGTCACCCCGTGCGGTAGAGCGCGGTGATCAGCTCGATCACCGCCTGCCCCGCGGGATGCGGATCGTCCCGCCACCAGCCCAGCCGCACCGCGATCGGCTCGGCATCGCGCACCGGCCGGTAGACGACGCCGGGCCGCGGATACTGGTGTGCGGTGGACTCGGCCGTCATCCCCACGCAGCGGCCCGTGGAGATCAGGTTGAGCCAGTCCTCGATGTCCTGGGTCTCCTCGGTGGCCGGGCGGGAGCCGGGCGGCCACAGCTCGGGCGTGGTGGTGCCGGTGCGCCGGTCGACCAGCAGCGTGCGGTCGCCGATGTCGGCGAGCCTGATGGAGCGGCGCGAGGCCAGCGGGTCGTCCGCCGCCATCGCGCACAGCCGCCGCTCGAGACCCACGATGGCGGAGTCGAAGCGGCGGTCCTCCAGGGGTCTGCGCAGCACGGCCAGATCGCAGGCGCCTTCCGCCAGACCGGCCGTGGTCGCGTTGACCCGCACGAGGTGCAGATCGGTCTCCGGATGTGCGGCGGCCCAGTGGCGCTGGAAGGCGGGGGTGTGGCTGCCCAGCGCCGACCAGGCGTAGCCGATCCGCAGCCGGGTGTGGCCCGACCTGGCCTCCCGCACCAGACCGTCCACCTCCCCGAGCACCCGCCGGGCGTGCGCCACCACCCGCAGTCCGGTGGCGGTCGGGGCCACGGTCCGCGAGGTCCGCCGCAACAGGCGCACCCCGAGGGCGCGTTCGAGCGAGGCCAGGGTGCGGGACACGGCCGCCTGGGAGACCCCGAGCGCGATCGCGGCATCGGTGAACGTGCCCTCGTCCACGATCGCGACGAGACAGCGCAACTGCCGCAGCTCCACATCCATAACCCAAGCGTATAGGTACGTCGTCCAACGCATTTTGCGCAACGGTCCCGCCACCGCACGATCGGGGTATGGACGCAGCCCACGCCACCGTTTCCGCCCCCGCCCAGCGGATCGCCTCCTCACACCACACCGGCCCGGACGTGCCGCACCCGGCGGGCCGGAAACCGGCCGGGCGTCCGCTGGCCGGTGTGCTCACCATGGCCGGCAGCGGCCTGTCCAACCAGACCGGCGCCGCGATCGGCTCCCTCGCCTTCCCCGTGCTCGGAGCCACCGGCGTCGTCGCGGTACGCCAGTACGTCGCCGCCATCGTCCTGCTGGCCGTCGGCCGCCCCCGTTTGCGGACCTTCACCAAGGAACAGTGGGGCCCGGTGCTGCTGCTGGCCCTGGTCTTCGGCGCCATGAACCTGTCCCTGTACAGCGCCATCGACCGCATCGGCCTCGGGCTGGCGGTGACCCTGGAATTCCTCGGCCCGCTCACCATCGCCCTGTCCGCCTCCCACCGCCGCACGGACGCGTGCTGTGCGCTGGTCGCCCTGGCGGGCGTCGTCACCCTGATGCGCCCCCAGCCCTCCACCGACTACCTGGGCCTGGGCCTCGGGCTGCTGGCCGCCGCCTGCTGGGCGTCGTACATCCTGCTCAACCGCACCGTCGGCAGCCGCGTCCCCGGAGCGCAGGGGTCGGCGGCCGCCGCCGCACTCTCCGCCCTGCTGTTCCTGCCCGTCGGAATCGTCATCGCCGTGCAGCACCCGCCGACCCCGGGGGCGGCCGGGTACGCCATCGTCGCCGGTGTCCTCTCCTCCGCCGTGCCCTACCTCGCCGACCTGTTCACCCTGCGCCGCGTGCCCGCCCAGACCTTCGGGCTCTTCATGAGCGTCAACCCGGTCCTCGCCGCCGTCGTAGGATGGATCCTCCTCGGCCAGAACCTGGGGTGGACGGAGTGGGCGAGCATCGGCGCCATCGTCGCGGCCAACGCGCTCAGCATCCTCACCTCACGCGCCTGATGACCCCGGCCCCGAGGCCGGGACGCCCGACCGGGTGACTGTGCCGGGGCGGGCCCCGTACGGCGGCCGCGGAACGGGAACCCGCATGGTGGCGCCCCGGACGGTCCGGCCGCGCCACACCGGGAAGGCGGTACCGCTATGGGTCTGCCCCATGGCCACGCACACGGCACCGTGACGCAGCGGCTGATCGGCGACCACCTCGTGTCCGGCCGCATGATGCCGGGGGAGGAGATCGCGCTGCGCGTGGACCAGACGCTCACCCAGGACGCCACCGGCACCCTGGTGATGCAGGAGCTGGAGGCGCTGGCGCTGGACCGGGTCCGGACGCAGGTCAGCGTCCAGTACGTCGACCACAACATCCTGCAGGCCGATGAGCGCAACGCCGAGGACCATGAGTTTCTGCGCTCGGCCGCCCGCCGCTTCGGCCTGTGGTTCTCCAAACCCGGCAACGGGGTCTCCCACCCGACCCATATGCAGCACTTCGGCGCTCCCGGCAGAACACTCGCCGGGTCCGACTCGCACACCTGCGCGGGCGGTTCCCTGGGCATGCTGGCGATCGGCACCGGCGGCCTGGAAGTCGCCCTCGCCATGGCCGGACGGCCGCTCCACCTCACCATGCCGAAGATCTGGGGCATCCGGCTGACCGGGGAACTGCCACCATGGGTCAGCGCCAAGGACGTGATCCTGGAGCTGCTGCGCCGTCACGGGGTGCAGGGCGGCGTCCACCGCGTGCTGGAGTACCACGGGCCCGGCCTGGCCTCCCTCACCGCCATGGACCGGCACGTCATCGCGAACATGGGGGCGGAACTCGGCGCCACCACCACCGTCTTCCCCTCCGACGACGCGGTGCGCCGCTTCCTGGAGGGGGTGGGGCGCGGCGAGGACTTCGTTCCGATCACCGCCGACGAGGACGCCTCGTACGACCTCGACGAGGAGATCGACCTGTCGTCCCTGGAGCCCCTGATCGCACGGCCCACCTCCCCGGGAAACGTCGTGCCGGTCCGGGAGGCCGCCGGGGAGCCCATCGGGCAGGCGGTCATCGGCTCCTCCGCCAACCCCGGGTTCCGGGACTTCGCCGTACCGGCGGCCATGGTGGCGGGGCGGCAGACGGCGCCGGGGGTGAGCCTCGACATCAACCCGACGTCCCGCGAGATCCTTCAGGACCTGACGCGTTCGGGCGCCACGTTCGACCTGATCGCCGCCGGTGGCCGCATCCACCAGTCGGGCTGTCTCGGCTGCATCGGCATGGGCCAAGCGCCCGCGGCGGGGCGCAATTCGCTGCGTACCTTCCCGCGCAACTTCCCCGGCCGCTCCGGCACCGAGGACGACGCGGTGTGGCTGTGTTCCCCGGAGACCGCCGCGGCCTCCGCGCTGACCGGCGTCATCACGGATCCGCGCGACTGGGCCGACCGGCTGTCGGCCTCCCCTCCCACCCCGTACGCCCCCGAACCGCCGTCGGTCAACGCCGCCATGCTGGAGCCACCGCTGCCGCCGGACGAGGCCCGCCGCGTCCGGCTGCGGCGCGGCCCCAACATCTCCGCCCTGCCCGATCTCGATCCGCTGCCGGACACCCTCGAAGGCCCGGTCCTGCTGAAGGCCGGTGACGATGTCTCGACCGACGAGATCTCCCCGGCCGGGGCGAAAGCCCTGCCCTACCGGTCCAACATCCCGAAGCTGGCCGAGTTCACCCTCACCCGGCTGGACCCCGACTACCCCCGGCGCGCCGCGTCGGTCCGGGACGACACCGGGCACCTCATCGTGGCCGGGGAGAACTACGGCCAGGGTTCGTCGCGCGAACACGCCGCCATCACCCCGCGCTACCTAGGGCTACGAGCGGTCATCGCCAAGTCGTACGCCCGCATCCACTGGCAGAACCTCGCCAACTTCGGCGTCCTCGCCCTCGAATTCGACGACCCCGGCGACTACGAGCGCGTCGAGGCCGGCGACCGGCTGCGGCTGTCCGGTCTGCACGAGGCCCTGGCCCGGCCGGACGACCCCACGCTCCGCGTACGCAACACCACCCGGGACGAGGAATACCCGCTGCGCCACCGTCTCTCGCCGCGGCAGTGCGAGGCGGTCCTCGCGGGCGGGATCATCGCGGCCCTCGCCCGCTGACCGGCCGACAGGGCCGCCCGCCGACCGGCCATCATTCGGGCCCGACGCGCGTGCATACCGGGCCGGGCGTCGGGTACTCGCGCGCCACGCCGTCCGCTGATCCCCCGGGGGAACGCGACGGCCAGGCTCTTCCGGTCCAGAATGCGGGCCGGTGGAGCCGCCCCGCGGCGGCTCGGCGGTCAGTCGAGACCGCCGCTCTCACAGACCTGCCGGGCGATGTCCCGCAGCTTGATGTTGCGCTCCTGGGACACGCGCCGCAGCACGTTGAAGGCATCGTCCTCACCGATCTTGAGGCGTTCCATGAGAATGCCCATGGCCTCGCCGATGGTGTGCCGGGTGGAGAGCGCCTGCTGGAGCTGGCCGGCGGTGCGGGCGCTGGAGAACGCGACGGCGGCGTGCGAGGCCAGCAGCCAGCCGGCGGTCTCGCTGCCCTTGGTGAAGGTGCCCGTACTCCGTGAATACAGATTCAGCGAACCGAGTTCCTCTTCCCTCGTGTAGAGCAGGAATCCCATCATGCTGCCGATGCCCAGTTCGTGGGCCCGGCGCCCGTACTCGGGCCACTTCTCCTGCGGCTCGGCGAGGTCCCTGATCCGGTAGGCGGGCTCGCTGTGGAGCGCGGCGTCGAAGCACGGCCCCTCGCCGGTCTGCTCCTGCAACTGATCGGAGCGGACCACCAGACCGTCGGTCGGGGCCAGGGTCTCCACGCGCCGGCCATGGAGGATCAGGATTCCGGCCGCGTCGCACCCTTCGACGATCTCCACGGCGCATTCGGTGATCCGGTCCAGCGTCGAGTCCACCGACTCCTGCGCCAGCAGGTCCCGCGCCATCACGGCCATTTGCTCCGCGAAGCTCTCCCAGTCCATGTGCACCGTCTCTCTCGCCAACGTCCCCGCACGGCCATCATGGGCCCTGAAGGGAGCGGCGGACCACGTACGGCAGGATGCCCCCGTGGCGGAGGTAGGCGAGCTCCTGCCGGGAGTGAACGCGCAGCCGCAGTTCCGCCGTGGTGTGGCGGCCGTCGTCCCCGTGGAGGTGGAGGATCACCTGGTTGGCGCCGACGCGCAGATGGCCGAGTCCTTCGAAGGAGAGTTCCTCCTCTCCGGTGAACGCGTGGGCCGACGCGCTGTCGCCCTCGGTGAACTCCAGGGGCAGGACGCCCATGCCGATCAGGTTGCTGCGGTGGATGCGCTCGTACGACTCGGCGACCACCGCGCGCACTCCCAGCAGGGCCTGGGCCTTGGCCGCCCAGTCGCGGCTGGAACCGGCGCCGTAGTTGCGGCCCGCGACGACGACCAGGTCGTATCCCGCGTCGCGGTAGGTGGGCGCGGCCTCGTACACGGGCAGGACCTGGGCGCGGTCGGCGGTGTACGCGTGGGCGCCCGCTCCCCGCCGGGTGCCGGGCAGCAGATTGGTCACCGCCGGGTTGGTGAAGGCGCCGCGCAGCATGACCTCGTGGTTGCTGCGGCGGGTGGAGTACTGGTTGAGGTCGCGGCGGGCGACCCGGCGTTCGGCCGGCCAGTGCCCCGCCGCGCTGTCGGCGGGGATCCGGCCCGCGGGGGAGATGTGGTCGGTGGTGACGTCGTCGCCGAGCCGCAGCAGCACCTTCGCCCGGCCCAGGGTGACGCGGTCCGGGGCGGTGGCCGGCAGCCCGGTCAGATGCGGCGGGCGGCGGACGTAGGTCGACCCGGGGCTCCACGGGAAGCGGGTGCTGCCCGGAGCCTCGACGCGGCGCCAGGCGTCGGTGCCGTGGTGGAGGCGGGCGGCGTTCTCCCGGAACAGCTCGGGGCGGACGTGCTCGGCGATGCGGGCGCTCACCTCCTCGTCGGTGGGCCAGAGGTCCGCCAAGTGGACGGGACGGCCGTCGGGGGTGGTGCCCAGGGGGTCGCGGCCGAAGTCGTGCAGGATCGACCCGGCCAGGGCGTAGGCCACGACCAGGGGCGGGGAGGCCAGATAGGAGAGCGCGGTGCGGGGGTTGACCCGGCCGGGGAAGTTGCGGTTGCCGGACAGGACGGCGACGGGCTCGATGGCGTCCTGCTCGGCGAGGTGTTCCATCGCCGGGTGCAGCGGTCCGGAGTTGCCGATGCAGGTCATGCAGCCGAAACCGACGATGTGGAAGCCGGTCTTCTCCAGCGCGGGCAGCAGCCCGGCCGCCCGCAGATACTCCTCGACGACCCGTGAACCGGGGGAGAGGGGGAGAGGGACGTCTTCACCCAGGGCTTGGCGCTCAGCCCGGCCTCGACGGCCCGCTCGGCGAGCAGCCCCGCCTGCACCATGAGCGCGGGGTTGGCGGTGTTGGTGCAGCTGGTGATCGAGGCGATGGCCACCGGGCCCTCGGGGAGCGGTTCACCGAAGGCCGGATCGGCAGCGGCCGTCTCCCGGCCGGTGTCCGCCGTCGCCGTACGGTACGACGCGGGCACCCGCGACAGCGACAGCCGCTGGTGGGGGAGGTTCGGCCCGGCCATGCTCGGCTCCACCGTGCCGAGGTCGAGGACATCGTCGTAGCGGGGTTCGGGCCGGTCCTCGGTGCGCTTGAGGCCCTGGGCGGTCAGATAGGCGTCGACCAGCCGGACGTGCGCCTCGTCCCGCCCGCTGAGCCGCAGATACGCGGCGGTTTCGTCGTCGTACGGGAAGAACACGCAGGTGGCCCCGTACTCGGGCGCCATGTTGGCGACCGCGGCGCGTTCCGCCCAGCCCAGCGTCGTGACACCGGTGCCGCAGAATTCGACGAACGCGTCCACCACACCCCTGGCCCGCAAGCGCTCGGTCAGGGTGAGGGCGAGGTCGGTGGCGCCGACGCCGGGCCGCAAGCCACCGGTCAGCCGGACGCCCACCACCGTCGGGTACGGGATGGTGACCGGCTCGCCCAGCATGGCCGCCTGGCCCTCCAGACCGCCGACACCCCAGCCGACGACGCCCAGTGCGTTGATCATGGGGGTGTGGCTGTCGGTCGCGACGAGCACGTCCGGGTACAGCCACGGCGGGCCGTCGTCGTCCGCGTCCTGCCGCCAGACGACCCGTGCCAGCGCCTCCATGTTGACCTGGTGGATGATGCCGGTGCCGGGGGGTACGACCCGGAAGTTCCGCACGCTGCGCTCGGCCCATTTGACGAACTCGTAGCGCTCCTGGTTGCGACGGAAGTCGATCAGCAGATTGCGCTCGACGGCGTCGGGGTGGCCGTACTCCTCGACGATGACGGAGTGGTCCACGGTGAGGTCGACCGGGATGGCGGGCTGCAGCCGCTCCGGGTGGCCGCCCAGTTCCGCGACGCTGTCCCGCATGGCCGCGAAGTCGGCCAGAGCCGGCAGGCAGGTCGTGTCGTGCAGCATGATCCGGTTCGGGTGCACCGGCACCTCGCAGGTCCCGCCGCCGGTCCGGGCCCGGTCGGCCACCTCCGCCAGCGCGGCGGGAGCGCGCCGGGCGACGTTCTCCAGCAGGATCCGCACCGCGTACGTGAGGGTGTCCCGCTCCGCGCGCGGCAGGACGCGGTCCAGGGGCTGGTAGCGGTACGAGTGGCCGTCCACGGTGAGCACGGCGGTGCGGTCAGCGTTCATGATCCCTGCTGTCGTAGGCGGCACCCCAGGAGCGGTACCGGCGCGATGCCATCGGAACGTCAAGGAACTCAAAACATGGCCTCGGTCTCTTGACGCGGCTGAATGCTCGCTCAATATTGTCTCAAGCCGCTCATTGATACAATCGCTCGATCGCTCAGCCGTCTGGAGCCCCTTATGGCGATCAACGTCGATCAGCGCGAGGCCGCCGCGACGATGCGCACCGTTTCCCGGCGCATCCTCCCGTTCCTCTTCGTGCTCTACGTCGTCAACTACATCGACCGCGCGAACATCGGCTTCGCCGCCCTGGAGATGGACAAGGAACTGGGCCTCAGCAGCCAGGCGTTCGGCCTGGCCGCCGGGCTGTTCTTCTGGGGCTACTTCCTCTTCGAAGTGCCCAGCAACCTCGCCCTCGCCCGCTTCGGCGCCCGCCGCTGGATCGCCCGCATCCTCGTCAGCTGGGGCATCCTCGCCACCGTCATGGCGTTCACCCACTCCGCCACCGAGCTGTATGTGCTGCGCTTCCTGCTCGGGGTGGCCGAGGCGGGATTCTTCCCCGGCATCGTCGTCTATCTGACCTACTGGTTCCGCAGGAAGGAGGTGGCCACCGCCACCGCACTGTTCCTGACCGCGATCCCCGCGTCCTACGTCCTCGCCGCCCCGCTCAGCGCGCTGATCATGGACCATGTGGACTGGTTCGGGCTCAGCGGCTGGCGCTGGATGTTCATCCTGGAGGGCGCCCCGGTCGTACTGCTCGGGATCGCCTGCTTCTTCGTACTGACCGAGCGCCCGGCCGACGCCACCTGGCTCACCCAGCGGCAGCGGCAGTGGCTGACCGCCGAGCTGGACAAGGAGCAGCAGGCCAACTCCCAGGCCAAGAAGCTCGGCACGCTCAAGGTCATGGCCGACCCCAAGGTGCTGCTCCTCGCCGTGGTGTACTTCGTCTACCAGGCGGGCAGCCTCGGCGTGGGCTACTGGCTGCCCCAGATCGTCAAGGACTTCTCGTCCGGCCTCAGCAACACGGCTGTCGGTTTCATCAGCGCCGCGGGCTTCGTCCACTCGCCCTGGCTGGGCATGTCTCTGATCGCCCTCTCCCTGACCGGCATGTACAGCTTCAAGTCGCCTTTCTGGGCGCTCCCCACGCTGCGCGCCTGAGGGACCGCGCGACTGAGGGACGCTACGCCTCGCCGCCGATCCCGGTCTTGAGGGAGCGGACCTTGTCCAGATGGCCCTGCAGGAACGCCGAGGCCTCCTCGATGTCGCCGTTCTCCACCAGGTCCAGCAGGCGCAGATGCTCGCGGGCCTGGTGGGTCAGCCGGGAGCGGTCGACCTGGTGGCGGTACTCGATCAGACGGCGCAGCCGGTTCTGCCGCCGTACGGCGTCCAGCAGGAACTGGTTCCCCGAGCAGCCCACCAGCATCTCGTGGAACGAGGCGTTGACCTGGAACAGTTCGGCCCGGGGCAGCAGCAGGACGTCCCCGCGCAGCAGCGCCTCCTGCTGCCGCCGGTGCCGCGCGAACGCCTCGGTGTCCACGGCGAAGCCGGGCTCCAGCAGCGCCGCGGGCTCGATGATCATCCGAAAGCGGTAACTCTGGTCGTGCGCCTCGACGGTGGTCAGCACATGCTGGAACTCCCAGCCACGGCCCCCGGCCCGCCGGCGCACCAGGTCCTCACCGTCCATCCGCGCCAGCACCCGGTCGGCCTGGCGCGGTGTCAGGTGGTAGCGGCGGCTGATGTCGGCGGCGGTGAACGAGCCGGTGAAGCGGCCGCCGACGTAGTCGTCGGCGATCCGGAAATACGCCTCCTGCTCGATGTCCGTGTCCTCGGACAGATCGGGCCGGGTCAGGGTGGCCGCACTGCGGGACAGGAAGAAGCCGCGGTTCGGGATCCGGGTGAGGATGCCGACCTCGGTGAGGAAGACCATTGCCTTGCGGACGGGGGTGCGCGAGACCTCCAGCGCGTCGGCAGCCCACTGCTCGGTGACGTGGGCCCCTTCCTCGAGGCCGCTGTGGCGGACGAGGTCCACCAGGCGGGTGGCGATGGAGGTGGTCAGGTTCGGCCGCGACATCAGCCCCTGCGCTCTTCACGTGGTGGACGAGGACACTTCATCCTAAGAGGTCCGGACCTCTTACGGTGTCCGCGAGAAGACGACGCACACGGGCGATCCCGTGGACAGCGCCTCGCCGGACGGCCGGAGCGCACCGGTGTCCGCGTCCACGTCGAACGCCATGATGGTGTGGCTGCGCTCGTTGGCGGCGAACAGCCGGCGGCCGTCCGGGCCGAAGCAGAAGAACCGCGGCCGGACGCCCCCGGTCGACTGCCGGCCCACCGGCCGCAGCGTGCCCTCCGCCGCCGAGACCGCGAAGACGCCGATGGTGTCCGGTTCCGGGCCCCCGGGGGTGCTGTCCCCGGCGCCGCCCCGGTTGGAGGCGTAGACGAACCGCCCGTCCGGGGTGACCGCGATCTCGCCGGCGCGGCTGTCCCCGGTCGCCGAGGGCGCCGTACTGGGCAGTGTCTGCACGCTCTCCAGCGCCCCTCGGGCGGCGTCCCACCGGTAGGTGGTCACCGTCGAGCGCAGCTCGTCGATCGTGTACGCGTACGGCAGGCGGGGGTGGAAGCAGATGTGGCGCGGACCGGCCATCTCGCGCGTCGCGGTGTGGGGAACGGGGCCGAAGGACAGCTTCCCGGGCGTGGCGTCCAGGGCCAGCGTGAAGAGGCGGTCCAGCCCCTTGTCCGGCACGACGAGGAAACGCCCGTCCGGAGTGAAGGGCACCTGGTGCGGCTTGGAACCGGTCTGTTCCGTCCGGTGCGGGCCCGGCTCGCCGGGCAGGAGCAGCAGGTCCGTGACCGGCCCGAGCCGGCCGTCCTCCCGCAGCGGCAGGCTGGCCACGCTGCCCGAGGAGTGGTTGGCCACCGCCAGGAAGCGGTTCGACGGGGCCACCGCGAGGTGTGCCGGATTGCGGCCGCCCGTCTCCTGGCGCCCCAGGGCGCTCAGCCGCCCGGTGCCGGGCTCGACGCGGAAGGCGCTGACGTAGGTGAGGTCGCCGTGCACCGCGTACAGATACCGCCGGGTGTGGTCGACGGCCAGGAAGGCCGGATTGTCCAGCTCGACGGTTTGCAGCGGTGTCCAGTGGTCCGCGCCCGGACCGACGTCGTAGACCTCGATGCCCTTGCCCCGGCCGTTCCGCCCGGGCGTCGTCCGCGACCCCACGTAGGCGACGGTGTTCTCGCCGGAAGGCCGTGTCATATCCGCTCCCCGTCCCTGGAGGTGTTCCACGTGGCGGATTGTATCAACCTGCGGTTTGATGCAATAGTGAAAGCTGCAGTCACCGCCGATCTCGCCGACCAGTACGGCGACCGCCTGCGCGTCTGCGACGCGCAGTTCATCTCCTACGGAGCCGTCCGCTCCTTCGCCGGTCCCGTGCGGACCGTCTCCTGTCCCGAGGACAACGCCCTGCTGCACGAACTCCTGCGCACCCCTGGCGACCTCCTCCACGCCGACGAGGACGGAGTCGTCCTGCTGCCGACCGCCTGACCGCGTTCCGTTGATGTCTCCCGCGTCTCAAAAGGTGACGGCCGGGTTCGGTCGAGACGGTTGACACTCCCGCGCGGCTCGCTGACCATGCGCAAGATGGGAGCGCTCCCATCTCCTGCTCCCGTCGTCCTGTCCCTGTCGTCGGCACGGCCGCCCCGAAGGAGACCCACGCGCATGACTCCGAAACCCAGGCCCGTGACTCCGAAACCCAGGCCCGTGACTCCGAGACCGAGGCGCATGACTCCGAGAGCCGCGCCGGCGGCCGTGGTGCTGCTGGTGGCCGCCGCCGGTCTGGCCGGTCCCGGCCAGGCGAGCGCGTTACCGGGCGGGGGAGCGCGCTCCGCCGCCTCCTCCGCCGCCCCGGAAGGCCCCGCCCTCAGCGTCGACACCACCACCGGCCGCAAGGCGATCGACCCGCACATCTACGGGATCAACTTCGCCGACGAGGCGCTGGCCCGGGAACTGCGCCTGCCGGTCCGCCGGTGGGGCGGCAACGCCACCACCCGCTACAACTACAAGCTCGACGCGTACAACGCGGGCGCCGACTGGTACTTCGAGAACCTGTACTACGAGAACGGCACCGCCGACCTGCCGAACGGCTCGGAGGCCGACAAGTTCGTCGAGCAGAACCGCCGCACCGGCACCGACACCGTGCTGACCGTGCCGATGAGCGGCTGGACGACCGCGGCCCGCAACGCCGCCTGCGGCTTCAGCATCGCCAAGTACGGCCCGCAGAAGGCGAACGACGCCCAGTGGCGCCCGGACTGCGGCAACGGTGTGAAGACCGACGGTACGAACGTCACCGGCAACGACCCGGCCGAAACCAGCGTCCCCGCCGGTCCGGAGTTCACCAAGGGCTGGGTGCAGTACCTGAACCGCACCTACGGCACCGCGGACGACGGCGGCGTCCGCTTCTACAACCTCGACAACGAGCCCGATTTGTGGTGGAGCACCCACCGGGACGTCCACCCGCAGGGCACGGGCTATGACGAGATGCGCGACAGCACCTACGCCACCGCCGCCGCCATCAAGGACGCCGACCCGGGGGCGAAGACCCTCGGCCCGGTCGGCTGGGGCTTCAACTCCCTGATCTACTCCGGCCTGGACCAGAAGACCTGCAACGAGAAGGGCGGCGACTGCTGGTCCAACCCGCCCGACCGGGCGGCCCACGGCGGGCAGCTGTTCGCCCCCTGGTACCTCCAGCAGATGAAGGCGTACGAGCAGACGCACGACCGCCGCGTCCTGGACTACTTCGACGAGCACATCTACCCCCAGCAGACCGGGGTGTTCGGCGGCAACGTGGACGAGGCCACCCAGGCCCTGCGGCTGCGCTCCACACGGCAGCTGTGGGACCCCACGTACGTGGACGAGAGCTGGATCAACCAGCCCGTCCAGTTCATCCCGCGCATGCGCTCCCTGGTCGACGAGAACTACCCGGGCACCAAGCTCGCCATCACCGAGTACAACTGGGGCGCGCTGGACCACATCAACGGGGCCCTCGCCCAGGCCGATGTGCTCGGCATCTTCGGCCGGGAGGGGCTGGACCTCGCCACCCTGTGGGATCCGCCCACATCCACCGAGCCGGGCGCCTTCGCCTTCCGCATGTTCCGCAACTACGACGGCAACGGCGGCTCCTTCGGCGACACCGCGGTCCACGCCGCCAGCGCCGACCAGGACAAGCTCGCGGTCTACGCGGCCCAGCGCAGCGGCGACAAGGCGCTGACCGTGATCGTCGTCAACAAGACCACCGGTGATCTGACCGCCCCGGTGTCCGTCACCGGCGGTACCGCCCCGGATGGCGCGGCGCAGGTCTACCGCTACGGCCAGGACGACGTCACCGCGATCAAGCACCTGGCCGATCAGCCGCTGACCGACGGCGGTTTCACCACCACCTTCCCGGCCTACTCCATCACCGAGTACGTCCTGCCCGCCGGATCCTCCGAGGCGAAGCCGCCCACCGCGCCCGGCACCCCGGCCGCCACCGCCGTCGGTCCCGACAGGGCCACCCTCACCTGGGGCGCGTCCACTGCCGGGTCGTCCCCGGTGGCGAGCTACCAGGTGTACTCCGGCGACACCACGGGCGCCCCGGTCGCCACGGTCGACGCCCCCGCCACGAGCGCCACCGTCACCGGACTGTCCCCGGCCACCGCCTACACCTTCCGCGTCGTGGCCAAGGACACCGCGGGCCGCAGCTCCCCGCCATCGGCCCCGGTCCGGGTGACCACCGCCACGGCCCCGGCGGCCACCTGCACGGTCGGCTACGCGGTGGGCAACGACTGGGGCACCGGCTTCACGGCCACCGCCACCATCACCAACAAGGGCCCCGCGCTGAACGGCTGGCGTCTCGGCTTCTCCTTCACCGGCGACCAGAAGGTGACCAACGGCTGGAACGGCACCTGGCGCCAGAACGCCACCGCGGTCACCGTCGACGACGCGGGCTGGAACGCCACCCTGGCCACCGGCGGCTCCACCACGGTCGGCTTCAACGGCTCCTACACCGGCGGCAACCCCGCGCCACGGGACTTCACCCTCAACGGCAAGCCGTGCACCGCCCCGGGCACCGCGGCCGCCGCCCACATCGCGGCCCCGGCCGGCCACGCGCCCGGCGCGGCCGCGGTGCCGGACCGGAGGAGAGCGCGGTGACCGTGTACCGGCCCGGCCCCGGGCGCATGCGCACGCTCGGGGTTGCCCTGCTCGCCGCCGTATTCGCCCTGGCGGCGGCCCTGCTCGCCGTGCCCACGAAGGCGTCCGCCGTGAACGCGCTCAGCATGCGCGGTGCCGATGTGTCGACCGCGCAGCGGGCCCTCGATCTCGGCGCCAGGTACTACGACGCCAACGGCAAGGCCGCGGACCCGCTCGACATCCTCAAGGGCGCCGGGGTGAACTACGTCCGCCTGCGGGTCTGGAACAACCCCGCCAGCGGCTACAACAACAAGGCCAAGGTGCTCGCCTACGCGAAGACGGTCAAGGCCAAGGGCCTCAAGCTGCTGGTCGACTTCCACTACTCGGACACCTGGGCCGACCCGGGGAATCAGCGCAAGCCCGCCGCCTGGGCGAGCCACGGCATCGGCCAGCTGCAGACCGACGTCTACAACTACACCTACGACGTGTGCAACAGCCTCAAGTCCCAGGGCACCGCCCCGGACAGCGTGCAGATCGGCAACGAGATCAACGTCGGGATGCTGTGGAACGACGGCAAGGTGGTCAGCAACGACTTCACCAACCTCAGCCTCCTGCTCAAGGCGGGCTACAACGCCACCAAAGCGTGCAACAGCACCACCAAGGTGATCATCCACACCGCGAACGCGGACAGCGACGCGCATGCGCGGTGGTTCTACGACGGGATCAAGGCGAAGGGCGTCAGCTGGGACATCACCGGGCTGTCGTACTACTGCATGTGGCACGGCTCGCTGTCCACCCTGTACGACGTCGTCGCCGACATGCGGTCCCGGTACGGCAAGGACGTGGTCATCGCCGAGACCGCGTATCCCTTCACCACGGCGAACGCCGACAGCACCGGCAACTCGGTCACCTCCGGCTGCTCGGGCTATCCGCTCACCTGGACGGGCCAGGCCGCCAACTTCACCGACGTCCAGAACACCGCCCGCAACGCCGGTGCGATCGGTGTCTTCTACTGGGAGCCCACCTGGTACGCGGTCCCCGGCAACGGCTGGGATCCGGCCGACATGAACAACAGCGGGGACGGCTGGGACAACATGGCCGTCTTCAACTGGACCGGCCGGCTGAACCCCACCATCAGATGGACGGCATAGCGCAGGTGGTCGCACACACGATCGATTACCTGGGTACACTGCCGGTATGGGCGCGTATCTCCAGGGCTCGCTCTTCGACCAGGCCGACGACGCCGTGCTCGGCCCGCTGCGCGGGGTGCGCAGGACCGAGCTGCGGGACGGCGCCTGGATCGATCTGCTGACCGGATGGCTGCGGGGAGCCGACGACCTGTTCGTGCGGCTCGCCGCCGACGTCCCCTGGAAGGCCGAGCGGCGGCGGATGTACGACCGCACCGTGGACGTTCCGCGGCTGCTCGCCTTCTACGGCGCCGACGACGTCCTGCCCCACCCCGTCCTCACCGAGGCCCGGGACGCGCTCTCCGCGTACTACGCCACCGAACTGGGGGAGCCGTTCACCACGGCCGGGCTGTGCTACTACCGCGACGGCCACGACAGCGTGGCCTGGCACGGCGACCGGACCGGCCGCGGCGGCAGCGAGGACACCATGGTCGCCATCCTGTCCGTGGGCGCGCCACGTGATCTGCTGCTCCGGCCCCGTGGCGGCGGGGCCACCGTGCGGCGGCCGCTCGGACACGGGGATCTCATCGTGATGGGCGGGTCCTGCCAGCGGACCTGGGAGCACGCCATCCCCAAGACCTCGCGGACGACCGGACCGCGGATCAGCATCCAGTTCCGGCCCACCGGCGTGAGCTGACATCGGCGCTATGGGGCCGGCTTGATGTTCTTCATCGTGAAGTGCGAGGTGACGTTCTTGACCCGCGGGATGGTCATGACGTGCTGGCTGAGGAAGGCCTCGTAGGCGGCCAGATCGGCCACGGCCACGCGTACGAAGTAGTCGGGGCTGCCGAACAGCCGGCGCAGTTCGAGGACCTCCCCGGCCTGGGTGAGGGTCCGCTCGAAGTATTCGACGGTCTCCGCGTCCTGGGAGTCGAGAGTGACGTCGAGCAGCACCTCGAAGGACCGCCCCACGGCGGTGGGGTCGATGGCGGCCCGGTAACCACGGATGACGCCGTCGGCCTCCAGCCGCTGGACACGCCTCAGACACGGGCCGGTGGTGAGCCCCACCCGATGGGCCAGCTCGACGTTGGTCAGCCGCCCGTCCCGCTCCAGCTCGGCGATGATTGCGTGATCCATGGCATCCATGACGTAAAGATTGCACGATCACGGGTCCGCCTGGCAATGTTCGCAACCACATGGCGTGCGTTTCGCGAGATCATCGACAGGTGCGACACGACGTTTCCACCCCGATAGCAGTGCCGGACCCCCTGCCGGACCCGGACCCCGCCACCCAGAGGCAACGCATCGCCGCCGGGGTGCGCGATTCCTTCTCCGCCGGGCTCGGAATCTTCCCGCTGGGCATCGCGCTCGGCCTGCTGGTCATCCAGGCCGGTCTGCCGTGGTGGCTCGCCCCCGCGCTGTCCCTGTCCGCGTTCGCCGGGTCCCTGGAACTGCTCCTGGTGGGCATGGTGGCCACCGTCACGCCACTGGCCTCGGTCGCCCTGACCGTCCTGGTGGTCAACTTCCGCCACGTGTTCTACGCCTTCTCGTTCCCCCTCCACCTGGTCAGGAACCCGTTCGCGAAGGCGTACTCCGTCTACGCGATGATCGACGAGGCGTACGCCGTCAGCGCCTCCCTGCCCGAGGCGGAACGCTCCGCACCCCGCCTGCTGGCGATGCAGATCGCCTGCGAGATCTACTGGGTCGGCGGCGAGCTGATCGGTGTCGCCCTGGCGGCGGCCCTGCCCGGGCCGATCAAGGGCCTGGAGTTCGCGCTGTGCGCCCTGTTCACCGTGCTCACGCTGGACGCGTTCCGCTCACGCCAGGAGGTCCCCTCCGTACTGCTGGCCGGAGCCAGTGTGACGGTGGCGCTCGTTCTCACCCCGGGCGTCGCCCTGTTCACCGCGCTGCTGCTGTTCGTGGCCCTGCTGCTGGCCCGCCACATGTTCACCGTCCGCCGCCCCGCCGAGGAGACCGCCGATGCCTAGCACCTCGTACCTGGTCGCCGTCCTCGCGATCGTCTTCACGATCACCCTCGCGCTGCGGGCCGTGCCCTTCGCGGTGCTGCGCACCCTGCGCACCTCGCCGATCGTGCGGCGGCTGTCGGCGTGGATGCCGGTGGGCATCCTCGCGATCCTCGCGGTGACGGCCCTGCACGGCAGCGTCGCCGCCGAACCGCACACCACGCCGTATGCGCTGCTCGCAGTGGCCGCCACCGCGGGCGTCCACCTCGCCCTCGGCCGCCGCACGATCCTGAGCGTCGGCATCGGCACCGCCGTCTACGTGGCGCTCGTCAACGCCCTCTGAGCCGCGAGGCGTTGCCCGGGCCGTCCCGGCGCTTCGCCGAAACTAGCCGTGCAGCGCGGTGCGCAGCGTGTCCGCGGCGAGCGTGATGGCCGCCTGCGCGGCGGGTGTCCCGCGCAGCGCGTTGAGCATGACGAAGTCGTGGATGACGCCCTGGAAGCGCACCGCGGTGACGGGGACACCGGCCGCGCGCAGCTTGTTCGCGTACGCCTCGCCCTCGTCGCGCAGGACATCGGCCTCCGCGGTGATGACGAGGGCGGCGGGCAGCCCGGTGAGCTGCTCGGTGGTGGCCCGTAGCGGGGAGGCGGTGATCTCGGCGCGTTCGCCCTCGTCGGTGGTGTACTGGTCCCAGAACCAGCGCATGCCGTCGCGGCGCAGGAAGTAGCCCGTGGCGAACTGGTGGTACGAGTCGGTGTCGAAGGCCGCGTCCGTGACCGGGTAGAACAGCACCTGCCGGCGCAGGGGCACATCGCCGCGTTCCTTGGCCATCAGGGTCAGCGCGGCGGACATGTTGCCGCCGACCGAGTCCCCGGCCACCGCCAGCCGGGTGCCGTCCAGGCCCTTGCCCGCGCCGTCCCGGACGATCCACCGGGCGACCGCGTAGTTCTGCTCGATGGCGACCGGGTAGCGGGCCTCGGGGGAGAGGTCGTACTCGGGGAACACCACGGCGGCGTCCGCGCCGACGGCGAGTTCGCGCACCAGGCGGTCGTGGGTGTGGGCGTTGCCGAACACCCAGCCCGCGCCGTGGATGTAGAGGATCACCGGCAGTGTCCCGGCGGCGCCGGACGGCTTGACGATACGGACCCGGACGCTGCCGGTGGGGCCACCGGTGACGGTGATCCACTCCTCCTCGACATCCGGTTTGCCGATCTCGCCGGACTGCACCTCGTCGACGGCCTTGCGGCCCTCGGCCGGGTCGAGGTCGAACAGGTACGGCGGGTTGGCGGTCGCCTCCGCGAAGGCGGCCGCCGCCGGTTCCAGGACCGGCTGGACCGGCCTGATGCCGTCGGACATGTGTCACTCCTTGAAGCTGTGGGGTCGTACGCCGGTGGAAACCAGACAGAGTGGTTCCGGCGGCGAAGGGGGAGGGGGCTCGTGCGGTCGCCCGGCACAAAGACTCGTCGGCAGGACGCTAGGCGCGATGCCGCGCCCCGCCTTGACCAGGGGCGCACGCCTTGTCGTCCATGAGCGCACCGGCCGGGTCCACGAGGGCCGCGGGGTCGCGCCCATCGATCGCGCGGTCGTGGGCGCCCACCGGCTCCCGCCACAGCGCCTGCCATTCGCGGGGGGACATTCCGTAGGCGGCCCGGAAGACCCGGCTGAAATGGGCCGGGCTGATGAATCCCCAGTGCTGGGCCACGGCGGCGACCGTCCGGCTCGACCGGCCGCCGCGCGCCAGCTCTTTCCGGCATTCCTCCAGCCGCCGCTGCCGGATCCACCGGCCGACCGTGGTGCGCTGTTCCTGGAAAAGCTTGTGCAGATAGCGCACGGAGATTCCGTGCTGCCGCGCGATGGTTTCCGGCGAAGCCCGGAATCCGCCAGGTGTTTGTTGATGAACGCGTACACGCGGGCCAGATGCGCGCGGTCCGCCCCGGCGCGCCGGTCCTGCATGTCGCGCGTGCCGAGCGCGTCGAGTGTGCCCGTCGCGAGCGTGGCCAGCAGATCCAGCAGGGTGCGGGCGATCTGCCGCCGGATGTGCCACGGGTGGGGACCGGCGCCGCCCGCGAGACGGGAGATGATGGGCAACAGCATGGCCGACAGCGCCGTGTCGGCGCCGATGGGCAGCGCGGTGAGGCGGCGCAGCTCGGGTTCGGGCAGCCCCAGCGCCCCGCGCGGCACCGCGATGACCGTCGCCCGGTACGCCTCCGGCATGACCAGGGTGAAGGGGCGCGAGGCGTCGTAGAAGGCCATGGCTCCGGGCATGAGCGATCCCGCGCGGCCGTCCTGATGGACCGTGCAGATCCCGTCTTCCTGCAGACGGGCCATCAGGAAGTCGCGGCCGTCCGCGGCAATGTGCGCCGGATTACGGGAAATCGTGAGCGGATCCGAATCGATCGCGGCTATTCGCACCGGGTCGAGTTCTTCGGTCGTGATGCGGGCCGACCATCGGTCCGGCCTCTCCAGGTGCGTATCGATGGAGAGAAGAGCGCGCGACAGGGCGCCGCTCCAATGCGCCCGTTTGTCGTCCGGCGGAAGCGTCACCGGACAATGCAGGGCGTGCCCGGCGGATAACCTGCGCTCGGCAGGCGGTTCGCCGTTCAATTCCCGCCCTCTGGCGCATTCTTGTACACCACGCAGTCCTCCTCGGGTACCGTTCGCGGTCGGTGTGGAGAGCGTAGGTTCATGCGGTGAAAGAAGAGTGAAAACGGGGGCGCGTCCGGTCCCGGTGCCCCCGGCGGGTGAGTCCTTGCGGTTCGAGATCCTGGGGCCGATGCGCGCCTGGCGGTCGACGGCCGAGCTGGATCTGGGGGTTCCGCAGCAACGGGCCCTGCTGGGCCTGCTGCTGATACGGGCCGGGGAACAGCTGCGGCTGAGCGAGATCGTCGACGTACTGTGGGCGGAGCGGCCTCCCGCCACTGCCGTGAACGTGGTCCACCGGTACGTCGGCCTGCTGCGGCGGCTGCTGGAGCCGGAGCTGCCGCCCCGGGCGGCGGGCAGTCTGCTGCCGCGCGAAGCGGGCGGCTACCGGCTGCTGGTGGCGCCGGACTCGGTGGATCTGCTGCGCCACCGCGACCTCGCGCACCGGGCCGGACAGGCCGCCGACAGCGGTCAACTCGAAGCGGCACTGGGGCTGTTCACGGACGCCCTCGCCCTCTGGCGGGGCCCGGTCGCCACGGGCGTCCCGGAGCGGGTGCGCCGTCATCCGGTGTTCACCGGTCTCGACCGCGAGTACCTGGACACCGTGGCCGGGGCCGCCGACGTGGCGCTGCGCTGCGACCGGGCGGAGCGCGTGGTCGGACCGCTCCGGCAGGCCGTCGCCCTCGATCGGCTGGACGAACCGCTGCACGCCCGGCTCGTCCTGGCCCTGGCCGCCTCCGGGCACCGTGCCCAGGCCCTGGCCGTCTACGGCGACATCCGCACCCGGCTGGCCGAGGACCTGGACGTCCCGCCGGGCCCTGAACTGCGCGCGGCCCACCAGCGGGCGACCGGCGCAGCGTTACGAAATTCCAGGCCCGCAAGGGAGCGGCAGCCACCCTGGGTACGGCCCGCCCAACTCCCCGCCGACCTCGCGGTGTTCTCCGGGCGCCGGGCGGAACTCGACCAGCTGCTCGCCATGCTGCCCGGCACCGGACAGCCCACGGGCACCGGACAGCCCGCCGGCACCGGACACCCCACCGGCGCCGCCACCGCCGCCGTCATCAGCGGCATGGCGGGGGTCGGCAAGAGCACCCTGGCGGTGCACTGGGCGCACCGGATCGCCGACCGGTTCCCCGACGGACAGCTGTACCTCAACCTGCGCGGCTTCGACCCCGGCGGGCCGCCCACCCAGCCCGCGGAGGCCATCGCCGGAATGCTGCACGCCCTGGGCGTGCCCCCGCGCCACCTGCCCACCGGGCTGGACGCCCAGGCCGCGCTGTACCGCAGCCTGCTCGCCGGCCGGCGCGTCCTCGTCGTGCTGGACAACGCCCGCGACCACGACCAGGTCCGTCCGCTGCTCCCCGGCGGCCCCGGCTGCCTGGCCCTCGTCACCAGCCGCAGCCAGCTGCCGGGCCTGGTCGCCTCGGACGGGGCCGTGCCGGTGCCGCTGCGCCTGCCGCCCGCCGACGACGCCCGCGCCTCGCTGGTGCGGCGCATCGGCCACGAGCGGGCCGCCGCCGAGCCCCGGGCCGTGGAGGACATCGTCGAGCTGTGCGGCCGGCTCCCGCTGGCGCTCGCCATCGTCGCCGCCCGTGCCGCCCTCCACCCCGGCTTCCCGCTGGCCGCCGTCGCCACCGAACTCCGCCGCACCCACGGCAGCCTCGACGCCTTCGCCGACACCGGGAGCGCCATCGACGCCCGCGCCGCGTTCTCCTGGTCCTACGACGCCCTGTCCGCCGATGCGGCCCGCGCCTTCCGGCTGCTGGCCCTGCACCCCGGCCCTGACCTCACCGCCGCCGCGGCGGCGAGCCTCACCGGCCTGCCCCCGCGCCGCACCCGCACCCTGCTGGCCGAACTCACCCGGGCCCATCTCCTCACCGAACACAGCTGGGGCCGCTACGCCTTCCACGACCTGGTGCGCGCGTACGCCACCGAACTCGTCGAGGACCAGGACACCGACGCCACCCGCCACTCCGCGCTGCACCGGATGCTCGACCACTACGTCCACACCGCCCACCCGGCCGCACTGCTGCTCTCCCCGGACGCCGACCTCATACCGCCGGGCCCGGCGCTGCCCGGTGTCACGCCCGAAGCCCTCACCGGCGACCGGCAGGCCCTGGACTGGCTCACCGCCGAGTACACCGGGCTGCTCCCGGCGCTGGAACGGGCCGCCGCGTCCGGGTTCGACGCCCACCTCTGCCGGCTGGCCTGGGCCCTGGAGGCGTTCTTCGACCGGCGCGGACACTGGCACGACTGGCACACCGCCCAGCGCGCCGCGCTGGACGCGGCCCGACGGCTGGCAGACCCGGAGTGGGAAGCCTTCGCGACACGCTCCCTCGCCCGCGTCGACGGCAGGCTCGGCCACTACGCCGAGGCGCGGACCCGCCTGGACCGGGCCGCCGAGGCGTTCGACCGGCTGGGCGACACCGTCCGGCTCGCCAACACCCACCGCAGCCTGGGCTGGACCTCCGACCAGCAGGGCGATCTCACCGCGGCCCTCGCCCACAACCAGCGGGCCCTGGACCTCTTCCGGGCGGCGGGCCACCGCGCCGCCGAGGCCCGTGTCCTCAACGCGGTGGGCTGGTACCTGTCCCTGCTGGGCCGGTACGACCAGGCCCTCACCCACTGCGAGCGGGCCCTCGTCATGATGCGGGAAACCGGCGACCGCTACGGCGAGGCCGCCACCTGGGACAGCGTCGGCCACGCACACCACCATCTCGGCCAGTACAAACAGGCGGTCATCGGCTTCCACAACGCCCTCACCGTGTACCGGGAACTCAGGGTGCCGTACCAGGAAGCCGACACCCTGGCCCGCCTCGGCGACACCCACCACGCGACGGGGGACCACACCACCGCCCGGGACACCTGGCAGCAGGCCCTGACGCTCTTCACCGAGCTGGGACGGCCCGACGAGGCCGAACAGGTCCGCGCCCGGATGCGGGACCGGACACGCGAACGCGGCCTCGCCTGAGGACCCTACGGCCACCACCGTGCGCGCAGGGGAAACCCCCGGTGCGCTGCCGGACAACGCGCTGCGGCCAGACCGCCCTAGCGTTCGGGACACCTGGTGACCGCGGGAGTCGGTCACCGAAGCCACGCTGTTCCCCGGAGGGTGCCGAGGTGTCCACGATGCCGGTCGGCGGGCTCGTTCCCGCCGCCACCGACGACGAGGCCGCGGACGTGATCGTCCGCAACGCGAAGGTGTACACCCAGGACCCGGCACGGCCACAGGCCGGTGCGGTCGCCATCCGCGACGGTGTGGTGCGGGCGGTCGGGGAGGACGCCGACATCGCCCCGTACCTGGGCGCGAGGACGCGCGTGGTCGACGCGCTGGGCCGCCGGGTCGTCCCCGGACTCAACGACACCCATCTGCACGTCATCCGCGGCGGGCTCAACTACGTCCTGGAACTGCGCTGGGACGGCGTCCGCTCGCTGCGCCAGGCCCTGGCCATGCTGCGCGAACAGGCGGCGCGCACCCCGAAGGGCCAGTGGGTGCGGGTGGTGGGCGGCTGGTCCGCCGAGCAGTTCGCCGAACGGAGAACGCCGACCGTCGCCGAACTCAACGCCGCGGCCCCCGACACCCCGGTGTTCGTCCTGCACCTCTATCAGTCGGCCCTGCTGAACCGGGCGGCCCTCAAGGCCGCGGGATTCACCAAGGACACCCCCGACCCCAAGGGCGGGCAGATCGTGCGGGGCCGGGACGGGGAGCCGACCGGCCTGCTGCTGGCCGCGCCCAGCGCCCTGATCCTCTACTCCACCCTGGCCAAGGCGCCGACGCTGCACGGCGAGGACAAGAAGACCTCCACCCGCCACTTCCTGCGGGAGCTGAACCGATTCGGGCTGACCTCGGCGATCGACGCCGCCGGAGGTTTCCAGAACTTCCCCGGCGATTACGGCACGGTGACCGAGCTGGCCGAGAGCGGTCTGCTGTCCCTGCGCATCGCCTACCACCTGTTCCCGCAGACCGCGGGCCAGGAGATCGAGGACCTGACGCGCTGGATCGAAATGGTGCGCCCCGGGGACGGGGACGCGTGGCTGCGGCTCAACGGGGCGGGCGAGAACCTGACCTGGGCCGCGGCCGACTTCGAGAACTTCGCGCAGCCGCGCCCGTACCTCACCGGCGACTACGAGGCCGCGTTCGAGAAGGCGTTACGCCTGCTCATGGAGGACGGCTGGAGTTTCCGGCTGCACGCCACCTACGACGAGACCATTCGGCGCGACCTCGCCGTCTTCGAAAAGCTCGCCGCGGAGGGCCTGTTCCCGGCCGGGAACAGGTGGCTGCTCGACCACGCGGAGACCGTCTCGCGGGACAGCCTCGACCGCATCGCCGCGCTCGGCGGGGCGCTGTCCGTGCAGAACCGGCTGTCGTTCCAGGGCGAGGCGTTCCTGCACCGGTACGGAGCGGGCGCGGCGGCCGAGGCGCCGCCCCTTGGGGCGATGCTCGGCCGGGGGCTGACCGTCGGCGCCGGAACCGATGCCACCCGGGTGTCCTCGTACAACCCCTGGGTCGCCCTGCACTGGCTGGTCTCCGGCCGCTCGGCCGGAGACCTGGCGCTGCGGCCCCCGCAGAACCGGGTCGGCCGGGAGACCGCGCTCGCGATGTACACCCGGGCGGGGGCCCGGCTGACCGGCGAGGAAGGCGTCAAGGGCGCGCTGCGGCCGGGCTTCTACGGCGATCTGGCGATCCTGTCCGACGACTATTTCACCGTGCCCGAGCGGGACATCCCGCACATCGAATCGGTGCTGACGATCGTCGGCGGCCGCATCGTGTACGCCGCCGCCGAGTACGAGGGCCTGGACGAGGACATCCCGGCGGTCAGCCCGGAGTGGAGCCCGGTGGCACGCTTCGGCGGCTATCAGGCCACCGGGGCGCGGGGCGGCTCCGGCGCCCGCCAGGCGGAGTCGCTCGGCCAGGCGGTCGCCGAGTCGGAGCAGCACCGGCAGTGGCGCGTCCGGCGCGGCGACCTGCCCGAGGACCACTCCCCGGCGTTCGACAGCTGCTTCGTGCTGTGAGCGGCGCGGGCGCGGCCCGGGGCCCGCCACCCTCGCACACCGCGCGTACCCACCCCACACCCATCCGCACAGAGAGAAAGGGCCCACCATGGTCGACATCGCCGAGGTCACCGCCACCCCCAGCCCCGCCCTGCTCACCCCGGACAACGCGGTGATGCTGTTCATCGACCACCAGCCGCAGATGTTCTTCGGCACCGGCAGCCACGACCGCACCGCGATCATCAACTCCGCCGTGGGCCTGGCGAAGGCGGCCAAGGTGTTCGACGTGCCCGTCGTGCTGAGCACCGTCGCCGCCGAGACCTTCTCGGGCCCGCTCCTCCCGCCGCTCGCGGATGTCTTCCCCGACCAGAAGGTCATCGACCGTACCTCGATGAACGCCTGGGAGGACGTGGCGTTCGTCGAGGCCGTCAAGGCGACCGGCCGCAAGAAGCTCGTCGTCTCCGGGCTGTGGACCGAGGTGTGCCTGGTCCTGCCGGTGCTGTCCGCCATCGCCCAGGGCTACGAGGTGTACGTGGTCACCGACGCGTCCGGCGGCGTCACCCCGCAGGCCCACGAGCACGCCGTCCAGCGCATGGTGCAGGCCGGTGCCGCCCCCGTCACCTGGGTGCAGGTCCTGCTGGAGCTGCAGCGCGACTGGTCGCGTACGGCGACGTACGGCCCGGTCATGGACGTGGTGAAGGGCCACGCGGGGGCCTACGGGCTCGGGGTGCTGTACGCCCAGTCCATGCTCGGCGAGCACGCCGCCGGCTGAGGCCCGTTCAGAACCGATGGCGGCCATGGCGCCGCCATCGGTGTACCGACCGCCGAGGAGCGGACGTTGAGGATGCGCAGACTGCTGACGGACGCCGCCCGGACCCTGGGGCCGCGCGCGACGGACCGCCATGGCCCGCTGCCGCCGCTGCTGCTGACGCTGACCGTGGTGACGGGGCTGGTCGACGCCGTGAGCTACCTGGGCCTCGGCCACGTCTTCGTCGCCAACATGACCGGCAACGTGGTCTTCCTCGGCTTCGCCCTCGCGGGCACCCCCGGCCTGTCCGCCCCGGCCGCCCTCGTGTCCCTGGGCTCCTTTCTCACCGGCGCGTTCGCCGGGGGCCGCGTCGGTGCCCAACGGCCCGCGCACCGGGGGCGGTTGCTCGCCGTCGCCGCCGGCACCCAGACGGCGCTGGTCGCGGCCGCCACCGCCGTATCGGCGCTCGCCCCCGGTGGCCCGGCCGCCACGGAGGTCCGCTACGCCCTGATCGTGCTGCTCGGCCTGAGCATGGGGCTCCAGAACGCGGTCGTACGGCGCCTGGGCGTCCCCGATCTGACCACCACCGTGCTCACCCTGACCCTGACCGGCCTCGCCGCCGACTCCGCCGCCCCCGGCGGGACCGATGGCACGGCCCGTCGCGTGCTGTCCGTCCTGGCGATGTCGCTCGGAGCGCTCACCGGCGCCTGGCTGCTGCCGCGCCACGGGCTCTCCGCCACCCTGGGGCCGGCTCTGGCGCTGCTCGCCGTCACCACCGTCGCCGCCGTCGCCACCCACCGCCTCTCGTCCGACGACGCGGTCTGGGCCCGGCCGCCGGGAAGCTGAGCGGTTGCGTCCGCGGGCTGATTCCGGTCGCACTTTCCGGCGACACACCGCAGGCGCATGGAATTCGGAATCCGGAATGTGCTCCGCCGATTGAGCTCGACCCACCTGCTCCAGCCGTTTACCCAGCGGGATTCCCGCTGGGTAAATGGTGTATTCGAGGGGCACAAGGGACGCCGGTGGCACGCTCTCTTCCGCCCCGGCTTACGAAAGGTACATCAATATTTAACAAAGGAAGAGAGGTAAGGCGCCGCGATCGATCTCCCCGCCTATGGCGAGATCCAGCCCGTCATGGCAGGTGCGGCGCTCGCAACTTGTTGACGGCTCAGTAACCGGATCGCTAATTTCGCCTCCGCGTCGTTCTGTGTAAAAGGCGCAAGCCGTACGTTAGACGTGCATGTCAGAATTATCTCCCTTTCGCGGCTCCAGCGATTTATCCGGAGAAAACATGTCATCCGTTGCGTATCTTGGCGATCTTGTTATAGGTATCACTCCGTTCGGGGAACCGCACCCCCGACTCGCCGCGGCGGTCAGCCGCGCGGGCGGTCTCGGCGTCCTCGACCTGGGAACGACGCGCCGCACAGCACTGGACGCGTGGGAACGCGTCGACGACTGGGTGCCCGACGGACGGTACGGGGTGCGCGTGACGGCGGGCTGCCTCCTCACGCCCGCGGATCTGCGGTACGCCGCACCACCGGACACCGGACCCCCGGGGAACGGCGCCGGGCCCGGACCGCACACCGTGGTCCTCGGCGTCGGCGCGCCCTGGCCGCTCGCCGCCGTCGCCGCCCGCCACCGCGTCCTGGCCGAGGTCACCGACCTGGACCAGGCCCTGGAGGCGGTACGGGCCGGGGCGCACGGGCTGATCGCCCGGGGCGCTGAATGCGGCGGCCCGGTCGGCGAACTGAGCACCTTCGTCCTGCTCCAGCGGCTCCTGGCCGAGCCCGGGGTGTCCGTACCGGTGTGGGCCTGGGGCGGCATCGGCCCCCGCACCGCCGCCGCTGCGGTGATCGGGGGCGCGGCCGGGGTCGTCCTGGACACCCAGCTGGCCCTGCTCGCCGAATCGGGGCTCCCCGAAGACCGTGCCGCGATGCTCCGGCCGATGGACGGTTCGGAGACCACCGTCGTCGACGGGCACCGCGCGCTGCGCCCGAGGGCCCGCTCCCCGCACCCCGGGCCGCCGCTGCCGGTGGGTCAGGACGGGTTCCTCGCCGCGCGTTTCGCGGAGCGCTGGCGGGACACCGGCCGGGCCGTCCGGGGCATGACCGACGCCATCCGCGGCGCCGTGGAGGACGCCGTACGGGATGCGGCACACGACCCCGCGATCCAACTGCCGGTCGCGCAGGGCCCGATGACGCGGGTCAGCGACCAGGCGGGGTTCGCCTCCGCCGTCGCGGCGGACGGCGCGCTGCCGTTCATCGCGCTCGCCCTGGCCGGACGCGACCAGGCGCGCACCCTGCTGGAGGAGGCCGCGGCCGCCCTGACCGGCCGCCCGTGGGGGGTCGGCGTACTCGGCTTCGCCCCGGAGGAGATCAGAAGCGCCCAGCTGGAGGCCGTACGGGAGATCCGCCCGAGCCACGCCATCATCGCGGGCGGGCGGCCGTCCCAGGCCGCGGCGCTGGAGCGGGACGGCATCACCACCTATCTCCATGTGCCCTCGCCCGGACTGCTGCGCCAGTTCCTGGAGGGCGGGGCGCGGCGGTTCGTCTTCGAGGGCTCCGAATGCGGCGGCCATGTGGGTCCGCGCGCGAGCTTCCCGCTGTGGGAGGCGCAGCTCGCGGTCATCGAGGACTTCCTCGACGACCCCGCGCGCCCGTCCGGCGGCGAGGGCATCGAGATCTACTTCGCCGGCGGGGTGCACGACGAACGGTCCGCCGCGATGGTGGCCGCGCTCGCCGCCCCGCTGACCCGGCGCGGCGTCGCCGCGGGGCTGCTGATGGGCACCGCGTACCTGTTCACCGAGGAGGCCGTCGCCCACGGCGCCGTACAGCCCCTCTTCCAGCGCCAGGTGCTGGCCGCCGAGCGCACCGCGCTGCTGGAGACCGCCCCCGGCCACGCCACGCGCTGTGTGCCGAGCCCCTTCACCGACAGCTACCGCACCCTCAAGGAGCGGCTGCGCGACGAGGGCGTTCCCGACCGGGAGCTGTGGGAGCGGCTGGAGCGGCTGAACGTCGGGCGGCTGCGCATCGCCAGCAAGGGCCTGGAGCGCGGCCCCGATGGTCATCTGACCGAGGCAGACGAGCAGCGCCAGCTCTCCGACGGCATGTTCATGGCCGGGCAGGTCGCGGTACTGCGCTCGGCCACCACCACCATCGCCGCCCTGCACCACGCGGTGGGCCCGGCCGCGACGGACTTCCTCACCGCGCGGGCCGAGGCGCTGCGCGCACGGCTGGGTGTGGACGCGGCCCCCGCGACGGCACCGCCGCCCGCGCCGCTGGACGTGGCCGTGGTCGGCATGGCCTGCATGTTCCCGCAGGCGCCCGACCTCGCCTCGTTCTGGGCCAATGTGGTGGGCGGCGTGGACGCCATCACCGAGGTGCCCGCCGAGCGCTGGGACCCCGCCGTCCACTACACCGGCGACGAGGACGGCGCCTCCGCCTCCCGGTGGGGCGGCTTCCTGCCGCGCATCCCCTTCGACCCGCTGCGCTACGGCATCCCCCCGGCCTCCCTCGGCAGCATCGAACCCGTCCAGCTGCTGGCCCTGGAGGCCGCCCGCCGGGCGCTGGACGACGCCGGGTACGGCGACCCCGGGGGCGGGCGCCGGGCCTTCGACCGGTCGCGCACGTCCGTGGTGTTCGGCGCCGAGGCGGGGAGCGACCTGTCCAACGCGCAGACGCTGCGTGCCGTCCTGCCGTCGTACTTCCGCGAGGTGCCCGAGGGCCTGGCCGAGCAGCTGCCCAGGCTCACCGAGGACTCGTTCCCCGGCATGCTCGCCAACGTCATCTCCGGGCGGATCGCCAACCGGCTCGACCTCGGCGGCGCCAACTACACCGTGGACGCGGCGTGCGCGTCCTCGCTGGCCGCCGTCGACGTCGCCTGCAAGGAGCTGACCGCCGGCACCAGCGACCTCGTCCTGTGCGGCGGCGCCGACCTGCACAACGGCATCAACGACTATGTGCTCTTCTCCTCCGTGCACGCCCTGTCCCCGACCGGCCGTTCCCGGGCGTTCGACGCATCGGCCGACGGCATCGCGCTCGGCGAGGGCGTCGCGTGCGTCGTCCTGAAGCGGCTGGCCGACGCCGAACGCGACGGCGACCGGATCTACGGCGTCATCAAGGGCGTCGGCTCCTCCAGCGACGGCCGCTCGCTCGGGCTGACCGCCCCGCGCCCCGAGGGCCAGCGGGCCGCGCTGGAGCGCGCCTATGCGAGCGCCGGGGTCACCCCGGCCGAGGTCGGCCTGGTCGAGGCGCACGGCACCGGTACGGTCGTGGGGGACCGTACCGAACTCACCGTTCTCAGCGAGGTGTTCGCCGAGGCCGGGGCGGCCCCCGGCGGCTGCGCGCTCGGCTCCGTCAAGTCCCAGATCGGGCACACCAAATGCGCCGCCGGGCTGGCCGGGCTGGTGAAGACCACGCTGGCGCTGTACACGGGCGTCAAGCCGCCGACCCTGCACCTGACGCGGCCGGGCCCGGCGTGGGACGCGGAGCGCGGACCCTTCGTCTTCCACACCGAGGCGCGGCCCTGGGCCACGGCGCCCGCGCACCGGGTCGCCGGGGTCAGCGCGTTCGGCTTCGGCGGGACCAACTTCCATGTGGTGCTCGCGGCACACGGAAAGGGAGCGCCACCCCCCGCGCACACGCTCGACGCCTGGCCCTGCGAGCTCTTCCTCTTCCGCGGGGCCGACCGGGCGGCGGCGCTGCGCGCGGTCGAGGAGACGCTGCGGCAGGCCGAGGCCAACGACGCGGCGGGGCGGCCCTGGCGGCTGCGCGACCTCGCGCTGGCCGCCTCCCGACGGGCCGACACCGGCCACGAACCGGTGCGGGTGGCGGTGGTGGCCACGGACCTGGACGACCTGGCCGAGCGGTTACGGCGGGTGCTGTCGGGTGATGTGTCGCTCGCCGGGCCGCCGAGACCGGGCGGCGGGGACGACGGACTGCATATCGCCCCGGACACCGAGCCCGGGGAGCCGGTGGGGAAGGTGGCTTTCCTCTTCCCCGGGCAGGGCAGCCAGCGGCCCGGGATGTTCGCGGACGTGTTCGTGGCCTTCCCCGAACTGCGGCGGCACCTCCTCGACGAGCCCGGACACGCCGGTGCGCTGTACCCCCCGGCCGCCTTCGACGACGCCGGGAGGGCCGCGCAACACGCCGCCCTCACCGACACCCGGGTGGCCCAGCCCGCCCTGGGCATCGTGGGGCTCGCCGCCCACACCCTGCTCACCTCGGCCGGAGTACGGCCCGACATGGCGGCCGGGCACAGCTACGGCGAGCTGGTCGCGCTGTGCGCCGCGGGCGCCCTCGATCCGCGCACCCTGCCCCGGCTCAGCGCCGAGCGGGCGGCCGCCATCCTGGACGCCGCCGAGGCCGCCGGACACGAACCGGGCACCATGGCCGCCGTGACCGCTCCGGCCGACACCGTCGAGCGGTTGCTACGGGAGGCCGGGCTCGCAGAGCAGGTGGTGGCAGCCAACCACAACGCACCCCAGCAGACCGCGATCTCCGGCCCCGAGCGGGAAGTGGCGGACGCGATCAAGCTGCTGCGGGAGGCCGGACACACCGTCCGGCGGCTCCCGGTGGCCTGTGCCTTCCACAGCCCGCTGGTCGCCGGGGCCGGGCCGCGCTTCGCCGAGGCACTGGCCGGACACGCGGTGGCAACACCGGAGTTCCCCGTCTGGGCCAACCGCACCGCCGCCCCGCACGGCGCGGAACCGGACGCCATCCGCGCCGAACTCGCCGCCCAGATCGGCGCCCCCGTCCGCTTCCAGGAACAGATCGAGGCCATGTACGCGGCGGGCGCCCGGATCTTCGTCGAGGCCGGGCCGGGCACCGTGCTGACCCGGCTGGTGGCCGAGATCCTGGGCGACCGACCGCACCGTACCGTCGCCTGCGACGCGCGACGGGCCCCCACCGAGGCGCGGCCGGGCGGCTTCGAGGGGCCGCGTGGCTTCCTCGACGCCCTCGCCCGGCTGGCGATCGCCGGGGTCCCGGTGCGCACGGGCTGGCTGTTCCGCGGCCGGGACGCCGTGGACGCGGCGACCGCCCCGCCGCCGAAGCGGCCCGGATGGACGGTCGACGGACAACTGGTCCGCACCGCGGACGGTGACCTTCTCCCCGGTGCGCTGGCACCGGCCCGACGTGTCGTGGAGGCGACGGTGAGCCAGACGGACCGCAATGGCGACGGCGGATACGGGGACCGGGACGCCCTGATCGCCGAATACCTGAGAACCAGCCGGGAGATGATCGCCGCCCAGCGCGACGTCCTGCTCACCTACTTCGGCGGGGCGCCGGGCGAGCGGCCCGCGGCGCCACTCCCGGCCGCCACCGCCCCGCTGCCCGTGGCCGCCCCGGCCGCCGCGCTGCCCATGCCTGCCGAGCCCGTGGCCGCTTCCGTACCCGCCACCGTCGTACCCGCTCCGGAGGAACCGGCCGCCGCGCCCGCCACCGGGGCCGATGTCCTGCGCGCGGTCTCCGAGATCATCAGCGAACGCACGGGCTACCCCGTCGACATGATCGAACCCGATCTCGACCTCGAAGCCGACCTCAGCATCGACTCCATCAAGCGCGCCGAGATCGCCGGTGAGCTGGCCCGGCGCCTCGGCGTCGCGGGCGCCGGAACCGCCGCGCTGGGCGACGAGGAGCTGGAGGAGCTGGCCAAGGCCCGTACGACGGCGGCCGTCACCGACTGGCTCACGGCACGTCTCGCCCCCGCCGCCACACCCGCCGCCGCGCCTATTGCCGAGCCTGTGGTCGAGCCCGCCGCCGTGCCGGGCGTGGCGCCCCGGCGGATGCGGCTGGTGCCCGTACCCCTGGACGAGCCGGAGGGCACCGGGCCGCTCGACCTCACCGGCCGGCGATTCGTCCTGCTCGGCGGGGACACGGGAGGCGTGGCCGGCGCGGTCGCCGCCCGGCTCGCCGGGCACGGCGCCGAGACCGTCACCCTCGCCGCGGGCCATCTGCTCGCCGAGGAGGACGGCCCGGTGGACGGCGTGCTGCTGCTCGACCCACTGGCCGGGTCCGGTGCGCCCCTGCTGCCAGAGGCGTTCGCCGTACTCCAGGCGGCGCTGCGCCGCGCACCGCGCCGGCTGCTCGCCGTGCGTACCGCCGATCCGCTCGACCCGCGCCCGGCCGGGCTGCGCGGGGTGTTCCGTACGGTGGCCAGGGAATACCCGGACGTGGCCGCCACTCTGGTGGAGCTGGCCGCCGACGGGCCCGTGTCCGCCGACGACGTGGCCGGTGCGCTGCTCGACGAGCTGTCCGCCACCGACCGTACGCCCGTCGTCCTGCGTGACGCCGACGGACGCCGCCACCGGCTGGACCTGACGCACACCCCGCTCGGGCCGCTCGCCGCCTCGGGCGCCGGGCCCGCCGGGGACGGCGCGGCGGAGGCCGCCGCGCTCGGCCTGGACCGCGACTCCGTGGTGGTCCTGGTCGGCGGGGCGCGCGGCATCACCGCCCGGTGCGCCCTCGCCCTCGCGTCCGCCGCCCGCTGCCGGATCGAACTCCTCGGCCGCACGCCCGAGCCCACCGGCCCGGAGGACCCGGACACCGCGGCGGCACGCGACGAGACGGCGCTGCGCGCGGCGCTCGCCGCGCGGGGCGGCGCGACACCGGCCGGGATCGAGCGGGAGGCCGCCCGGATCCTCGCGGGACGCGAAGTCGCCGCGACCCTGGCCGAGTTGAGCGCGCTGGGCAGCCGGGTGCGCTACCGCTCGGTGGACGTCCTGGACGACGCGGCGGTGCTGCAGGCCGTGAAGCAGATCCACGCCGACCACGGGCGGCTGGACGGCGCCGTGTACGCGGCCGGTGTCATCGAGGACCGGCTGATCGCGGAGAAGTCCGCCGAGTCCTTCGGGCGGGTCTTCGGCACCAAGGTGGACGGTGCGCGGACCCTGCTGGACGCCCTCGCGGAACTGCCCGAACCCCCGGCGTTCACGGTGCTGTTCGGCAGCATCTCCGCCGCCCTCGGCAACCGCGGCCAGGTGGACTACGCCGCGGCCAACGACGCCCTGGAAACCCTCGGCGCGCGGTGGCGGGCCCGCACCGGCCGCCGGGCGCTGACCGTGCACTGGGGGCCCTGGGCCCCGGCCGGCGCCCACGGCGGCATGGTCACCCCGGAGCTGGGCCGGGAGTACGCCCGGCGCGGCATCTCCCTCATCGACCCCGAAGAGGGCGCGCTGGCGCTGCTGCGCGAGCTGGCCTGGGGCGATGAGCCGGACCAGGCCGTCGTCTACACCGCCTCGGGCTGGTGACCATGACGGCACGTCCGCATCCGTCTCCGGTGGCCATCGTCGGGATGTCGGTCCTGCTGCCCGGCTCCCCGGACCTGGACACCTACTGGCGCAACCTGTCCGGTGGCGTGGACGCCATCACCGACGTCCCGGCCGGGCGGTGGGACGCGGGGTTCTACGACCCGCGGGGCGGCGGCACCGGCACACCGGCCGCGCCCGACCGGGTGTACTGCCGCCGGGGCGGCTTCGTCGACACGTACGCGCACGTGGACGCCGCCCGCTTCGGCATCATGCCGAACTCGGTGTCCGGCACCGAGCCCGACCAGCTCATCGCTCTCGGCGTCGCGGCGGCCGCCATCGCCGACGCGGGCGGCGACGACCATCTGCCCGACCGGGAGCGGGTGGGCGTCGTCCTGGGCCGGGGCGGCTACCTCACCCCCGGGCTGGTCCGGCTCGACCAGCGGGTCCGCACCGCGCATCAGCTCGTACGGACCCTCCGCGAGCTGCTGCCCGGCCTCGGCCCCGGCCACCTGGACCGGATCCGGGACGCCTTCACCGAACAGCTCGGCCCGGACCGCCCCGAGACGGCCATCGGCCTGGTGCCCAACCTGGCCGCCTCCCGCATCGCCAACCGGCTCGACCTGCGCGGACCCGCCTACACCGTGGACGCCGCCTGCGCGTCCTCCCTCGTCGCCGTCGACCAGGCGGTGGGCGAGCTGGCCTCCGGGCGGTGCGACGTGATGCTCGCGGGCGGTGTCCACCACTGCCACGACATCACCCTGTGGAGCGTCTTCGCGCAGCTGCGCGCCCTGTCGCCGAGCCAGCGCATCCGGCCCTTCGACCGCGCCGCCGACGGCCTGCTGATCGGGGAGGGCACCGGTGTGGTCGTCCTCAAACGGCTCGCCGACGCGCGGCGCGACGGCGACCGCGTCTACGCCGTCATCCGCGGCACCGGCGTGGCCTCGGACGGCCGCGCCACCGGCCTGGTCAACCCCGACCCGGGCGGCCAGACCCGCGCCGTACGGCAGGCCTGGCGCGCCGCGGGCCTCGACCCGCGCGAAGCGGGCTCGATCGGGCTGCTGGAGGCGCACGGCACGGCCACCCCCGCCGGGGACGCGGCCGAACTCACCACGCTGGCCGAGGTGTTCGGGCCCGGCGGCGCGCCGGACGGGTCCGCCGTCATCGGCTCGGTGAAGTCGATGATCGGCCACACCATGCCGGCCGCCGGTGTCGCGGGGCTGGTCAAGGCCGCCCTCGCCGTCCACCACGGGTGGCTGCTGCCCACCCTGCACTGCGACGACCCGCACCCGGGGCTGGCGTCCACCCGCTTCCGTACCCTCGACGCGGCCACCCCCTGGGAGGCCCCCGTACGGCGCGCCGCGGTCAACGCCTTCGGGTTCGGCGGGATCAACGCGCATGTGGTGCTGGAACAGGAGTCGACCGCGGAGGTGAAGCGGCGCCCGGCGACCGTCGTGACCGAACCCGAGCGGGTGCTGGCCCTGGCCGTGGACACCCCGGAGCGGCTGGCCGAACTGCTCGCCGCCGACGACGCGACCGTACGGGCCACCGCGCCCGCCCCCGTTTCCGGGCGGGGCGCCCGTACCCGGCTGGGCATCGTCGAGCCCACCGCAAAGCGGCTCGCCCTCGCACGGCGCGTGGTGGCCAAGGGCCGCCCATGGCGTGGCCGCAACGACGTCTGGTTCACTCCCGAATCCCTGCTGAGCAGCCCCGCCGGGAAGCTGGCCTTCGTCTTCCCCGGCCTGGAAGCCGAGTTCGAACCCCGCACGGACGGGATCGCCGAATACTTCGGCCTGTCCCGTCACACCGGCGGCCGCCCGGGCGAGCGCTACGGCGAGGCGGCCCGAGCGGGCGACATCGGCCGCCACGGCGTCGGTGTCTTCGGCATCGGACGCCTGCTGAACGCCGCGCTCGGACGGATGGGAATCGTGCCGGACGCGGTGGCCGGACACAGCGTCGGCGAGTGGTCCGCGATGGCCGCGGGCGGACTCTACGCGGGCGAGGCCGTCGACGCCTTCCTCGACTCCTTCGACCCCGACGCCCTGCGCGTCCCCGGGGTGACCTTCGCCGTCCTCGGCACGGACGCGGAACGCGTCCTCACCGCGCTCGCCGAGCGGCCGGACAGCCGGATCGTGCTCTCGCACGACAACGCGCCCAGCCAGTCGATGGTGTGCGGGCCCCGGGACGACGTCGAGGAGTTCGTCCGGGCGATGCGCGCCACGGGCGTGATCGCCCAGGTCCTGCCCTTCCAATCCGGTTTCCACACGCCCATGCTGGCCCCCTTCCTCGACCCCATCAGAACCCTGGCGGAACGCTTCGAACTGCTCCTGCCACCCCGCGTCCCCGTCTGGTCGGGAACCACCGCCGCACCGTATCCGGACACCGAGGCCGAGGTGCGGCGGCTGTTCGTACGGCACCTCCTCGAGCCGGTGCGGTTCCGGCTGCTGATCCAGGCGCTGCACGACGCGGGTTTCCGCGCGTTCGTACAGATGGGCACCGGCCAGCTGGCCTCGCTCATCGGCGACACGCTGCAGGGCCGCGACCACCTCGTGGTGGCCGCCAACTCCCCCCACCGCGACGGTGTCGCCCAGCTGCGCCGCGTCGCCACCGCGCTGTGGACGGAGGGCGCGCCCGTGGACCCCGCCCTCCCGCGCCCCGGCGCGAGGGCGCGTCCGGCGCGGCCTCCGTCTCCGGTGCGGCTGAACCTGGACGGTGCGCTGATCTCGCTCGGCGAGCCGCGGCTGAGTGAGCTGCGCGGTGCGCTGAGGTCTGTGGGGGCGGGGTCTTTCCCCACCCCGCCCCTTCCCGAAACCGAGGGGCTCCGCCCCCCGGCGCCCCACCAGACCTGGCCACCCCCGGGCCCGGTTGAGGCCGCGCCGCCACTTCCGCCGCCGGCAGCCGTGGCGAGTACGGACCGGGCCGCGCCGCCACTTCCGGCGACGGGCGCGCCGCGCCACCCCGCGCCGCCGCGCCAACACCCGGTGGCTGGCTCCCACCACGCCGTGCCGCCGCCCGCGGCGGCGGCAAGGGTTCAGGCCGAGGCGCCGCAGTCGGCGGCGTCGGGCTCGCAGTACGCCGCGTCGTCGCACGCGGCGACGGCGGGCGCCGCCCAGGTCACGCCGCCGTACGCGGCGGTGGCGGGCAGGGGTCGGGCCGTGCCGCCGTACCCGGCGATGGCGGACCAGGCCCAAGCTGCGCCGCACCACGCGTCGGCGGGCACCGCCCAGGTCACACCTCCGCACGCGGCGTCGGCGGACTCGGCTCATGTCGCGCCGCCACTTCCGGCGACGGGCGCGCCGCGCCACCCCGCGCCGCCGCGCCCACACCCGGGCAGCACCCACCACGCCGTCCATCCCACGCAACCGCCCCCCGCCGCGCCCTGGGCTGCCGAGCTTGACGCGCTCCTTCGGGAGACGGCCGATGTGGCGGTCGAGGTGGTCGCGGCGGGGCGGGCCGGGCGGGCTTCGGTCCGTGCGCGTCGCTACGACGTGCGGGTCTCCACCGAGGCCATGCCCTACCTCCGCGATCACTGCTTCTTCCCGCAGCGTGCCGGCTGGCCCGATGAGTCCGATCGGTGGCCCGTGGTTCCGGCCACCACGATCGTCCAGCACCTCATCGACGCGGCGGAGCACACGGCGGACGGTGGCGGGGTGGCCGTGGCCGTGCACGGCGCGCGCTTCGATCAGTGGGTGACCGCTACGCCGCCCAGCACCGTCGCGGTCACCGTGACACCGTCCGCCACCAACCCCGCCCACTACACCGTCACGTTCGGCCGCAGCGCCCGTGGCACCGTTCAGCTCGCGCCCCACTACCCGGCCGACCGTCCCGCGCCGTGGCGTGTCGACCCCGCCACCGAGCGGGTGCCCGAGCACACCGCGGCGCAGATCTACGACGAGCGCTGGATGTTCCACGGTCCGGCGTTCCAGGGGCTCACCCGGTTCACCGCGATCGGTGAGACGCATGTGCGCGGCACGATCACCACACCGGCCGCGCCCGGGGCGCTCCTGGACAACGTCGGGCAGCTCCTCGGGTACTGGATCATGGCGACGCACACCGAGCGCTCCGTCGTCTTTCCCGTCGGGATGCGTCTGATGCGCTTCTACGGTCCGCCGCCTCGGCCGGGCACCGAGGTGGAGTGCCTGGTCAGGATCGTGGCGCTGACCGATGCGGCGCTTGAGGCCGATGTGCAGCTGCTGGCCGACGGGCAGGTGTGGGCGGAGCTGCGCGGTTGGCACGACCGCCGGTTCGACAACCATCCGCAGACCCGCCCGGTGGAGCGCTTCCCGCAGCGCAACACGCTGTCGCAGCCACAGCCGGGTGGCTGGTCACTGGTGTACGAGCGCTGGCCGGACCTGGCCTCGCGGGATCTGATCATGCGCAATCACCTGGGCGGCGCCGAACGCGCCGAGTACGCGCGGCAGCCGCCGCTCGGCCGCAGGCAGTGGCTGCTGGGCCGGATCGCGGCCAAGGACGCGGTACGGCGGTGGCTGTGGGAGCAGGGGGAGGGGCCGGTCTTCCCGGCCGAGATCCGGGTGTGCGACGACGAACACGGCCGCCCGTACGCCGTCGGCGTCCACGGCCGGACCCTGCCCCCGCTGGAACTGACGCTGGCGGCCCGGGCCGAGGCCGGGGTCGCCCTGGTGGTGCCGCGACACCCGGACGAGCAACGCGGCACCGGCACTGGCCTCGGCATCGGCATCGGCATCGAGGAAGTCGCCGACCGTGACGAGCCGTTCGGCCCGGACGAGTGCGAACTCCTCGCCTCCGTCACCGCCTCGGACACCAGCCACACGGCCCGGTGGGCCACGGCCTTCCGCGCCGCCAAGGCGGCGGTGGCGAAGGCGGACGGCACCGGCCGGGACGCCGCCGTGGTCGGTGTGGAGCCGGAGGACGCGGAACGCGCGCGGCTCACGGTCGAGGTGGCCACGGCCACCGGACACCGGCCGCGCCGCTACCGGGTGTGCTGCACGACGACCGCCAACCCGTCCGGGTTGCCGGGCAGGGAGTACGCCGTGGCCTGGACGACCGGTCCGGGCCACCGGGATCAGGACGAGGAGACCGATCAGTGACCACCGTCGAACCCACCGCCCCGGCGCCCGCGCCCGACACACCGGCCGCACCGGCCGTGCTCGCGGACGTCGCCGGAATGCTCCGGGACATGCTCGACGAGGACGGCCTCGACGACATCGAGGTCGCCATGGACACCCGCTTCACCGATGACCTGGAGCTGGAGAGCATCGACCTGGTGACCCTGGCGGGCACCCTTCAGGACCGGTACGGGCAGGAGGTCAACTTCGCCGAGTTCGTGGCGGATCTGGAGCTGGACGAGATCATCGGCCTCACCGTCGGGCAGCTCGTGGAGTACATCGTGCGGTGCCTCCAAGTGGCCGAGGGGAGCTGACCCATGGCGATGATCCACCTCGGTGGCCCGCCCGGCACCGGCGACGGGCCGGACGGTATCCGCCTGCACGTACAGCGGCTGTCCCCGCCGGGCGGCCGGCCGCCCACCGCCACCGTCGTGCTCGTCCACGGCCTGCTCACCGACTCCCTGGCCAGCTGGTACTTCACGGTGGCCTCGGACCTGGCCGCCGCCGGGCTGGACGTGGTGATGTACGACCAGCGGGGGCACGGCCGCAGCGAGCGCCCCGGATCCGGCTACCGGCTGGAGACGTTCGTCAGCGATCTGGAGCGGCTGCTGGACCAGCTGGACATCACCACGCCCGTTCACCTCGTGGGCAACTGCTTCGGCGGCACGGTGGCGTACGGCTACGCCCTGCGCCACCCGGAACGGATAGCCGGTATCGCGACGATCGAGGCGAAACCGGCCACCGAGAGCTGGCTGACGGACATCAGCGGAATCATGCGGCGCATCGTCGTCGAACTCGTCGCACACGAGGCCGAGTCGCTCGCCTGGGTCACCGCCCACCGGGGCGCGCACACCGCGCGGCTGGCCAAGTCGGCGGCCCGGCTGGTGCGTACGACCACGATCGCCGACGACGTGGCGGCGAGCCGGACGGTGAGCGAGGAACGGGTCCGCTCGCTGCGCTGCCCGACGCTGGCCGTGTACGGCGCGGACTCCGAACTCGCCGCCGAGGACGAATGGCTGAAGGCACTGCCGCCCGGCGCCCGCACGGTCATGCTGCCGGGGGAGGGGCACTCGGTGCTGGCCGAGGCACCCGCGCGGATACGCGCGCTGCTGCTGTCCTGGATCCGCGAACAGGGAACCGCCGTCCCGGTGGCGGCCGGGGTCGAAGGAGCTGATGTCTCGTGACCGCGGTGCCACCCGTGCCACCCGTGCCACCCGCGTCCCCCGGACACCGCTTCCTCTTCGTCGTGCCGCCGCTCGTCGGCCACGTCAACCCCACCGTCGGCGTCGCGGCCGAACTGACCGCCCGCGGCCACCAGGTGGCCTGGGCCGGGCTGCCGGAGGTCGTCCAGCGGCTGGTCGGCCCCGGCGCCACGGTCCACCGCTGCGCCGGGCCGGTGATCGGCGAGGGCGGGGCGGAGCGCCCGCCCGAGGTGCGCGGCCCGGGCGCGCTGAAGTTCCTGTGGGAGGACTTCCTGGTGCCGCTCGCCGAGGCCATGGCCCCCGACGTGGCCCGGGCCATCGAGGAGTTCCGCCCGGATGTGGTGGTGGCCGACCAGCAGACCGTGGCGGGCCCCCTGGTGGCCGAGCGGCTGGGCGTACGGTGGGCCACCTCCGCCACCACCTCGGCGGAGTTCACCGGCGCGCTGGACGGCATGCCCAAGATCGACGCCTGGCTGGACGCGCTGCTGGCCGGGGTGCGGGACCGGATCGGCGACCCGCGCGGCACGGCCGACCCCCGTTTCTCGCCCGATCTGGTGCTGGCGTTCACCACCGAGGAACTGGCCGGGCGGCCCGTCAAGGCGGCCGACCACATCCGCTACGTGGGTCCGTCCATCGCCGGGCGCCCGGACGAACCGGACTTCCCGTGGGAGTGGCTGGACCCCGCCCGCCCCACCGTCCTGGTCACCCTCGGCACCGCGAACACCGACGCGGGCGCCCGCTTCCTCGCCGCGTCCCGGGAGGCCGTACGCGCCCGGGCCGACCGCTTCCAGACGGTCATCGTCGATCCGGCGGGCACTCTCGGCCCCGTGGCCGTGGAGAGCGACAAGAACCTGCTGACGGTCCCGCGGATCCCCCAGCTGCGCCTGCTGGAGCGAGTGGCGGCGGTCGTGTGCCACGCGGGACACAACACCGTGTGCGAGGCCCTGTGGCACGGTGTCCCGCTCGTGGTGGCCCCGATCCGGGACGACCAGCCCGTGGTGGCCGCCCAGGTGGTGGCCGCGGGCGCGGGCGTCCGGGTCAGGTTCGGCAGGGTGCGGGCGGCGGCGCTCGGCGAGGCCGTCGACGCCGTACTGGACGAACCGGGCCACCGCGCCGCCGCCGAGCGCGTCGGCGCGTCCTTCCGTGCGGCGGGCGGCGCCCGCGCGGCCGCCGTCCACCTGGAACGACTGGCCGCCACCACGGCCACCACCCACCCGACCACCACCCCCGAGGGGGAACGATGAGCCAGGACAACGCCACCTCCAGCAGACCCGGGGCGGAAGCCCCGCGCCCGTCCCGCGCCGAGGCCGTGGCCGCCCTCCGGCCGCGCTACCGGGCCGACCTGGAACAGGGCACCGAGCGGTTCTTCGAGCCGCGCCGCACGGACTGCCCGTGGTGCGGCTCACCCCGGCTGAAGCGCCGCCTGCGCACCAGGGACCGGTTCCAGAACAAGCCGGGCGGCTTCCGGCTGGACACCTGCCGGGACTGCCGCCTGGTGTTCCAGAACCCCCGGCTCAACGCCGACGGACTGGAGTTCTACTACCGCGACTTCTACGACGGGCTGGGGGAGGAGGGCATGGGCAACGTCTTCTCCGGCCGGCGGAAGATGTACCTCGGCCGCGCCGAGGCCCTGAAGCCCTCCGCCGGCTCCCCGGCGAAGTGGCTCGACGTCGGCACCGGCCACGGCCACTTCCCCGAAGTGGCCCGCACCGTCTTCCCCAGCACGGTCTTCGACGGGCTGGACTTCACCGAGGGCGTCGAACTGGCCGAGCGGGAGGGGCGGATCGACCACGGGATCCGGGGCAGCTTCCCGGAGCTGGCCGGGGAGCGGCTGGCCGGGCGCTACGACGTGGTGAGCATGTTCCACTACCTGGAGCACAGTACGGACCCCCGCGCGGAACTGCGCGCGGCCCACCGCGCCCTCGGTCCCGGTGGCCATGTGCTCATCGAGGTGCCGGACCCCGAGTGCTGGTTCGCCCGCCTCTTCGGCCGCTTCTGGCTGCCCTGGCTCCAGCCCCAGCATCTGTACTTCCTCCCCGTTGCGGCGTTGCGGAAGGAACTGGAAGCGCTCGGCTTCACCGTGGTCCTGGAACAGCACCGCGAGTCGTCGGACACCGTCGACCTGCTGGGCGCGGTGTGGCTGGGTGCCAACGCGGTCCTGCCGCCCGACGACGCCCCCTGGCTGGCCAGGCCGACCGGTCGCGCGCGCTGGCTGCTGCGCTGCGCGGGCCTGCTGGTGGCCATTCCTCCGCTCGTCGTGGCCACCGCACTGGACCGGCTGCTGCTCAAGCCACTGGCCGGGCTGGGGAAGGTGTCCAATGCCTACCGTCTGGTAGCCCGGCGCAATGGGTGAATTCGTTCGCCACTTTGCATTTCGCAACGTCAACCGACACTTCGGTGGCCCTTCGTAGCGCCCGAACCCGAAAAATGTGAACTCCCTTGTTCCGCATCGGTTCCGTGTGCAAAGGTGCAGGTGTCGCCAGCTGGGTCAGGTGTTTTCGGCGCCGCCAACAGGGCCGACACTCCTCATTGGTACGGACTTTTCTCCCTGCCCTGTGAAAGGGAAAAGACGTGAACGATGCCGCCCTGGCGCACTTCTTAACCCCCACCCCCCTCTTCGGTGTGACGGACGAACAGCTCACGGCCGAAATGAAGAAGTGTTCGGGGAAACCGTCCGAGCAACAGCCCGCCGGGGAACTGCTGGGCCGTCACTGGGAGGCGGCCTTCTCCTACGCGAGCCTGTGCACCACGGGCTCCCACCCGGCGGGGATCCTCACCTCCGCCGCGTTCACCAGGCTGTTCGCGGAGGCGCTGCGGCGCAACGCGCCGGCCACCGCGTGGCGGCCACGGGTGCTGGCCACCGTGCGGGGCATAGCGGAGGAGTGGAACGCGGGCCCGCGCGCCGCGTTGCTCCATCCCGGCCTGCGGGCCGTCCCCAGGGAACGGGGGCGCGAGGACGGGCGGTTCCGTCCGCCGGAGAACAGACGTCTGGTGTTCCGCGCGTTCCAGCGGCTCCCCGAGACGGCCCGCTGTCTGCTGTGGCACACGGAGGTCGAGGCGGAGCGACTGGCCGTACCGGCAGGGCTGTTGGGGTTGTCCGACGATGCCCCCGCCGAGCTGGAGCGGGCCCGGCTGCGCTGGCGTCAGGCCTGTCTGGAGGTCCACCGCGACACGGCCCCCGAGGAGGAGTGCCGCCAGTACAGCCGGCTGCTGGACGTTTCGCTCCGCCGCGGCGACACCCGGCTCGACCCCGATTTGCGGCAGCACCTGGTCCGGTGCGAGCACTGCCGTCATGCCGCCGACCAGTTGGACCACTCCACCGGCCGGACGGCCGTTCTCCTCGCCGAAGCGGTCCTGGGGTGGGGCGCGCGGGACTATCTCGACTCCCGGCCGGGCCGCATCCCCGAACCGGGCCCGGTCGCGGCTCCCCCTCCCATGCCCTCCGTCCCGCCACGTGGCGGGGGCCCCCGCCACTCCGCGGGCAAGAACCCCTGGTGGAAGGCGCGCGCGGCGGCGCGCAGAAGACGGCCGAGGCTCACCCGCGGCCGACTCCTCGTGGTGACGGCGGCCACCGTGAGCGGCTGCGTCCTGGTGTCGGTGGCGGTGGCCTCGGTCCTCCCGTCCGGCGGTGGCGAGAACGCCGCGTACGACCGCGACACCCCCTCCTCGCAGCCGGGCGCGGGGGCGGGCGACACGACGGCCCCCGGCTCGGACCCCTCCTGGATCGGCGCCGACGGCCGCCCGGACGACGCACTGCGCGGACGGCTGCGCAACACCGCGAACGGACTGTGTCTCGACATCGTCGGCGGCAAGCCCGAGGCGGGCGCCGAGACCGAGGCCACGCCGTGCACCTCCGCGGTCACCCAGGAGTGGTCGTACGAGGCCGACGGCCTGCTGCGCAGCCGCGCCGACCCCGACCTCTGCCTCAACTCCCGCCTGAGCTTCGCCGTTCAACTGGGCTCCTGCGCCACCACGTCACGGCGGGCCGCGGCGAACGTGCGGTACGACTTCACCCTCCAGGGCACCCTGGTGCCGCGCTGGAACCAGGAACTGGCCCTGACCCCGGACTCCACGGAGAAGGGGGCCGGGCTGGTCCTGAAAACACGTGACGACTCCGCGAGGTCGCAGCGGTGGCTTGCGGGTGGCGCGGCGGACGACAACCGGTACCGGACCGAGACGGGCCGCCCGGACCGGGAGGCGGCGCCCCGTCAGGTGTCCGTCGTCCGCCCGAAGCCCGCCCGCACCGCGCCGCCGGCGCGCACCCCCGAACCCTCGGCGCCCCCGAAGTCCGCGCCGCCACCGTCGCGCCCCTCGTCCAAAGCACCGCACCGCTCCAAGCCCCCGGCGGCGGATCCGCCCCCGCGGCAGGCGGGCTCCTGGTACGGCCGGCAGGGCCCGCGCGGAGAGTACGGACAGCGCGGATGGCACGGACAGTACGGGTACGGCGGATACGGCGGGTACGGGCAGTACGGGCAGGCGCCCTGGGCCTCGGGCTGGGCCGGACACGACGGCGGATGGGGGCGAGGGGGCTACCGCTGACGGCGCGACGCGAGGGCGCGCGAAGACGCTACTTCACGGCCACCGCCGACCGGGTGGCCGTGGGGCGGGCGGGGCGTTCGGCGGTCCCCGACGCGAAGTACGTCTCGGACGGCCGGATACGCGAGGCCGCCCAGACGCTGACGACGGCGGTGGCCGCGAGATATCCGCAGGCGATCCACGGAGTGCCGTGGCCCAGCGCGAGGAAGGTCGTCATCAGCAGCGGCGTGATACCGGAGGCGTAGACACCGGACAGCTGGTACACCACGGACATGCCGGTGTACCGGACCTCCGCCGGGAACAGCGAGGCGAACAGGGTGCCCTGGGCCCCGTAGAAGGAGGCGTGGACCACGCCCAGCGTCAGCGCGATCGCCGCGGCGAACCCCCAGACCCCGGTGGCGTGGAACAGCCAGAACGCGGGGAACACGCTCAGCCCGAACAGTGCCATGCCGATGATGTACATCCGGCGCGCGCCGTGCCGGTCCACCAGGGAGCCGGACAGCGGGATCAGTACGGCCATCACCAGCGCGGCGAAGGTGACGGCGAGCAGGACCGGGGTCCGTGGCAGGTGCAGTGTCGAGGTGGCGTAGGAAATCGCGAACACCCCCCAGGTGTTGAACGCGGCGCCCTCGCCCCACCGGGCCAGCATGCCCAGCACGGTGTGCCGCCGGGTGCCCGGGTCCCTCAGCAGCCGCGCCAGCGGGACCCGGGACGCCGACTGCCGCTGCTCGATCCGGCGGAAGGCCGGGGTCTCGTCCACCTTGAGCCGCACGGTGATCCCCAGGACGACCAGCAGCAGACTCACCAGGAAGGCCACCCGCCACCCGTAGCTGAGGAAGGCCTTGTCGCTGAGCACATTGCTGAGCAGGGCGAAGACACCGGTCCCCAGCGCCAGTCCGAGGGCCAGGCCGATCTGCGGGTAGCTGCCGTAGCGGCCCTCGCGGCCGCGCGGGCCGTGCTCCACGGACAGCAGCACCGCACCGGCCCACTCACCGCCGAGCGCCACGCCCTGCGCCACCCGCAGGATGAGCAGGAGGACGGGGGCCCAGACGCCGATCTGCTGATAGGTGGGCAGCAGGCCGATGAGTGTGGTGGAGCCGCCCATCACGCTCATGGTGACGGCGAGGGTCCGTCTGCGGCCGATGCGGTCGCCGATGTGCCCGAAGAGCAGACCGCCGATGGGCCGTGCCAGGAAGCCGACCGCGAAGGTGGCGAAGGAGAGGATGGTTCCGATGGTGTCGTTGCCGGTGGGGAAGAACAGGTCGCCGAAGACGAGGCCGGCGGCGGTGCTGTAGAGGAAGAAGTCGTACCACTCCACCGTGGTGCCCAGGAGGCTGGACAGCACCACGGTGCGAAGTGGCCGTCGGGACGTTTCGGGCATGGGGGACTACCGTTTCGTTGCATGCCGGGGCGCCGAGGCGGACGGGAGCGCGCGACGGCGCGCACACCGGCCCCAGTGGCGGGGTGCGAGGGGAAGGACAGCGCTGTGAAGTGAACGCCCCACGGGCGGACGCCTGATGACGAATCGTCAGAACACCTGCGGCGCTACGGGGCCGGAGGCGTGGTGGTCCGCGGGGAGGGCGCCGGGGTCAGAGGCGACAGCAGGCGCTGGACTGGCGGCACAGGTCGACGTGGAGGCGTTCCACGAGCGGGCCGGCAGCATTCGACATGGCCGACAGTATGGTCGGCCCCCGCCGCCCGGCTCAAGGCGTCACCGGAAAGGTCTCACCGACTGGGACGGGCGCGGCCCGGTGTCCGCTCAGCCGCGGCTGATGACCTTGCCGGGGTTCAGGATCCCGCGCGGGTCCAGGGCCGCCTTGACGGCGTGGTGCATCTCCAGCACGGCGGGCGCGAGTTCCCGCTCCAGACCGTCCCGCTTCAGCAGTCCGACACCGTGCTCGCCGGTGACCGTCCCGCCCAGGTCGATGGCGTCGGCGATGATGTCGCGGAACGCGGCCTGGGCCCGCTCCCGGGCCGCGGTGTCGCCCGGCTGGGTGATCAGCAGCGGATGGAGGTTGCCGTCACCGGCGTGGGCGATGTTGGCGATGAGCGTGTCGTGCCGGGTGGCCGCACGCTCGATCCGCGCCAGCATCTCCGGTACCGCCGCCCGGGGCACGCACACGTCCTCGGTGAGCACCGGGCCCAACCGCTCCAGCGCCGGATAGGCGAGCCGCCGCGCCGCGAAGAGCGCGTCGGCCTCCTCCTGGTCCGTGGACTGCGCGGCCCAGGTCGCCCCGGCCTCCTCGAAGCAGGCGAGCATGCGCTCGGCCTCCTGCGCCCCGGCCGGGCCGGGCGCGTCCGTACGCCCCAGCAGCACCACGTCCGCGTCGACGGACAGGCCCATGTTCTTCCACCGGTCGACCGCGGCCAGGCAGTGCCGGTCGATCAGCTCCAGCGCGGACGGGGTGAGCCCCGCGGCCCCGACCGCGGTGACGGCGCGGCCCGCGGCCACCACCGACGAGAAGTAACCGGCGACCGTACGCTCCGCCTCCCGCTGGGGGCGCAGCCGCACCGTGACCTCGGTGATCACCCCGAGGGTGCCCTCGGAACCGACCATCAGCCCCGCCAGGTCGTACCCGGCGACACCCTTCGCCGTCCTGCGGCCCAGCCGCACCAGCTCACCGGTGCCGGTCACCGCCTCCAGGCCGAGGACGTAGTCGCGGGTGACGCCGTACTTCACGCAGCACAGCCCGCCCGCGTTGGTGGCCACGTTGCCGCCGATGGTGGACCAGGGAGCGCTGGCCGGGTCCGGCGGGTACCAGAGCCCGTGTTCGGCGCACGCGGCCCGCAGATCGTCGTTGATCACACCGGGGCCGACGACCGCGAGCCGCTCCACGGGGTCGATCTCGTGGACGGTGTTCATGTGCTCCGTGGAGAGCACGACGCAGCCCTCGACGGCGTTGGCGCCGCCGGAGAGGCCGGTTCCGGCGCCCCGGGTGACCAGCGGAACGCCGTGCCGCAGACAGGCGCGCACCACGGACCGCACCTCCCACGCCGTACGCGGCCGTACGACCACGCGCGGCGTCCCGTACGGCGCCCACTCCGCCTCGTCGTGCGTGAACCCGGCCGCGATCCGCTCGTCCTCGATCAGCCGCCCGTCCGGCAGCTCCCGCCGCAGCTCCTCGATCAGCACGCCCGGCCCCCAACCCTGTCGTCGTCCCCGTACCGCGTCCCCGCCACGGTACCCACCATGGAAAGCGGCGATGATCACCGCCCTGGCCGGACCGCGAGCGCTCCCGTCGGGGGAAAACCGTGCAAACTACGCGATATGGGCTAGCGTCGTAGTCATGGAGACCGTACGACGCGTCTTCCGGTCGGCGCTGGTGCTTCCGATGGTCATCGCGGCACTGCTTCTCGCCGCCGTCGCCGCGGCTCCCGGCGCACGGGCCGCCGACTCCCTGGACACCGCCGCGGCCTCCCTGCGCAACGGGGCCGTCCATGTCGATCCACGCGCCCGGAACATCCTGCCCCGGACCGAGGCCCACGCCCTGGCGCACAAGATCGAGAAGGCGGGCAAGCCGGTCTTCGCCGTCGTGCTCCCCGCCGCCGAGAAGCACGACCGGTCGACCCTGCTGCGGGATCTGCGGACGAAGGTCGGCGTCACCGGCGTGTACGCGGTCGCGCTCGGCAACCGCTTCGACGCGGGCGCCGACCGCTCGGTCCTCTCCCGGGACGCCGTGCGGAACCTGACCGGCGCCGCGCAACGGGCCCACCCCGGCGACTCCGGGGCCATGCTCACCGACTTCGCCGGTCACGCCGTGCGGCAGGCCAAGGGCGACGCGCCCGCCACCTGGAACGGCGCCGCCACCCCCAGGGGAAGCACCGGCGCGCTGGGGCTTCTCATCACGCTCGCCATCCTGCTCGTCGTCGGCGTCGGCGGCACCTACCTGGTGAGCAAGCGCGTCACCAGGCGGCGGCAGCGGCAGGAGCGGGTCCGGCTGGAAGAACTCCGCCCGCTGGTGGACGAGGACATCACCGCCTTCGGCGAGGAGCTGACCCGGGTCGCCTTCGACCCGGCGTCCCCGAAGGCGGACGACGCGATGCGCGAGGACTACACCCGGGCCCTGGACTCCTACGAGCGCGCCAAGACGACGATGGAGAAGGCGCGGGGCTCCAGGGAGGTGCGGGACGTGAGCGAGACGCTGGCGGACGGCCGGTTCTCGCTCGCCACCCTGGAGGCCAGGCTGGCGGGCGGGCCGCTGCCGGAGCGCCGGCCCCCGTGCTTCTTCGACCCGCGGCACGGCCCCTCGGTCGAGGACCGGCAGTGGACCCCGGCGGGCAGCACCTCCGAGCGGACCGTTCCGGTCTGCGCCGCGGACGCGGCCCGGCTGGACGACGGCGAGGAGCCGATGGCCCGGCAGGTCGACACCTCCGCGGGGCGGCGCCCGTACTGGGACGCCGGACCCGTCTACGCGCCCTGGGCGTACGGCTACTTCGGCGGCGCGCTGCTGCCGGGCCTGCTGACGGGCACCCTGCTCGGTGCCTCGCTCGCCTCGCCCTACGCCTACGGGGACTACTACGGCGCCGGTCCGGCGGGCGACTACTCCGGCGGCGACTACTCGGGCGGTGACTTCGACCCGGGTGACTTCGGAGGCGGCGATTTCGGCGGTGGCGATTTCGGTGGCGGCTTCGGCGGGGGAGACTTCGGCGGAGGGTGACACCGCGCCGCCCCGCGTCCCGTATCGGGCGTAAGCCGCCCAGAGAGACCGGAACGCGGCCTGCCGCATCCGCGCGGCAATCTTGTGCACATGTCTTGTATCCCAGATTGCCGAACTCTAGTGTCCCAGTCTCAACGGCCCGGCCTGCCCACCCATGCTGCCGGGCGCACCGACGAAAGGGACGAGGGTGGCGGACCTCAGCGGTCTCTGCGTCGCGGTCACCGGTGCCGGGCGCGGCATCGGACGGACCATCGCCCTGCGGCTCGCCTCGGCGGGGGCGCACCTGGCTGTCATCGACCGCGACGCCTCCCGCGCCGAGGCCGTACGCGCCGAGGTGGCCGACCTCGGCCGCCCGGCGCTCGCCGTGGCGGGCGATGTGACCCGCGCCGCCGACTGCGCCGAGATGGTGCGGCGCACCGCCGACGGCCTCGGGCGGCTGGACGTCATGGTCTGCAACGCGGGCATCGTGCAGGTCAAGCCCTTCCTGGAGATCACCGAGGAGGACTGGGACGCCACGTTCGCCGTCAACGTCAAGGGCGCGTTCCTGACCATGCAGGCCGCCGCCGCCCGGATGCGCGCCCAGGAACCCCCGCACGGCACCCGTCCGCGCGGGAAGATCATCACGATGTCCTCGATCGCCGGACGGTACGGCGCCGGTCCGATGGCACCCCTCACGCCCCACTACCGGGCCAGCAAGGCGTCCGTCATCAGCCTCACCCAGAGCGCGGCCTACGCGCTGGCGCCGGACATCACCGTCAACGCCATCTGCCCCGGCCTGGTCGAAACCGACATGTGGCGCCAGATCGACCAGGAGTGGTCCGCCGCCGAGGGGTGGACCGCGGGCGAGGCGTGGGCGCGGCGCACCGCCGTCGTGCCGATGGGCCGCCCCCAGACGCCGGACGACGTCGCGGGCCTCGCCCTCTATCTCTGCTCACCCGATTCCGACTACATGACCGGCCAGGCCGTCAACATCGACGGCGGACTGATCATGAGCTGAGCCGCCCTCCTCCCCGCACGACCGAGGAAGCACATGACACACGCACCCAGCGGCACCCCCGCCACGCCTTTGGACGAGGCCGGGCAGCGGGCAGCCGTCTCGCGCATCACCTGGCGCCTCCTTCCGCTCATCGCGGTCGGCTATGTCATCGCGTACGTCGACCGCACCAACATCGGCTTCGCCCAGCTGGGCATGGGCACCGAACTGGGCATCAAGGCCGCCGCCTACGGCCTCGCCGCCTCGATCTTCTTCGTCGCGTACTTCTTCTTCGAGGTGCCGAGCAACCTGCTGCTGCGCCGCTTCGGCGCCCGCGCCTGGCTCGCCCGCATCATGGCGACCTGGGGGATCATCACCGTGATCACCGGGTTCACCACCAATGTGCAGATGCTGTACGTGATGCGCTTCCTGCTCGGCATCGCGGAGGCCGGTTTCTTCCCCGGCATCATCGTCTACCTCACCCTGTGGTTCCGCTCCGGCGACCGGGCCGTCGCGCTCGGCTGGCTGGTGCTGGCCCAGCCGGTCTCGTTCATCTGCGGCGGGCTCCTCGGCGGCCTGATCCTGGACCACACCGGCTGGTTCGGCATGGCGGGCTGGCGCTGGCTGTTCATCCTGACCGGCGTACCGGCGATCCTGATGGCCGTCGTGACGTTCCTCTTCCTCCCGGACTCCCCGGCGACCGCGCGCTGGCTCGCCCCCGCCGACCGCGAGTGGCTGCGCACCTCCCTGGAGGCCGAACAGGGCACCGGCCACGACGAGGGCGTACGCGTGCAACTCGCCGCCCTGCGGAACCGCCGGGTGCTGCACCTGGCCGCCACCCATCTCGCGCTCGCCATCGGCACCTACGGGTTCAACCTCTTCCTGCCGCTGATCATCAAGCAGATCAACCCCGCCTACTCGGCCACCAACATCGGCTTCACCGCCGCCGTCCCCTACCTCTGCGCCGCGCTCGCGCTGCTGCTCACCGCCCAGCTGTCCAAGCGCGCCCGCGAGCGCAAATACCTGGTCGCCGTGCCGCTCGCGCTCGGGGCCGTGGGCCTCGCCGCGGTGATCGCACTGCGGCACCACCCCGGGCCCGCGGTGGTCGCGCTCGCGGTGACCGGGATCGGCGCCTTCGCCTGGCTGCCGCCGTTCTGGGCGCTCACCACCGACAGCCTGTCCAAGACGCACGCCGCCGTCGGCATCGCCGCCATCAACTCCATCGGCAACCTCGGCGGGTTCTTCGGCCCCTACATCGTCGGCAAGGAGACCGACGGCGACACCGTGACGGCGGGCCTGCTCATCCCCGTGGTGTCCCTGGCCGTCTCGGTCGTGCTGATCCTGCTGTGGCGCAGCCCCGCGCGGCAGCCCGGCTCCGAAACCGGTCCGGCGCCGGTGGCCGACGCGCCCGCCACCGCCCGCTGACGCCCCGCGACACCGACCCACTGGCACCGACTCACCGAAAGGAGCCGACCGTGTCAGCCGCCACGTCGCTCAACGCCCTCCTGAACGGCCCCGGCATCGTCCAGGCCCCGGGCGCGCCCGACTCGGCCACGGCCCGCCTCGTCCAGGCCGCCGGGTTCCCGGCCGTCTACATGACCGGCTTCGGGGCCACGGCCAGCCGGCTGGGCACCCCCGACATCGGGCTGCTCACCCAGACCGAGATGACCGAACACGCCCGCAACATGACCCGCGCGGTGACCATCCCGGTCATCGCGGACGCCGACACCGGATACGGCGGCCCCTCCAACATCCACCGCACCGTGCGCGAGTACGTCCAGGCCCAGGTGGCGGCCATCCACCTGGAGGACCAGGTGGCGCCCAAGCGGTGCGGCCAGATGAGCGGCATCCGGCTGATGGACGAGGACGAGAGCGCCGCCCGGATCGCCTGCGCCGTCGAGGCCCGGGGCGGCGACGACCTGCTCGTCATCGGACGCACCGACGCACTGCCCGCCGCCGGAATCGAGGAGGCGGTACGCCGCGCCCGCCGCTACCGGGACGCCGGAGCCGACCTCGTCTTCGTCGACGGCATCAAACGCGTCGAGGAGGTGGAGGCCGTCGCCAAGGCCGTCGAAGGACCCAAGGTCGTCTCCATCGTGGACGGGAACGAGACCACCCGGCTCACCGCGACCGACCTCGCCGACCTGGGGTTCCGAATCGTCTTCTACGCGGTCACCGCGCTGTTCACCGCCACCCGCGCGGTCGCCGACGCACTGGACCACCTGCGCACCGCCGGAACCCCCGCGGGCGGCCCGGCCCAGCACACCTACGCCGAGTTCTGCGACCTGGTCGACCTCGGCTTCCACCAGGACCTCGACCACCGCTTCGGGAGCTGAGCGCCATCATGTTCACCGTGGTCGTCACCGACTACGAATTCGCCGACCTGGAGCCCGAGCGGCAGGTCCTGGAGGCGGCCGGGCTCACCCTCGTACCCGCCCAGGCCCGCACCGAGGACGAGCTGATCGAGGTCTGCGCCGACGCCGACGCCGTGATCAACCAGTACGCCCCCGTCACCGCCGAAGTCATCCGGAAACTGACCCGCTGCCAGGTCATCTCCCGCTACGGCATCGGACTCAACACCATCGACGTCCCCGCGGCGACCGAAGCGGGCATCGCCGTCGCCAACGTGCCGGACGGCTCCCTGGAGGAGGTGTCCGACCACGCCGCCGCGCAGATCCTCACCCTCGCCCGGGGCCTGCACCGCTACGACGCCGCGATCCGCCGGGGCACCTGGGACTACACCGTCGCGAAACCGCTGCGGCGGCTGCGCGGACGCACACTCGGGCTCGTCGGCTTCGGCCGCATCCCGCAGCGGCTCGCCGAGAAGATGAGCGGCTTCGGGATGACACTCCTCGCCCACGACCCCCATCCCGACACCTCCCGGGCGGCGGCGCTCGGCATCCGGCTCGTGGACCTCGACACGCTCTGCCGTGAAGCCGATGTGGTGTCCGTGCACGCCCCGCTGACGCCGGAGACCGAAGGGATGATCGGGCCCGGGCAGTTCGCCGTCATGAAGCCGACCGCCTGCCTGGTCAACACCGCGCGCGGCCCGGTCGTGGACGAGGCCGCGCTCATCGGGGCGCTGCGCTCGGGACGTATCGGCGGCGCCGCCCTGGACGTCTTCGCGCACGAACCCATCGGGCCCGACAGCCCGCTGGCGCGATGCGAGAACGTGGTCCTCACCCCGCACACCGCCTGGTACTCGGAGGACTCCGAGATCGAGATCCGCACGAAGACGGCGCGCAACGTGGTAGAAGTCGCCCAGGGGCGGCTGCCCACCTACCTGGTCAACCACGGCGTGCGGCACACCGTCATCCCCGCCCCCCGCAGCATCGCCCGCCCCGGAGGAGGACGCACCACATGACCCGTACAGCGGTGGCCACGGTCTGCCTGTCGGGAACCCTGGACGACAAGCTCACCGCCGCGGCGGACGCCGGTTTCGCCGGGGTCGAGATCTTCGAACCCGACCTCGTCGCCTCCCCACTCGCCCCCGCCGCGATCCGGGCCCGCTGCGCCGACCTCGGCCTGTCCATCGACCTCTACCAGCCCTTCCGCGACCTCGACTCCACCTCACCGGACCGCTTCGCCGCCAACCTGACCCGCCTGGAGCGCAAGCTGGAGGTGATGCGGCGGCTGGGCGCAGACACCCTGCTGGTGTGCTCCTCGGTCTCCCCGGACGCGGTCCCCGACCCCGACCTGCTCGCCGGGCAGCTGCACACGGCGGCCGAGCGCGCCGCGGCCCACGGCATACGCATCGCCTACGAAGCCCTCGCCTGGGGCGCCCACATCGACACCTACGAGGCGTCCCTCGACGTGGTCGAGCGCGCCGGCCACCCGGCGCTCGGACTGTGCCTGGACAGCTTCCACATCCTCTCCCGCGGCTCGGACCCCGCGGGCATCCGGGACATCCCCGCCGAGAAGCTGTTCTTCCTCCAGCTCGCCGACGCGCCCCACCTGGACATGGACGTACTCCAGTGGAGCCGCCACCACCGGCTCTTCCCCGGCCAGGGCGCCTGGGACCTGTCCGCGTTCCTCAGCCATGTGCTGGCCGCGGGCTACCGGGGACCCCTGTCGCTGGAAGTCTTCAACGACGTCTTCCGCCAGGCCGACCCGGGCCGCACGGCCATCGACGCCCACCGCTCGCTGCTGGCGCTGCGCGACGCCACCGCCCGCCGCGCGGACGCCCCATCGGCGGGCGCCGTGCCCACCGTACCGGCTGTGCCGACGGGGTCCGCTCCCAGCGGCGTCGCGTTCGCCGAGGTGGCCGTCGATACGGAGTCCGGGCCGCTGATCGCTCAGGCGCTGGCCGCGCTCGGCTTCACCCACACCGGACACCACCGCACCAAACCCGTCCAGCTGTGGACCCAGGGCGAGGCCCGGCTCCTCCTCAACACCGGTGCGACCCGCCCCGGCGGCGCGATCAGCGCCCTGGGTCTGCACACCGCCGACCCGGCCGCCTCGGCCGCCCGCGCCGAGGCACTGCTCGCCCCGGTCCTGCCGCGCACCCGGGGCCCGGCCGAGGCCGACCTCGCAGCCGTCGCGGCCCCGGACGGCACCGAGGTGTTCTTCTGCGGCACCGGCGACGACTGGCTCGCCGACTTCACACCCGCCGCCGACCCACCGGACCGGCCCGGCGCGGGCGTCACCCGCGTCGACCACATCGCGCTCACCCAGCCGTTCGACCACTTCGACGAGGCCACCCTCTTCTACCGCGCCGTCCTCGGCCTCACCTCGCAGCCCACCGCCGAATACGCCGCCCCCTTCGGCCTGGTCCGCAGCCGGGCCTTCACCGACCCCGCCGAGCGGCTCCGCATCGCGCTGTCGGTCACCCTGCTGCGCCGGGGCGACTGGGCGCCACCGGTCACCAGCCCCCAGCACATCGCCTTCGCCACCGACGACATCGTGGCGACCGCCCGTGCCGTACGCGACCGCGGGGCGCCTCTGCTGGCCGTCCCGGACAACTACTACGACGACCTCGACGCCCGGCTCGGCCCCGACCCCGCGCTCCTCACCGACCTCCGCGAGCTGGGCATCTTCTACGACCGCGATGCCGACGGCGCGTTCCTCCACTGCTACACGGAGATCCTGGGCGGTGCGGTCTTCTTCGAACTCGTCCAGCGCGTCGGCCGGTACGCCGGCTACGGCGCCGCCAACGCTCCCGTCCGCATGGCCGCCCACCGCACCGCCCGCCTCGCCCTCACCCAGGCCGGGCCGGATCCGGCGATACGGCGGCTACGGTAGCGTTCGGGATAAGCGGGGACATACCCCTGGACACACCCATGGACGGAGGGGCATGGCACGCACGACGGGTGGCGGACGGTCCTCGTCGCTGGCCTCCGAGGTGGCACGCCGTCTCCGCGCGGCGATCGTGGACGGCGAGTTCGACCTTGGCGAGGCGCTGTCCGAGGACGGTCTCGCCTCCGCCCTCGGAGTGAGCCGCACACCGGTCCGCGAGGCCCTGCGCATGCTGCGCCTCCAGGGCCTGGTCGAGATCGTGCCCAAGTCCGGGACGTACGTCTTCCAGCCCACCGAGGACGAGATCTTCGAGCTGTGCGAATACCGCACCACCCTGGAGATCCGCGCGGCCCAGCTGGCCCTCGAACGCAACCCCGACGCCGCCCTCGCCGCCATGCGCCGCGCCGTCGAGGCCATGACCGATGCCCTTGCGGGCAACGACACCAAGGCGTACGGACGCGCCGACACCGCCTTCCACGAGGCGTTCTTCGCCCACTGCGGCAACCGCTACCTCAGCGACGCCCACCAGATGAGCCTGGCCCGCGTCTCGGCGCTCCGCGTGCACCTCACCTTTCTCGCCACCACGGAACCGGCGCGCTCCTTCGAGGAACACCGGCGGGTCGTAGAGATCTTCGCCGCGGGCCGTACGGACGAGCTCGAGGAGATCCTGAAGGCGCACATCATGCGGACGCGCGAGAACTACCTGCTGGCCCTGCGCGCCCGGGCCGCCCGCGACGCCGAATCCAAGGCGGCGGGCCTGCGCCGCAAGCTGGGCCTGTCCAGCTGAGCGCCCGGGTCCGGCTGAGCGCCTATTTCCAGGGGATCGTGAGCCAGGGGCTGCCGGGGTCGGTGGTGAGGATGCGGTGTGCTTCCAGCATGTCCTGGTACCAGGTGCCGAATTCCTCCTCGTCGAAGTGCAGACACCGGCCGAGGATGTAGGACGCGGAAAACTCCTCCCAGGAGCGGTAGTTGAGCCTGCCGAGCCTGCTGGCACGGGCGATCGCGTTCTCGGCCTCCCGCCGGTCGCAGTAGCGGGCGCCCAGCCCCCAGCGGGCCATTCCGGCGGCCCGCCCGTAATCCCACGCCTCCACGGACGGGACGAACTTCCCCTCCGCCAGCAGCCCGTCGGCGCGGAAACGCTTCTCGTAGCGGGCGATGCGCCCGATGAGCCGCTGCACTCCCGCGATCTGCGCCGCCACCTCGGCGCCGTCGAGGGGGCCGACCTTGGTCACCCCGTCGGCGCTCAGCCGGTACTCGGTGGCCTCGGTGCCCCGCCGCAGCACCTTCTCGGCCGCCTGCCGCCACTGGCCCACCTCGACGGGGCCGCCGAACTCCCGGGACAGCGACCGCCTGATCCCGAGGACGAACTCCCAGGCGCCACCGCCGACCTGGTCCGCTTCGAGCAACTGCTCCTGGTGATGCCGCCACTCCTCGCGGCTGGTGATGCCCCACCACTCCTTGAGGCGGTTCTTCTCACCCTTGTAGCCCGTGCCGTGATAGTCGATGGCGTTCCACAGATCCCCGTTGCTGACGGACAGCAGCGCGATCAGCCCCAGGCCGTGGGCCACCGCCCCCGCCGCCGCCCCGCTTCCCTCCAGCGCGCGCAGCCGCATGAGGTAGTGGGGCCGCCCGCGGTCGCGTTGCTCGAGGCGCCGCACATGCTGCTGCCACAGCGCGCGATGGGCCGGTGTCGCGGGGAAGAACACCTCACAGGGGCTCCCCGGGTTGATCACGATCCATGAGGTGTCGCTGTCCCGCCACCCGTCCGCGAGCCAGTCCAGGTCGGTGCGGCAGAAGGCGGTCTCCGCGTCGGGAGGGGGCAGCATGCCATCGGTGAGGAGGGGCAGGCAGTTGGCCCGGACCTGGGAGTACCAGTAGGGCGTGCACAGAAACGTCCCCGGATCGGCCTCGATCCGGGCCACGGAGTCGGCGAAGAAGAGATCTTCCTCGGCCAGCACATCGAAGAACGCGGACCAGTCACCGCGCACCTTGGCCTCGTACAGCCTCCGCTCGACCTCACCCGGCGCCTGCCATGCGGGCGGCGCCTGAAGTTCCGTACGGCCGACCGCGTTTCCCTCCCCGTAACCCATGACACAGGACTCTACCGAGCGCCGCCGGTCGGGCTTCCGCTACCCCGCGATCAGCATGGCGAGGAAGAGCAGGACGACCGCGGCGGGCAGCAGCCCGAAGAGGGCGCCCGGCCGGAGCAAGAGGGGTTTGCCCAGGGGGAGTCGGCTGTGGAAGGGGTCGGGGCCGGGTCCCGGCAGACGCTCGATCTTCGAGTGGGCCCGCAGATTCAGGATGATGGTGACGGGGTTGAACAGGATCGCGGACAGCGGATGCCACCACCCCTGCCACATCGTCATGGCGGTGTGCTTCCGGAAGAGCGCCGTGCCGCAGGTCCGGCAGAACTGGCCCTTCCGTTTGCGGAACAGCATGATGAAGAACAGCCCTTGGTGGTGCCGGAGGGCCATCGTGGCCGCGGGCGACCCGCCGCACATCTGGCACGCGAGCTGCCACGGAGCGGCATACGGGGCCTCCGGCCCGGCTGGGCGCTCCGACGGAGCGGGGCGAAGGGGATACCCCGGCAGCGGCGGCCGATCGGCCACGGGCTGCGCCGTTCCGTACCCCGTACCGGGAACCGCGCCATACGGGTTGCCGGGCAGTGTCGGCAGCGACATGGACTTCCTCACCCCAAGCGATCCAGTTTGCGACACCCTATGCGACGTGGCGTCCGCACGGCCGCCGTGGCCTCACGGGGCCGGACCACCGGCCCCGTGAGGCATCGCTTCACCGCGGAGCGGCGTCCGCGCGCATCATGACGCAGTCGAACTCCACCACGCGGCCCGTCGTGTCCTCGCGGGTCACCGGGTACATGCCCGTGATGCCGAAGCCACTCTTCTCGTACGCGGCGATGGCCTCGCTCATCCCGGGGCTGCCCTCGTAGAGCCGCAGAGGCGCGACCTCCGACTGCATCCCCACGAACTCCTCGATCCGTTCCCCGGCGCCCGCGAACACCTCCAGGTCGTATCCCTGGGTGTCCATCTTCAGATAGGGGCGGGGGTCGGTGAGACCGGCCAGCGCCTTGTCCATCACGCTGTCCAGCCTGCGGATCTCGATCTCCTCCGTACGGTCCTTCGCGAACCGCCGGTAGCGGTCCTTGCCGTAGTCGCTGGCCGGGAGCAGCGAGTTCATGGTGGCCCAGCCCACGTGCATGGACCGGGTCGCCTCCTCACGCCCGAGGGCGAAGGGGAACACCCACCACTCGGGATCGTCCTCGGCGGCCCGCTCCAGCTTCGCGAACGCCTCCTCGGTGGGTTCGAAGGAAACGATTCTTCCCGTATAGCCGAGCCCGCGCAGCCGCCTGCCGTACTGACCGGCGTTGGCCCCCACGTCGAAAACGCAGTTCACCTCGTACTTCTCCAGCAGCCCGGCCACATGGTGGCCGCACAGATACGTGGCGGCCGCCAGCTGGAGCGAGCGTTCGTCGGAGGCCTTCGCGTCGTAGAGGAGATGGGCACCGGTGTCGCCGAGCCGGACATTCGTCCACGCGTCGGACGGGGGGTCGCCCCGGCCGCGGGCCACCACCCACGTGTCCGGCCGCACCCGGGTCACCGCGAAACGGCTGCTGCCGCGCGTCACCAGGTCGGCCTCCCGGCCCACGGGGACGCGGTTCCGCTTGCCGCGCCGGGAGAGCACCGCCGTACCCGAGCCGAGGTCGAGCACCTGCACTCCGAGCCGGGGGAGCACACTCAGCAGTCTTCTGTAAAGGGTTTGCATCAAGACAGCCTCGCAGGTCTCGGCCGTCTCGGCTCCCCCTTACGGCCAATTGGTGCACTTCTCTGCCGCCTCTCGGCCCGGACCCCCTCCTTTTTGAAGAAAAATGTGCCAAGCGGCCCGGCCGCCGGAGACGACCGGGCCGTACGCGGGTGAACAGGAGGTGGCCGAAAAGGGACGGTACCGGGTAGACGTGACCGATGGTGATGGTCAGGGCGCCGGGGCCACCCGGAACCAGTCGAATTCCGCCGCGCCGCGCCGGGTCACCGCCTCCGGTCCGGTGGCGAAGAGTCCCACGGTCGCCCCGATCCAGGTGCCCGCGGTCGCCGTGAACGGCGGGCCGAGCGGGGCGAACCCCCGGCCGTCCGTGTCGGCCGCGAACCGGCACACCGCTCCGGGGCCCACGGCCACCCGCAGCCGCACCGCGGCGCGCATCCTCCCCAGCGGCACCGGCGGGGCGGCGTCCACCTCGGCGGCGTCCTCCTGCGCGGTGCGGCACACCAGGACGATCCGGTCGCCGTCGTGGCGCAGCCCCGCCCAGCAGTACGTCGCGCCCAGCATGACCAGCCCGGCGCGGGCTTCCGCGGTGGTGGTGGACAGCGTCATGGAGGTCGTCGCCGTGAAGGATTCGGCGGGCAGCCGCTGGCCCAGCACATTCGGCAGCAGCCGCAGATCGTGGCTGACCGGGCTGGGGTGGCAGGCCAGCGCGAGGCGGCGGGGGAAGTGGCGGAAGGACCACCAGGCCGGGTCGGCGTTCGCCTGCCAGCTCCACTGTTTCCCCAGCTCCGGCCCGGTGAACTCGTCGCCGGTGGCGGGCGCCGTCACTCTCGTCCGGCCGTGGACCCGTGGCTTGGTGTGCATCAGCACCGGGGTACCCCGGCCGCTGCCGTCGTCCTCGCCCATCACCGGCCAGCCGTCGGAGCGCCACCGCATCGGCTGGAGGTGCACCACCCGCCCGTAGGTCCCGCGGTCCTGGAAGTGCAGGAACCAGTCCTCGCCGCCCGGTGTGCTCACCCACGCTCCCTGGTGCGGCCCGTTGACGGGACTGTCGCCCTGGGCGAGCACGACGCGGTCCTCGTACGGGCCCTGGACGGAGCGGGAGCGAAACGCCGACTGCCAGCCGCTGGTGACGCCTCCGGCCGGGGCGAAGATCCAGTACCAGCCGTCCCGCTTATAGAGCTTCGGCCCCTCCAGGGTGGTGTAGCCGGGCAACTCGTCGCCGTTGACGACGACACGGCCCTCATCCAGCAGGGCGGTCCCGTCCGGGCTCATCCGGTGCAGCGTCAGCCGGTTGTTGATGCCGCTGCGGCTCTTCGCCCAGGCGTGGATCAGATACGCCTGCCCGTCGTCGTCCCACAGCGGACACGGATCGATCAGGCCCTTGCCCGGCTTGAGTGGATGCGGTGTGCTCCACGGGCCACGCGGATCGGTGGCGGTCACCACGAAGATCCCGAAGTCTGGGTCCGGATAGAAGATCCAGAACTTGCCGTCGTGGTGGCGCAGGGCCGGGGCCCACACCCCTTGGCCGTGCCGCGGCTCGCTGAAGTGGTCCTTGGGCAGCAGTTCGGTCAGGGCGTGTCCGATGATGGTCCAGTTGACCAGGTCGGTGGAGCGCAGGACGGGCAGTCCGGGGACGCGGTTGAAGGTGGAGGCGACCAGATAGAAGTGATCGCCCACCCGGATCGCGTCGGGGTCGGACCAGTCGGCGTTGAGCACGGGATTCCGGTAGCGGCCGTCTCCCAGGTCGGCCACCCACGGCAGCCGTCCCCGCCCCGGGGCGGCCTGCGCCCCCGCGGCCTCCGGACCTGTGGCCACCGCTCCTCGGGCGGCCGCCTCGGCGCGGGCGGTGCCACCGGCCGCGCCCAGGACCGTCGACGCGGCCGCCGCGCCGAGACCGGTCCGTATCACGTGCCTGCGACTGTGTCGGCTCACTGTCTTCTCCGTATCTCGAACGGGGATGAGTGCAGGTACTCGGTCCAGTAAGCGCTTACCGCGCATGAGTGTGGCAGTGGGGGACTTTATGGGCAAGAACCCCGGACGTTCTGATTCGGCGTCAGATCCACCTGGTTGACCGGCACATGATGCCCACCAGGAACAATGGGGTGCGCACGGTCCGCCGCAGCCTCGGTCGAAGGAAATCGGATGAACACTTACGACTACGTCATCGTCGGCGCCGGATCCGCGGGATGTGTGCTGGCGGCCCGGTTGTCGGAGGACCCCGAGGTCCGGGTGGCGCTGATAGAGGCGGGTGGCCCCGACACGGCGGAGGAGATCCATGTTCCCGCCGCCTTCGCCCAGTTGTTCAAGAGCGAGGTCGACTGGGATCTCCACTCGGGCCCGGAACCGGGGCTCGGCGGCAGGCGGACCTATCTGCCCCGCGGCAAGGTGCTGGGTGGCTCCAGCTCGATGAACGCGATGATCTACATGCGCGGCAACCGTGCCGACTACGACGGCTGGGCCGCCGCCGGGGCCACCGGCTGGGGTTACGCCGATGTGCTGCCGTACTTCCGGCGCGCGGAGGACAACGAGCGCGGCGAGGACGCGTTCCACTCGGTGGGCGGGCCGCTCACCGTCAGCGACAGCAGGTCCCGCCACCCGCTCGCCACCGCGTACCTGGAGGCCGCCGAGCAGGCCGGACACCCGCGCAACGACGACTTCAACGGCGCCACGCAGTTCGGCGTCGGACGGTTTCAGCTGACCCAGCGCGGTGGCATGCGCTGCAGCGCGGCCGTCGCTTATCTGCACCCCGTCCTGGACCGGCCGAACCTCACCCTGCTCTCCTCCGCCCAGGCCCACCGCGTGCTGATCGAGGGCGGCCGGGCGAGAGGGGTGGAGGTGGAACGCGACGGCACGGTGGAGGCGATCCGCGCCGAGCGTGAGGTGATCCTTTCCGCGGGCGCGTACGAATCCCCGAAGCTGCTGATGCTCTCCGGGGTCGGGCCCGCCGCCACCCTGTCGGCCTTCGGTGTCGATGTGGTGCGCGACCTCCCGGTGGGGGAGGGCCTGCAGGACCACTACATGGCGCTGCTGAACTTCCGTACCGATGTCGAATCGCTGATGACCGCGGCGAGCCCGGAGAACGCCGCGCTGCTGGCGAACGAGGGGCGCGGCCCGCTGACGTGCAACATCGGCGAGGCCGGTGGCTTCTTCCGCAGCCGGGCCGGACTGGACGCCCCGGATGTCCAGTTCCACATGGCGCCGGTGCTGTTCCACCAGGAGGGGCTGGGCCCCGCCACCGAGCACGGTTTCGCGCTGGGCCCCTGTGTGCTGGCCCCGACCAGCCGCGGCCGGGTGACGCTCGGCTCCGCGCGCCCGGACGCCGCACCCCGGATCACGCACAACTATCTGATGACGGCCGAGGACCAGCACTGCATGGTCCAGGGGGTCCGCATCGCCCTGCGGATCGCGGCACACGACGCGTTGGCCGGGATCACCACCGGGCCGTTCGACGTGCCGGACTCCGACTCCGACGCGGACCTGCTCGCCTTCTCCCAGCGGGTCGGGCAGACGCTGTACCACCCGACGTCGACCTGCGCCATCGGCTCCGTGGTCGACCCCGAGCTGCGGGTGTTCGACGTGGCGGGGCTGCGGGTCGTCGACGCGTCGGTGTTCCCGACGGTGCCGAGGGGGAACACCAACGCCCCCGTCATCATGGCCGCGGAGAAGGCCGCCGACCTCATCCGCGGCTATCCCGCGGCCATCCGCTGACGACCCTCCCGCAAGGGGTGCGGGACGGGTTTCTCACGGTGATCCTTGCGGCTGGTGTCCGGGGCCGAGCGGGGTCTGCTCGGCCCAGATGACCTTCCCGTGCGCGGTGTAGCGGGTGCCCCAGTGCCGGGCGAGCTGGGAGACCAGGAACAGCCCCCGGCCGCCCTCGTCGGTCACCCCGGCCCGCCGCAGATGGGGCGAGGTGTTGCTGCCGTCGGACACCTCGCAGATCAGGCTGCGGCCGCGCAGCAGCCGTATCCGTACGGGAGGGGCGCCGTACCGCAGCGCGTTGGTGACCAGCTCGCTGATGACCAGCTCGGCGGCGTAGGCGGTGTCGCCCAGCCCCCAGTCGCGTATCCGCTGGACGCAGGCGGCGCGGAGCGGGGCGACCGCCGCGGGGTCGGAGGGGACCTCCCAGTGGGCCACGTTCTCCGGGGTGAGCAGGCGGGTGCGGGCCACCAGCAGGGCGGTGTCATCGGTCGGACGGGACGGGAGAACGGTCGCGAACAGCTCCTGGCAGGTGGCGGCGGGGTCGAGCTCCGGGGCGGCGGCGAGGGTGCGGCACAGCAGGTCCAGGCCGGTGTCATGGTCCCGGTCGTGGCTTGCGACGAGTCCGTTGGTGTACAGGATCAGCCGGCTGCCCTCGGGCACCGACAGGTCGGCCGCCTCGAACGGTTCCCCTCCCAGGCCCAGCGGCGGGGAGACCGGCACCTCGGGGGTGTGTACGGTGCCGTCCGGGCACGCCAGGACGGGGCCCGGGTGACCGGCCCGGGCCACACTGCACCGGCCGGAGACCGGGTCGTAGATCGCGTACAGGCAGGTGGCGCCGGTGATGCGCGCGCTGTCGGCATCCGTCTCGCGCTCCAGGTCGAGCCGGGCGACCAGCTCGTCCAGGAGGGCGAGCACCTCGTCGGGAGGCAGGTCCAGGGCGGAGAAGTTCTGGACCGCGGTGCGCAGCCGGCCCATGGTGGCCGCCGCGTGCAGCCCCTGTCCGGCCACGTCGCCGACGACCAGGGCGACCCGGGCCCCGGGGAGCGGGAGCACGTCGAACCAGTCCCCGCCCACCCCGGCCCGCGCGGGCAGATAGCGGGAGGCCACCTCCACGGCGTCCTGGTCGGGCAGCGCGCCGGGCAGCAGGTTGCGCTGCAGGGTGGTGACCATGGTGTGCTCGCGGGTGTAGCGGCGCGCGTTGTCGACGCACACAGCGGTGCGCGCGGCCAGCTCCCCGGCGATCACCAGATCCTCGTCGTCGAACGGCCCGCTCGGCCGGGTCCGGCAGAAGGTGGCCACGCCCAGGGTGACGCCGCGGAAGCGCAGCGGCACGCTGATCAGCGAGCGGATCCCCTGGTCGAGCAGGCGCCCGGCCTCGGCCTCGTACCCGGTGGGCCACGCGGAGGTGTCGCTCAGATCGGCGCGCAGGACGGCCTGCCCGCTCTCCAGCGTCTGCCGCTGCGGCGAGGACGGCGGATGGACGGCCCTCTCGCCCGAGCGGAAGAGGGGGTGTTCGGGGGGTGCGCCGCCGACCGCCGTGCGGTGCAGTACGCCGTGCGGCGCTGCCGGCTCCTCGCCCCGCAGCACCGGCTCCAGCAGTTCGACGGTGGCGATGTCGGCGAACCGGGGGACGGCCACCGCCACCAGTTCCTCGGCGGTGCCGGTCAGCTCCAGGGTCGAGCCGATCCGTACCCCGGCGTCGTACAGCAGCCGCAGCCGCTCGCTCGCCGCCTCGGCCCGGCCGGACAGGGCGCGCAGCTCGGTGGTGTCCCGCAGCGTCGCCACGCTCCCGGCGGGGCCGCCCGCCCGGTCGGTGGGCCGGATGTTGACGGCCAGCAGCCGCTTCCCGGCGGCGTGCACCTCGTCGGTGACGGGCTGCCCCGCGGCCAGCAGCCGGGTCAGCGGCGGTTCGAGGCCGAGCTCGGTGACCTGCCGCCCCTCGGTGTCGGAGGCCAGCTGGAGCAGCCGCCGGGCCTCGTCGTTGACCAGCAGCAGCCGCCCGTCGTCGGCCATGATCAGCACGCCTTCCCGGACCGAGTGCAGCACCGCGTCGTGGTGGGCGTACATGCGCGTCATCTCGGCGGGCCCCAGGCCGTGCGTCTGTCGCCGCAGCCGCCTGCTGGCCAGCGCCGTCCCGGCCGTCGCCAGGGCGAGGGCCCCGCCGCCGGACCCGAGCAGCAGCGGCAGCTCGCGGTCCACCGCGTTGTTCACGCTCTCGATCCGGACCCCGACCGACACCCCGCCGACCAGGGCGCCGTCGGCCGTGGTGACGGGCACCGCCGAGATCACGGAGGGGCCCTGGCTCGCGGGGAAGGTCCGCGCGATCGTCTTCCCGGCCAGTTCCTGCCGTACCACCGATTCGGGGCCGATGATCCGTTTGCCGATCAGCGCCGTCTCGGGGTGGGTGAGGCGCATCCCGTGCCGGTCGAAGACCACGACGCTGTCGACGCCGGTGCGCTTCCTCGTCTCCTCGGCGCGGGGCTGGAGCAGCGACGTCGGATGGGCGCCGGTCATGGCCCGGGCGATGCCGGGGGCCTGCGCGAACGTCCTGGCGACGGCCAGGGACCGGTGGCGGGCTTCGTCCGTGGCGTGGCCGCGGGCCTCCAGCGCAAGCGCCGCCACCGCCATGGCGACCAGGGCGAGTGTCAGGAGGACCTGCAGGATGAAGACCTGCCCGGCGACGCTCGGCACTTGTGACAGCGCCCGTATTCGGCCCCGGACCATACGAGCAAAATTGCTCATGTCGGCATTTATAACATCTCCTTTCGGCCAGCCGACAGGGCCGGTCGCCGCGCTCGCGGGATCATGTTCCGGCCGATCCGGGGCCGAGTGCGATCCGCCTGGTCATCCGGCGGATCACCGCCGGGGTCCACGGCCGCCGCGCCGGGCTCCGGGCGTCGTGCGCGGGCCGTGTCTGGCTTGTTAACGACGTGTTCCCTGGCGGTGTCGCAGCGTAGCCGTACGAAGCGCTTAGGATCACCGCATGATCACGGCCCGGTCGCGTTTCGGCATCCGGTGGGCTCGCTCGGTGGCGAGCCCGCTGCGTCTGCTGTGCCTGGCCGCGCTGCTGCTGGGCTTCGTGTCCCTGCACGCGGTGAGCGCCGAAGCCGTATCCGGCCATCTGACCGGCTGCATGTCCTCCCCGGTGGCCTCCGCCACGCACGGTGAGACCCCGGGAGAGACCGAGGGGCCCGGGCATCACGACGACGAGTCGGCCCATTCCGCGCACGAATGCGTCCTCGCCCAGCCCGAGCACGGGCCCGAGCTGACAGCCCCGTGCCCGGCTCTCCCGGCCGAGGGCGCGCCCGGCGCCGAGCGGCACACGCCGTCCTCGTACCCGGCCGCGACCACGGCGGCCGGATCCGCACCGCCGGATCTCCAGCGGACCGCGGTGCTGCGCATCTAGTACGGACCGGTATCGGACCCGTCCTTGCCGATTCCTGTCCGCCACCTCCCGCGCCACGCGGCGGGAGGGCGGCCGCCGTGCGGAGAAACCGTGCCGTTCCCTGCCTCACGCCCTCTTGCCCGGGCCGCTCGCCACCCATGGCGGCCACGTCGGCTCCTGGCCTTCGTCCTGTGCGCACTGCTGCTGACCGCACCCAGCTGTCTCGGCCACGCGGCCGGTGCGGAACACGCCCAGGGTCCGCGGATCGCGGACGACTCCCGGCAGCCCCCGGCCGCCGAGACCGCCGGGCAGCCGTCCGCCGACGACCCGGCGGGCTCCGAGCACTGCGCCCCGGCGCCCCGGGAAACATCCGGCCGGGCCGTCCATCCGTCGGTGCGTGCCCTGCCCGTCTCCGCCGCGGCCGAGGCCTGCCGGGCCGTCGTCCCCGTGGCGGATCCGGACCGCCCGCGCACACTCTCCCCACGCGCGCCGACGGTCAGATCCACCCTCTGCTCGACCAGTCGGTGGCGCATATAGAGGCGGCCGTCGTGGCCCGCGCCCCGGCCGCCGCCCCTCGGCGACCGGGTCGCGGATCGGTGCCTGCCCACCCGGCGGCACCGTGCCCGAGATGAGCATTCGACGAGCCATCAACCACCGAAAGCGGACAGATGCGATCTCTGATCCTCAACGACGCCACCCCCACCGTCCCCGGCCTGTCCGGACTGGTCGGCAACACGCCCGTCCTGCGGGTGTCCGAACCCCTGACCCCCGCCGACCGCGGCTTCTGGGCCAAGCTGGAGGGCTTCAACCCCGGCGGCATCAAGGACCGGCCCGGTCTGCACATGGTCGAACGGGCGCGCGCCCGAGGCGACCTGCGCCCCGGCGGCGCGATCGTCGAGTCGACCAGCGGCACGCTGGGGCTCGGCCTCGCCCTGGCCGGACTGGTGTACGGCCATCCCGTCACCCTCGTCACCGACCCCGGCCTCGAGCCGTCGATGACCCGGCTGCTGACCGCCTACGGAGCCTGGGTCGACATGGTCACCGAACCGCATCCGGAGGGCGGGTGGCAGCAGGCCCGCCGCGACCGGGTGACCGAACTCCTCGCCCGGCAGGCCGGTTCCTGGTGCCCCGACCAGTACAACAACCCCGACAACACCGCCGCCTACACCCCGCTCGCCCTCGAACTGGCCTCCCGGTTCGGCCACATCGACATCCTGGTGTGCAGCGTCGGCACCGGCGGCCACTCCGCGGGCATCTCCCGGGTGCTGCGCCAGCTCTACCCCGAGATCACGGTGGTGGGAGTGGACACGATCGGCTCGACCATCTTCGGACAGCCCGCCCGCACCCGCCTGATGCGCGGCCTGGGGTCGAGCATCTACCCCCGCAACGTCGCCTACGACAACTTCAGCGAGGTGCACTGGGTCGCCCCGCACGAGGCGGTGTGGACCTGCCGCCGGCTGGCCTCGTCGCACTACGCCACCGGCGGCTGGAGCGTGGGCGCGGTCGCGCTGGTCGCCGGGTGGCTGGCCCGTACCCACCCCGCGGACGCCCGGATCGTCGCGGTGTTCCCGGACGGCCCGCAGCGCTATCTGGACACCGTGTACAACGACGACTACTGCGCCGCCAACGGCCTGCTGGACCAGCCGCCCGCGCCCGAACCGGACATGATGGGACACCCCGGCGAGCGGGAAGTGGACCGCTGGACCCGCTGCACCGCCGTGGTCGACCCGCTCGCCGCGCGCGAGCCGGGCACCCCCGCCGGGCCGTCGCGGCCCGCCGCCCCGGCCGCTCCGGAGGCCGCCCGATGAAGGCGACACTCACCCAGGTGCGGTCGTACGAGCGCAGCGTCCAGCTGCTGATGGTGAACCAGTTCACCATCAACCTCGGCTTCTACATGCTCATGCCCTACCTGGCCGCGCATCTGTCCGGGACGCTCGGGCTCGCCGGGTGGCTGGTCGGACTCGTCCTGGGCGTACGGAACTTCAGCCAGCAGGGCATGTTCCTGGTCGGCGGCGCCCTGGCCGACCGGTTCGGCTACAAGCCGCTGATCGTGGCGGGGTGTGTGCTGCGCACCGCCGGTTTCGCGACGCTCGGGCTCGTGGAGTCGCTGCCCGCGCTGCTGGCCGCCTCCGCGGCCACCGGACTCGCCGGGGCCCTGTTCAACCCGGCGGTCAGGGCCTATCTGGCCGCGGACGCGGGGGAGCGCCGGGTGGAGGCGTTCGCCCTGTTCAACATCTTCTACCAGGCCGGGATCCTGCTCGGCCCGCTGGTGGGCATGGTGCTGACGGGCGTCGACTTCCAGGTCACCTGCCTGGTCTCGGCCGGGATCTTCGCCCTGCTGAGCGTCGTGCAGATCCGGTCGCTGCCGCCCCGCCGCGCCGACGACGGCCCGGCTCCGGGGCGGGAGGGCCATGAGCGGGTGCTGACCCAGTGGCGCGGGATCGTGGCCAACCGGCCGTTCCTGCTGTTCTCCGTCGCCATGATCGGCTCGTATGTGCTGTCCTTCCAGGTCTATCTGGCCCTGCCGCTGGAGGTACGACGGCTCGGCGGCGAAGGGGAGTTCGGCACCGCGGCGGTGGCGCTGCTCTTCGCCGTCTCCGGGCTGAGCACCATCGTCGGGCAGACCCGGGTGACCGCGTGGTGCAAGGCGCGCATGGCGCCCGGCCGGGCGCTGGGCTGGGGGCTGGTCCTCATGGGGGTGGCGTTCCTGCCGCTGCTGGTGGCGACCGCGCTGCCGGTGCCGGACGGCGGGCCCGGCCGATGGGTCCTCGCGGCCGTGCCGCCCGCGCTCGCCGCGTTCCTGCTGGCGCTGGGCACGATGATCGCCTACCCGTTCGAGATGGACACCATCGTCCGGCTCTCGGGGGAGCGGCTCGTCGCCACCCACTACGGGCTGTACAACACCATCTGCGGGGTCGGCATCACCCTCGGGAACCTGCTCACCGGCGCGGCGCTGGACGCGGCACGCGAAGCGGGCATGCCCGCCGTTCCGTGGATCGTGCTGCTCGCGCTCGGCCTGGCCTGCGCGGCGGCGCTCTTCGGGCTGCACCGTACGGGCCGCCTGGCGCCGGTGGTGCCGGAACCCCGCCCCGCGGCGGCCTGACCCGGTGGGCCTGACCCGGTGGGCCTGACCCGGCGGGCCGGACCCGCCGGGGGGTTACCGCGCGACACCCGACGGGGCCCCGCCGGTGGCCATGCCCGGCCACCGGCGGGGGTCACCGGCGGGGGTCACCGGCGGGGGACGGGCCACCGCCGAACAGGTGCCGCCGCCCGGCGGCCACGGCGGTGGTCCGGCCGGGGCCGGGGCCGAGCCCGTACGGTCGGCTGAGCCCCGCCTCGACGACCAGCTGCCCCGGAGCGCCCCGTGCGGAACCCCAGCCCCCTGACCGGACGCCTCGCCGTCGTGACCGGTGCCGCCCGCGGACTGGGCGCGGCCATGGTCCGGGAACTCGCCGGGCGCGGCGCACGCGTCGTCCTCCTCGGCCGGGAAGAGGAAACCCTCGCGCGGGTGGCCGACTCGCTGCCCACGGAAACCCACTGCTACGCGGCGGACGTGGCCGACGACGCGGCGATGACCCGGGTGGCCGGGCAGATCCACGACCGCGTCGGCACACCGTCGGTCGTCGTCGCCAACGCGGGCGTGGCCGAGGGCGGGCCCTTCGGGGAGTCGCCCCCGGCCACCTGGCGGCGCGTCATCGAGGTGAACCTCATCGGCAGCGCCAACACCGCCCGCGCCTTTCTGCCCGGTCTGCTCGCCACCCGCGGCTACTTCCTCCAGATCGCCTCCACGGCCGCCTTCGGCTCCGCGCCCATGATGAGCGCGTACTGCGCCTCGAAAGCGGGCGCCGAGTCCTTCGCCCAGTCCCTGCGCGCCGAACTCGCCCACCAAGGGGTCGCGGTGGGCGTCGGCTATCTGAGCTGGACCGCCACCGACATGATCCGCGACGCGGACCGGTACGGGGTGCTGAGGGAACTGCGTGCCCATATGCCGCCACCGGCCCGACGTGTCCACCCCGCCGCCACGGTGGCCGCACGCATGGTGACCGCCGTCGAGCGCCGCGCCGCCACCGTCTACGCACCGCCCTGGCTGCGCATCGCCCAGCCGGTCCGCCCGCTGCTGCCGCCGCTGGTCACCTGGTTCTCCGCGCGGGAGCTGCCCCGGCTGGCCGAGCGGACCCGCTTCGAGGCGACCGGACTTCTCGGGGCCGGGGGCCGCGCGGACCAAGCGGCCGCCGAAGGGTGAAACGCGGTGGGGTCAGCCGCTGTCGAGGATGGTGCCGTGCTCGTCCATGGTCGGGTGCATCTTCATGGGCCCGTAGTTGTCGAGGTCCGAGGGGCGTGGCGGTTCCGGCCCGTCGGGGCCGCTGCGCACCATCCGCTCGATGCGGCAGATCCGGAACAGGCGGCCCTCCACCTGGGCTTCGTCGGCCCGGCGGGCGCGCCGGAATTCCTCGGCGGCCCGCGCGTACACCGCTCGCTTGGCCTCGCTGTACTCGTAGAGCAGCGGCCACATTTCGGCCATGCCCTGGTAGAGCAGCCGCCGCGCGTCGTGCGGGGTCGGCATCAGGGCGCCCTGCGGCCGCCACTGCTGCCCGGAGCGCTCGGCCACGCCGAAGCCGACGGGCAGCAGGATGATGTCGGGATGAGTGGTGACGGCCCGCTCGGAGTGCTTGCGCACGACGGCGGGGAACCGCGGTCCGGTGTAGGCGAAGGTGGCCAGCGCCAGCTTCATGGCGCTCGCCATCAGCCCGGCCCCGTCCCGCTCGGGGTCCAGGACGAACCCGGTGTCGGGCGACCGCGCCTCGTGCCGTCCGTCCCAGGAGATGAGGGACGGTTCCGGGTCGGTGGGCCGCGGCGGCTCCAGATTGTGCTCGCCGGTGCGGGCGAACTCGTCCCCGCGCACGATCCGGTAGCGGACGCCGAGCACGGTCATCTCGTTGAGCGGCTCCTTCTCGAGCCGGGCGACCGCCGCCAGCAGCTTGCGACGGGTGGCGGCGTCGTCGGTGTCGTCCTTGGCCCTGAACCACAGGAGCGAGTTCAGTTCGTCCCGGACCTCCTGGGGCGCGCCGCTGGTCACGGGCTTCACCAGCCGCCAGTGCGCCCCGGCGGCGGGGTCCTGTATGGCCAGGCCGAAGACGGGACCGCGGAGTGCGAGATGCGGATAGCGGGAGGACGCGTCCACGGCGTCGGCTTCGGTCACCCATTCGGCGGGGTCGTCGCGCCGCACCAGATCCGCGTGGAGCCGGTCCAGCTTTCGCTTCCAGTGTTCGGCCATGGGCACATTGTCGAGGCTCCCTGGCAGCATTCGGGCGGGAACGCCTCAAGTGATCAAAAGCCTTAAATCCGATGTCACTACTGTCTGTCCACCGGTCGCCGGGCGGTCGCCGGTCGCCGGGCGTTCGGCGGCGCGGTGCGTGGCGCGTCGTTGGGCAGGCGGGACGGCCGCGGCGCATAGCCTGACATACCGGTGTCCGCGGAGAGGCGTTCGAACGATGGCGGCACATCAGCACTGGCTCTTCGGCGATCAGCTCGGCCCGCACTTCGCCGACCACCGCCACCACGGCCCCGACGCCCAGGCCCCACTGATCATGATCGAGGCGCGGTCGGTGCTGAGCCGCCGCCGCTTCCACCGGGCCAAGGCGCATCTGCTGCTGTCGGCGATGCGGCACCGGGCGGCCGAACTCGGTGACCGGGTGCGGTACGTCCGGGCCCGGACCTACCGCGAGGGGCTGGCCGAGGCCGCGGGCCGGGACCGGGTGACGGTGTGCCATCCGACCTCCCGGCGGGCGCTGGAGCTGGCCGGATCGCTCGACCGGGTCGAGGTGCTGCCCGCGAAGGGCTTCCTGGTGACGATGGCGGACTTCGCCTCATGGGCCGGGGAGCACGCCCGGGGGCGGCTGCTGATGGAGGACTTCTACCGCTGGGTGCGCCGCGGACACGACCTGCTGATGGAGGGCGACGAGCCCGCCGGGGGCCGGTGGAACTTCGACGACCGGAACCGCGAACCGCCGCCGCGCGGGGCCCGGACCCTCGACGCCACCGGGCCCTGGCGCCCCGACGAGGACGAGATCGACGACCGGGTGCGGCATGACCTGGACCGCTGGGAACGCGAGGGCACGGTCTCCTTCGTCGGCCGGGACGGCCCGCGGCGCTTTCCCGCGACCCGGCGTGAGGCGCTGGCCTCACTGCGTCACTTCGTCACCCACCGGCTGTCCTGCTTCGGGCCGTACGAGGACGCGATGCTCGCGGCCGACCCGGTCATGTGCCACAGCCGGCTGTCGGCTCCGCTGAACCTCGGGCTGCTGCATCCGGCCGAGTGCGTGGACCGCGCGGAGCGCGCGTGGCGCGAGGGCGCCGCGCCGCTGGCCGGCGTCGAGGGATTCGTACGGCAGATCGCCGGCTGGCGGGAGTACGTGTGGCATCTGTACTGGCACTTCGGCGAGGACTACCGCGGCCGCAACGCCCTGGGGCACACCGCCCCGCTGCCCGGCTGGTTCCTGGAGCTGGACGCCGACGCGGTGACCGCGCGCTGCCTGTCCACGGTGCTGGCCCAGGTCCGGGACACCGGGTGGACCCACCACATCCCCCGGCTGATGGTGCTCGGCAGCCGCGCGCTGCAGGACGGCTGGGACCCGGCGGCGGTCACCGACTGGTTCCACCGCTGCTTCGTCGACGGATACGACTGGGTGATGCTGCCGAACGTCGTCGGCATGTCGCAGTACGCCGACGGCGGGCTCATGACCACCAAGCCGTACACCTCGGGCGGGGCGTACATCAACAGGATGAGCGACCTGTGCGGACCCTGCGCCTACCGTCCCGGCGACCGGGCCGGTGAGCGGGCCTGCCCGTACACCACCGGCTACTGGTCCTTTCTGCACCGCCACCGGGGGCGCCTGTCCGGGAACCACCGCATGGTCCGGGCCATCCGGGGGCTGGACCGGCTGAACGATCTGCCGGAAGTGCTCGCACGGGCCACGGAGCGGGGCGACGCCGCGCCCTGAGCGCCGCCGTCGCCCGGCATCCGGCGCCCCGGCGGAGTGGTTGGCCTGGGCCGCGCAAGCCCCCGGCGTCACCGTCCCCGCCGCGCGCGTCCGCGAGCTGGTCGAGTCCGCCGTACGCGGCCCGGCGGGTGGCGTGATCCCTTTACGGCTTGTGCGCGGTGGTGAGGAAGTCCAGGACGAGGGGGCCGGCGTGGGTGCGGCACTCCTCGAAGTAGGCGTGCCGGCCATGGGGGATCAGGTGCAGTCGGGCGTCGGGGATGCGGTCGGCGAGCAGGGGTGCGTTGGCGGTGGGGTTGAGCAGGTCGTCGCTTCCGTGGACGACCAGGGTGGGGGCGCTGATGTCCGGCAGGAGGTCCCAGGCGTTGTGCTGGTTGCTGGCGACGAGGTGGTGGCGCCGGGCGTGGGCAGGCATGCGAGGGTCGCCGAGGGTGTGGTGCGGGCCGGGGTGGGAGGCGAGCCATCGAGGGGTGTACATCAGCTCCAGCAGGGCCTGTCGCGCGGCTCCGGGCTGAGGTTGCGTCAGGGCTCGGCGGACGTCGTTGCCGCGTTCGACGCTGTGCGGGCCGCCGGGTGAGGTGCAGCCGAGAACCAGGGCGCCTACCCGGTGAGGGTGGCGGGCCGCGATCTGCTGGGCCACTCGTCCGCCCATGGACGTGCCGTAGACGTCGGCCCGGTCGATGCCGAGTTCGTCGAGGACGGCGATGACGTCCTGGGCGAACAGTTCGGTGCTGTAGGGGGTGTCGGGCTTGTCGCTGTCGCCGGTGCCGCGGTAGTCGAGCGTGAGGGTGCTGCGCGCGGGATGGAAGTCGGCACGAACCGCATCCCACCAGTGGTGGTTGTTGGCCTGGCCCGCCAGCAGGACCAGCGGCGCCCCCTGGCCCTGGAGCTGGTAGGCGATGCGGGTTCCGTCCGGTGTCATGGCGTACGTCATCAACTTCCTCGCTCCCGTGCCGTCGGGCAGAGTACCCGCGGGGCCCCGGCCCTCAGACACCTGCTGCCACCGCGGCCCCCAGCCCCAGCAGGACGACGCCGGTGGTCACGCTGAGTCCCCGCAGGACGGTCGGCTGCGATACCAGGGCGCGCCCTCGGCTGACGGCCCAGGTGAGCAACATGTACCAGGAGGCGCTGACGAGCGCCCACAGGGCTCCCAGAGCGACGGTTGACAGGAACACCGGGCCTTTCGCGGTCACGAACTGGGGCAGCACCGAGACGGCGAACACGCCCGCTTTGGGGTTGCCGAGGTTGGTGATCAGGCCGGTGAGATATCCGCCCGCGAAGCCGGTGCTGCGCCCGCCCTCGCCGGGCGGGCGGGTGGAGACGGTGGTGGTGAGCGCGGTCCGTAGCGTCTTCACCCCGAGGATCATCAGCACGATGCCGCCTGCGACCCGGAGCACCGCGTACGCGGTGGGGCTGGCCAGCAGGACGGCGGACAGCCCGGCCGCGGCGGCCGTGGACCACAGCAGGAAGCCGCTGGCATTGCCCGCGAGCGTGCCTCGGAGCGTCCGTTGGCCGCCTTCCAGAACCTGCCGGATCATCAGGGCTTGACTCGCGCCTGGCAGCATCGCCAGCAGCAAGGTGGTGACGATGAAAACGGGCACATGCGTGGGCATGGGAAAAGAACCCCTTCCGGGGATGGCGGCCGATGGGTGCACCACCAGGCTTCCTGCCCCGCGCCCCTAAGAGAAGTTAAAAGAGAAGGGTGCAGCGTTAGGATTGGTGAATGGTGGTGGATCCGGGACAGCTGCGGCTTCTCGCGTTGATCGAGCGGCACGGTTCCCTGACGGCGGCGGCACACGCACTCCAGCTCACGCCCGCGGCGGTCACCCAGCAGGTGGCCAAGGCCGAGCGCGACTGGCAGGTGCCCCTGGTCATCCGTGGTCCTCGCGGAGCGACGCTGACCGCCGCCGGTGCGCTGCTCGCCTCCCACGGCCGCACTGTGGAGGATGCATCGGACAGGGCCGAGGCGGAACTGGCCGCACTGCTCGGCCACCTCTCGCTCCGTCTGCGGATCGGGACGTTCCAGGCGGCTGCCCTGCACCTGCTGCCACCGGCCCTGACGACTCTGCGACACCGCCATCCGGACGCCGACGTCTCCGTCATGGACGTGGTGTCCGGACGTGGAGCGGACGAGATCAGCGCGGGGCGCCTGGACGTGGCCATCGTCGCGTCCTGGGGCACGCCGCTCGCGCCGCCCCCACACGTACGGGCCCACTCGCTCCTGTTGGACCCGATGGTCGTGGTTCTCCCCGATGACCATCCACTGGCCACCGGGCAGCCCGCGGACACCGAACTTCACCTGGAACAACTGCGCGACGAGTCGTGGGTTTCCATCCTGGCCGGCCATGCCGCCCGCGAACAGTTCCACGACGCTGCCCGCGAGGCCGGCTTCACTCCCACGGTGCGGTTCGAGACCGAGTCCTACGACGTCGCCCAGGCCCTCGTCGGCACAGGCATCGCCGTGGCCCTGGTCTCGCGCCTGGCCCTGGCCCACGCGCCCGGCACCACCCATCGCGAACTGGCCCACCCCAGGCCCTACCGCCAGCTCTACGCCGTGACCAGGACCGACGCCGGCCTCACACCACTCGCGGACATGCTCATCGACCTCCTACGTGATGTCGCCCGCGACATCACCGCCACCTGGGAGGCTCCCCTGCAAGAAGAACAACGCTCATCGAACTCACCGCACGGAGCCTGAAAAGCCCCCGCGGACTGGTCCGGCAGGACCTCGCGCTCAGGCGCCGGGTGCCGTGCCGTTCAGGAAGCGCAGGAGGAGGTTGCGGCCGACCGCGCCGGCGATGCTGTGGTACGTGTCGTCGAAGGCGTGGTCGCTGTAGGGGATGGCGTTGAACCGCACCGGGTCGTGTGCCTGCCGCAGCCGGTCGGCGAGCCCGCGGACCCGGGACTGCCGGATGAGGTGGTCGGAGGCGCCGGTGACCAGGAGGGACGGCATCAGGCCGGGCCGGACACGGCTGGTGGCGGAGGCGTAGCGGTAGCGCTCGGGGTGCTGGGCCGGGGTGCCGCCGGTGTAGGCCTCGGTGATCTCGCGGCCGAAGCCCATGAGGCCGTTGTCCTGCCAGGTGCCCTTGAGGTCCGAGGCGGGGTAGAACCCGGCGACGGCGACCGGCGGGGCGGGCAGCAGCGCGGTGCAGCTACTGGCGATGTGGCCGCTTTTCAGCCCGTACGCGACGTTCAACGCGAGGCTTCCGCCCGCGGAGCCGCCCACCAGCACGGTGCGGGAGGTGTCGACGCCGTACGGGCGGGCCATCCTGGCCAGCCGGGACATGGCGCAGACGACGTCGTCGGAGGCGTCCTTCCAGCGCGGTGGCGGTGTGAGCCGGTAGTCGATGGACAGGACGGGGTAGCCGTGGTTCGCGAGCCAGCGGTAGTCGCCCGCCCGCTGGTCCCTGCTGCCGGTGGCGAATCCGCCGCCGTGGATCCATATCACCATGGGCTTGTCCCCTTGGCGGTGTGCCGCGCGCGGCGCCCACAGCCCGGCCTTGAGCGTGCGGCCCTCGACCCGGTCGTAGGCGATCACATGGTCCGGCGGCGCCGTGGGCTGGTCGACGGCCAGCACGTCGGCGGCGGACAGCGGCACGTTCTGGGAGTGGGCGTAGAGCAGCTGGGTGATCAGCACGGTGGCCGCGCCGATGGCGGTGACCGCCGAGGTGACGGTCGTCCACACCGTCGTTCTGCGCTTCCCGCGCCGCCACGCCACCACCGCGCCCGCGGCGATGACCAGGCCGAAGACCACGTACCACAGCGGCCGGGGCCCGACCCAGGTGGTCGCGTAGTACCCGAGCACGGGAACGGCCGGGATGATCGCACCGAGGGTGACGAGCGCCGCCAGCCCCGAGGCCACCAGCCCCAGGGCGAGCGCCGTGCGGCGCGCCCAGCGGGGCAGGGCGCCGGGGGAGGGGATGCGGACACGGGCGTTCATGTCGGGCCGTTCTCCTGTTCGCTGTCGTCGGTGTGGCTCAGGCGCCGTCAGCAGTGAGGAGGGCCCAGCTCGGGGATTCAGGGTAGCCACGAGGTGAACCGGACCGGCCACGAGGGTGGCCGGGCCGGGTCCCGGCGCAGGTGGCTACTTGGCGTACAGCAGGGTGCCGAAGCCGGTCTGGTCGAAGCCGCCGCTGGTCGAGCCGTAGTCACCGCCGCCGCCCTCGGGGCGGACGCTCTCGGCGATGGCCTTGATGTACGGCACGTCCAGGCCGCGCCGGCGGCCGTAGTGGTAGTACAGCAGGTCCCAGACCGGCCGGACCTGGCCCCGGCTCGCGGCGGAGATCACGGTGTGCGACTGCTGGGCGCAGTTCTGGCCGGTGCCCCAGGTGTAGGTGGTGAAGGGCACATCGTGGCCGAGGTTGTACTTGGCGACGTACTGGGCGGCTTTCATGAAGCGGTTGCCGTCGTAGCCGTACAGGTCGTCGCCCTGGGACCAGGCCATTTCGCAGAAGGCGCCCAGCTGGCCCATGCCCATCATGGTGTGGCCCTGGTCCCGGCCGGACTCCTGCCACTGGCCGAGGGCGTAGCCGTCGACGTTGTCGTACAGATACGGGACGGCGTGGCGGATGGAGCCGTTGCCCGCGCCGCTCTTGAAGTAGGTGACGGCCTGGTCGTACTTGGCGGCGTCGTCGCACAGGATCCCGATGGCGAGGATCGAGTTCATGGTGCACAGGTCCCAGTTGGCCCAGTAGTTGGTGACGCAGGCGTCGTTGTGGCCGGTGAGGAACTGGTTGTTGAGCGGGTAGAACACGTTCCGCATCATCGTCTGGAAGCGGCCGAGGTCGAATCCGCCGTAGCCGCGCATGAGTTCGGCGGCGTTGGCGAACTGGTAGCCGTAGAGTCCGGCGGCCAGGAAGCGGTCCGCGTTGCCGGTGAGCGTGGTGAGGGTGGCCGACCAGGCGTTGAGGATCTTGACGGCGGTGTCGCCGTTCGCGGTGGTGCCCGCGATCTTCCAGCGCAGGGCGTTCTGGTAGGCGGCGTGGATGTCGTTGTAGAGGATGCCGTAGTTCTCGCCGGTCCCGCCGCGGATGATGGTCTTCTGCGGGTTGGGAACCCAGGTGCTCGCGGAGTGGCGGTTGGCGGTCAGGCGGTTCCACCCGGACAGCCACGGTTCGGTGCCCGCGGCGACCCGTACCTTGGCGCGGTTGAGTTCGCCGTAGGCGTGCAGCATGCCCGGGTGGGTGAAGGCGGCGGGCGCGGCGCCCGCGCTGCCGCCGGTGGCGGCGGCCACCCCGGCACCGGTGGCGAGGGCGGCGGTGAGGCCGCCCGCGGACCGCAGCAGGGCGCGGCGGGTCGGGCGGTGCGCGGGCGGTGGCGTGGGGGAGTGTTCGCGGCTCATCGCTGGGGGTCTCCGCTCTGGGTGGGGGTGAGGTGCACGCGGTCGAATCGCGTGGTGGTCCGGGCCAGCGGGTCGCGGGAGCAGACCACGAGGCCCACGTGGTACGGGGCGTCACCGAAGCCGGGGACGGCGCCCTCGGCCAGCGGCGTCCAGGTGGTGCCGTCGTCGGTGGACGCGGCCGCGGCGAAGACGCTCCCGGTGCGCCTCAGCCGCAGCAGGCAGGGCAGTGTGAGGTGGGCGGAGCCGGTGAAGGCGGACGCGCCCGCCACGACCGGGCGCAGCATGAGCTGCCCGGTGGTCCCGCCGGTGACGATCGCCCCGGCCGCCTGGTCGAACGGCGACAGGGACTTGGCCATCAGCAGCCCGACCCGGTCGGCGGCCGTGGCACCGGTCCGCGACACCAGCCGGGCGGTGATCTCGCAGTCCCCGCTGACGTCCCTGCGCACGAACTGGCCCGTCATCCCCTGGCCGTTGACGGTGAGATCGGTCCCGGCGCCGCGCACGGTGAACGTCCCCGCGTCGTACGCGGTGCTCCCGGGTGTGGGGACGGCCACCACGCCGTACGTCCCGAAGGGGCGCTCGTCGAGGATCACATCGCCGAGGTCGCCGTACGACCAGGGCGCGGGCGGCGGTGTGCCGACGTCGAGCGTGAGGGTGCCGGTGGCGGTCCCGGCCGCGTTGCCCGCGCCGGTGGCGACCGTGAACGTGCCGGTCGCCGACGGCCGTCCGGAGATCCACCCGGTGCGCTCGTCGATGCGCAAGCCCCCGGGCAGGCCGGTCGCGCTGAACCGCACCGGTTCGTGCGTGGCGCGCAGGAGATGGCGGAACGGGACACCGCGGTTCGCGAACACCGTGTCGGCGGAAGTGAGTCGAGGCACCGAAGGCGTGGGCATGCGGGCGCTCGCGGGCGATGAACGCGGCCCGCGCCCGCCGCTGTTCGTCTTCGCGACGGCGTAGTGGTACGTCCACCCGGGTGTCCCGGTGGCGTCCGCGTACCGCACGCGGGTGCCGAAGCCGACCGGGCCGACACCGGCGGCGACCGTCTCGTACGGGCCCCGGGCGCGTACGGCCCGCAGCACCGTGTACCGGGCGGCGGGGTCCGGATCGGTCCAGGCCAGCTCGACGGCGTCGGCCGCGGTCCGCGCCCGCAGGTCCGTGGCGGTGCGCACCGGGCGGGGCACGGTCCACAGCGGTCCGGCCGGGGAGGTCACGGTGACGTTGTCGAAGGCGCCGGTGCCGGTCTCGGCGTACGCCTCGCCGGCGCCCAGGCAGGAGGTCAGGGCGAGGCCCGCGTACGCGGTGCGCCCGAGCCGGACCTCGGTGGAGCCCACCTCGGTCCACCGGACGCCGTCCGGCGAGATGGCGCCGGTGCAGCGGCCGCCCCGGCGGGTCACCCGCACCCAGCACGGGGCCCGCAGCCGGTAGCCGTCGCCCGCGCCCTCGACGTAGGGGGCCTCCAGTGGCGTGGCCGACGCGGGCAGGGTGCCGAGGTCGGAGAGGGGGAACGCCGCGGCGGTGGTGATCGCCTGCCGCTGGGACGGTGGCACGGGGGTGCTGCCGGTGGCCGAGACGGGCGCCCCGGCCGACGGCCGTACGGTCCACACACCGCTCCAGGTGTGCAGCGGCAGCCCCTGGATCAGCATCGCGGCGTACGGGGCGTCCGGGGCGAGCGAGCCGCGGACCGTGACGCCGATCGTGGAGTACTGCGAGCTGAGCGGCCACACGATCCGCGCGGTGACCGTGCCGTCGCCGTGCAGGGGCAGATGCACCAGGCGGCAGATGTCCGCGCTGCCGCCCGCCTCCAGGACGAAGCGCTCACCGTCGAAGGTGGCGGAGCCGGGGACCGCCGGTGCCCCCACGTCCCGGGTCGACCAGGGCCCGGGCAGCCCGGCCGTCGCCGCCACCCAGCCCGAACTCCCGCTGATGCCAAGCCGGTTGGCGGCGCTGACCGTGTAGTAGTAGGTCCGGCCGGTGCGCACGGCGCGGTCCGTGTACGCGGGTGCCCCGATCCCGGAGGCGATCGGCTCGTACGGCCCGTCGGGACTGGTGGCACGTCGCACCGTGTAGCCGGTCGCCCACGCGGACGGCAGCCAGGACATGGTGACGGCGTGGCGGGCGCCGGTCGCGGTGAGCCCGGCGGGCGCCGTCGGCGCGGCGGGCGCTGCCTTCGCCCCGGCGTAGGTGAGCGTGCCCCAGCCCGGCAGGTCGTCGTTGCCGCCCTCGACGGCGCGGGCGCCGCCGGTGCCGCGGAAGACCGCGCGCCGGGCGTCCGGGAGGTCGAGGCCGCGTACGCCCGCGTAGTGCGCGTACGCCATCTCGTAAAGGGGTGGCAGGGCGCCGCGCGCCTTGGCCGACACCGATGTCCTGAGGTACTTGCCGGTGCGGTCCAGGTCGGGGGAGAAGGGCACGTCGCCGCCGAGGTTGTAGCGGGCGGCGTACTCGACGTTCGCCAGGATCCGGTTGCCGTCGAAGCCCCACAGGTCGACACCCTGGTTCCAGGCCACCTGGGCGGCGTTGCCGAGCAGGCCGACCGCGAGCTGCTCATGGCCCTGGTCACGGCCGCTCTCCTGGCCCTGGCCCGCATCGGTGACGATGCGGTGCCGGACGCTGCCGTTGCCCGCGCCTGCCGCGGCGAACCGCAGCGCGTCCTCGAAGAGCGTCGGTTCCTCGCAGAACACCCCGATGGCCAGGATGGTCTGGATCGCCGTGAGGTCCCAGTTGCCGTTGGCGTAGAGCATGTAGCCGGACACTGCCGGATACCAGACGCGCAGAAAGGACTCCTCGCAGCGCGCGATGGCCGCCGGGCCCCAGCCGTCGTAGCCGGTGTGCCGCAGCAGCTCGGCCGCGTTGACGAACAGGAACGCCTGCAGCCCGGCGCCGAGCGGTCCGTCCGCTCCGGTGACGGCGGTGAGCGACGCCGACCAGGCGTCCAGGATGTCGCGGGCGGTGTCGGCGTGGGCGCGGTCGCCGGTGACACACCACATGAGGGCGTTCTGGTAGGCGGCGGCGGAGTCGGCGACGGCCTCGTTCATGAAACGTGCCGGACCGCGGCCCCAGGAGGTGATCTGGCCGGTGTTGCGCACGGTGTACGCGGACGACGCGCGGGGGCTTGCCGCGAGCGCCAGATAGCCGTCGTGGGCGGGGGATTCCCCGGCGGCGACCGCGGCCTTCATCCGGGCCAGGTCGGCGGCGCCGTGCAGCAGCCCGGGGTGGGTGAAGGCCCGGCTGCCGCCGCGGTTTCCCGCGGCACGCGCCACCCCGCTCATGGCCGGGCCGCCCGAGGCGAGCACCAGGGCCGCGGCGCCGCCGAGGAAGCCCCGGCGGTTCGGCGCGGTCATGACGCGGTGGCCTCGGCGGTGGTGAGGAACCTGAGGTTCGTCACATGCTCGTTCACGTGCATGGGAACGAAGTCCGCGGCCAGGTACCAGGCCGGTTTCTTCATGCTGTCGGCGATTGTCCTGCCGCCCACCACGAGGTTTTCGAAGGTCACGTCTTTGATGGCGTGTTCGGCGTCGTAACCGAGCAGCAGACACGGGCTGCCGTGGGTGCCGGTGTAGCTGAGGTCCTTGATGTACACGTTCTCGATGCCGCGGCCGACCGAGGTGTTGTACTTCGTGTTGTACATGACCCGCATATGGATCAGCTGGCCCTGCCGGAAGTCCTCGACCCGGACGCCGTCGACGCGCACGTTCCTGATGAGGTTGCTGTCGCCGGGGTTGAGGGCGATACAGCCCTGGTAGCCCGTCTGGGGTTCGCGGTGGTCGCAGATGTCGAGGTTGCTGAAGGTCAGGTTCTCCAGGACCTCGGGCGCGTCGGTGTTGCCGTGCGTGCCCACGTTGATGGGATGGGCGACGTCCGCCCACAGGGTGGAGTTCTTGACGGTGATGTTCCGGGTGTCGCCGTAGTAGTCCCAGCGGTGGGCGTAGATGGCCACGCAGTCGTCGGCGTTGCGCATGAAGACCCCGTCGATCGTGACGTCGGAGCTGGAGAAGACATCGATGCCGTCGCCGTTGCCCTTGGAGCTGAAGGCGGCCATGCCGCTGAGGGTGATGTGCTCGGACTCGCCGACGGTGACGGCGTATCCGCCCGGGTTGAGCATCGTCACGGCGCCGATGGTGATGTTCTTCGACCCCTCCACGGTGGCGCCGCCGCCGGGCGCCGCGTGGATGACACCGCGCCCGGTGAGCCCCGCGTTCTCGACGTCCTTGAAGATCACCCGGGACTTCAGGACGGCACCGCCGTCCAGATGGACGGTCTTGCCGGACGGCACGGTCAGGGTGCCGCCGGGGGTGGTGTGCACTCCGGGGCCGAAGTGGAGGACGTCCGGATCGTCCGCGGCGGGGCGGTCCGTCTCCAGGGGGCGGGCGAGCAGATGCAGACAGTCGAAGATCTCGTCGTCGACCTGGACGATGAGGTTGCGCGGCTCGGTGAGCCGGAACCGGGCCGTGTTGCCGCGTACCCGGGGGGTGATGCCGTACGAGTCGGGCCGGATCCGCACCGTGCCGACGCCGCCCTTGAGGCGGGTCACCTCGATGTCGACGGTGCCCGAGAAGTCGAAGTACGCGAGCGTCGAGTTCTGCTGCCGGCCGCTGCCGGTGGTGGTGTCGACCAGGTTCAGTGTGGCCAGATAGGTCCCGAGCCTGCGCCATCTGCCGCCCGGATTGCGGACCTTGACGGTGAAGCTGTCGCTCTTCACGGGGGCTCCCGCCGGCACCGGATACGTGACGAGCGTTGCCGGGCCCCCGCCCCGGGTGGATGTGGTGGACGTGGCGGGTGTGGCGGCCCTGGCGGTGGGGCCGGTCAGGCCCGCGGCGAGGACGCCGGCACCTGCCGCCTGAAGGGTGGCGCGGCGGGACAAGGGTGGGTTCATGGCTGACTCCCTGCGCAGTGGAAAACGGAAACCGGTTACTGCGGCCACGTGGGCAGAGCTTCGGCCCTGTCCGGAAACGGAGTCAAGGGTCTGGGTGCACTTTCGAAAGGATCGGTCGCCCTCGGCGACGTACGGCCTGCCGATTGACCCGCCTTCCCGTCAGATCTACGTTAGAAGGCGCTTTCTGAAACCGTTTCCCCGGCGCCCCAGGAGAGTCATGCCCACTGCCCAGCCGCCGAGAGCCGTGTTCGCCATGGACCCGGTGCACCTGCCCCTGCTCTTCCCGCCACCGCTCATGGAGCGGCTGCGGCAGGTGGCCGAGATCGACACCGCCCTCGTCGTACGGGACCTCAGCGACCCCGCCGCCGCCCCCGCGCTGGCCCGGGCCGACGTACTGATCACCGGCTGGGGCTGTCCCCGCCTCGACGCCGGCACCCTCGCCGCGGCGCCCCGGCTGCGCACCGTCCTGCACGCGGCGGGCTCGGTCCGCTCGCTGATCGGGGATGCCCTGTGGGACGGCGGGATCACCGTGTCCAGCGCGGTCACCGGCAACGCGCTGCCGGTCGCGGAATACACCCTCGCCATGATCCTGCTCGCGGGCAAGGACGCCTTCGCGCACCGTGAACGCTTCCGCGACACCCACACCCATCCGTCCCCCGCCCAGACCGCGGCCATCGGCAACCTCGGCCGCCGGGTCGGCGTCATCGGCGCCTCACGCGTGGGCCGCCGGCTGCTGGAACTGCTGCGGCCCTTCGACTTCGCCGTCTCGCTGTACGACCCCTACGTGGACGCCGTCGAGGCCGCCGCGCTCGGCGCCGAACCGCTGCCCCTGGAGGACCTGCTGCGCCGCAGCGACATCGTGAGCCTGCACGCCCCCGACATCCCCGAGACCCACCGCATGCTGGACCGCAAGCGGCTCGCCCTCATCCGGGACGGCGGCGTGCTGATCAACACCTCCCGGGGCGCGCTGGTCGACACGCACGCCCTCACCGACGAGCTGGTCGCGGGCCGCCTCAGCGCGGTGCTGGACGTCACCGACCCCGAACCACCGCCCGCCGCTTCCCCGCTGTACACGCTCCCCAACGTCTTCCTCACCCCGCACATCGCCGGTTCGCTCGGCAACGAGCTGGCCCGCCTCGGCCGCGTCGTCGCCGAGGAGCTGGAACGCGTGGCGGCGGGGCTGCCGTTGGCCCACGAGGTGCGGCATGCGGATCTGGCCCGCGTCGCCTGAAGGCCGCCCCGGCGGCCCACCTGAGGGGAGTAACGATGGGATACGGTTTCCCGCACCGGCGCAAGCCACGGGACCCGGCCCGGGCCGGTGGGGAAGTCGCTACGGTGAAGGAGTCGCTACGGTGAGCGAGCGCAAGGCGTCGGGCGGCGCCGGACGGGCCACCATCCGCGACGTGGCGGAGCGCGCGGGCGTCTCCGTCGCCAGCGTCTCGCGCGTCCTGTCCGGCAACTACCCCGTGTCGGACGAGCTGCGCCGCCGGGTGATGAAGGTCGTACGGGACCTGGACTACGTCACCAACGCCCACGCCCGCTCACTGGCCGGCGGCGGCACGCCCACCGTGGCCATCCTCATCAACAACATCACCGGCGCCGCCTTCGCCCACGTGGCCAAGGGAGTCGAGGGCGCGGCCACGCTGCGCGGCTGGCTCTCGCTGGTCGGCACCACCGGAGACGACCCGGAGCGGGAACTCGCGCTGGTCAACCTCATGCGGCAGCAGGGCGTCGCCGCGGTGGTCCTGCTCGGCGGCGCGTACGACTTCGACGAATACCAGCTGAGGATGGCCCGGTTCGCCCGCTCCCTCGACGCCGCCGGATCGCACCTGGTCCTGGTCGGCAGGCCGCCGCTGGAGGGCGACGTGGCGGCCACCACGGTCGACTACGACAACGAGGGCGGCGCCTACGCCATGGCCAGCCACCTGCTGTCCGCCGGGCACCGCCGGGTCCTCGTACTGCCGGGACACGCCGAACTCACCACGGCCCAGGGCCGGTTGCGGGGCGCCCGGCGGGCCTTCGAGGCGTACGGCGTCCCGTTCGACCCGGACATGGTGCTCCACGGCCCGTACGACTACGGCCACGGGTATCAGGCGGTCGAGGAGGGCCTGCGGCGCGAGCTGGACTTCACGGCGGTGCTGGCGGGGACCGATGTGGTCGCGGCGGGTGCCATGCAGGCCCTGCGCGCCGCCGGGCTCAGGGTCCCCGAGGACGTCTCGATCGTCGGCTACGACGACATTCCGCTGGCCTCCCAGCTCACCCCGCAGCTGACGACCGTTCATGTGCCGTACGAGGAGATGGGGCGGGCCGCGCTGCGCGCGGTGGCCGATCGGCGCGAGGGCGGCACGGGCCGCCGCGCGGGCGGCGACGGAGCCCATCTGGTGCTGGGCACCCATGTCGTCGTACGGAACTCCGTCCAGCCGCCGGTCCGCCGTTCCTGACGACCGCGACGTACCACTGTCGTAAACGGTTTCTCCAACTCACCGCGTCCGGCCCCTTGTCGAGTGCGGACCAACCGGCCTACCGTCCACAGCAACCGGTTACTACCGCTTTCCCTCGTTCGGCCTCCGTCCGCCGATCCTGGCCATCACCGAGCCGCCGTCCTCGCGTTCCGAGAACGCCAACATCCAAAGGATCACGGTCAGATGAACTTCACCCTGCCCCGGAGAAGGTTCGCCCGCGCCGCCGTCGCGGGTCTCGCGCTGACAGGTCTGCTCTCCGCCTGCGGCGGATCCGGCTCCGGGGACCCCGGGTCCTCCGGGGACTCCGGCCCGGTCACCCTCCCCTACTGGGGCTGGGCCAACGGCCAGGAGGCCGTCGTCAAGGCGTTCAACGCGAGCCACCGGAACATCAAGCTCGAATACACCAAGGTCACCGACCAGCTGACGATGCAGAAGCAGCTGACCAACGCCGTCAAGGCGGGCAACGCCCCCTGTCTGGTGCAGAACACCGCCGAATACGTGACCACCCTGGTCTCGCAGGGCGTGCTCGCCGACATCACCCGGTACGTGGGGTCCGCGAAGAAGAAGTTCAACCCCGGTGCGTGGGCGGGCGCCGGGGTGCAGGGCAAGGTCTACGGCGTTCCCACCAGCTCCGCGCCCGCCTTCACCATCTATCGCACCGACATCTTCCGCAAGTATGGCCTCAAAGCCCCCGCAACCTGGGACGACTTCATCGCCGCCGGCAAGGTGCTGAAGAAGCACGGCATTCGCATCACCAACTACGCGGGGGAGGACCCGAGCACCCTCGAAGTCCTCGCGATGCAGGCCGGGGCGCACTGGTACGCCATCGACGGCGACGCCTGGCGGGTGAACTTCCAGGACTCCGGCAGCCTCAAGGCGGCGAAGGTGATCCAGGAAATCATCGACAACGATCTGAACTCCTCGCTCTCCTTCGCCGACTACGCGGCGGTCCAGCGCAACTACGACAACGGCCGCACCGCGACCCGGCAGATCTCCACCTGGCAGATGGCCGGCATGGTCCAGAACTTCACGAAGTCGAACGGCCGGTGGGCGCTGTCGCCGTGGCCCGCCTTCCCGGGCGAGCCCGCCAGGACACCGGCCGGTACCAACCAGAGCGGCGGGCTGACCCTGGTGACCAAGGAGTGCGAGCACCAGGAGCAGGCCGCGGAGGCGGCGCTGTGGATGTCCACCGACACCGGCGCCGTGTCCACCCTGGCGAGCCCCGAGACCGGCAACGGTGTGATGCCCGCGCTGGCCGACAGCGCGTCGTACGTCGAGAAGTCGCTCTCCGCCAAGCTGCTCGGGAAGAACTACGAGCCGGGCAAGAAGGTGGTCACCAACAGTCTGAACACCGTCACCACCGACTGGGTCTTCGGTCCGGACTGGACCGCGATGTTCACCGAACTGCAGACCGGCTGGGCCAAGGTCATGAACAAGCAGCAGAAGGTCACCGACCTGCTGGCCCATATGCAGAAGTGGACGGTGGCGGACCTGAAGTCCCGCGGCATCGGCGTCAAGGGCTGAGGGCCCGCATGATCCGCTCCCAGCGCTGGAAGGGAGCCGCCTTCACGGTGCCCTTCCAGCTCGGCTTCGTCTTCCTCTACCTCATCCCGATCGGCTACGCGGTCCACCAGTCCCTGTTCCGGGAGCAGCGGTCCGGACTCGGACTCGGGGGCGCCACGGTGACGTTCGCCGGACTGGACAACTACCGGCACGGCCTGACCGACCCGGCGTTCCTGTCCTCCGTCCTGCGAGTGGTCCTGTTCGCGTGTGTCCAGATCCCGGTGATGCTGGTCATCAGCCTGTTGCTCGCCCTGTGCCTGGACGCGCTCACCGCGCGGGCGGCGAGCCGGTTCCGGATGCTGCTGCTGATCCCGTACATGATCCCCGGGGTGGTGGCCGCCATCGTATGGATCAACCTCTACAGCCCCGAGGTCGGCCCGCTGACCTCGCTCGGCAAGGTCTTCGGGCTCTCCTGGAACTTCTTCGCGCCCTCGATGGTCTGGCCGTCCATCGGCAACCTGCTGACCTGGCACGGCATCGGCTACAACATGGTGATCATCTACGCGGCGCTCCAGGCGGTACCCCGCGAGCTGTTCGAGGCCGCGCGGCTGGACGGCGCCTCCGAGACGCGCATCGCGCTGAGCATCAAGATTCCGCATGTGCGCGGCGCGCTGGTGCTGACCGGCATGCTCTCCATCATCCAGATGCTCCAGATCTTCAACGAGCCCGCGCTGTTCCGGAACGTCACACCGCAGACGGTCAGCGACAGCTTCACCCCCATCATGATCGTCTACAACCAGGCGTTCAACGCGGGCGACTACCACTACGCCGCGGCCCTGTCGGTGCTGCTCGCCCTCGTCCTCGGCGTGGCCTCCTTCCTCTTCTACCGGCTGACCTCGAAGGAGACCGACTGATGCTGATGACGGAATCCGCCACCGAGCGGCCCGGGGCGCGCACCGTGCGGCGGCTCGCCCGCCCCGACGCCGCCGCGCGCGGGCGGGGCGGCCAGCGCTTCCTGCTGCTCGGCCTGATCCTGGCCGGCGGGTACAGCCTCTTCCCGGTGTGGTGGCTGATCGTGGCCGCCACCAAGGACCGCACCGGGCTGTACCAGTCCGGCGGCCTGTGGTTCTCCGGCATGCACCTGTGGGACAACCTGCGTCAGCTGGTCACCTACGACCACGGCATCTTCCTGCGCTGGACCGCCAACTCGTTCCTGTACGCCGGGGTGGGCTCCCTGGGCGGCACCCTCATCGCGCTCGCCACCGGATACGGCCTCGCCCGCTTCGACTTCCCCGGGCGCGGCGTGGTGTTCGCGTGCGTCGTGGGCTCCTTCCTGATCCCGATCGCCCTGCTCACCCTCCCGCTGTATCTGCTGTTCTCGTCCATCGGACTGGTCGACACCCCCTGGGCCATGCTCGTCCCGTGTCTGATCAACCCGTTCAGCGTGTACCTGGCCAAGGTCTACACCGAGTCCACGGTCCCCTTCGAACTGCTGGAGGCGGCCCGGCTGGACGGCGCCGGGGAGCTGCGGATCTTCTTCAGCATCGTGCTGCGGATGATGGTCACCGGTGGCGCCACGGTGTTCCTGCTCGCCTTCGTCAACACCTGGAATGCCTTCTTCCTGCCGCTGACCGTGCTGCGCGGCGAGGAGAACTGGACCCTCAACCTGGGCCTGTACAACTGGACCGGCAAGCGGCTGGAGTCCGGCATCGATCTGACCAGCCTCGTGCTGACCGGCGCGCTGCTGTCCATCGTGCCGCTGGCCGTCATGATGACCGCGATGCGCCGCTACTGGCGCACCGGCGTCACCCTGGGCGCCCTCAAGTGACCGTGGCGCCCCGGCGGAGTGCCGTGCGCCACCGGCAGCGCCTAGGATCGCCCGGTGACCGCCGCCAACCAGCAGACCGCGAAGAGTGAGGCGTCACCGGGCGAGACGCGTGCGGGCGCGGCCCGGAGCGCCACCGTCAAGGATGTGGCGGCGCTCGCCGGGGTCTCCCCGAAGACCGTGTCGAACGTCATCAACGGCTTCGTCCATGTGTCGCCCGCGACCCGGGAGCGGGTGCAGCGGGCCATCCGGCAGCTCGGCTACCGGCCCAACCGGGCCGCCCGCAATCTGCGCCGCGGCAGCACCGGCATGATCGCGCTGGTACTGCCGGAGCTGGACGTCCCGTACTTCGCCGAGCTGGGGCGCCACTTCCTCACCACGGCCGAGGAACACGGCCGCACCCTGCTCATCGAGCAGACCCTCGGCGACCGGGACCGGGAGGCGTCCGTCGTCCACGGCCTCGGCGACCAGCTCGTGGACGGCCTGGTGGTCAGCCCGCTCGCCCCGCACGGCAGCGCCCTCGCGAGCCATCTCGGCGCGGTGCCGCTCGTGCTCATCGGCGAACGCCCCAGCGGCGGCCTCACCGATCACGTGGTCATCGACAACGTGGCCGCCGCCCGGGAGGCGGTGACCCATCTGATCCGCGGCGGCCGCCGCCGGATCGCCGTCGTCGGCCCGCGGCCCGAGCCGTACCTCGGCACACCCCTGCTGCGCAGGACCGGCTACCGCCAGGCGCTGGAGGCGGCCGGGCTGCCGCTGGACCCCCGGCTGGAGCGCGAGACCCCCCGCTACCACCTGCGGGAGGGCGCACGGGCCATGGACGCGCTGCTGGACGAGCCCGAACCACCGGACGCCGTGTTCTGCTTCAACGACGCGCTGGCCCTCGGCGCGCTGCGCACCCTGTACGAGCGTGGGCTGCGGGTCCCCGAGGACGTGGCCGTGATGGGCTTCGACGACATCGAGGCCACCCGCTACAGCACGCCCAGCCTGAGCACCGTCGCACCCGACAAGGGCGCGATCGCCCGGCACGCCGTCAGCCTGTTGCTGGAGCGGATCGACGCGCCGGGCCGGCCGCCCCAGGGGGTCGTCGTCGGGCACACGCTGTGCACCCGCGAGTCCACCGAGGGCGGCGCCTGAGGGTTACTGACCTCCCAGGCCGGTGGTGGCCACCGACTTCACGATGCGGCGCTGGAACAGCATGAAGACGATCAGCAGCGGCAGGGAGCCGAGGACCGAGGCGGCGGACTCCTGGGCGTTCCGCAGCCCGGTGGAGTCCTTCACGGTCGACAGCCCCACCGGAAGCGTCATCAGCTGAGGATCGCTGGTGCTGATGAACGGCCAGAGGAAGTTGTTCCAGGTGTTGATGAAGACGAAGATCGCCACCGCGGCCAGGATCGGCCGGGACAGCGGCATGACCACGTTCCAGAACACCCGGAAGCTGCCCGCCCCGTCGATCCGGGCCGCCTCCTCCAGCTCGCGCGGAATGCCGTCGAAGAACTTCTTCAGGATGAACACCATCGCGGGCGCCACCACCTGCGGCAGGATCACCGCAGCGTAGGTGTCGACGAGGTTCATGGCGAGCATCTGCCGGAACAGCGGCACGATCAGGATCTGCGGCGGCACCATGATCGAGGCCACGGTGACGGCGAAGACCACCCGGCGGCCACGGAAGAGGGTGCGCGAGAAGGCGTACGCCGCCATCGCCGAGACGGCCACGGTGATCGCCGTGACGCACACGGCGATCACCACGCTGTTCACCGCCCACACCGGGAGATTGCCCTGGCCGAAGATGGTCCGGTAGGCGTCGAGGGTGAAGCCCGCGTCGGGGAGCCAGTCGACGCCCGACGCGCTCGCGTCGACCTCCGACTTGAACGACGTGTCCACGCCCCAGCCGAACGGCACCAGCCAGGCCACCGCCATCAGTGCAAGCGCCAGCAGGGTCACCACGCGGGGGAGGGGCCCGGTGCCGAGCGTGGGGTGCCAGGCCCGGCCGCCGCCGTGGCGGCGCCGCCGGGCCACCTCCCGGGGCATGGTCGAGCGCCTCTTTCCCGGTGTACGGGGTGAGAGTGTGTCGGGGGCCATGGCGCGATCAGTCCTCCCTGCGCGAGGAGATCTTCAACTGGGCGAGCGAGAGGATGATGATGACTCCGAAGAACACGTACGAGATCGCCGAGGCGTAGCCCAGCCGGTAGTTGGTGAAGCCGGTGTCGTAGATGTACTCCAGGATCGGCCGGGTGGTCCCGTCGGGGCCGCCCCTGGTCAGCAGGTAGATCTGGTCGAACACCTTCAGCGACGCCATCACCTGCAACACGGCGATCATCCCGGTGGTCCGGCGCAGCTGCGGCAGCGTGACCGACCACAGCCGGCGCCACGCCCCGGCGCCGTCGAGCGCGGCCGCTTCGTAGAGGTGGTCGGGGATGGCCTGCAGCGCGGCCAGGTAGAGCAGGAAGTTGAAGCCCACCGTCCACCACAGGGTGACCAGCGCCATGGACCACATCGCGTACTTCTCGTCCGTCAGCCAGCCGATCCCGTCGAGCCCGACCGCGTTCAGCAGCCCGTTGAGCATCCCCCGGTCCGGCTGGTACAGCATGTTCCAGATCTGGTAGACCACCGCGACCGGCAGCAGATGCGAGGTGAAGAAGGACAGCCGCCACAGCCACTGCCCCGGCATCCCCGTGTACACCAGCAGGGCCATCACCAGGGCGATGAGTACGAGGGGGACGGTGGACAGGATGGTGAACCAGACCGTGTTGCCGAGGGTCTGCCACACCTGACTGTCGCCGAGCGCCTCGGTGTAGTTGTCCAGGCCGACGAAGGCGCTGCCACCGGAGCCGGTCAGGCTCGCGTCGGTGAGGCTCATCCACAGGCCGATACCGAGCGGCACGACGAGGAAGAGGCCGAAGAACACCAGGAAGGGGGTGGCGAAGAGCCACCCGGACCCGGACGCGGCCCGCCGCGAGGGGGTGGGGACGGACGTCATGACGATGCTCCTTTCCGTTGCGGTGCCGTCGCCATCAGGCCGGATTCGGCTGGGCCAGCAGGGTGTTGATCTGGGAGACCATCGTGCGTACCGCCTTCGCCGCGGAGGAGCCGCCGATCGCGGGGTCGAGGGCCTGGGACATCCGCGTCTGGAAGTCCGATCCGGAGCCCGCGAACCACACGGGCGGGTCGAGCGCGAGCTGCTTCGCGGCGTCCGCGTACTCGGACTGCGGCCGCAGCTTGGCGTACGCGGCGGACGAGACCGCCGGGAGGTACGCCGGGATATGGCCGGCCGTCGCCCACGTCAGCCCGGACCGGACCAGCTCCGCCACGAACTGGTGGGTGCGCCGCCGGCGCTCCGGATCCGGGTTGTCCTGGTGCGGCAGCACCAGTGCGTGGCTGTCGGCCGCGCCCGCCGGACGGTCGTAGAAGGGGGGGATGGGGGCGCCGCCCAACCGGTCCTTCAGGGTGGTCCGGTAGGTGGCCATGTCCCACTCGCCCGAGAAGATCATCGGTGACCGGCCGTTGGCGAAGGCGGCGACCGCCGTCTGGACGTCCATCGTGCGGCTGTCGCGCGCCAGCTCGGCCATGAAGCCCACCACCTCCACGGCGGTGTCCTCGTCGATCTCGGCCCGCTCGCCCGAGAGGTCGAAGGTGGCGCCGGTCTGGCTGTACAGCGACCAGAACATCCGCCAGCTCATCGCCGGGTCGTTGGCATGGCCGAAGACGGGCCCGAGCTTGCCGCCATCCTTGCGGAGCTTGTCCATCAGCTCCAGGGCGTGCTTCGGCGATTCGAAGGGTACCAGCCGACCCTCGCCCGTGAGCAGCCCCGCCTTGTCCAGGACGTCCCGGTCGAAGAAGACGACGAACGGGTGGGTGTCCAGCGGGATGGCGTACGGAGTGCCCTGGTACAGGCTCCGCTTGACGAGCGTCTGGTTGAGGTCGTCCTGCCTCAGACCGAACTCGGCCAGCAGGTCCATGTCCCAGGGGTCGAGCAGACCGCCGGGGGCGTAGCCCGCCAGCCGGGTGAGGTGCAGGATGGCCACATCCGGTGAGCGGCCGCCGGCCGAGGCCATCGCGAGCTTGGTGTAGTACGGCGGGCCCCACTCCAGCACCGTCGTCCTGACCTTGAGACCCGGTACGCGCTTCTCGACGCTCCGCGTCATGTCCTTCATCAACCCGCCGTCGGGGCCGGTGAACAAGTTCCAGTAACGGATCTCGTCCCCGCTCGTCACGCTCCCGGCGATCGAACCGCAGCCGCTGAGCGCGGACCCGGTGACGGCCGCGCCCGCGCCGTACACCGCCCCTCTCAGCAGCCCGCGCCTGGTGAGGCCGGTCATCGTTCCTCCGCGCCCGACGGGTGCGGGTATTCGGGTCGTAGAACGTTGTTCGGGATATCGGGCGGCGGTGTGGCGGGGCGAGACATGGTCAACTCCGGGGCGGGGAAGAGCGGTTCGGCGGGCAGGGGTATGCCATCACCCGATTACATCGTTGTAAAGACCTGATACACCTGGGAACATCCGCTCTTCGGTCTGTGCGGCGGGGTTCGTTGGACAGGCGGCACGCGCCGACGCAGACTGACCCCACGCTTCAGGATCACCCCGCACACCCCGGGGCTCGCCCCGGCCGACCCGCTGGAGGCGTCGTGGCCGTGCAGATCTGTTCGTTGATCGTCGCCGAGCCGCAGGTGATCCCGCCCGGCGGGTATCGCGTGGTGCGGTTCCCCTTCGGCACCGCCGAGTCCTACGACGCCCTGGGCATGCATCAGGTGGTCCAGCCCGACGGCTACACGATCAAGAACTGGCGTACCGATGACCGCGCGGGGCTGATCTGGCCCTCGGCCGGCGGATGGGGTGCGCTGACGGCGATGATCCAGTGGGAGGCCGGGGGGTACGGCGAATTACGGGACCGGTTCGTACGGGATCCGCTCGGGCTGTCGACAGGCGCGGACTCGACCGCCACCGACCACCGGCCCCCGAGCCCCGGCGTGCAGTGCTTCACCAAGCACCACGAGATGTTCGTCCATCCGCGGACGCCGCTGGCGCTGATGGTCTCTCACAACAGCAGCTCCTCGGCGAGGCTGGTGCTCGCCGAGTTCAAGCTGGCCATCCACCCGGTCTGAGCACCGCGCCGGGTGGCGGGCGTCAGACCTCGCCCTTCTTCGTCTTGTACAGCTCTATGTCCTTGTTCGAGAAGAGATGGACATAGCCGCAGTCCCAGCAGATCAGCCCCGTCGCGGACTCGTCCGCCCAGGCGAGGTTGAGGAACTCCGCCCCCGAGCTGTTGAGCTTCACCTTGCGGTCGCGGAAGAAGCTCCCCTCGCAGAACATGCACGTGATCCATCGGTCCCCGAGTGTCGCACGCACAGGCTTGGGCACGTCCCACCTTCCCGCCACCGAAGTGGCCGACTCCGTCGCGCGTATCAGCGCGTGATCAGCATAGTCGGGCGATGCGGCGACTGCTGTCGGCAATGTGGCGAACAAAATCGTTGACAATCTTGTTGGCCTAGATTTACCTTCGACACGCACTCACTCAGGGAGAGCACGATGCCGAAGGAAGCCCGTCCAGGCACCGGAGAGCAGGCCAAGCAGCACGCGCTGACCCAGCTGAGGCAGGCGATTCTGCGCGGCGAGATGGCACCCGCCCAGCGGCTGGTGGAGAACGAACTCGCCGAGCAGTTCGGTGTGACCCGGGCCAGCATCCGCGCGGCCCTGATCGATCTGGCGTCGGAAGGGCTGGTGGAACGGATCCGCAACCGCGGATCGCGGGTGCGGGTGGTGTCCGTCGAGGAGGCGGTGGCCATCACCGAATGCCGCATGGTCCTCGAAGGGCTGTGCGCGGCCAAGGCGGCCGTCGAGGCGACTGAGGAGCAGCTGACCGAACTGGCCGATCTCGGCACGGCGATGTCCAAGGCCGTCGCCGACGGCGAACCCATGACGTACTCCCGGCTCAACCACGAACTGCACGCCCGGATCAGGGAGATCTCCGGCCAGCAGGTGGCCGTGGAACTGCTGGAACGGCTCAACGCGCAGCTGGTGCGCCACCGTTTCCAGCTCGCTCTGCGGCCGGGGCGCCCCCAGCAGTCCCTGAGCGAGCATCTGGCCATGATCGAAGCGATCAGGGCCCGGGACCCGCAGGCGGCCGGGACCGCCGTCCGCACCCACCTCGAGGGCGTGATCGACGCGTTGCGTGAATGACGCGCCGCGCGCGTGGCGCGGCCGGGGCGGGTCACCGACCCGTCCACCAAGGAGATTTCAGCTATGACGCACGGCAAGGCGCCCACCTCCGGCCGATCCGTACAACGCTGACCATCCGGTGGCGGCCCGTATGGCGCTGGACGCGAGAGTGCTGGCCCGGGCGATCGGCTACCCCACCCCCGGAGAGGTGCTGGGCGCGCCGCCGGTGTTCTTCTTCGAACCGCACCAGCCCGAGATGTGCGACTTCACCCCGCAGGTCCTGCTACACCGACCTCGCCAAGCGGCGCGGGGTCCAGCTGGCGCGCAACGCCGGTCCCAACCTCGGCCTGCCGCCGACGGTGTACGCCGAGGCCTATATGCGCCCGTACCCGCAGGTCACGGGGGAGCTGGCATGAGCGGCGCCATCGTCACCGACCCGCCGCGCGCCCGCGCCACACCGCGCTGCTCGCCACCGTCCTGATCGCGCCGGCCGGCCGTGGCGGCCCGGCGGGATGAGCGCCGCGACACCGTCCGGCGTTTCGCCGCCCGCCAGCGCTGTCAGAGCGGGGCGCGGTGCGCCTCGAAGATGGCGAGGCGTGAGGTGATGGCGCGGGACGCCTCGGTCAGCGCGGTGTGCATCCGGGGGATGCTGCTGCCCGCCGTGGGCGCGATGACCGCCAGTGCGGCCAGGTACGCCTGGTCGAGACCGCGCACCGGCACCGCGACGGCGAGATAGCCGCGCCGGGCCTCCTCGACCTCCACGGCGTAGTCCTGCTCCCTGATCCGGGCCAGCTCGGCGGGCAGCCGGGCAGGAGTGAGGGTACGGGGCGTACGGCGGTCCATCAGCGGGATCACCCGGGACAGCGGGTACTGCTCGGGGAGCATCGCGAGGGTGAGCTTCCCCGCGGCGCTGCAGTGCAGTCGGAGACGGCGGCCGCCCGCGGTGGACCGGGCCCGGTTGCGGTGCCTGCCCGCGTTCTCGATGCACAGCAGCTCCGAACCGCTGGGCACGGCCAGGTTCACCGCGTTGTCGAGCTTCTGCGCGAGATTCTCGATGACGGGCCTGGCGGCCTCGCGCAGGGTGCGCTGGCGGGGCGCGCGCAGGCCGATCTCGTACAGCTGGAGCCCGAGCCGGTACTTGGCTCCCTCCCGCTCCAGGAGATTTCCGTCGACGAGTTCCTGGCACAGCCGGTGGACGGTGGCCTTGGCGACCCCGGTACGGGCCGTCAACTCCGCGAGACTGAGGGCGAAGTCGTTGTCCCGGAAAGCGGACAGAATGAGGCCGACCTTGCCGAGAACCGACTTGGGGGTCTCGCGGATCTGCCGCGGCTCGGTGTCCTTTTCGGCATACACGTACCCAGTCACTGCGTTTGACCTCCTCATCTGCGTGGCCGCGCCGGTATCGGGGCGGCCACCAGAGCCGAGGAAGAGAACGATAGGCGCTTTTCGGGGAGGCCGGAAGGGAGCGTGACGTCAAGCCGTTCCGCAGTCCTTTCGCCAATTTTTGTCAATGCCCGGAAATCCTTCGTTCCGCGGGCGGTGTATGCCCGTGAAGGGCTACGAGATTTCCGGCAATACCGCGGATCCGACCGCCTCGATCAGCTCGGTGGGCGGATCGTAGGAGCCCACATGCTGGAGGAAGACTCCGGACACCCCGGCGTCGTGCAGGGCCGTGAGCCGTTCGGCGATCTGCGCGGCGGTGCCGAACAGACAGAACTCCCGGGCGAAACGCACGGCCGCCTCGTCGCTGACCCACTCCGAACACACCGCGACGGCCGCGTCCCAGTCATCGGCGTGCACCAGATCCGGGTAGACCCCCTCTACCGTGGCGGGGACGTCCACCTCGATCCCCGCGAGGGCGAGGAAGGGCGCCCCGCCGTTCTGCGCGATCGACGCGCAGATCGGTTTGATCCGCCGCGCCTCGGCCTCGACGTCGTCGGTCACCGCGCAGAACGCGGACACCGTCAGCGGGACCGCCGACGCCGCCCGGCCCACGGCCTCGGCGCCCTCACACACCCGGGCGGCGGCCCCGGCCAGGGTCTTCGGGGACACGCCGCTGAGCAGGATGGCGCCGTCGGCGATCTCACCGGCGAGCCGCAGGTTCTTCGGCCCGCTCGCCGCGAGGTGGAGCGGAATCCGCGGCCCGGGATCGCGCAGCCGGGAGTGGACACCGCCGCCGAAGTCCCAGTCCCGCCCGTCCAGCAGCGCCCGCAGCATGCCCACCCCCTCGCGCATCGCCGCCGAGGTGGTCTGCCGCATCCCGATCGGGCCGACCGAGCTGTTGCCCACGCCGAGGCCGAGGGTGAACCGGCCGGGGGCCAGCTCGGCCACGCTGCGTGCGGCCGACGCCACGACGGCCGGATGCCGGGTCGCCACATTGGTGACCGCGGTGCCCAGGCCGATGCGCTCGGTGGCCAGCGCGGCCGCGGTCAGGGTGGTGAACACGTCCCGCCACAGCAGCTGGGAGTCGGGGAACCACACCTGGTCGAAGCCCAGCTCCTCGGCCCGCCGCACGGTCCGGGCCACCCGGTCCGCCCGGTCGCACGGCGGTACCCGGATCCCGATCCGCGGCCGGAGCGCCCCCGCACTCATGCCCGCCCCTCCGCCAGGTCCAGCGCCACGTCCGTGATCATGTCTTCCTGGCCGCCGACCATGCCGCGCCGTCCGACCTCGACGAGGATGGTGCGCGTGTCCAGGCCGTAGCGGGCGGCCGCCGTCTCGGCGTGGCGCAGAAAGCTGGAGTACACGCCCGCGTAGCCGAGGCTCAGGGTCTCCCGGTCCACCCGCACCGGCCGGTCCTGGAGCGGCCGGACCAGGTCGTCGGCGGCGTCCATCAGCGGGAACAGATCGCAGCCGTGCGGCCACCCCAGCAGATCGGCCACCGCGATGAACGCTTCCAGCGGGCAGTTTCCCGCGCCCGCGCCCTGTCCGGCCAGCGAGGCGTCGACGCGGGTGACGCCGTTCTCCACGGCGACCACACTGTTGGCCACCCCGAGCCCCAGATTGTGGTGGGCGTGGATGCCCAGTTCGGTGTCGGGCGAGAGGACGTCGCGGTAGGCGCGGAAGCGGTCGCGCACCCCGTCCATGGTCAGCCGCCCGCCGGAGTCGGTGACGTACACGCAGTGGGCGCCGTAGGACTCCATCAGCTTCGCCTGCCGGGCGAGTTCCGCGGGCTCGGCCATGTGGGACATCATCAGGAAGCCCGCGACGTCCATGCCCAGCTCGCGGGCGGCGGAGATGTGCTGGGCGGAGATGTCGGCCTCGGTGCAGTGGGTCGCGATACGCACCGAGCGGATGCCGAGGGCGTGGGCCCGCCGCAGGTCGCGCACGGTGCCGATGCCCGGCAGCAGCAGGGTGGTGGGGACCGCGTGCCGGACGGCGCCGGTGACCGCCTCGATCCACTCCCAGTCGGTGTGCGCGCCGACACCGTAGTTGACGCTGGAGCCTGCCAGGCCGTCGCCGTGGGCGATCTCGATGGCCCCGACGCGGGCGGCGTCCAGGGCGGCGGCGATGGCGCGGGCCTGGTCGACGGTGTAGCGGTGGCGGATGGCGTGCATGCCGTCGCGCAGGGTGACGTCCTGGATGTACAGGGCGGCCGGGGTCATCGTGCTGCCTCCTCGCCGGTGTGGTGGGTGGCCAGGCGCTCCGCGGTGCGCAGCGCGGCCGAGGTCATGATGTCGAGGTTGCCCGCGTACGCCGGGAGGTAGTGGGCGGCGCCCTCGACCTCCAGGAACACCGACACCTTCGCCGCGCCGCGTCCCGCGCCGGGCGGCAGGAGGGTGCGCAGCGGGTCGTCGCCGTCGATCCGGTCGAACTGCACCTTCTGTTTGAGGCGGTAGCCCGGGACATAGGCCTGTACGCGGCCCACCATGGCCTCGATCGAGGCGGTGACCGCCGCCTCGTCGCACTCCGAGACCAGACAGTGCACGGTGTCCCGCATGATCAGCGGTGGTTCGGCCGGGTTGAGGACGATGATGGCCTTGCCCCGGCCCGCTCCGCCGACCCGCTCGATGGCGGAGGCGGTGGTCTCGGTGAACTCGTCGATGTTGGCCCGGGTGCCCGGGCCGGCCGAGCGGGAGGCGATGGAGGCGACGATCTCCCCGTAGTGCACAGGGGTGACGGCCGAGACGGCGGCGACGACCGGGATCGTGGCCTGGCCGCCGCAGGTCACCATGTTGACATTTGGGCTGTGCAGATGGGCGTCGAGGTTCACCGGCGGCACCACATAGGGGCCGATGGCGGCCGGGGTGAGGTCGACCACCGTACGCCCGAGGGCGCGCAGCGTCTCGTCGTGGCGGCGGTGGGCACCCGCCGAGGTGGCGTCGAAGACGATCCGCACATCGGCGAACTCGTCCAGCGCGACCAGCCCGTCCACGCCCTGGTGCGTCGTGGCCACCTTCAGGCGGCGGGCGCGGGCGAGGCCGTCGGAGTCCGGGTCGATGCCCGCCACCGCCGCCATCTCCAGGGTCTCCGACAGCCGCAGCACCTTGATCATGAGATCGGTGCCGATGTTGCCGGAGCCGATGACGGCGACCTTGGTACGGCTGCTCATGACCTGTCTCCCTCCGTCGCGAACTCGACCGTGACCCGGCCCAGTCGACTGAAATGAGCCTCGAACCGATCGCCCGGGGCCGCGGGCACCATCGGCCCCAGCGCCCCGGTCAGCAGGACCTCCCCGGCCCGCAGCGGATCGCCCTGGGCGGCGACGGCCGAGGCGAGCCAGGCCGCGGCCTGCAGCGGGCTGCCGAGGCAGTCGGCGCCGGTGCCCTCCGAGACCGTCCGGCCGCCGCGGGTCATCGTCATCCGCACCTCGCGCAGATCGAGCCCGGTCAGTGGCACGGAGGTGGAGCCCAGTACGTACAGCCCGCAGGAGGCGTTGTCGGCGACCGTGTCCACGATGCCGATGTTCCACTCGGCGATCCGGCTGTCCACGATCTCCAGCGCGGGCAGCGCGACATCGGCCGCCCGCAGCACATCGGCCACCGTGCAGTCGCGGTGCGGCAGATCGGCGCCGAGGACGAGCGCCACCTCCGCCTCCACCTTGGGCTGCAGCAGCCGCCCGGCCGCCACCACACCGCCCTCGGGAACCGCCATATCGGCGAACAGCGTCCCGAAGTCCGGCTGGTCCACGCCGAGTTGGGCCTGTACGGCGGGCGAGGTCAGGCCGATCTTACGGCCGGCGATCGACCGCCCGGCGGCCACCCCACGCCCGACGTTCACCCGCTGCACCGCGTACGCGGCCCCGATGTCGCCGTCGGCGAGGAGCGTGCGCACCGGCGGGCACACCAGCCCGGTGCGGGTGGCCTCCAGCAGGGTGTCGGCCGCCTTCGTCACCTCCGGGGGAAGTTCGCGGCCCGTCATGCGCCGGCCCCCGCCACGAGGGGGGTGTCGACGCCGACGGGGCCGAGCCCGGCGGCGCCGCCGGGGGTGCCCAGCGGCTCCGTACGACCGGGCAGCGGCTCGGTGAAGAAGCGGCGGTTGTCCTCGCGGTGCTCGGGCCCGGCCAGCCGGTCCACCGCGATCGCCTGCTCGGGGCAGGCGGTCTCGCAGGCGCCGCAGTCGATGCACTCCACCGGGTTGATGTAGAGCTTGCGCTCACCCTCGTAGATGCAGTCGACCGGGCATTCCTCCATGCAGGAGCGGTCCATGATGTCGACGCAGGCCGGGCCGATGACGTAGGCCATGTCAGTTCTCCTTCTCTGTGGAATGCCCGGGGAACAACATCGCCTCCGGATCGATCACGGTGGCCGCGTTGTTGACCGCGGTGGCGACCTCGCCGAAGCCGACGGAGATCAGCCGCACCTTGCCCGGGTAGTCGGTGATGTCCCCGGCGGCGAACACCCGCGGCACACTGGTGGCCATCCGGGTGTCCACGGCGATCCGCCGTGCTCGCAGCTCCAGGCCCCAGTGCTGGAGCGGGCCGAGGTCGGCGGTGAAGCCGAGGGCGGCGACGACGGTCTGCGCCGGCAGGGTCCGGGTGTCCTTGGTGAGGCGATGGCGGATCGTCACCTCTTCCAGGCGCTCCGCTCCGCGCACCCCGGTCACCTCGGTGTCGGTGATGATCTCGATGCCCAGGGACCGCACCTTCTCCACGGTCGAGCCGTGGGCCCGGAATCTGTCCCGGCGGTGGACCAGGGTGACGGACCGGGCCAGGGGAGCGAGGGTCGCCGCCCAGTCGAACGCGCTGTCCCCGCCGCCGACGATCACGATGTCGTGACCGGTGTGGACGGCCGGGTCCGGTACGAAGTACACCTGCCCGCGGCCGAGATAGTCCTCGCCCGCGGGCAGGGGCCTGGGCGTGAACGTCCCCACCCCGCCGGTGATCACCACCGCTCCGGCCCGGACCGTGGTCCCCGCGTCGCCGCGCACCACGGGGCGCCCGTCCTCCCCGTGGGACAGCTCGACCGCCCGCTGACCCAGGAGATACACGGGCCCGTACGGCTCCGCCTGGGCCGCCAGGGCGTCGACCAGGTCGCGACCGCGCACCGAGGGGAAACCGGCGATGTCGAAGATGGGCTTCTCCGGATACATCGCGCTGATCTGGCCGCCCAATTGGGGAAGGACGTCCATGACCGCCACGCGCAGCCCGCGGAACCCCGCGTAATACGCGCCGTAGAGTCCCGACGGACCGGCGCCGATGATGAGGATGTCGGTGTCCACCACGTCCGACGCGGACGGGGTGGCCGGAACATCGGTAAGAACGCTCATGGGCCGGGAGCGTAGGGACCGCCGTGGCCGGACCCAATGAAACCGTTCCGTCTGGCGGGACACCACGCTACGGCGAAGGCACCCGCCACTGGGAACGTGGCGCGATCCACAGGGATCCCGCACTGGGAGGTCACGACTCATGAACCCGGACAACGGCAGGGCGGGGCGGCTGCTCGTCGCCTGTACGGCGCTCCTCCTCGTCCCCGCCTGCATGGCGGGGACGGTGGACTCCGACGCGGGGGAGGTGAAGGGCGCGCCCACGGTGCGCGTCGCCCTCGGCGTCGACGCCTCGTACGCACCCTTCTACCTGGCCAAGGAGCGGGGGATGTTCGCCGAGGCGGGGGTGAACGTCGAGCTGATGCGGACCGAGGGCGGGCCGACGGCGGGCCAGGCGGTGACGGCCGGCACCGCGCAGCTGGCGGCCAACGCCGACTCCACCGCGCTGCCGCTGATGGCGGGCGATCCGGGCCTGCGGGCGCTGGGCGTGTTCCAGTCCTCCGACCGCTATCTGAAGGTCGTCCTGCGGGACGGCATCACCTCACCGCGGCAGATCAGGACGATGGCGTCCATCCAGGGACTCGGCCTGTACGCGACCCATACGTATCTGCGCCACCACGGCATCGATCCGGCGTCCGTGACGATCCACCAGAGCTCCCCGCCCGAGATGCCCGGGCTGCTGCGGAGGGGCTCGATCGACGCCTACGTCCTCTACGAGCCGTGGGCCGCCAAGGGCGCCGACGCGGGCGGCCACATCGCCGGCCACAGCGGCGACTTCGGGGTGACCTATGTGCAGTGGCTGCTGGCGGAAGACCGCTGGCTGAAGAGCAACCGGGAGGTCGCGGCGAAGGTGCTCAAGGTCCTCGCCGACGCGGACCGGCTGGTGACCCGCGACCCCGGCGCCGCCGCGGAGGCCACCAACCGGCAGGTGAAACTGCCCACGGAGCAGACGCGGAAGGTGCTCCCGGAGATCACCTTCCGCGTCCGCGGACTCACCGGCGCCGACATCGACCAGTCCGCTGAGATCACCGACTTCCTCACCGGGCAGAAGCTCATCAAGAAGTCGCCCGATCTGGACCGCGCCCTGCTGACGGGCTGGTACGAGCGGTACGCCGGCTAGGTGTGCTGTCCCGGCACATTGGTGACGGGACAGCACACCTAGCGCACCGGGCAGGTCAGTTCGACCGTCCCGGTGACACACGCGGTGCCGTCCTCCTTGAGGACGGACATCTCCAGCGACACCCGCTGCCCCCCGGCGGCGGGCTCGACCGCGGTGACCGTCGCGGTGCAGGTGAGCGGTTCACCGGCCACGGCGGTCGCCCGGTTGCGCCAGCTCACCCCCTCCAGTCGCGTGGCGGGGCCCGACCAGTCCAGGGCGTACTGGACCAGCGTCTCGCCGTGCAGGGTGGACTGCACGACCACATCGGGGAAGCCTTCCGAGGCGGCGAACTCCGCGTCGTAGTGGATGCGGTGCCCGTTCCACGACACGGCGCTGAACCGGAACAGCCGCACCCTGCTGTGGGTGTAGCGGCGTGGCGGGCAGACCTGCCCGGCGGTGGGGGTGCTCACGCGGCGCCCCCCTTCCCGTCGTCCGGGGCGGTGCCCCCGTCGAGCACGACGATCGTCTCGTCCACGGCCATCAGCTCCGTCCCGTCCTCCGCGGTGAAACGGGTGGTCACGCCCAGCAGGACGAACTCACCCGAGCGGCCTCCCTTCCGGTCCGCCGACATCAGCGCCCGGGACGCGGTGATCCGGGCGCCCGCCACCGGAACCCCGGCGAGCCGCACCGACTGGCCGCCGTGCACCAGGCGCACCGGCAACCCCTGCGTACACGGGGACTCCCTGGTGGCCAGGCCGTCCGGGCGCAACTCGTCCTCGGGCGGACCGTCCTCCCAGCCCATCATCGCCGCGAGGAACAGGGGAGGAGCCTCCACGGGCTCCCCGGCCGCCTCCCGGGCGCGGGCCCGGGCCGCGTACGCGTCATCGCCCACCGCGGTGGCGTACCGGCAGAACTCCTTGACCGTCAGCACCCCGCAGTCCTCGGCCTCCCACCGGCCGATCAGCGACGGTGCCCGCGTCACCACCTCCTCCAGCGCCGTCACAGGGCGGCCCGCAGTGCCCGGCTGATTCCCAGCCCCGCGGTGCGCAGCGCCCCCGTGTGGGTGGCGGCGTCGAAACGGTAGGTGGGCGCGGTGATGGACAGCGCGCCCGCCAGCGAGCCCCCGACGGCGAAGACCGGTACGGCCATGCTCAGATAGCCCAGCCGGATCTCCTCCGCCTCGGTGGCGATGCCCTGCTCCCGGACCCGCTCCAGCTGGCACAGCAGCCGCGCGGGCGAGGTGATCGTGTACCGGGTGAAGGGTTTCAGCCCGTTGCCGATCACCTCTCCGGCCAGGGACTTCGGCGAAAAGGCCAGGATGGCCTTGCCGGTGGCGGTGCAGTACAGCGGAAGCCGCCCCGCCACCCGGGACTCCTCGCTCAGCCCGCGATGCGGCAGGATCTTCTCCAGGTAGACGACGTCGAGGCCGTCGTGGATCGCGAAGTGGATGGTCTCCCGGGTGGCCAGCAGCAGGTCCTCCATGTACGGCTGCGCCACCTCGCGCAGGATCCGCTGCCGGTGCACCCGCTGGCCGATCTCGAACAGGCGCAGCCCCAGCCGGTAGTCGCAGCCCGCCCGCTCCAGCAGCCCCCAGACGACCAGTTCCTGGGCGAGCCGGTGGACGGTGGCCTTCGCCACGCCCGTACGGCGCACCAGGTCGGCGAGGGAGAGGGTGCTGTCGTCGGCGGTGAATGCCTCCAGGATCGGGCGCACCTTGCCGAGGACGGAGTTCATCGAGTCGGGACAGGACGGTGATGTGGCGTGGTCGAGCGGGACGACGGTCATGCCGGGCACCCCCTCATCGCGTCGTCTCGTCGAGGAACGCCAGGCTGAGCGGGTTGTACACCTCGGCCTTCTCGTGCTGCGGCCAGTGCCCGCACTCGTTGAAGATCTCCAGCCGGGCCCCGGGGATGGCGGCGGTGATGGCCTCCGCCTCCGGCACGGCCCCGAACGGGTTCTTGTTGCCCCACACCACCAGGGTCGGCGCCTTGATCCTCGCCATCCGGTCCGGCCGCAGCAGATTGCGTTCCCGTCGATCGACCTCCTGCAGCGCCAGCAGATTGTGCAGGTTCTCCTGGAACTCGGGGCGGTGGTAGATCTCGTAGCGGATCCGGGTCAGCTCCTCACCCAGCTCCTCGTCCCACTCCGCCCACAGCAGCCGCAGCCGCTCCCGGGTGAAGGACACGTCGTCCTCGAGCGCCGCGGCGCGGGTCGAGGTCTTCAGCCGCTCCATCACCTCCGGGTTGACCTTGGTGCCGCCCATGCACAGCAGCTGGAGCGAGGCCACCCGGTCCGGGTACTCGCTCGCCGCCCAGGACGCCACCCAGCCGCCCAGCGACTCGCCGACCAGATGCGCCCGCTCGGCGCCCACCGCGTCCAGGTAGGCCATCAGATGCTCGACGTAGGCCGGGATCTCCCCGGGCCGGTCGGGCTTGCCGGTATAGCCGTGGCCGAGCATGTCGATGGCGTGGCAGCGGTAGCCGCGCTCGGTGTACGCCGGGATGTTGCGTACGAACGCCTCCAGGTGGCCGGTGGTGCCGTGCAGGAACACCACGTGCTCACCGTCCTCGGGACCCGCCTGCAGGGCCCGGGTGGTGATGTCGCCGGTTTTCACGTAGGCGTGCCGGTAGTCGATGCCCGACAGTTCCGTCCAGATGCTCATGGCTGCCTTTCGCTGGTGTGATTCTGTGCGGGGTCGAGGACGGCGACGCCCATGCCGGTGAGCCATTCGGGCAGGGATTCGTACGCCAGCCGCCGTCCGGGGGCGTGGCCGAGCAGGGCCGCCATGAGCAGCCAGGTGCGCACTTCCTGGGCGCCGTTGCCCGCCACCTTCTCGAGTTCCTCGGTGGTGTACCGGGTCACCTCATGGGTCCGGCCGCTGGTCACCAGGTTCAGGAACTCCTCGTCGAAGTCCTCGTTGATCGCGGCCTCGGCGGCCCGGATGATCTCGCGGCGCCTGACGTCGTAGTCCTTCCAGTGGTCGCGGCCGTTCAGCCACGCGCCCACCATGAACTCCTCGTCGTCGCCGCGCGGATCGCGCCAGTCCGGCCACGGCAGCCGGTGCGAGAGCCCGCCGGAGCCGATCACCGCCACCCGGCGGCCCTCGGGGAACCCCAGCACCGCGTCCCGGATGGCCCGGCCCAGCCGCTCGCAGCGGTCGAGGGTGGGCAGCGGATGGGCGAACACGTTCACCACCAGCGGCACGATCTCCACGTCAAGACCGTCGAGCAGATACTGGACGGCGTGCGACTGGCCGTGGTCGATCTGCAGTCTGGCCGAGTACGCCAGGTCGAAACGGCCGCCCTCCACCAGGGTGTTCGCGATGTGCCGGGCGAGGGGGACGTCCACCGGCTGCGGGCCCTCCGGGGTGCCGGACTCGCCGCTGGCCACGCACTCGCCCACGCCGATGGTGAAGCTGGGGATGAGGTCCAGCCAGAAGCCGCGGAAGTGGTTGGAGCCCACCAGGATCACGGTGTCGGGGCGGGCCGCCGCGATCTCGTCGCGCGCCTCCCGCAGCGCGTCCCGGAACCGCTCGGCGCGGTCCTTGTGGAGGGTCTCCTCCCAGTGGGTGTTCATCAGCGTGCTGTGTGACGCGCCCACACCCAGAACGATGTCGGTCATTCAGGCTCTCCTTCCACCTCGTCGCGCGTGCGGGTGACGGTGTCGACGGCGGTGCGGATCAGATGGCGGGTCAGCGCCTCCATGGCCCGGACGTCGACCGTGTTCATCCCCCGCGCGAAGTCGATCTCGAAGGGTGCCTCGCTCACCTTCGGCATGCCGACGCGCACCGTGGGCACGCCCCGGCCGCGCAGGATGTTGGCGTCGGTGGCACCGCTGTTGCCACGGATCACCTCGTGCGGACGGCCCTCCAGGGCCTCCCAGCCCGCGATCGCGCTGCGGCACACCCAGCTGTCCGGGTCGGTCCGGGTCCCGGGGATGGCGAGGATCATCTCCGCGGTGACATCGATCCCGGTGTCCTCGCGGATCGTGTCGAGCGCGGCCAGGAATTCCCGCTTGGCCCGCATCGGGGCCAGGTCCGGGCCGATCCGCAGATCCACCCTGAGCGTGCAGGCCGCCGGCGTCGTGGCCGCCATGCGCGGCCATCCGCCGCGGACCGAGGCCACCACGCCCTGCGGCGCGACCGTGCCACCGGTGTGGCGGAGCGCGTACGCCGCGAACCACTCCTCCAGGCGCAGCGCGACCGTGCCCGCGTTCGCGATGGCGTTGTCGTACGGCAGGCGGTGGCGCGACCCCACATAGGTGTGCAGGCCGCGCACGGTGACTTCGAACCACACGAGCCCGACCTCGTCCCAGGACACCGTCCAGCCGGGTTTGGCGATCACCGCGTAGTCGGTCCACACCCCCTGCTCCAGCAGGAACGAACAGCCCACGCCCTGGCCCGTGTTGTGGCGGACCCCGCCGGGCCGGGCGTTGGTGGGCATGCCGCCCGCGCCGAACGCCGCGACGAGATCGCCGGTGAGCGGGACACCGGCGCGGCGGATGGCCTCGGCGGCCATCATCACGCACGCGGCGTGGCCCTTCGGATTGGACGCCCCGAGCCCGGTCACCAGATCGCCGTGGACGGTGGCGCGCGGGCGCATGTCGGGGCGCAGCTCGGGGCCGATCCAGGGAAGGTCCTCGCTCTCCTCGCCGACCGTCAGGGTGTCGATGGGCGCGTAGAGCATGAGGTCGGGTCCTGTGCCGTCGCCGTCGAGGCGGGCCCAGGCGTTGGCCTGCCGGTCGTCGACCGGCTGCACTCGGGCGTGGCATCCGGCGGCCCGAAGCGACTCCGCGATGTGTGCGGCGAGCGGCCCTTCGTCGCCGGTCGGGCTGGGGGCGTCGACCAGACCCGTGATCAGCTCGCGCAGCCGGCCGGGGGTGATGTGGCGCCAGGCCTCGGCGACCCAGGCGCGCCGCCGCTCGTCCAGTCCGGCCAGGCCGTCGGGTCCGTCAGTGCCCGCCGGTCCGCCGCCGGTCACTGGTTGATCCTGTGGACCTGGGTCATGGTGGTGCGCGCGACGCGCTTCCTGGCCAGGGGGAGACTCGCGGCGATCGCGGCCCCGGCCAGCAGGGTGAGCAGGGTACGGCCCATGGTCATGCCTTCTTCTCGCGGGTGGGCTTCGTGGAGGAGGGGGCTTCGGGGGAGTCGGCGCCGACCGCGGCCAGCTTCTTGCCGTACTCCTCCTCGCTGAGGTTCCGCCACGAGGTCAGCGAGACATCGGGGCGGTAGAGCTTCTCCGGGGGCGCGTCGGTGACGTCCACCATCCAGGCGTCCTGGCCGGAGAACTGCCCGTGGAACAGCCAGCGGACGGCGCCCAGGTACTTGGCGTAGAAGCCGAGCGTCTTCCAGCCCTCGGTGAAGTTGACCATCACCCCGACGTAGCGGTGGTTGTCCTCGTCCACCGGGACGTAGAACTCGTAGTGGATGAACTTCGGATAGGCGATGCGCAGCACACCCGGCATCGACAGGGACGCGAAGCCGGGGAACTCCTGTGCCTCGATCGTCGGATTGATCTTGTCGGCCTTGCCGGTGTTGCCGATGTTGAAGGTCTCCTTCGGCGGCTGCATCTTCCACCACCGCTTGTTGGACCAGCGGCCGACACCGGGGTAGTCGGCCTCCCAGTGCACCTCGTCCTGCACCCGGAAGATCCAGCGCCCCTTGGGCACGATCCGGGTGATGTTCCAGGTGGGCATGGGCTTGAACAGCCGCCACAGCGCGGTGCGGTGCAGATACTTCGCATGGCCCTCGTCGAAGCCGTTCTCGCAGGCGAAGCGCCAGTTGCCACCGCGCGGCTCTATCCGGCCGCCCATGACGAACCCGTTGCCGACGAGTTCCTCGGGAAGCTGTGAATCGATGGAGTGCGGCTCCTCGTCGGCGAGGGGGATGTACACCCACACCATGCCCAGGCGCTCTTCCACCGGGTACGTCCGCACCCCGACCTTGCCGGTCAGCCGGCAGCCGGGCCCGTCGGTGATGACCGCGGCCAGCTTGCCGGTGGGCAGGTCGAACGTCCATCCGTGGTACGGGCAGCTCACGGTGCCCGGAAACTGCTGATCGCCCTCCGACAGCGGCACCCCGCGGTGCGGGCACCGGTTGTGCAGCGCGTACGCCGTGCCGCCGTCCCGGATCAGCGTGATCTTCTCGCCGCAGAGGGTGAACGGGAGCGGCTTGCCGGTGATGTGGCTGGACCAGGTGACCGGGTACCAGTAGCCCCGGAAGCCCGAGCCCGCCGCGTCGTAATGGGGCCATGAGGCCCAGTCCTGGCGGCCCGGTTCCCCCGCAGCTCTGCCGCGGCCCCGGCCGGTGTGTTGGGTATCGGGCGAGCCCTCGACCGTCATCGTGCGTGTCCTCCCGCTGCCGTACGAACCGTGGCACCGAGAATGCGCGGGCCCGCCGCGTTCGCCTACGGACTCGTCCCGCTCAGCGGAACACCCGGTGCCGCGGGAGGTGCGCGGGGGCGGCGTCCACCTGGCGCGGAACCCGCCGGCAGGGCGCCGGGCGGTGGGCGTCCCGCTGAGCGGAACCCCGGTCATGCGCGGGCGCGCCGCCGCGTTCTACCGTGCGCCCATTCGGCGAAGGGAGCACGATGACGAAGACCATCGCAACCCCCCGGCTCCCGGGCGGCCCGGCGCCCGGGAGCGGCGGAACACGTGGCGCGGCGGTGTCCGCCACCGGGGTCGGCATCCGGTTCGGCTCCTTCGAGGCGGTACGGGACATCTCGCTCGACATCGCCGCCGGTGAGTTCCTCTGTCTGCTCGGGCCGAGCGGCTGCGGCAAGTCCACGCTGCTGTCCGCCATGGCCGGGTTCGTGCCGGTGCACGAGGGCGGCCTCACCGTCGACGGCGCCCCGGTCACCGGCCCCGACCCCGGTCTCGGCATGGTCTTCCAGAGCAGCGAGGCCCTGTTCGACTGGATGACCGTACGCGAGAACGTGGCCTTCGGCCCGCGGATGCGCGGACAGTCCCGGGCGGAGCGGGCCGAGCTGGCCGACACCTACCTCGGTCTGGTCGGGCTGCGCCACTGCGCCGACCGGTTCCCCGGCCAGCTCTCCGGGGGCATGCGCCAGCGGGTGCAGATCGCCCGGGTGCTGGCGGGCGGGCCGCGGGTGGTGCTGATGGACGAGCCGTTCGGCGCGCTCGACGCCCAGACCCGCCAGGTGATGCAGGACGAGATGGGCCGCATCTGGAAGGCCTCGGGCTGCACCGTCGTCTTCGTCACCCACGACATCGACGAGGCGATCCTGCTGGCCGACCGGATCGCCGTGATGACCGCGGGCCCGGCCGCCTCGGTCAAGGCCGTCTACCCGGTGGATCTGCCCAGGCCCCGCGACGAGACGGATCCGGCCGCCGTCGAACTCCGCCGCGCCCTGCGGGAGGACATCGGCGAGGAAGTGCGCAAGGCCCTGCGCGGCCAGGGACTCGACCTCGACGAGGAGACCCCATGACCACCGTGACGGCCGGCCCCTCCGCCACCCCGCGCCCCGGGCGGCGCCCCGGCCGGGTGGCCGCCGGGCCGCTGCGGGCGGCCGGGCTGTACGCGGTGTCCGTCCTCGCCGGGATCGCCGTGTGGCAGCTGCTGGCGGTGGCGTACGGCTCCGCCCTGGTCGCCTCCCCGAGCGAGACCCTGACGGCGGCCAGGGAGCTGGCCGCCGACGGCACCCTGTTCAACTCGGTCATCGCCTCCGGCCGCCGCATCCTGATCGGCTGGGGTCTGGGCCTCGCCGTGGGCGTACCGGTCGGCCTGCTGATCGGGCAGATCCCGCTCGTACGGCATCTGCTCGACCCCTACATCGAGTTCTTCCGGTTCATCCCCCCGGTCGCGTTCGTGACCCTGGCGGTGGTGTGGCTGGGCATCGGCGAGTCGTCGAAGGTCGTCCTCATCTTCTATACGTCGGTCTTCATCGTCACCCTGAACACCAGCGCCGGCGTCATGGCCGTGCACGAGTCGAAACTGCGCGCCGCGGCGAGCCTGGGCGCGAACCGCCGCCAGATCCTGCGATGCGTCGTCCTGCCCTCGACCGTGCCCCACATCGTCACCGGCGCGCGGCTGGCGATGGGCAACAGCTTTCTGACCATCGTGTCCGCGGAGATCGTCGCCTCGCAGGTGGGCCTCGGATCCCTCATCTGGACCTCCCGCAACTACGGTCGCATCGACTGGGTATTCGTCGGGATCATCACCCTGGGCATCCTCGGGTTCGTCTACGATCGCGTGCTCCGCGTCGCCGCCTCCCGTGCCCTGAGTCGTTATGGAGTGAAACTGTGAGCAGCCAGACGTCACGGACCCTCGTCCTGGAGCGCTTCGGCACCCTGCCCCGGCCGGCGGAGCGGCCCGTGCCGGAACGGCGGCCCGGTCAGACCCTCGTACGGGTCCTGGCCGCGCAAGTGGGCCACCTCGACCTGAACATCGTGGACGGCGCGTTCGGCATCCTGCCCGATCTGCCCACCGTGCCCGGCACCACGGGGTGCGGGGTCGTGCTGGCCTCCGACACCCACCCCGAGGGCGCCCTGGTCAAGATCAACGGCAAGGGTCTGGGGATGCGCCGGGACGGCAGCTGGGCCGACCACGTGGTGGCGCCCGACGCGGCCGTGTCCCCGGTCCCCGAGGGCACCGACCCCGCGCTGGCGTGCAGCTACTTCTCCCCGGCGGGCTCGGCCTGGGCCGCGGTGCACTCGGTCGCGGGCGTACAGCCGGGGGAGCGGGTGCTGGTGACCGGCGCGGCGGGCGCGGTCGGCGCCCTGACGGTGCAGATCGCGGCGCGGGCCGGGGCGGAGGTCATCGGCGTGGTCGGCCGCCCGGCCAAGCTCGCCCACGTCCCGGCCCCCGGCAAGGCGGTCCTGGCCACGGACCTGTCGCCGGAGGCCGTGGGCGGGCCGGTCGACGCGCTCATCGACACCGTCGGCGGTCCGGTGCTGCGCGACGCCCTCGGGCTGGTCCGGCCGCGCGGCCGGGCGGCCCTGGTCGGCTACACCGCCGGACGGGAGCTCGCCGTCGACCTCGCGGACTGGCTCCTGGCCGACGTGGCGCTGCTGCCCGTCAACCTGATGTCGCGGGGCAAGGAGGTGGCCGCCGACACCGAGGCGCTGCTCGGCGATCTGATGTCCGGAGAGCTGACCCTGCCGATCGAGCGCTACACCCCCGACCGGCTGGCCGAGGCGGTGGAGCGGCTGCGCACCGGGGCCGCGGTGGGCAAGGTGGCGCTCGACCTGTCCTGACCCGCGGCCTGCCCCGGCGGCCCGCTCAGCGGACCGGATCGCTTGGGCGCACGCCCCGGCCGTCACACCATCGGTGCATGGACCTCATGGACATCCAGGCACCCCCGGCCGGGGCCGCCGCGGAGGCGGACGGCGTCACGTACCACTACATCGAGACGGGGCAGGGCAGCCCCACCGTCTTCCTCCACGGAGGCGGCCCCGGGTGCACCGGCTGGTCGGACTTCGGCCAGGTGTCGCGGCTCTTCGCCGCGGACCGCCGGTGCTTCCTGGTGGACATCCTGCAGTACGGCAAGTCGGCGAAGCCGGTCATCAAGGGCCCGATGTGGGACTACCACGCCGCCAAGACCGTGGCGCTGATGGACACCCTCGGCCTGGAGCGCGCCGACTTCGTGTGCAACTCCTGGGGCGGCACCATCGCGCTCAACCTGGCCGCCCTGTACCCCGAGCGGGTCCGGTCCCTCGTCATCACCGGCAGCATGCCCGTCTTCCACGGTCCGCTGGCCCCGCTGCCCGAAGGCGGCCGCCGCGGGCGCAACGCCCGCGACGTGTACTACGGGGGGAGCGGCCCGTCGTGGCAGAAGATGCGCGAGCTGATGGCGCGCCTGGAGTGGTACGACCCGGACGCCATCCCCGACGCCACGGTGACGATGCGGTACGAACAGAGCCTGGACCCGGAGGAGAGGGCGCTCGCCGGGGCCTCCGACAACCCGCGCGGCGACTGGCAGGACCTCACCGGCGCGCTCGGCCGCATCCAGGCACCGACGCTGTTCATGTGGGGCATGTACGACGCCTTCCTCACTCCGGACTATCCGCTGATGCTGGCCCGCATGATCCCCCGGGGCAATCTGCACGTGATGAACGACGTCTCGCACCACCTCCAGGAAGAACGCCCCCACGACTACTACACCGTCGTCTCCGGCTTCCTGAACCAACAGCACGCCTGAAACAGCTGACACAGCGCGGAGGAAACGTGACCGAGCCTGCTCTGCGGGTCGTCGAACTCACCAGCCCGTTCGCCCGGTTCGCGGGCCGGCTGCTGGTCGGACTGGGCTACGAGGTGGTGCTCGTCGAACCGCCCGAAGGCGACGCCACCCGGCGCGAGGAGGGCGGTGACGCGTTCGCCCACTGGCACGCCGGGAAACGTGTCGTGACCCTCGACGCGGCCGCGCCCGGCGGCGCGGCGGGGCTGCGCCGTCTGCTGGAGGGCGCCGACATCCTGCTCGACGGAACCCCCGGCGGCGCGGAGGCCGGCGCCGACGGCCTGGACCACCTGGTGCACGTACGCGTCACCCCCTTCGGCCTGGCCGGGCCGCGCGGCCACTGGCAGGGCAGCGACTTCGTGGTGGCGGCGCTGGGCGGGATGCTCGCGCAGGTGGGCGACCCCGACGGGCCGCCGCTGCGGATGCCGGAGGGTCAGGCGGAACACCTCGCCGGGGTGGGCGCGGCCATCGCCGCCCTGCTCGGGCTGCGGGCCCGGCGGCGCGGCCCCGGCCAGCTCATCGACGTCTCCGCGCAGGCGTGCGTCGCGGCCGCCCTGGAGGCGGGGACCCTCGCCTACCTCCACGAGGACCGGGTCCCGGGCCGCCCGGGGCGGGTGCATCCGCTGGTGCCGCACGGGCTGTTCCGGGCCGCCGACGGCTACCTGGGCGGCGGGCTCGGGGGCAGTCCGCGCATGTGGGACGCGCTGCTGGAGTGGCTGCGCGAGGAGGGCGCCGAGGCCGATCTCGCCGAGCCACGGTGGCAGGACCCCGTGGAGCGCAAGAAACACCAGGAGCATGTGTTCGCGGTGGTCCAGGACTTTCTGAGCCACTGGCCCAAGGCCGAGTTCGCGGAGCGGGCCCAGGCCAGGAAGCTGCCCTGGGCGGCCGTCGACCTGCCCCATGAGCTGCCGGACAATCCGCAGCTCGCCGCGCGCGGCTTCTTCACCCGGCTGCGGACTCCGCAGGGCGAGCGGACCGACCTCGGCTTCCCCTTCGCCTTCCCCGAGGGCCACCGGCCCGGGAAACTCGACGTCCCCGCCCCCGGCGCCGATCAGGGCCTGCTCGACGAGCGCCGCCCGGCCCGCCCGGTGGCCGCCGCCGAGGAGCCGGTGCGCCCCGCCCTGCACGGGGTCCGCGTCCTGGACCTGACCTGGGTGCTGGCCGGTCCGTACTGCACCAAGGTGCTGGCCGACCACGGCGCCGAGGTCATCAAGGTCGAGTCCGCGGGCCGCCCGGACCCCACCCGGTTCGCCCCCTTCATGCACCTCTCCCGGGGGCCCCACACCGACCCGAACACAGGCGGCTACTTCAACGAGGTCAACCGCAACAAGCAGAGCATCGCCCTCGACACCCGGACCGAGGACGGCATCGCGGTGCTCCGCGAACTCATCGCGTCCTGCGATGTGCTCGTGGAGAACTTCAGCTCCACGGTCATGACCAAACTCGGCCTCGGCTACGACACGCTGCGCGAGATCAACCCCGGCATCGTGTACGTGAGCATGTCCGGGATGGGCCACACCGGGCCGCGCAACGGCTGGGTGTCGTACGCGGACACCGTGTCCGCGAGCAGCGGACTGACCGGCCTCACCGGCTGGGGGCCGGACGACGTGGTCGGCGTGATCTACGGCCACGGCGACATCGTCGCGGGTCTGCAGGCCGCGCTCGCCACCGTGGCCGCGCTGGAACACCGCGACGAGACCGGGCGCGGACAGCACATCGACCTGTCCCAGCTGGAGGCCATCGCCGCCCACATGGGGACCAGCCTCCTCGCCGCCTCACGCCCGGGCGCGGACGTGGCGACGCCCATGGGCAACGCCCACCCGCGGTGGAGCCCGCAGGGCGTCTACCGGTGTCTGGGCGCCGACCGGTGGCTGGCCGTCAGCGTCCGCGACGACGCGGAGTGGGCGGCCGTGTGCGAGGTGATCGGGCGCCCGGAGCTGGCCACCGATGAGCGGACCCGCACCGCCGAGGACCGCCGCCGGGCCGCGGACCTGGTGGACGGCGCGCTCGGCGGATGGGCGCGCGGCATGCCCGCCGACGCCGCGGCCGAACTGCTCCAGGAACGGGGCGTACCGGCCGGAGCGGTGCAGGACGGCCGGGAACTCGTGGAGCACGACCCGCAGTTGCGGGCGCGCGGCTTCTACGTACGGGCCGAACACCCGGTCGCGGGCGCCTTCCTCCACGAGGGCCTGCCCATCCGGCTCACCCGTACCCCCGGCGCCATCCGCGGGCCCGCGCCCGTACTGGGCGCCGACACGGACACCGTGCTGCGCGAAGTGGCCGGGCTGACGCCGGAACACATCCAGCGGCTGCGCGACACGGGGGTGCTGCGGTGAGCACACCGATGCGCGCACCGGGCGCGGCGATGACACTCCCCGCCCTCCTCGACGCCGCCGCCGGGGAATTCGGCGACCGGGTGTTCCTGCGCGCCGACGGGATGACGCGTGGCTATCGGCAGGCCCGCGAGGCGGCGGCCACGATGGCGGGAGCGCTCGCCGCGCGTGGCTGCCGCCCGGGCGACCGGATCGCCGTCATGTCCGGCAACCGCGCCGAGTTCATCGATCTGATCCTCGGCTGCGCCTGGCTCGGCGCGGTGCTGGTGCCGCTGAACACCGGGCTGCGCGGCGAGGGACTGCGAGACGTCCTGCGCCAGGCCGAGCCGTCCTTCCTGCTCGCCGAGGAGGAGTTCACCGGGCGGGTCACGGCGGCTGGTTACCGGGGCCCGGTGTGGACGGTCGGTGGCGACGGCGCCCCGGCCCCGGGCGAGGCGGGGGCGCTGCCGCCGGCTCCTGTACGGCCCGAGGACACTGCCGCCATCCTGTTCACCTCGGGCACCACAGGCGCCTCGCGCGGTGTGCGCTGCCCCCACGCCCAGTTCGTCTGGTGGGGCCGTAACGTCGCGGACTCGCTACGCCTCACCGGCGACGACGTGCTCCACACCTGTCTGCCGCTGTTCCACACCAACGCCCTCAACGCCCTGGCGCACGCCATGACCGTGGGCGCCGCATACACGCTCGGGCGGCGGTTCTCCGCGAGCGCGTACTGGGGTGAGGTGGCCGAGGCCGGTGCCACCGCCGTGTATCTGCTCGGCGCGATGGTGCCCATGCTGCTGGCCCGGCCGCCCGGCCCCCACGACCGCGCCCACCGGGCCTGGCGCGGCCTGTCCCCGGCCACCCCGGGCCCGGCGTACCAGCCGTTCCTGTCCCGGTTCGGCGTCACCCTGGTGGACGGGTTCGGCTCCACCGAGACCAACCTCGTTCTCGGGTCGACCCCCGCCGACCACCGGCCCGGCTACATCGGCACCGTGCGCGACGGCTTCTCCGCGCGCGTGGTGGACGACCTGCTCGCTCCCGTCCCGGACGGCACGGCCGGGGAACTGCTCGTCCGCAGCCACCAGCCGTTCGCCTTCTGCACCGGCTATCTGGGGGACACCGAGCCCCCGGCGCCCGACGCGTGGCGCCGCACCGGCGACCGGGTGATCCGCGAACCCGACGGGTGGTTCCGCTTCGTCGACCGGATCAAGGACGTCATCCGCCGGCGCGGTGAGAACATCTCCTCGGCCGAGGTGGAGTCGGCGGTCCGCTCCCATCCCGCGGTGGCCGGGGCCGCGGCCTTCCCGGTGGCATCCGAGCTGGCCGAGGACGAGGTCATGGTGGCCGTGACGGTCCGGCCGGGCCGGGTGCTGGACCCGCCGGACCTGGTACGCCACTGCGAGAGCGAACTCCCGCCGTTCGCCGTGCCCCGGTACGTCGACCTCGTCCCCGAACTGCCGCTCACCGCGACCGGCAAGATCCGCAAGGCCGCGCTGCGTGAGCGCGGGGTCACCGCGGACACCTGGGACCGGGACACCCGGCGCGGGGCATCCCGGATCAGCCGCCCGTCACCCAGTCCGTGATGACCTTGGCGTACTCCTCGGGCAGCTGCTCCGGCGCGGGGACATGGCCGCCGGGAATGACCCGCGTATCGCAGCCGAGCGCCGCGGCGAACTTCTCCAGCGCGGGCAGCGAGTAGTGGTCCCCGGCGGCGCACACCGCGAGCGTCCGCGCGGTGATGTGCGGCAGCCGCGGCTCCATCGGATAGCGGCGGACCGCCACATGGCCCTCCTCCACCCGGTCCAGCACCGTCACCGCGTCGATCACATAGCGGTGCAGCGCGGCCTCCTGTCCTTCCCGGTAGAAGCCGCGCCGCCGGTTCCACAGCTCCAGCAGATGGGAACCGTCGGGCCGGGGGTCGACATGGTCGACCGGCTTGCGCCGGTCGGCGGTGCGCCGCTTCTCCTCGTCCACGAAGGGCGTGGCGGAGAGCAGCAGGCTGGAGACGCGGTCCTGGTAGCGGGCGGCCAGCTCCACCGCGATGACGCCGCCCGTGTGGTGTCCCACCAGGTGGAACCGTTCCAGGCCCAGCGCCTCGATCAGGGCCCCGGCGGCGTCGGCGAAGCGCTCGATCGTATGGGGCTCCTCGGGCTTCGCGGAGGCGCCGAAGCCCAGGGTGTCCATGGCGATGCCCCGGTGCACGGCCCCGACCAGCGGCAACACTCCCAGATACTCGGTCCACGAACGCGGCGTCTGGTGCAGCATCAGCACCGGCTCGCCCGTGCCCGCCTCGACGTAGTGCAGCTGCCCGAAGGGGCTGGGCGCATAGCCGCGCAGCAACGAGTCCGTCATGAGTGACCTGCCTGTTCCATCGGGGGGAGGGAGCGGGCGGCGCGCGCCGATGGGGAACACTGTGACGGCCGTCAGGGCGCGGCACCAGGCGACCGGTCCGCTCTGCGAACCGCCGGCCCGGGGCGTTCGGCATGGCCGACCGGGCGCTAAGAATTCGACAGGGCGCCGCATGACCCTCGATCGCACCGCGAACGCGCCTTAGGGTATATGCCGATATGTCAATGGATCCGGTGGGTCGCGCGCATACCTGGTGCGGCGAACGGCTTCCCTTGCTCTCGGCGGTCGGCGCGCAGCTCACGGACCGCGAGGTGATGGAGTACGCCCTGACGCAGGCGGTCTCCGAGCTGGGCGGCATCGCGGGAGCGGTGCACTGGTCGTGCGGGCCCGCGGGCAGCCATGAGCTGCGCCTGGTGCTCGCCGGGGGGCTGCCCCGGTCCGTCCTCCGGGAGTGGGAGGAGATCCGGGAGGGCGACCCGGCGCTCGCCCCCGCCCGGGCCGTACAGGACGGCGCGTTCGTCTGGATGCCCGCCCTCGACGGCCACGGTCCCGATACCGGGAGTGCCCGGCCGTACGCGTACGGGAGGCTTCCCCGGGCGACCATGGTGGCCGCCGTCCCGCTCTTCGCCGAGGGCGCCCCCGTCGGCGCGCTGTCCGTGTTCACCGGGCCCGGCGCGCCCACCGCCGAGCAGCGCGGATTCCTGGTGAAGATGGCCCGCTGGGCCTCCGGGCGTCTTTCGGCTTTCTCCCCCGTGGCGGGCCGGGCCCATCCGTGGTGGCAGCAGCAGCCGGTCGCCTCCGGGTTCCGCCAGGCCCTGGTGGCGGTCAAGGTCGGTTCCTGGGAGTGGGACATCCGTACGGGAGAGATGGTCTGGGACGCGGCGGGGCTCACCCTCCTGGGCATACCGGAGGACTACGAACACCGCGTCGAAAGCTGGGTCGGCCTGATCCACCCCGAGGATGTGCCGCGGGTCATGGCCGCCACGCAGGAGGCGCTGCACGGGCACGGTGTGTACGAGGCCGAGTACCGGGTGTGCCGCCCCGACGGCACCACCGGCTGGGTCCAGAGCCGCGCCCATCTGGTGCTCGACGGGCGCGGAGAACCCATCCGCATGATCGGCCGGGTGTGGGACACCACCGAGAGCCGCATCGCGCGGGAGTCCGTGGGGCAGGCGCTGCGCTTCATGAGCGACGCGTTCCTGGCGGTGAACCGGGAGTGGCGGATCACCTTCCTCAACGTCGAGGCCGAGCGCCTCGTAGGCCCGTCCGTGGACGTGCTGGGCGGGCCGCTGTGGGACGGCCCCGCGGGCCTGGTCGCCGGCCTGGAGGCCCGCTGCCGGCACGCCGCGCTCGACGGCACACCGACCGGATTCGACCTCCGGTGGCCCACCGACGGCCGCTGGTACCACATACGGCTGGTCCCGGTGCCCGACGGGCTGACGGCCTACCTCACCGATGTCACCGACACCCGCAACCGGGCGGCGCGGCGCGAGGCGGCCGAACGGTCCGCCGCCGAGCAGGCGGCCAGGATCCGCGGGCTGACGAGTGCGCTCGCCGAGGCGGTGACCACCGACGACGTCGTCCGTGTGGCCGCCACCCACATGCTGTCCCCGTTCGCCGCCTCGGGCCTGCTGATCCAGGTGCTGGAGGGTGAGCGGCTGCACGTGGTCGGGGCCGTGGGGTATCCGCAGGCGTTCCTGCACAAGGTCGACGGGATCGCGGCGGCCGACAGCCACCCGCTGCTCCACGATGTGCTCGCCTCGCGCCAGCCCCGCTTCATCTCCTCGGCCGAGGAGTACGTCGAGCTGGCGCCCGGTCTCGCCGGCTATCCGGCCCTCGCGGAGAAGAGCGCCTGGGCCCTGCTGCCCCTGATCGCCTCCGGCGAGCCGAACGGCGTGTGCGTCATCGCCTTCGCCGAGCCCCACCGCTTCTCCGGCGACGAGCGCACCATGCTGACCACCCTCAGCGGCATGGTCGCCCACGCCTTGGCCCGGGCCCGCCTCTACGACGCCGAGCACGCCCGCGCCCAGGCGCTGCAGCGCGATCTGCTGCCCCAGGACCTGCCCACGCCGTCCGCCGTCACCGCGGCCGTACGGTATCTGCCGGCCAGCAGCGGCACGAAGGTCGGCGGCGACTGGTACGACATCATCCCGCTGTCCGCGGAGCGGGTGGCGCTCGTCATCGGCGATGTGATGGGCCACGGGCTGGCCGAGGCCGCCACCATGGGACGCCTGCGCACCGCGGTGCACACACTGGCCAACCTGGAGCTGCCGCCCGAGGAAGTCCTCGCCCACCTCAACGACATCGTCGGCGACCTCGGCGACGACTCCTTCGCCACCTGCCTGTACGCCGTCTACGACCCGGCCTCCGGGGTCTGCTCCATGGCGCGCGCCGGACATCCCCCGCCGCTCCTGGTGAGCCCGGACGGAACCGTGGAGTGCCTGGACATCGAGCCCGACCCGCCCCTGGGCGCCGCCGACCCCCCGTTCAGCACGGCCGAACTGCGGCTGCCAGGAGACGGCCTGCTGGTGCTGTACACCGATGGCCTGGTCGAGTCGGTCACCCGCGACATCGACGTGGGTATCGCCGAGTGCTCCCGGGTCTTCACCACCGACCTCGGCCGCCGCCTCGCTGTACCCGGCGGGCCGCCCGCGGTCTGCGGACCGGGCGAGGACCACCGCGAGGACCGCAGACGGCTCGACCGCCTCTGCGACACCCTCATCGACACCATGCTGCCCGCCCAGCAGCTGACCGCGGACGACACCGCCGTGCTCGTCGCCCGGCTGCACCGCACCGCCCCCGAGAACATCGCCGTCTGGCGGCTCCCCGACGAGCCGGTGGCGGCCTCCCTCGCGCGCGACCACGTCCGCGGCCGGCTGCGGGAGTGGCAGCTCGACGAGCTGGTCATGACCACCGAACTCCTCGCCAGCGAGCTGGTCGGCAACGTCGTGAGGCATGCGAAGGGACCCGTCCATCTGCGCCTGCTCCGCGGCCGGTCGCTCATCTGCGAGGTCTCGGACGGCAGCGCCACGACACCCCGGATCCGCCGGGCCGCCGAGATGGACGAGGGAGGACGCGGCCTGCAGCTGGTCGCCGCGCTCTCCCAGCGCTGGGGGACGCGCTACACCGCCGACGGCAAGTGCATCTGGACGGAACAGCCCATCCCGCCCCAGCTGTCCTGAACATCCCCTGTGCGAAGGGTAGTTGACGTAGTCTCCTGGTTGACATTCCCGCCCGTGTGGTACGAGGTCAACCAGGAGGACGCAGTGCCCGGAAGCTCGCGCATCCGCAAGGTCTCGTTCGTCTTCGGCAGCGCCATCGCCTTGGTCGTCGCCTTACCCGGAAGCGCTCTCGCGGACCCGCCGAAGGCCCTGCCGGGCAACGCGGACGCGCTGGAGCAGACGTTCCAGCCCGCCTACGACTACGACACGGACGGCTGCTACCCCACGCCCGCCATCGGCCCCGACGGGGCGCTGAACGGCGGGCTCAACCCGTCCGGGTCACCGAGCGGGCAGTGCCACGACGCCCCGGACCTCGACAACACCAACGGATACGCGCGCTCGAAGTGCAACAACGGGTGGTGCGCGGTCATGTACGGCCTCTACTTCGAGAAGGACCAGGCGTCGATCGGCGGACACCGCCACGACTGGGAACACGTCGTGGTGTGGGTGCAGAACAACCAGGCCCAGTACGTTTCCACCTCCGCCCACGGCGGGTTCACCACCTACAGCCGCGACAAGATCCGGTGGGACGGAAACCACCCGAAGGTCGTCTACCACAAGGACGGAGTGAGCACGCACGCGTTCCGCCCCGCGAACACAGGCGACGAACCGCCCGAGAACGACCACCACACCTGGCAGTTCCCCACGCTGGTCGGCTGGAACGGCTACCCCGCGGGCCTGCGCGACAAGCTGAGCCAGGCCGATTTCGGCAGCGCCAACTTCGGCCTGAAGGACGGCAACTTCGCCGCCCACCTCCAGAAGGCCGAGCCGTCGGGCATCCCCTTCGACCCCAACGCCTGACCACCACGCGCATGACCACCCCCGGGTCAGCCCAGGGCACGGTCGAGATTGAACGCGGCGCTGATGAGCGCGAGATGGGTGAACGCCTGCGGGAAGTTGCCGATCTGCTCACCGGTGCGGCCGATCTCCTCCGCGTACAGCCCGCAGTGGTTGGCGTACGTCAGCATCTTCTCGAACGCGAGCCGCGCCTCGTCCAGCCGTCCGGCCCGGGACAGCGCCTCGACGTACCAGAACGAGCAGATCGAGAAGGTGCCCTCCTCGCCGCGCAGCCCGTCCGGGCTGGCCTGGGGGTCATAGCGGTAGACCAGCGAATCGGACACCAGCTCCTCGCCCAGCGCGTCCAGGGTGGACAGCCACTTGGGGTCGGCGGGGGAGATGAACTTGGCCAGCGGCATCATCAGCACGGAGGCGTCGAGTACGTCGTCGCCCTCGTGCTGCACGAACGCGTGCCGCCGCGGGGACCAGCCGTGCCGCATGATCCTGCGGTAGATCCGGTCGCGGGTCCGCGCCCAGCGGGGCATGTTCGCGGGCAGGCCGCGGTGTGTGGCGATGCGCATCGCCCGCTCGATCGCCACCCAGCACATCAGCCGTGAGTACAGGAAGCACTGCGGTCCGGCGCGGGTCTCCCAGACGCTCATGTCCGGCTGGTCCCAGTGGTCGCAGACCCAGTCGACCAGTTCGCACACGGTGTCCCAGTGGTCGCTGGCCAGTGGCTTCCCCCACTTGTCGTAGAGGTAGAGGGAGTCCACCAGCGCGCCGTAGATGTCCAGTTGGAGCTGGTCGACGGCCCCGTTGCCGGACCGGACCGGGGACGAGCCCAGATGGCCTTCCAGATGAGTGAGTTCCTGCTCGGTGAGTTCGCTGCGGCCGTCGATGCCGTACATGATCTGCAGCGGCCCGCCGGTGCCGTCCCGCAGCCGGATGTCCTCGGACAGGAAGCGCACGAACGCCTCGGCCTCGTCGGTGAACCCGAGCCGCAGCAGCGCGTAGACGCAGAACGCGGCATCGCGGATCCAGACGTACCGGTAGTCCCAGTTGCGCTCCCCGCCGATCTGCTCGGGCAGACTGGCCGTCGGAGCCGCCACGATGGCGCCGGTCGGCGCGTAGGTGAGGAGCTTGAGGGTGAGCGCCGAGCGGTGCACCATCTCCCGCCAGCGGCCGCGGTAGCGGGACTGGGAGAGCCAGCGGCGCCAGTACCGCACCGTGGCGTTGAACAGGTGCTCCGCCTCGGCCAGCGGACAGGACCGTGGCCGCACCGCGCCGCCGATCCGGTCGAGCGCGAACACCGCGGCCTCGCCCTCGGCCAGCTTGAACGAGGACACCGCGTCGACGCCGTCGGTCTCCACCGTGACGCTGGAGGTCAGCGCGAGGGACAGGTCCGGGGAGTCGAACACCGTGAGGTGGCCCTGCCGGTCGCTCACCGTGTGCGTCTGCCGCCCGTAGTCGAAGCGGGGCGCCACCCGCGCGGTGAAGGGCAGCGAACCGCGCACGCACAGCACCCGGCGGATCAGCCGGTGCCGGTCGGCCTCGCGGGAGTCGTCCTCGACCGGCATGAAGTCCTGGACCTCGGCGACCCCGTCGTCGGCGAAGAAGCGGGTGATGAGGATGTTGGTGTCGGGGAAGTAGAACTGCTTCGTCCGGGCGGGGGCGTCCGGGGCCAGCTCGAACGCGCCGCCGCGGTCGGCGTCCAGGATCGAGGCGAAGACGCTGGGCGCGTCGAACCGGGTGGGGCAGTACCAGTCGATCGTGCCGTTCGTGCCGACGAGCGCGGCGGTCCGCAGATCGCCGATCAGGCCGTGCTCAGCGATGGGCAGATAGCGGGGTGTATCCGCCCTGCAGGGACGAAGGCTCCGGGCGACGGTCATCGCAACCTCCCGCGCTCACGGGTCGCGGTACCTCGGATTTCAGGATACGTCCGTACGCTCTACGAAGCGTCCGTGGCGATGGCCCGGAGCATCGGCACCCGCGCGGCCTGGCGCCCCGGCCACAGGGAGGCGAGCACACCGATCACGGCGGCCGCGACGAAGAAGAGGGCCACCCTGCCCCACGGGATGACCAGGGGGACGCCCTCGCCGGCGACGGCCGCCGCGCCGAAGACACCGCCGACGGCGACGCCGAGCGCGGAGCCGAGGAGGGAGATGGTCACCGACTCGATGCGCAGGACGGAGGCGACGCCCCGGCGGTCCAGGCCGATGGCGCGCAGCATGCCGATCTCCCGGACCCGTTCGAAGACGGCCATGCCCATGGTGTTCACCACTCCGAGGGCGCCGATCAGCACGGTGACGCTGAGCATGGCGTACATGATGTTGAGGAACGGGGCCGTCTGCGCGGTGACCGCCGCCCGGGCGTCGGCGCGGTGCTGCACCAGCAGCGCGGGGTTGTCCAGGGCGCGCCGGATCTCCCGCTGGAGCGCGTCCGTACGGCCGGGGGCGGCCTTGACCAGCACCGATTCGATGGACGGCCGGTTCTCGGCGCCGGCCGGGCGGGGCAGGGACCGGTCGGCGACGAGGGCGGGCGCCAGGCCGTCCGGACCGTCGTAGACCGCGACGACGGGCAGGGTGGTCCGCTTGCGCGTGCCGGTGAAGGCGCCGCTGACGCGGGAGCCGATCCGCCAGCCGCGGTCGGCGGCCAGCTCCTCGGTGACGGCGATGCCCTGGCCGAGGCGGGCCAGCGAGCCCTTCCGCACGGTGATCGGCGCCAGCCGTTCCACCGTCGCGGGGTTGACGGCGGTGACCTGGAGGGAGTCGTGGCCGGACAGGTCGAAGTAGGTGGGTACGAGGGCGGTGACGGCCTCCGCGTCGGCGAGCCGTGCCACCCGCGCGGCGGTGTCGTCGCCGACCTCCGCGAAGTCGACGGCCGTGACGCGCAGGTCCGAGGTCATGGAGCGGTCGACCTCCCGCTCGTCCATGCGGTTCACCGAGGCCACGGCCACCGTGACGGCGGTGACCATCGCGAGCCCGACCATGAGGGTGGTCGCGGTGGCCGCCGTACGCCGCGGGTTGCGGCGGGCGTTCTCCACGGCCAGCTTGCCGCGGACGCCCGCCAGCCGGGTCAGCGGGGAGCGCAGCAGCGCGGTGACGCCCAGGGCGAGCAGCGGGGTGAGGGCGATCAGGCCGATGAGGAGGACGGGTACGGCGCCGAAGAGCACGTCCGTGTCGTCGAGGGCGGCGCCCAGCAGCAGCGCGCCGCACACCGTGACGGCCACGCCGACGATGGTGCGGCGGCGCAGCGAGGCGGCCGTCGAGGGCTCGACGGTGCGCAGCGCCGCCACCGGCGGCACCCCCGCCGCGCGGCGGGCCGGAAGCCAGGCCGACAGGACGGTGACGCCGATGCCGACCGCGAACGCCGCGACCAGAGGAGTGGCGGACAGCAGCCGCAGCGGGGCGGCCGGTCCTCCGGTGACGCCGAACAGGCCGCGCAGCAGCGTCGCGACGCCGATGCCCAGCGCGTATCCGGCGATCGAGGCGGCCGTTCCGACCAGGGCGGCCTCCGTCAGCACCATGCGCATCACATGGCCCCGGGTGGCGCCGACGGCCCGCAGCAGCGCGTGTTCCCGGGCGCGGGCGGCACTGAGCATCGTGAAGGTGTTGGCGACCAGGAAGGTGGACACGAACAGGGCGACACCGGCGAAGCTCAGCAGCAGCTGCGTGAGCTTGCCGCCGTCCCCGGGAGAGCCGTCCGCGGACTCCAGCTCCGCCCGGGTGGCCGCCTCGACCCCGGACGGCAGCAACGTGCGTGCCTGCCGGGCGAGTTGGGTGTCCGAGGTGCCCTGCGCCGCGCGCAGGGTGATCGCGGAGTAGCTGCCCGGGGCGGGGGCGAAATGCCGCTCGGCGGTGGCGGTGTCGAAGGCGGTGAGCGTGCCGCCGGCCTCCAGCCGGCTGTCATGGGCGGTGAAGACCCCGACCAGCCGGGCGCTTCGGGCCGTGCCGCCCACCACGACGCGCGCCCGGTCGCCCACCCGGTACCCGGCCCGCTCGGCGGTCCGCCGGTCCAGGGCGATCTCCCCGGCGGTACGGGGGCCACGGCCCGCGGTGAGCGGATAGCGGGCGTCCTCGCCACGGCTGTCGGGGACGTAGTTGACGCCCGCGGCCCGGGACAGGTCGCCCACCAGGCCGCTGTCGGTGCCCGCGACGAAGGAGCGGCCCTCCACCACGCCGCGGACCGCGGCCGCCGAGGGCAGCTTCCGCAGCTTGTGCAGCAGGGTGTCGTCGACCCGGGAGGCGTGGTCGGGGGAGTCCGGTTCGACCGTCACCGACACATCGGGTTGGGAGTTGGTCTGCGCCCGGGCGAAGGCCGCCTCCACCGAGTCGCCGTAGAGCAGCGAACCGGTCACGAACGCCACCCCGAGCAGGACGGCGAGGGCGGGCATCGCGAAGCGGAGCCGGTGGGAGCGGAGGGTGCGCAGTGCGGTGCGGAGCATCGGCGGCCTTCGAGGAGAGCGTGGTGTCCAGTGGTGCGAGCGGGTCCGATCCTTCCGAGGGGACACGGGCCGCCGGATCCACCGGATGACCGAGCCGGGCCGCGCCTCTCCCTCGGCCGAAAGGCTGATGTGGCGCGGGAGGCGCGGCCGTAACGTGACGTGCCATGATCACCGAGTTCCGGGCCCTTTCCCGTCTCCGGCAAGTCCAGCTGTGCCTGGTCGGTGCCGTGTCGGTCGCCCTCATGGCCCTGGAGGGGCTGAACGCCCCCTATCTCGCGGTGGCGTTGGCGGCGACGATGTCCGGGACGCTGTGCCTGGCCGCCCTGGGGGTGCCGCAGCGCCTCATGGTCCGGTGCACCGTGCTCGCCACGGTCGTCTCGGGCGCGCTGACCCTGGTGGAAGCCGGGATGTCCCGGCGGCCCGAGAACACCCCGGGGCTGATCGAGCTGTGCGTCCTGCTGTGGCTCGTCACCCGCGTCGTGCGGCGCTGTTCCCCGCTGATGGCCATTCTGCTTCCCGCGGCCCCGGCCCTCGCCGCCGTCGTTCTTCCGCTGCGGATCGCCGAACGGGGCGAGAACATCAACGGCGTGATCGTCCTCATCGCGGCCGGTCTCGTGCCGTTCATGGCGGTGCTGGGGCTGTGCCTGCGCCTGTACGACGCGCTCCGGGCCCGGCGGCGCGAGGCCATCCTCCAGGCCCAACGACTCGAACACGCACGGGAGTTGCACGACTTCGTGGCGCACCACGTCACCGCGATCGTCGCCCAGACCAAGGCCGCGCGCTTCACCGCGGCGGCCGGTCACACCCAGTCCCCGGAGGCCCTGGACCAGATGCTCGCCCACATCGAACGGGCCGGATCGCAGGCGCTCGGGTCGATGCGCGCCATGGTCTCCAGCCTGCGGGACCCCTCCGCACCCGCCGCCACCAGCCCCGCCGGCGGCCTGGCCGGACTGCGCGACCTCACCCGGGAGTTCTCCTCGGTGGGCCCCTCCGCCGAACTGACCCTCGACGCGCGGCTCGCCGACCGTCCGCTGCCGCCCGAGATCACCACCGCGGTCCACCGCGTGGTGCAGGAGTCCCTGACCAACGTTCGCAAACACGCCGCCGGGGCGGGCCGCGTCCGGGTGCGGGTCACGCTGCGCCCCGGCATGCCGGAGGAGTTGGAGGTGTCGGTGGCCGACGACGGCCGCGGTGGCGCACCGGCCGCCCGCGCGGAGGCGGTCGGCGCGGGGACGGGCGGCACGTGGAACGGGGGCGGCTACGGACTGGTCGGCCTGACCGAGCGGATCGAGCGGGCCGGTGGCCGTCTCACCGCGGGACCGGGAGACGGCGGCGGCTGGCACGTCCTGGCCGTGCTGCCGCTGGACGCCCCCTGAGCCCTGCACGGTTGACGGCCGGGGCGCCTGCGATCATGTCCGGTATGACGATCCGGGTGCTCCTCGCCGACGACCAGGAGATGGTCCGCGCCGCGTTCTGTATGATCATCGACTCCCAGCCGGACATGCGGGTGGTCGCCCAGGCGGCGGACGGCGCCGAGGCGGTCGAGCAGGCCCGTGACCTGCGCCCGGACGTCTGCCTGCTGGACATCCGCATGCCCCGGCTGGACGGTCTGGAGGCCACCCGGCTGCTCGCCGGACCCGGCGTCCCCGACCCGCTGAACATCCTCATCGCCACCACCTTCGACCTCGACGAATACGTCTACCGCGCGCTGCGCAACGGCGCGTGCGGCTTTCTCCTCAAGGACGGCGCCCCCGGGCTGCTCACCGAGGCGGTGCGGGCCGCGGCGGCGGGCAACTCGCTGATCTCCCCTTCGGTGACCGTCCGTCTCCTCGCGCAGATGGCCCCCCACCGCCGGGGCCCCGCCCCCTCCGAGACCCGGCCTGACCGCACCCCAGGGGGCGGGCCGGACGCGCTGAACGAGCTGCTGACCCAGCGCGAACTGGACGTCGTACGCCGGGTGGCCCGTGGCCGCACCAACGAGGAAGTGGCCGCCGACCTCTACGTCACCCTCTCGACCGTCAAGACCCACCTCGGCAATGTGCAGCGCAAGCTCGCCGCCCGCAACCGTGTCGAAATCGCGGCCTGGGCCTGGGAGAACGGGATCTGCCAGGGCGACCCGGACTAGTGGGCCCGTCAGGTGCGGGCGAGCGCCTGCGCGGGCGGGACGCGCAGCGCCTGACGGGTGGGCAGCTCGATGGTGAGGAACGCGATGCCCGCCACCACGACCGCGACGACCGGCGCCGGCCACGCCGGACCCGCGGGCCACGGGCGGTGCAGGAAACCGGCGGACAGCAGCACCAGGGGGACGACGGACAGCGCCAGCCCGGTGATGAGCGCCAGACCGGAGATCAGCGCCGCCTCGCGCCGCATCATGGCCCGGATCTGATGCGGCGTGGCGCCGATCAGCCGGAGCGCGGCGAGTTCGGTGCGCCGCTGGGTGGTGGTGGCGATCAGCTTGTTGGCGATCCCCAGCAGCAGATAGCCGAGCAGCACGGCGAGCACCGCGATGTTGATCCACAGCTCCGGCGCGGTGCCGCCCACGCCTCCGAGTCCCGGCCCGGAACGGTCGTCGTCCAGGGCCAGGCCCGGCCGGGACGCGACCAGCGCGGCCACCTGGTGGCGGGCCTCCTCGGTGCCGTCCGTACGGATCAGAACGCTCTGGTCGAGGCCCGCCGTGGTGTGCCCGGCGGCCAGGTCCCCGGAGAGCACCACGGGACCGAATCCGAGCCCGCGCGCGTACGTGGCCACCACCCGGGCGGTGACCCGGGCGCCGTCGCCGAGCACCAGGTCCACCCGGCTGCCCACGTGTGCGTCGCGTGACCCGGCGACATCGGTGGAGACGGCGACGGTGGCGCCGGTGAGCCCCGCCAGGCTGCCGTCGCGCACGTCCAGGTCGAGGACGCCCGAGGCCTCCGGGGTCAGCACCAGCGCGGAACTGCTCTCGACCTCGGGTTCCCCCAGCAGCCGGTACGTCCACACGGCGGTGGTCGAGGTGACCGGGGCCGCCGCCCGTACGCCGGGAGTGTCCCGCAGCGCGGGGAGTACATCGGCGGGCACGCCCCCGAGCGCGGGTGCGCTCACCCCGAGTTGCGCCCGGGTGGCGTCGCGGAGGTCACCGGAGGTGGCCGCCCTCACCGTGGTCTGGGTCAGGGTGTAGGTGAGCGTGAACACCACGGCCATCGCGAGGGTGCTGATGGCCGCCGCGGAGCGCAGCGCGTATCCATGGCTGTTGGCCACGGCCAGCCAGGTCGGCGCCGAGGCCCTCGCCGAAAGCTTCCGCGCCAGCAGCCGGCCCACGCCGCCGACCAGGGCGGGACCGGCCAGGGCGAGCCCGATCGCCGCGAGGAGGCCGGCCATGGCGGTGGCCGCCGCCCCGGCCTGCGAACGGACCAGCAGGGGAGTGACCGACGCCCCGGTGCCGGCGACGATCAGCGCCAGACCGGCGTGGGCACGCGCCTTCGAGGGGGTGCGGGGTTCGCTGCGCGACTCGGCGACGGCCTCGGTGGCCGGCCGGCGCGAGGTACGCCACGCGGCGCCCCGGGCCGCCACCCATACGACGGCGACCAGCAGCAGCACGGCCGCGATCGCCGGAAGCGGGCTGAAGGTAAGCGGCAGCACGTCCGGGAGCATCCCGTTGGAGACCAGCAGTCGCCGGAACCGCTCGGCCAGCGGATAGCCGAGGGCGGCACCGGGCACGGCCGCGGTGACCGCGATGATGGCGGCCTGGGCCCCGGCGAGGCGGCGGATCTGCTTCGGTGTCGCGCCGACGGCGCGCATCAGGGCGAGTTCCCGGCGCTGGGCCGCGATCGACACCGACAGCGCGCCGCCCACGATGAACCCGACGACCAGCAGGGTGATCCCGGCCAGCGACCCCGCGAGGGTGGGCAGCAGGGAGCGGGCGGCGGCCGTGCCGGGCGCCTCGGCGTCACCGCGGTCCGCCCCGGTGGACACGGTCAGCTCACTGCCCCGCAGCGCGCGGCGGACCTCGGTGGCGACCGAGTCACCGGCGCCCGGTTCGGCACGTACCGCGATCAGATCGACGGAGCCGGAGCCGGATCGCGAGTCGGAGCCCGAGTCGGAGCCCGAGTCGGAGCCCGAGCCGTGGCCGGTCAGCCGCGCCGCCGTGGCGTCGGCGAACCACAGACCGCTTGCCGAGGCGTCCACCACGGCCGAGACCCGGTAGCGGGCCGGGCGCCCGACGGCGGCCACCGTGACGCGGTCGCCGGGCGCGACGTCCGCGGCCTCGGCGGTGCGGCGGTCCAGGGCCACGTCGTGCGGACCGGCCGGGGGCGTACCGCTGATACGGGGGCGCCCCAGCAGGGCGGTCGAGGACCATCCGTGTCCGGTGGCCCCCGGATCGTCCGCCGGTACGGCCTCGCCGCCCCGGGTGACGACCGCGGCGGGGAAGCTCCGGTCGCCCACCGCCCCGGCCACGCCGGGCAGCTTCGCCACCCGGCCGACGAGACCGCCCGGCACCCTGGCCCGTTCCGGCAGCGCGATCGGCAGATCGCCCTCCGGGTGGAAGGTCTGGCGGCCGGACACGACGACATCGGCAGCGGCCAGCCGGTCGACCGGCGCGTGCGAACGCCACCCCGACTCGGCCAGCACACCGATACCGGTGACCATCGCCGCGCCGCCCAGTGTCGCGCACGTGACGGCCAGCAGCGCGGCGATCCTGCGGCGCATCATGTGCCACGCGAGGTACAGCATCGTCACTCCGTTTCCAGCGTGGTCACGCATTGGGCCAACTCGGCGGCGGTGGGCGCCTTCAGCGTCTCCACGACCCGCCCGTCGGCCATGACCATCGCGAGGTCCGCCCGCGCGGCGGCGGCCGGGTCGTGGGTGACCATCACCACCGTCTGGCCGAGGCCGTCCACCAGATCGCGCAGCAGCCCCAGCACCTCACGGGCGGTCCGCAGATCCAGTGCGCCCGTCGGCTCGTCGGCGAACACCACCGCGGGCCGGGACACCAGCGCCCGTGCGATCGCGGCGCGTTGCTGCTGCCCGCCGGACAGCTCGGCCGGGCGGTGTGCGAGCCGCCCCGCCATCCCGACCCGCTCGATCAGTCCGCTCACCCACGCCCGGTCGGGTTTCTCACCGGCCAGCCGCAGCGGCAGCAGAATGTTGTCCTCGACGGTGAGCGACGGCACCAGGTTGTAGGACTGGAAGACGAAGCCCACGGAGCGCCGGCGCAGCTCGGTGCGGCGGGCCTCGTCCAGCCCGCCGATCTCCGTACCGTCGATGAAGGCGCGTCCGCCGGTCGGCGAGTCCAGACCGGCGGCGCAGTGCATCAGGGTGCTCTTGCCGGAGCCGGACGGCCCCATCACGGCGAGGAACGTGCCGCGCTCCACGGCCAGCGACACCTCGTCCAGGGCGCGGACGCCGCCGGGATACGTCTTGCTGACACCGTCCAGCTCCACCGCCAGGGTGCGGCGGGCGGTCAGGGTCTGGTGGTCCTGGGGGCGGAAGAGCCTCATGACCGCCGCTGCCTGCGGTGGTGGACGACGAGCGCGATGCCGCACGCCAGGGTGGCCAGGCCGAAGCCGATGCCGACGAACACGTTCAGGCCCCCGACGGACGACGTCACCATGTTGGCGACGGCGAACACCACCAGCAGCAGCCACAGCACGGGACGGACCAACCCGGTCCCGTCGCCGTCGCCGGACCGCTCGGGCCGCGGTGCCTGCGGGGCCGCGAAACCGCGGTAGGGATCATCCGTCACGTAAAGCTCCTCGTATGTCGGTGGGTTGGGTGCACACCGACGCTACGAAGCGGCGCCGCCACCGGCGATCCGGCCAGCGGGAGACCCGGGGTACAGCAGGCTGTACCCCGCTCCGGGGCGAGGTGACGGCGTCTCACGCGGTGCCCTATTGTCGCGGTCCAGGAGGTGGGGATGGACACGCGCGACGCCACTTCGGCGCCCCCGGGACCCACCCGGCCATGGGACGTGTTCGCCCGCGCCCGGACCGCCCTGGACGCCTTCGAACACCTCGTCGGCGGGCTCGGCACGGCGATCCTGGCCCTGGTCATGCTGGTGTGGCTGATCGCCACCGCGCTCGCGTGCCTCGTCGGGGTGGGGCTGCTGCTGGTGCCCACCGCCCTGCGCGGGGTGCGGGCCGTCGCCGACCGGGAGCGCGCCCGGCTGTCCCGCTGGGGCCCGGAGATCATCGGCCCGGACCCGGCGCCCCTCCGGCTGCGGGCCGCCGTCGCGGATCCCGCCACCCGGCGGGAGCTGCGCTGGGTGGTCTGCCACGCCACCCTCGGGTTGTTCCTCGCGCTGACCGGTCTGACGCTGCCGCTCAGCGCGGCGACCGACGCCGCGTTCCCGGTGTGGTGGCGGCTGGTGCCACCGGAGGCGGCCACCCCGTCCCCCCTGCCGCTGTGGACCGTGGCGGACTGGCCCGGCGCCTTCGGGGTCTGCCTGCTGGGTCTGGGCTGGATGGCCGTCGCCGTGGGCGTGGCACCGAGCCTGGCGTGGCTCCAGGCATGGCCCGGGCGGAGGCTGCTCACCCCCGCCTCGGGTACCGACCTCGCCCTGCGCGTCGCCCAGCTCACCGCGACCCGGGCCGCCGCGCTGGACGCCCACGCCACCGAGCTGCGGCGGATCGAGCGGTCGCTGCACGACGGGACGCAGAACCGCATGGTCGCCGTCACCGTCCTGCTCGGCGCGGCCCGCCGCGCCGTGGCCCGCGACCCGTCGCGCGCCGACGCCATCCTCGAACAGGCCCAGAGCGCCGCCGAGCAGGCGCTCGCCGAACTCCGCGGCGTCGTCCGCGGCATCCTGCCGCCCGTGCTGGCCGACCGGAGCCTGACCGACGCGCTCACCGGCCTGGCCGCCGACTCCCCGGTGCCCTGCCGGATCGACGCCGGCGTACCCGGCCGGTGTGCCGCGTCCGTCGAGGCCACCGCCTATTTCGTGGTGGCCGAGGCGCTGACCAACGTGGCCCGGCACAGCCACGCCCGGAACGTCACCGTCACCGTCCGCCGCCACGACGGCCGACTGCGTCTGCGCGTCACCGACGACGGCCGCGGGGGAGCGGACGAACACGGCGGATCCGGGCTCGTCGGCATCCGCCGCCGCGTCGGAGCACACGACGGGACACTCGCCCTGACCAGCCCACCCGGTGGGCCCACCACCCTGGAGGTAAGCCTGCCATGCGGATTGTGATCGCCGAGGACGATCCGCTGCTGCGCGAAGGGCTCGCGCTGCTGCTGCGCGCCGAATCGCTCGACGTCGTGGCCACCACCGGCACCCCCGGCGACTTCCTGGACGCCGTCGCGGCCCACACACCGGACGTCGCCATCGTCGACGTCCGGATGCCCCCGACCCACACCGACGAGGGGATCGCAGCGGCCGTGGAGGCCCGGCGCCGCCGCCCGGACCTGGCCGTCCTCGTGCTGTCCGCCTACGTCGAGCAGGCCTTCGCCACCGACCTGCTCGCCGACGGCAGCGCCCGGCTCGGCTATCTGCTCAAGGAACGGGTCGGCCGGGTCGAGGAATTCCTGACCGCGCTGCACCGGGTGGCCGACGGCGGCACCGCCATCGACCCCGAGGTCGTCGCGCAGCTCTTCGCCCGCACCCGGCCCGACACCCGGCTGGACCGGCTCAGCCCGCGCGAACGCGACGTCCTGGCGCTGATGGCCGAAGGGCTCGGCAACACCGCCATCGCCGAGCGGCTCGTCGTCACCGAGGGCGCCGTCCACAAGCACATCCGCAGCATCTTCGCCAAGCTCCAACTGGCCCCCACCGACCGCACCGACCGGCGCGTGGCCGCCGTGCTGCACTACCTGGAGGACGCCCACCGCCGGGCCTGACCGGCACCCCGGGGCCTGAACGGCGCGTTTGTGGGCAGCGTTCCCCCGCACGGATCGTCGACAGATCGGAAGGCTCGTATGAGTGGCACGCAGCGGTCGCGGCAGTGGTACGAGGGCGAGTCCCGCGACGCGTTCATCCACCGCGCCTGGATGCGGCGCGGCCTCCCCGACCACGCCTTCGACGGACGCCCACAGATCGTCATCTGCAATACCTGGTCCGAACTCACGCCCTGCAACAGCCACTTCCGGGAGATCGCCGACCATGTGAAACGGGGGGTGTGGGAGTCCGGCGGGGTGCCGCTGGAGCTTCCGGTGCCGTCGCTGGGGGAGACCCTGCTGCGCCCGACCGCGATGTTCTTCCGCGACCTGGCCGCGATGGTGACCGAGGAACTCATCCGGGCCAACCCCGTCGACGGTGTGATCCTGCTCGGCGGCTGCGACAAGACCGTACCGTCGCTGCTCCTGGGCGCCGCGTCGGTCGACCTGCCCACCCTGATGGTCACCGGCGGCCCCATGCTGAACGGCTCGTGGCAGGGGCGCCCGCTGGGCTGCGGTACCGGGGTGTGGGAGCTGAGCGAGGAGGTGCGGGCGGGCCGGATGGAGCGCTCCGAGCTGCGCCGGGCCGAGTCGGCGATGATCCGCAGCCGGGGACACTGCAACACCATGGGCACGGCGTCCACCATGGCCTGTGCCGCCGAGGCGCTGGGCATGACCCTGCCCGGCAACGCGGGACTCCCCGCCCCCGACAGCCGGCTGCTGGAGCTGTCCCACGCGGCGGGCAACCGCATCGTCGACATGGTCCGCGAGGACCTGCGGCCCAGCGCGGTCCTGACCGCGGAGGCGCTGCGCAACGCGGTGCGCGCGGTGGCCGCCATCGGCGGCTCCACCAACGCGGTCGTCCACCTGCTGGCCCTCGCCCGCCGGGTCGGGGCGGACTTCGGCCTGGACGACATCGACCGCGCGGGCCGCGGCATCCCCCTGCTCGCCGATGTGCAGCCCGCAGGCTCCCACCTCATGGAGGACTTCCACCGCGCCGGTGGCCTGGACGCCGTCCTCGGCCAGATCAGGGACCACCTGGAACCGGCCGTCACCATCACCGGCGGCCCCCTCACCGAGCAGCTGTCCGGTCTGCCCAGCGCCGACCTCACCGTCATCCGCACCGCTGAGGAGCCGATCGCCCACCACGCCGGGCTCGCCGTGCTCCGCGGCAACCTCTGCCCCGACGGAGCCGTCATCAAGCCGGCCGCCGCGACCCCGGAGCTGCTGCGCCACCGGGGCCGCGCCGTGGTGTTCGACGGGATCGAGGACTTCCGTACCCGCATCGACGACCCGGACCTGGAGGTCGACGCGTCCGATGTGCTGGTCCTGCGCGGCTGCGGACCGCGCGGCTACCCCGGCATGCCCGAGGTGGGCAACATGCCACTGCCGCCCGCGGTGCTGCGCGCCGGAGTGCGGGACATGGTGCGGATCAGCGACGCCCGCATGAGCGGAACCGCCTTCGGCACCGTCGTCCTGCACATCGCGCCCGAATCGGCGGCGGGCGGCCCGCTGGGCCTGGTGCGGACCGGCGACTGGGTCGAACTGGACGTCGAGCGGCGGCTCTTGCGGCTGGACGTACCGGACGAGGAACTCGCCGCACGGCAGCCCGTGACCGCCGCCGCGCCACCGGCCACCGGCGGATGGGAGCAGATCTACCGCGACCACGTCGAACAGGCCGACCGCGGCGCCGGACTGGACTTCCTCGCGGGCACCCGCGGATCCTTCGTGGCCAGGGAATCGCACTGACGGGCCCGCACACAGCGGAATCACAGGAAGGGCCCAGGCCCGGGAAAGGTTCGCCCCCTACCCTCCGGGCATGCCCACGACGCGTTCCATGGACGAGGCACTGGCGCGGACCGCCGTACGAGCCCTGATCTCCCAGGCGGAGCTGACCCCCAAACCGGGCCTCGCGGACACCCGCGACCTCCAGGCCCGCGCCACCGGCACCGATCTGCTCGCGCTGCGCTGGTCGGCCAAGGCGCTGGCCCCCGGGTTCACGGCCATGGCCGCCGCCGCCCGCCGCCCCGGCGAGCCGACCCGGGCGCTCCGCGAGGAGCTGGGCGCCATCGGCCGCTGCGCCGAGTGGACCATGGCGCGGGCCGGCGGCGGCCCGGCCACCGGCCGTCCGCACCACGGGGCGCTGTGGGTGCTGGGGCTGCTGGTCGCGGCCGCCGCCCTGCAGCCCGGCGCAGCCCCCCGGGAGCTGACCGCCACCGCCCGGCAGCTCGCGACCCACGCCGACCGTGGCGCCCCGCGCAGGCCCTCGGCGGGGTCGCAGGTCTCCGCCACCTACGGGGCGGCGGGCGCGCGCGGCGAGGCGCGGGCCGCCTTCCCGCACGTACGCCGCGCCCTGGACGCCCTGTCGGCGGCGCGCGCAGCGGGCGCCACCGAGACCCAGGCCCGCCTCGACGCGCTGCTCACCGTGATGAGCACCCTCCAGGACACCGGCCCGCTGTACCAGGCGGGGCCGCCCGCCCTCCGGAGGGTGCAGGACGGGGCGCGCGGTGTGCTGGAGGCGGGCGGCACCGCGACGGCCCCGGGCGCCGCCGCCCTCGCCGCCTTCGACGCCGAGCTGCGCGAGACGGGCGTCGCGCCCCGGGGAAGCGCCGCGCTGCTGGCCGGGGCGCTGTTCTTCGACACGCTCCCGGCCGCGGCCCGGCCCCTGGATCGCCCCCGGGGCCGGGACCACGGGGCGAGGGGTTAGCCTTAAGGGCGCTCCACCGGACACGGGGTGCCCCCACGCGGGGGCTGAGATCACACCCGTCGAACCTGAACCAGTTAATACTGGCGGAGGGATGTCATCGATGCCACGGCCGCATGCTGCCACCGATCCGGCGTTCACCGGCGCGGAATCCGTCTTCGACGGGCGGATGCCCACCGCGCCCGGGGATCTGCGCGTCGAGGCGCGCGGGATCGCGCCGGTGCCGGAAAGCCACCGCTACGGCGGGCCGGGGCGCCTGTTCACCGTGTGGTTCGCCCCGAACCTGACCATGACCGGCGTGTTCACCGGCACCGTCGGCATCTCTCTCGGCCTGGACTTCGCCACCGCGCTGGCCGCCGTCGTCCTGGGCACCCTCATCGGCGCCGTACCCACCGCGTATCTGGGCACGTGGGGCAGCCGGACCGGGGCCGGGCAGCTGCCCCTGGCGCGGTTGGCGTTCGGCCGGGGCGTGGCGGTGCCCGGCGTCCTGCAGTGGCTGTCCTCGGTCGCCTGGGACGCGCTCATCGGCCTGTTCGGCGGTGACGCGCTGGCCCGGCTGTGCGGGCTGCCGTTCTGGCTGGGGGTGCTGCTCATGATGGCCGCCCAGGGGGCGCTCGGGGTGCTGGGCTACGAGGCCATCCACCGGATGCAGAAGCTGATGACCTTCGTCCTCGCCGCCGCCTTCGCCACCCTGGCCATCCGGCTGCTCGACGGCGTCCACCCCGCCGCCACCGGGTCGGCCCACGGCGCCGACCGCGTCGGCGCGTTCGTCCTGACCAGCACGATCGCCCTGAGCCTGGCGCTGTCGTGGGCGCCGTACGCCAGCGACTTCAGCCGCTATCTGCCTCGCGCCACCTCCCTGCCCCGCATGTTCTGGTGCACCCTGCTCGGCGTCACCGTGTCCTTCGTGGCCGTGCAGGCGCTCGGGCTGTGGGGGGCCTCCGTCTTCACCGACCAGACCGCCCGCGGCGTCGACGCGGCCCTGGGCGGAGGGGCGCTCGGCGCGTTCGGACTGCTGGCCGTGGCGCTCGCCGCGCTGTGCAGCAACGCCATGAACGACTACAGCGGCTCCCTGGCCCTGCAGACCGCCGGTGTCCGCATCCCCCGGCCGCTGGCCGCGGCCCTCGCCGCCGCGCTCGGCTTCCCTCTGGTGCTGTGGATGCACGCCGCCGACACCACCGCCCGCTTCCAGAACGTGCTGCTGTTCGTCGGCTACTGGATCCCCGGCTTCGTCGCCGTCGTGGCCGTCGACTGGTTCGCCCGCGCCCGGGCCCGGGGCGGTGCGCCGGTCGACCTGGCCGCCGAGAGCGCCCGCCCGCAGCCGTGGTGGCCCGCGCTCCTGGCGTTCGGCGCCGCCTTCGCCGCCGCGGTGCCGTTCATGGACACCAGCCTGTACACGGGCCCGGTGGCCGCCGCGCTGCACGGCGCCGACCTCGCCTACTACGCCGCCTTCCTCGTGGCGCTCATCGTCTACGTCCCGCTCAGGGCCCGGCGCGGCGCGGCTCGGTGAGGCACGGCCGCTCGCGGCCGTATCCGCACGTCACACGGCATCCGGCGACCAGGCACGGCGGCAGGCGTGGCACCCTGGCTCCTGTTGAATTCCGCACCACCCGAGGAGACGTGCCACGTGCCGCAGAACCAGTCGGTGGAGTCCATCGCCGCCCCGGCGGTGCTCGCCGAGGAACGCAGACTCCACAAGGACCTCGGTTTCTGGGGCCTGACCGCGATCGGGTTCTCCAACATCCTGGGATCCGGCTGGCTGTTCGCGGCCCTGTACGCCGCCCAGACGGCCGGGCCCGCCGCGCTGCTGTCCTGGATCGCGGCGGGGGTGCTGTGCGCCCTGATCGCCCTGGTCATGGTGGAGCTGGGCGCCACCCGACCGGAGGGCGGAGGCACCGTGCGGTGGCCGCTGTACGCCAGCGGGCGGCTGGTCGGCACGATGGTCGGCTGGTCGGTCGTGCTGTCCGTCGGCGGTACGGCCGCGGAGATCAGCGCGATCATGCAGTACGCCGCGCACTATCTGCCGTGGCTCTACGACGGCGGCAGGCTCACCCTGCCGGGTCTCGGCGTGGCCGTCGGGCTGAGCGTCGTCCTCACCGCGCTCAACTGGTTCGCCGTGCGGATATTCGCCCGGCTCAACAACCTGGTGTCGGTGTTCAAGGTCGTCGTCCCCCTCGTCACCGTCGCCGCGCTGTTCCTGTCGGGCACCCACTCCGGGCGCCTCACCGAACACGGCGGCTTCGCCCCGTACGGTTACGTGGCCTGCCTGACCGCCCTCGCCGGCGGCGGCATCGTGTACTCCGTCAACGGGTTCCAGGCCCCGCTGGACTTCTCCGGCGAGGCCCGCAATCCGCGGCGTACCGTACCGGCCGCGGTGCTCACCGGCATCGGCCTCGCCGTGCTGGTCTACCTCGGGCTCCAGCTGGCCTTCCTGTACACGGTGCCGGACTCCGCGCTGGCCAACGGCTGGCAGGGGGTCAACTTCGAGTCGCCGTTCGGCCAGCTCGCCCTCATCCTCAATCTGCACTGGCTGGCCACGCTGCTGTACGCGGACGCCGTGATCTCCCCGGGCGGTTCCGCCTACGTCGGGGTGGCGATCAACGCCCGGCACACCTACGCCCTGGCCAAGAACGGCCTGCTGCCGCGCTTCTTCATGCGCATCGACCCCCGCTCGGGCACGGCACGCCGGGCGTTGCTGCTCAACCTCGCGGTCATCGTCATCTTCATGCTGCCGTTCGGTGGCTGGCAGGACATCGTGAGCGTGATGGGCGACATGTATCTGCTCATCTACGCCGCCTCGGCGGTGGCCGTCGCGGTGTTCCGGGCACACGACCGGGAGCGGGGAGTGTCCCGGGCGGACGGGCAGGTGCCGGGGGTGCGCTGGATCGCGCCCCTCAGCTTCGTCGTGGCCAGCGAGTTCGTGTTCTGGTCCGGCTGGCACGACCTGCGGCTCGCCCTGCCCCTCGTCCTGGCCGCGGTGCCGCTGTTCCTGCTCCAGCGGCGTGGCACCGACGGGCTTCCCGCCCTCGGCGAGCTGCGGCACGGCGCCTGGCTGGTCTTCCACCTGGCCGCGCTGACCCTGCTGTCGTGGCTGGGCACCTTCGGCGGTTCCGGCCGCCTTCCGGCGCCGTACGACACGATCGCGGTGGGCGCCCTCGCGTTCGGCGTGTTCGCGTGGGCGGTGCGCTCGGGCGCCGCGCACCTCAGGACGGGACCGGCCGACGCGGCGCCCACGGCCCCACCGGTCTGAGCACCCGCTGCCCGGAAAACCCCTGGCGCAGCGCTGCTCCTTTCGCCGATGATCGAAAGCCCACCGGCCGTGCACGACTCACCGTATACGGAGGATCGAGACGCGATGAGTGCTCGGAGTGCTCGCCCCCTGCCCGAGAGCGCACCCGCCGCGAAGGGAGTGGACGCCCGGGGCGTCGGCGCGTTCCTCGACGCGCTGGAGTCGGCGCCCGGCCTCGAGCCGCACAGCCTGATGATCGTGCGCCACGGACATGTGGTCGCCTCCGGCTGGTGGGCGCCGTACACCGCGGACCGGCCGCATCTGCTCTACTCCATCAGCAAGAGCTTCACCTCCACGGCGGCCGGATTCGCGGTGGCCGAGGGGCTGATGAGCCTCGACGACCCGGTGATCTCCTACTTCCCGGAGTTCGACGGCGACATCACCGATCCCCGCAGCCGGGCCATGCTCGTCCGGCACGTCGCGGCCATGTCCAGCGGGCATCTGACCGACGCCCGGGAGCAGGCGTTCACCCGCGACCCGGCCGAGCCCGTGCGCGGGTTCCTGCTGACCCCGCCCGACCGCGACCCCGGTACCGTCTTCGCCTACAACAACGCCGCCACGTACAGCCTCGCCGCGATCGTCCAGCGCGTGACCGGGCAGTCGCTCACCGACTATCTGCGGCCACGGCTGTTCGATCCGCTGGGCATCGGTGAGACGGCCTGGATCCAGCGCCCGCCCGGCCGGGATCTCGGCTTCAGCGGCATGTACGCCACCACGGACGCCCTCGCCCGGCTGGGCCTGCTGTACCTGGGCAACGGGGTCTGGGAGGGGCGCCGACTGCTGCCCGCCGCCTGGGTGGCCGAGGCGACCCGGGCGCAGATCAGCAACTCGGACGGCACCGCGGAAGGTGCGGCGTCCGACTGGCAGCAGGGATACGGGTTCCAGTTCTGGCGGTCCCGCCACGGCTACCGGGGCGACGGGGCCTACGGCCAGTTCTGCCTGGTGCTGCCCGAACACGACGCGGTGGTCGCGATGACCACGGACACCGAGAACATGCAGGCGGTGCTGGACAGGGCCTGGCGGCATCTGCTCCCGGCGTTCGGCCCCGCGCCCCTCGACCACCGCCAGGACGACGACGCGGCCCTGCGGCGGCGGCTCGACGGACTCGAACTCCCCGCTCGGGACGAGAAGTTCACGTCACCGGCGGGCGCCGGGAGCGGGCCCACCACCTTCACCCCGGCCGGCGGTACCTGCGCGGACCAGCCCAGGCTGACGGAGGTGACGGTCGCCGCCGATGGTGACGGTGTGTGGACCGTCTCCCTGGCGGAGGGCGCGTCCCGGCTCGATGTGCGGCTCGGCGCCCCGGGATGGACGGTCGAGGACGGTACGGACGGGCGGGTCCCGACGGCGGCGAGCGGCGGCTGGACGGATCCGGACACGTTCGTGGCCGACATCGCCTTCCTGGAGACCCCGCACCACTTCGAGGTGACCTGTTCGCGGGCCGACCGGACCTTCACCGCGCGCTGGCGCACGATGCCGCTGCACAGGTCGCCGCTGACCGCGACGGGGACTCCTCGCCGCACCGAGTAGTGAACACACCACGGTCCACCGGCAACCATTGCCCGCTCGGCGGCGACAGTCGCATGGACGGTTCCACCGAGCTGAGGAGTGGTGTGGTCATGGCGGCCCAGAGGCGGCGCATACGAGACAACGGCGGGCGCGGACCGGGCGTGGCGGTCTGGGGGGTGCCCCTCGCCCTGGCCCTGACGGTCGGCCTCGCCCCGCAGGGGCACGGCGCCGAGACGGGCGCGGCACGGAGCGAAGTGGCGGCCTCGGCCTGGGCCGACGGCGTCGCCGACGGGTTCGCGTCGGTCAACGCGCTCGGCCAGAACGGCACGTACGGAGGCCGCGACGGCAAGACCGTGACGGTGCGGACACTGGCCGACCTCGAGAAGTACGCGACGGCCGCCGAGCCGTACGTCATCGTGGTGGCCGGGGCGATCACCATGGACCCCAAGGGCAAGGAGATCAAGGTCGCCTCGGACAAGACGATCGTGGGCCAGGGGGCCTCGGGCGAGATCGTCGGCGGCGGCTTCTTCCTCGGGCAGGGCGTGCACAACGTCATCATCCGCAATCTGACGATCCGCGACTCGTACATGGGCACGTGGAACGACAAGGAGCACGACTACGACGGCATCCAGATGGACGGCGCCCACCATGTGTGGATCGATCACAACGATCTGAAGCACATGGCCGACGGCCTGATCGACAGCCGCAAGGACACCACGTATCTCACGGTCTCCTGGAACCGGCTGGAGACGCACAACAAGGCGTTCGGCATCGGCTGGACGGAGAACACCACGGCCGACGTCACCATCCACCACAACTGGTTCCGGGACACGGAGCAGCGCAACCCGTCCGCCGACAACATCGCGCACGCGCACCTGTACAACAACTACCTGCAGGACCTCCCTGGCACGGACATCGCCTCCTCCTACGGCAACTACTCGCGCGGCAACACCAAGATGGTGCTGGAGAACAGCTACTTCGAGGGGATGAAGAACCCCGTCATCAAGGACGCCACCGCCTCGATCGTGCAGCGGGGCAACACCTTCGTGAACACCAGCGGCCGCAACGAGAGCGGCGGCACGGCCTTCGACCCCAAGGCGTACTACGCCTACACCCTCGACCCCGCCGCCAAGGTGCCGTCGGTCGTGAAGTCCGGCTCCGGACCCGGCGGCACCCCGGCGCGGTAGCGGGCCCGGGGGAGCGCGTCAGCCCTGGCGGGCCGGGCCCGTGGACTTGCGGATGACGAGGTCGACCGACATGTCGAGCCGTATCGGGGCCCGGTCCGGCTCACCGGTGACGGCGCCGAGCACCCGGATGGTCTCGGCCGCCATGGCCTCGAAGGGCTGACGCACCGTGGTCAGCGCGGGCGCGGCGGACCCGGCGGCGTCGATGTCGTCGAACCCGACGACCGAGACGTCCCCGGGGACGCGCAGCCCGCGTTCGGCACACGCCTCGATGACGCCGAGCCCCTGGAGGTCGTTGCCGGTGACGAAGGCCGTCGGCGGATGCCACAGGTCGAGGAGGGCGTGGGCGGCGCGCCGGGCGGGCTCGGTCTGGAACGGCACCGCCCGGATCAGCTCGCGGTCCGGGCCGATCCCCGCGTCCCGGAGCGCGGCAAGGTAGCCGCCGAAGCGCGCCCGGCAGCAGGTCAGTTCCATGGGCCCGGAGACCAGGGCGATCCGCTCGTGGCCGAGTTCGGTGAGATGACGGGCGGCCATCGCCCCGCCCCGCCACTGGGTCGCCCCGATGGCGTTCATCCCGGAGGGCGCGTCGCCGATGGTGTCGAGCACGACCACCGGGATACGGGCACGCGCCAGCCGTTCGGTGACGACCGGCGGGACGGGCGAGAGGACGAGCACGACACCGCTCGGACGGCGGGCGAGCAGGGTGTCGAGCCAGCCCGTGTCACCCTCGGCATGGCTCACCGTGAGCGCGTACCCCGAGGAGCGCGGCACCGGGGACCTCCTCGACGGGATCGGCGCCCATGTCGACTTCCTCTCCCAGGGCACCGTCCTGTGGTCCATCGCGAACGTCTCGACCTGGCAGTGGACCGGCTACAACATGATCATTGTCTATGCGGCGCTCCAGGCGATCGACCGCGAGATGTTCGAGGCCGCCCGCATCGACGGGGCGAGCGACTGGCACATCGCCTGGCTGATCAAAGTGCCCGCCGCGGGCGTCCCACCGCTCCTCGACCGGGCCCCGGCCCACGTGGAGGCCACCCGACGGGTCGGCGAGGACGCGGAGTTCCTGTTCCTCCTCAACCACTCCGGGACCGAGACCGCCCGCGTCCCCCTCACCGCGGACGGGATCGACCTGGTCTCCGGGACGAAGACGGACGGGGCCATCGAGCTGGCACCGCTCGCCGTCGCGGTCGTACGGTCCGAGCCGGGGCGGGCGGCGCTGCCGCGGAACTCCACGCGGCGGGCGTCCTCCGGGACCCCGGTGAGGCCCCCGCGTGGCGATCAGTGGCGGACGCGGGTAACGATGGAATCACCGGTTCGGGCGAACGAGAGGGCCGTGTGGGCGTACGGGGCGCCATCGGGCGCTGTGTCCCGGCCCGGCAACTCGTGCGAGGGAGGATCTCATGGATCCGTCCGATGCCTCCGGCGCCGCCGAGCCACAGCCGCTGAGCGCGCGCGAGCGCCAGGAGTACGCCCGGCTGCGCGCGGCGGCGGCCGTACGCCACCGGCGCCTGCGCCACGCGGGCGCGTGCGTACTGCTCGTCCTGGCGCTCCTGCTCGCCCCGCTCGCAGTCGTCGCCACCTGGCTGCACGAGGAGGTCACCGACGCCCAGCGGTATGTGGAGACCGTCGCCCCGATCGCCAGGGAGCCCTCCGTCCAGACCGCTGTGACCAATCGCCTCACCCATCGCGTGGTCCATCAGGTGGACGTACCCGCCATCACGGCCCGGCTTTCCCGCAACCTGGACACGTCAGGGGCCCCGCCCGTCGTCGTGAACGGCATCCGGGTCCTCACCGGACCGCTGGAAACCGTCCTCGGCGACGCCGTCCACCGCACCGTGCACAAAGTGATCACCAGCGAGCGGTTCCCGGTGGTGTGGGACGCCGCCAACCGCCGCGCCCACGCCGCCGTGGTCAAGGTGCTCACCGGCGAGGGCAACAGCGCCGTCCAGCCCCGGGGCGACACGATCGTCCTGGACATCGGCACGGTCGTCGACAACGTGAAGCAGCGCCTCGTCCGGGCGGGCTACGGCAACGCCGCCAAGATCCCCCATATCGACCGCCAGATCGTCCTGTTGCGGACGGACAAGCTCGACAAGGCGCAGGCCGCGATGCGTGTGCTGGACGTCGTCGGCCCCTGGCTGCCCGTCGTGACGATCGTCCTCGCCGCGTTCGCCGTATGGGCCTCACCCGCGCACCGGGCCATGCTGATGGCGGCCGGGATCGGCACGGCGGTGATGATGATCGCGCTGCTGGTCGGGCTGGCCGTGCTGCGCGGCGTCTACCTGGACTCCGTGCCGCCCTCGGCGCTGCCCCGCGACGCGGCGGCAGACATCTTCGACACGCTCGTACGCTTCCTGCGCGAGAGCACCCGCACCCTCCTCGTGGTGGCGGTCATCACCGCGCTCGCCGCCTATCTGTACGGGCCCGGGCGCGGTGCCCGGGCCGTACGCTCCGGGGCGGCACGTGGCATCGGCGCCATCGGCCGGGCCCTGGCCCGCGCCGGTGCCCGCACCGGTGGCTTCGGCCGCCGGCTGGACACGTACCGTGCCTGGACCACCGGCGTCGTGATCACCGGCGGTGCGCTCGCCCTGGTGCTGTGGAACCACCCCACTCCGGCGTCCGTCGCCCTCGTCCTGGGCATCGTCGTGGTCGTCCTGGTACTGCTGGGCGTCCTCGCCGCCGTGTCCACCTCCGCGAACACCGCGGCACGTGGCCGCCCCGGGCATCCCTGACCCGCCCGGGCCTCAGCGGAACCGTTCGGCGAGAGCGGCCATGGTGTCGAGGTGGGCGAGCGTTTCGCCCTCCGGTTTCGTCGGCAGGTACAGCAGCACCCGGTCCACCCCGAGCCGTTGGTACCCCTCCAGCGCCTCGGCGGTGTCCGGCACCGCGTACACCGTCACCGGCACGTCCCGGCCCGCGACCTTCCGCAGCCGCTCGATCTGCGGGGCCAGCTTCTCGGGCGGCACGCTGTTGGCCAGCCACGCGTCCCCATGGGCGGCGATCCGGGGGAACGCGCGCTCGCCGCCGCCCACGTAGACCGGCGGATGCGGACGCTGTACGGGCTTGGGCCACTGGTAGACGGGGTCGAAGTCCACGAACTCGCCGTGGTACTCCGCCTTCTCCTTCGTCCACAGCTCCCGGATCGCCGCCAGCCGCTCGTCCACCAGACGGCCGCGGGTGGACGGGTCGGTCCCGTGGTTCTCCATCTCCTCGCGGTTCCATCCGATGCCCACGCCGAACACGGCCCGCCCGCCGGAGACCAGGTCGAGGGAGGCCACCTCCTGCGCCGTGATGATGGGGTCCCGCTGCGCCACCAGGGCGACGCCGGTCCCCAGCAGCAGCCGCGTGGTGACCGAGGCGATGGCGCTCAGCGTGACGAACGGATCGAGGGTCCGGTAGTAGATCTCCGGCAGTTCGCCACCGCCCGGATAGGGCGAGCGGCGTTCCACCGGGATGTGGCTGTGCTCGGCGATGAAGAGCGAGTCGAATCCCCGCTCGTCGAGGGCGCGCCCCAGGGCCGCGGGCGCGATGCCCTGGTCGGTCACGAAGGTCGATACGCCAATCTTCACAGCGACTCCTCGGTCGGCGACTCCACGGTTCGGCGTGTGCGTGAGCACGGAGGTTTGCCGACGGGTACCCGCAGGACCGCCCGCCACACGTGATCCGTCAGCGAGTCGCCGTCCGCCGCGAAATGCGACCGGAGGTCGGCAGTTCTTCAAGTGATCGGCACATCCATTCCACAGAAGTCGTGTGTACGGCATGCTGTCGGCACCGAGCGGCCCCGGGGTGCGGCGGCTCCGCCCGGGTATGCGCGGTTTCCGCGCGGAGGCGGAGCGGCGGTGCGGCGCCAGTTGTGACGTTCGTGTGCCTGGCCGGTGCCGGTCATGTGGGCACGTGTGCACGCCATGTGATCGGAAAGTTGGCGGAATGCGTAGTTCCGGATGCGCCGCGATTCGAAGGTGGCCGACACGCGTGGTTACATCCTTCCGCGCCGAGACGTTCCCGGAGCCCGGCATCCAGCAGGGTGGGAACGTGCCGCGGTGGCCGGTGGCGGAGCCGCACGCGTGGCGGCGACCACCGGCCGTAGAAGCTCGTTTAGAGATACGTATCCAAGGGAGACGCAGTAATGAACAACGCACCCAAGGTCGCGACCCAGGAGATCTCCGACGCTGAGCTGGACAACGTGGCCGGCGGTCTCGGTGCTGTGGGCGACGCCCTGGGCACCGTGCAGTCCGTCACCGGTCCCGTCACCGGCCCGGTCACCGGCGCCGTGGGCACCGTCACCGGCACCGTCGACGGCGTGACCGGCCTGAACACGTCCGGCATCGTCGGCACGGTCGCCGGTCTCTGAGGCCACCGCGTCACCCCATGCCCCGGGCCTGACTGGTCCGGGGCATGCGCGGTCCCCGGCACCCGCCGCTCCCGGACCGCACACCCCCGACCCGTTCCCCCGCGCCCCGGCCGGTTGAGGAAAGACTCCCGTGCAGTTCCGCCAGCAGGCCCTTTCCAAGCTCCAGTCGGCAGACGACATCGACCTGCCGGTCCGCTACGCCCGCCCCCAGGGCTGGCTCGCGCTGACGGTCACCCTCGTCGTCATGGCCGCGGCCGCCGTCTGGGCCGTGACCGGCAGCGTGGCGGACACCCTGAACGCCTCCGGTATCCTCACCCACGGCCAGGGCAGCTATGTGCTGCAGAGCCCGGTCAGGGGACAGGTCACCGCCGTGCTCGCCGAGGAGGGCGGCACGGTGCGCGCGGGCGCGCCGCTGGTGAAGGTCCGTAAGCCCGACGGCGGCAGCACGGTCGTGCGCGCCCTCGCCGGGGGCCGCCTCACCACCCTCTCCGCATCGATCGGTTCGGTCCTGAACACCGGCGCGGACGTCGCCTCCGTGGAGCGCGTCCGCCACTCCCGCGACCCGCTGACCGCGACCCTGTACGTCCCGGCGGAGCGGGCGGCCTCGGTGCCCGCGGGCGCGGACGTCGACCTCAGCGTGCAGTCGGCGCCCTCCCGGACGTACGGCGTACTGCGCGGCCAGGTGCAGGCGGTCGGCCGGACCGCCCAGTCGCGCCAGCAGATCGGCGCCTTCCTCGGCAGCGCACAGCTCGGCGAGGAGTTCTCGAAGGACGGCCCGCCGGTCGCGGTGGCGGTACGCCTCGACCGCTCGTCGGCCACCCGCTCCGGCTACCGCTGGTCCTCGCCGAAAGGCCCGCCGTTCGCCCTCGGCTCCATGACCCTGACCGACGGCACCATCCACCTGGCCGCCCGTCACCCCGTCGATTGGCTGCTCCCGTGACCACGACGAACCCGGCGAACCCGGCGAACGAGAGCGGCGGGCCGCCCCGCCCCGCACCCGCCGGGACCAGCGGGCGCCGCCGCCCCGAACCGGCCCGTGGACGACGGCGCGCCCCGCGCCGGGGGAGCGGCCCGAAGAAGCCGGGGCGGCGGACCGTACGCACCCCCACCGTCCTCCAGATGGAGGCGCTGGAGTGCGGCGCCGCGTCGCTCGCCATGGTGCTCGCCCACTACGGCCGCCACGTCCCGCTGGAGGAACTGCGGATCGCCTGCGGCGTCTCCCGCGACGGGTCCCGGGCCAGCAACCTGCTGAAGGCCGCCCGCAGCTACGGGCTGCGCGCCAAGGGCATGCAGATGGAACCGGAGGCGCTGGCGGAGGTCCAGGCCCCGGCGATCCTGTTCTGGGAGTTCAACCACTACGTCGTCTACGACGGCATGGGACGGCGCTTCGGCAAGCGCGGCGTCCACATCAACGACCCCGACAAGGGGCGCCGCTTCGTCACCACCGAGGAGTTCGGCTCGAGCTTCACCGGGGTCTGCCTGGTCTTCGAACCCGAGGCCGACTTCCGCCGCGGCGGACGCCGCCCCGGTGTCCTGGACGCGCTGCCCGCGCGGCTGCGCGGCACCGGCGGCACCCTGCTGGCCTCGCTGCTGGCCAGCCTGCTGCTGGTGGTCGTGGGCGCCACGGTGCCCGCGCTCAGCCGCACCTTCATCGACACCTTCATCGTCGGCGGCCAGACCTCGATGCTGCCACCGCTGTTCGCGTCCATGGCCGTGGCGGTGGTGCTGACCGCGGTGCTGACCGGCGTGCAGCAGGCGAACCTGCTGCGCGGACGCATCATCTCCTCCACCCTCGGCAGCGCCCGGTTCCTGCGCCATCTGCTGCGGCTGCCCGTCACGTTCTTCGCCCAGCGCAGCCCCGCCGACCTGGTGCAGCGCCTGCGGTCCAACGACACCGTCGCCGAAACCCTCGCCCGCGACCTGGCCGCGGCGGCGGTCGACGGGATCGTGGTGGTCCTGTACGCCGTGCTGCTGTGGACCTACGACCCCCAGCTCACCATGGTGGGAGTCGGGCTCGCGCTGCTCAACGTGCTCGCGATGCGCGTCGTGATACGGCTGCGCGCCACCAGGACCCAGAAGCTGCGCGCCGACACCGCGCGGCTGACCACCACCGCGTACACCGGGCTCCAGCTCATCGAGACGATGAAGGCCACCGGCGGCGAGAGCGGCTACTTCCGCCGCTGGGCCGGTCAGCACGCCATCACCCTGGAGGAACAGCAGCGCCTCGGCGTACCGAGCGCGGCCCTTGCCGTCGTGGCGCCCACCCTCGCCACCCTCAACAGTGCGCTCATCCTGTGGATCGGCGGGCTGCGGGCCGTCGAGGGCCATCTCTCGATCGGGCTGCTGGTGGCCTTCCAGGCGCTGGTCACTCGCTTCACCGCGCCCATCACCCGGCTGAACGGCGTGGCGGGGCGCATCCAGGACTTCTCCGCGGACGTGGCCCGGCTCAAGGACGTGGAGCGCTTCCCCGCGGACACCCTCCACACCCGCGACGAGGGGCAGCCGGACGCCGACGGCGCCCGCCGCCTCACCGGCCATGTGACGCTGGAGAACATCACCTTCGGCTACAACCCGCTGGACGAACCGCTGCTGCGCGGCTTCTCGCTGTCCGTCGGCCCCGGCCGCCAGGTGGCGCTGGTCGGCGGCTCCGGGAGCGGCAAGTCCACCGTGTCCCGGCTGGTCTCCGGCCTCTACAGCCCGTGGGAGGGGGCCATCCGCATCGACGGGCAGCGGCTGGAGGACATCCCCCGCGGCCGGCTCGCCGCCTCCGTGTCCTTCGTCGACCAGGACGTCTTCCTGTTCGAGGGGACGGTGCGGGACAACGTGGCGCTGTGGGATCCGTCGATCCCGGACGACGCGGTGGTGGCCGCCCTGCGGGACGCCGCGCTCTACGACGACGTCATCGCCCGCCGCCCCGGCGGCATCCACTGCCGGGTCGAGCAGGACGGCCGCAACTTCTCGGGCGGACAGCGGCAGCGGCTGGAGATCGCCCGGGCCCTGGTCCGCCGCCCCAGTGTGCTGGTCCTGGACGAGGTGACCAGCGCCCTGGACGCGCAGACCGAGCAGACCGTCATGGACAGCCTGCGCCGCCGCGGCTGTGCCTGCGTCGTGATCGCCCACCGGCTCAGCACCGTCCGGGACAGCGACGAGATCCTCGTCCTGGACCGCGGCACGGTCGTGGAGCGCGGACGGCACGAGGACCTCGCGGTCGCCGGAGGCCCGTACGCCGAGCTGATGAAGGAGCACTGACATGGCGTCCGTACACCCGCCGGCGGCCGAGGCCACGGACGCCGACGGCGGCGACGCGGTCGTGCGAGCGCTGGGCGCCCTCGGCGCCCCCGTCGACGGCGCCGGACTGCGCAGCCTCCCGCTGGAGGGCCCTCAGGTGCTCTGGCTCGTCGTCGAAGGCGCCCTGGACCTCTTCGCGGTCGACGCCGCCGAGGAGGGGCAGTGGCACTTCCTCGGCCGCCTGGAGACGGGCGCCGCGCTGCCCGGCCCCGTCGAGGGCCCGCGCCACACCCTGGTGGGGCGGCCCTCGCAGGACTGCGCGGTGCGCCGCATCCCGCTGCGCGAGCTGTACCGGCCGGAGCGGTACGACGCGTACGGCGCCCCCGAGGACACCACTTACGACACCGCGTACGACACCACGTACGACAACGTGGCGCCGACGCCGCTGGAACACGCCGTGGCACTCGGCATCAGCCGCAGCCTCGGCGTGCTGTTCCAGGCCCCGCTGGACGGGGGAGCGCCGCCCGGCGAGGAGGCGGCCGACGAAGACCTGCTGTGGCTCCCGGTGCCGCCCGGCAGCGTGCGCTACGGCGCCGAGTACAGCGCCCAGGCCGCCGGTGACCTGCTGATCGACGGCGCGCTGTGGCAGCGGATGGTCAACCAGCAGTACCGGCTGGGCACCGCCGTGGACCGCTGGATCGACACCCTGGAGCGGGCCCACGCGGACCGCACGGCCGCCGGGATCCGGGCCGGTGAGGCCGTCCGCTCACGGGCCGACGAGGCGCTGATCGCGTCCATCGGAGGCCCCCGGAACTCGGCCGGGGCCGCCGACGACAGCACCGACGACGCCGTGTACGCCGTCTGCCGGGCCGTGGCGGACGCTGCCGGGATCACCCTCGCCGAACCGCAGAAGGGCCCCGTCGCCGACGACCGTACGGACCCGGTGGAGCGCATCGCGGCCCACGCGCGCGTCCGCACCCGGGCCGTCCGGCTGGAGGGCCGCTGGTGGCGCGAGGACGCGGGCCCCCTGGTGGGCTATCGCGCCCTGTCCGGGGCGCCGGTGGCGCTGCTGTGGCGGCGCGGCCGGTACGAGGCCGTCAACCCGGCCTCGGGCCTGCGGATACGCATCGGCCGCGGCACCGCGGAGGAGTTCGAGCCGCGCGCCGTGATGTTCTACCGCCCGCTGCCCGAGCGGCCGATGACGATGTGGCGGCTGCTGCGCTTCACCGCCCGGGGCTCCGCCCCGGACCTGCGCGGTCTGTGCGCCGCCGGGCTGGTGACGGTGGCGCTCGGCGCGCTGGTGCCGGTCGCCACCGGCCAGGTGCTCGGTACGTTCGTGCCCCGCGCCGAGAAGGACCCCATCGTCCAGATCGCCCTGGCACTGATCGTCTCCAGTGTCGTCGCCGCGTCCTTCCTGCTGCTCCAGAACCTGACCCTGCTGCGGTTGGAGGGGCGGCTGGAGAGCACGCTCCAGCCAGCCGTCTGGGACCGGCTGCTGCGGCTGCCCACCACGTTCTTCGCCGAGCGCTCCACCGGCGAACTGGCCAGCGCCGCCATGGGCATCAGCACCATGCGCCGGGTGCTGTCCGGCACCGCCCCGGTGGTCCTCCAGGCGGGCACCGTCGGCGCGATGAACTTCGCCCTGCTGCTGTTCTTCAGCGTGCGACTCGCGCTCGTCGTGCTGGCCATGCTGCTGGTCATCTGCGGCATCTTCCTCGCCATGGGCCTGTGGCAGGTGCGCTGGCAGCGGCGGCTGGTGGAGACCGAGAACAAGCTCAACAACCAGGCGTTCCAGACCCTGCGCGGACTGCCCAAGCTGCGGGTCGCCGCGGCCGAGAACTACGCCTACGCGGCCTGGGCCCGCGGCTTCGCCCGCTCCCGCGACCTGCACCAGCGCACCGGGCGCATCAAGAACCTCACCCAGGTCCTCGACGCGGTCTATCTTCCACTGTGCTCGCTCATCGTGTTCCTGCTGCTGGCCGGTCCGGCCCGGGGCAGCATGTCGGCGGGCGGCTTCCTGACGTTCAACACCTCCGTCACCATGCTGCTGACGTCCGTCACCCAGCTCACCAACTCCCTGGTGTCCGTGGTCGCCGTGCTGCCCATGTTCGAGGAGGTCAAGCCGATCCTGGACGAGCCGCCCGAGGTGCGCGGCGGCAGCGCCCAGCCCGGCCCCCTCTCCGGCGCCCTCCAGGCCAGGAACCTCACCTTCCGGTACGGCACCGACGGCCCGCTGGTCCTCGACGATGTGTCCCTGGAGATCCGGCCGGGCGAGTTCGTGGCCGTCGTCGGCCCCAGCGGCTGCGGCAAGTCCACGCTGCTGCGGCTCCTCATCGGCTTCGAGCGGCCGGTGTCCGGCAGTGTGCTCTACGACGGCCAGGACCTCGCGGCCCTCGACCAGGCCGCGGTGCGCCGCCAGTGCGGGGTCGTGCTCCAGAACGCGCAGCCGCTGGGCGGCACCGTGCTCGACTGCATCCGCGGCGCCGAGCCGTTCACCCCGGAGGAGGCCATGGCGGCCGCCGAACTCGCGGGCCTGGCCGAGGACATCCGCCAGATGCCCATGGGGCTCCACACGATGATCTCCGGCAGCGGCGCCATCTCCGGCGGCCAGCGCCAGCGCCTGATGATCGCCCAGGCGCTCATCCGCCGGCCGCGCGTCCTGTTCTTCGACGAGGCCACCAGCGCCCTCGACAACGAGACCCAGCGCATCGTCATCGACAGCACCCGTCGTCTCAACGCCAGCCGACTGGTGATCGCCCACCGGCTGTCGACCGTCATGGACGCCGACCGTGTGCTCGTCATGGAGGAGGGCCGGGTCGTCGAACAGGGCGCCCCAGCCGAGCTGATGGCCCAACAAGGCGGAAAACTGCATGAGTTGGTGCGGCGCCAGCTGAACTAGCCCGGGGGATCAGCCTCGGCCGCGCCGGAAGACCGCGTCACCGGCCGCGCCCACCAGGACCCCGAGGGCGATCATCACGATGTACGCGTAGATCTCGTAGCCGTCGGGGGCGAGGAACCGCAGGAAGCCCAGGATGTGGATCGTCCAGCCGAGCCATTCGTGCAGCAGGCCGCTGCCGCCGCCGACGACGAGGACGAAGCAGAGCAGATCCGTCACGGCCGCCGGCGGCGGCTTCGGGGGAGTGGAGGTCATGGCCCGACCGTAGGCGGGCGCCCGGCGGCGCGGGATCGGGCCGAGGTCGGCCGGGCGGTGACCGAAGTCGGCCGTGAGCCGCCCCGGTGTCGTACTTAAGTATCCGGTCGGCGCACGGCGGGCCCGGTCGCGGGCCGGGCCCGCGTACATTGCCGGGATATGCGCCGTATCCACCGCACCCGCCGGGACTGGGCCGCCGACCTGGGGCTGTTCCTCTTCGCCGCCTGCTTCGCCGTCGTCAGCTCGCCGTCCGTGCCGGTCCCGGAGGACATGGGCCCCGCGTGGCGGGCCGCCGAACAGGTGGCCGGCGGGCTGGGCTGCGCGGCGGTGCTGCTGCGGCGCAGGTGGCCCGTATGGCTGGCGGTGGCGCTGCTGCTGGCGGGCAGCGAACTGTCGCACTACATGACCGGTCCCGCGATGGTGGCGGTGTTCACGGTGGCCGCCACCCGGCCCTGGCGGGCCACGGCCTGGGTGGCGGCGCTGGCCTTCGCGCCGCTCCCCGCGTTCCTGTGGCAGCTGCCGGAACTGCCCGAGGACCGGGCGGGCTCCGCCGTGACGTACTTCGCGCTCATCGCCGGTGCCATCGGCTGGGGGCTGTTCCGGCGGTCCCGCCGACAGCTCATCGCCTCGCTGCGGGAACGCGCCGAACTGGCCGAGGCCGACGCGGAGTTGCGCGCCGAGAAGGCCCGGCGGGAGGCGCGGGAGGAAATCGCCCGCGAGATGCACGACGCGCTCGGCCACCGGCTGACCCTGCTGAGCGTCCACGCCGGGGCGCTGGAGTTCCACACGAGCGCGCCGCGGACCGAGATCGCGCGGGCCGCCGCGGTGATCCGGGAGAGCGCCCATCTGGCCCTGGGAGACCTGCGTGAGGTCATCGGGGTGCTGCGCGCCGGTGCCGAGGGCGAGCGGCCCCAGCCCGAACTGGCCGACCTGGAGCGGCTGGTGGCCGAGGCGCGCGCGGCGGGCGGCCGGATCGAGCTGACCGGGCCGCCGGACGGCCCGGCGCCGCCACCGGTGGTGGCCCGCACCGCGTACCGGATCGTGCAGGAGTGCCTGACCAACGCGCGCAAGCACGCGCCCGGCGCGGCCGTCACGATACGCGTGGCCGGGACCCCGGCGGACCGGCTGACGGTCGAGGTCCACAACACGCCCCCGCCCGGGCCCGCCCCGGACCCGCACGGTGGCCCGGGCGGCGGACAGGGGCTGGTCGGGCTGGCGGAACGGGCCCGGCTGGCGGGCGGCGAGCTGACCGCCGGGCCCGCCCGAGGCGGCTTCCGGGTCCGCGCCTGGCTACCCTGGCCCGCGGCGGACGCCGTGGCCGCCACCGGTCAGGGGTAGGAGAGGAGGGGCGTGCTGGTGATCCGCGTCCTGCTCGTCGACGACGACGCGATCGTACGGGCCGGGCTGCGCCTGATGCTGGGCGGCGCCCCGGACATCGAGGTCGTGGCGGAGGCCGCCGACGGGGCCGAGGTGCCCGCGCTGGTCGCGTCGTACGGGCCCGACCTGGTGCTGATGGACATCCGGATGCCGGGCGTCGACGGGCTCACCGCCACCCGGGCCCTGCGGGCCCGGCCCGGCGCCCCGGAGGTCCTGGTGCTGACCACCTTTCACACCGATGCCCATGTGCTGCGGGCGCTGCGCGCCGGAGCGGCCGGGTTCCTCCTCAAGGACACCCCGCCGCGGGACATCGTCACGGCCATCCGGACCGTGGCCGCCGGGGACCCGGTGCTCTCACCCGCCGTCACCCGCCGCCTCATCGAGCAGGTGACGGGTGACGGCGGGCAGGAGGCCCGGGCGGCCACCGCGCGGGCCCGGCTGGCGCTCCTGGGCGAGCGGGAGCGGGACGTGGCCCGGGCGGTCGGACGCGGCCGCTCCAACGCGGAGATCGCACGCGAACTGCATCTCGCGCTGCCGACGGTGAAAGCGCACGTGTCACGGATCCTGACGCGGCTCGACCTCAACAACCGCGTCCAGATCGCGCTGCTCGTCCACGACGCCGAGGACTGAGCGACGCCGAGGGCCGAACTCCACGACGGCCCGGCTACGGCTTGCGGGCGACCGCCCCGTACATGGCGATGTCCTCGTCCTTGATGCCCTCGGTGCTCTTGGCGTCCGGATGCCACTTGTGCACCTGGGCGACCCCGGGCTCGACCAGCTCGAGCCCGTCGAAGAACCGCGCGGCCTCGGCCTCGGTGCGCAGCCGCATGGGCATGTCGCGCGCCGCGTACTCGCGGGCGACGCGGCCCACCTCCTCCGGGGCGAAGTCCGCGGTGCCGACGGACATCGCCAGATAGCTGCCCGAAGGCAGCGGTTCCAGAAGGCGGTTGACGATCCCGTAGGCGTCGTCCTCGTCGAGGACGAAGTGCACGATGGCGATCACCGTCAGGGCGACCGGCTTGCCGAGGTCGAGGGTGTCGCGCAGCTCCGGCGCGCTCAAGATGGCGGCGGGGTCGCGCATGTCCGCCTCGACGTAGGTGGTCTTCCCCTCGGGCGTGCTGGAGAGCAGGCCCTGGGACAGGGTGAGGACGATCGGGTCGTTGTCCACGTACACGACCCGGGAGTCCGGGGCGACCGCCTGGGCTATCTCATGCAGGTTGGGGGAGGTGGGGATGCCGGTCCCGATGTCGAGGAACTGCCGGATGCCCGCCTCCTCCGCCAGATAGCGCACGGCCCGGTTCATGAAGTCGCGATTGGCCCGCATGTGGATCGGCAGGGCGGGCCACTCCCGTGCCATGGCGTCGCCCGCCTCCTTGTCGGCGGGGTAGTAGTCCTTGCCACCGATGATGTAGTCGTAGATCCGCGCCGAATGTGCGCTCTCGGTGTCAATCCGTTCGGCCGGCCATCCGTTGTCGCGCAACGCCCGCCCCTCCCATCGAAACGTCGGTCACATGTCCAGGGCCCGTCACAGCTCCTCGCGGATCTCACTGAGCAGGGCCTCGGTCTTCTGGGCGGGCGCCGACTGGGCGCTCACCCGGTCCAGAGCCTCGCGGTACACCACCACGTCGTCCGCCTTGTCCAGGTAGACCGCGCCGATCAGCCCGCCCAGGTAGACGATGTCAGGCAACTCGGCGGCCCGGAACCGGAAGACGTGGAACGCGCCGGCCGGCATCGCCGGATGCGGTCCGTTGCTGAACGGCATGATCTGCAGGGTCACATGCGGCAGCGCGTTCACCGCGATCAGATGGTCGATCTGGGCGCGCATCACGGCCGCGCCGCCGACCGGCCGGCGCAGCACGGTCTCGTCCATCACCACCCACAGCCGGGGCGGGGACTCGCGGGACAGCAGCTCCTGGCGCCGCATGCGCAGGGCGATCCTGCGCTCGGTGGCCCCGGCGGGGACGTGCGGATTGCCCGAGGCCAGCAGGGCGCGGGCGTAGTCCTCGGTCTGCAGCAGGCCATGGACGAACTGCGGCTCGTACGCGCGGATCTGCAGCGCCGCCTGTTCCAGGCTCAGATACGCGGCGAACCAGTCCGGCATCACATCGCGGTAGACGTGCCACCAGCCGCGCTTGTTGGCCTCGCGGACCGACTTCAGAAAGGTGTCGATCTCGTGCTGGTCCGTGACGCCGTACGTCTGGAGCAGCTTCTCGACGTCCGCGAGCCGCAGCCGGGCGACCTTCGCGGCTTCCATCCTGCGGATCGTCGAGTGGCTGACGCCGATCGCCGCGCCCGCCTCGTCGTAGCTGAGCCCGGTCCGGGTCCGCAGTTCCTCGAGCTGCTTGCCGAGGATCATGCGGAGGACGGAGGGAGCGCCGCCCCATGCGGATTCCGCCGCCACTCCCTGCCTCCTCACGCCGCGTTCCACGGTCGCAGTCTGTCACGATCATCCATCGTCGCCGCACCTGCATCCAACGACTTGCAAATTTCAAGTTACCTCTTGCAACTCGTTCATAGCAGATGACACAGTGGACAAGCCGTCACCGACTGTGTGACTCCGCGGGAGTTGACCCGCGGTGCCGGGGGAAACGTCGGACGGGTCGGACCGATTCGAGCCCCGGCGACGGCGGAACGTTCGCGTGTGTACGTCGGTAGGCACCGGGCAGTGCAGGACCGGCGCTGCCCACAGTGCGCAGGCAGACGAAAGGCGACCGATCGTGGTTCCCCCCACCCTCCCCCTGCCTTCGGCCCACATGCCGCGGAAGAAGTCCGCGCATCCCACGAGCGGCCCGCCGGGGCTTCCGTGCGGCGCGCGCCGTGGACGGCTGACCCTCCCCGCAGACCTGTCCGCCGGGCTGGGCTACGACGCGGTCGGGATGTCCGCGGAGCACGGGAAGCGGGTCATGGACCGGCTGCCCCGCGTCGGCTGCGTCTTCGCCTGCGACGAGCACTGGTGGTGGATCGTGCCCGCCGGGTCGCACATCGGACTGGTGTGGCCGAGCGTCACCAGCTACTCGGTCGGGGCGTACGTGGGCCCGCCGAGCGGTCCGCGCACCGCCAGGACGCCCCGTAACCTCCGCCTCATCCACCGGCCCGAGGGCGACTCGCCGTACACGCCCCCGATTCCCCTCTACTTCCTGGCCTGCCACATCGCCGGTGTCATGCCCCGCTGGTCCGTCGCCGAATAGCGGCGGGTGGATGCGGCGGTCAGCGGGAGCGGTAGTGCGCCACCGCGTCCTGGGCGAGCTTCTGGGAGATCTGCAGGGCCGTGCGCACCGACTTCTTGCCGGCGATGGCCGCGCTGATCTGCGCGGACACCTTGTTCCCCAGGTCGGCGAACTGAGGGATGCCGACGAACGAGATGCCCTGGTAGGGGCGCGGGCCGACGCCCGGGTTCCTGGGGTCGGCGGAGTCCTTCACCGCCGCGTACTCCTGCCGGTACCAGGCGGCGGCCGCCTTCTGGTAGTTGGGGTTGGCGTAGAGCGACTTCCGGCTGCCGGCCGGGGCCTCGTTCCAGCCGAGGGTGTTGCCGATCTGCGCCTGGTACTGCTTCGAGGAGGCCCAGGAGATGAACTTCCAGGCGGCGTCCTTCTTCTTGGAGGCGTTCTCGATCCCCCAGGCCCAGGTCCACAGCCACCCCGCCCTGCGGGTGAGTTCGTGCGGGGCGGGGACATAGCCGACCTTGCCCTTGACCGAGGAGCCGTCGGCCTCGACCGACGTCGCCAGCGAACTGGCGTCGTACATCATGGCGCATTTGCCCTGGGAGAAGTCGGCGAGGATGTCGAGGACGCCGCTGCGCGCGGCGCCGGGCTCGCCGTACTTGCGGACCAGGCCGACATAGAACTGGATCGCCTTCGTGAACTCCGGTGAGGTGAGCCGGGCGTTCCACTGCATGTCGTACCAGGAGCCGCCGAAAGTGTTGACCACGGTGTTGATGGGGGCGAGGTTCTGGCCCCAGCCGGGCAGTCCGCGCAGGCAGATGCCGCTCGCGCCGCCGGTGCCGTCGATCTTGGCCGCGAGCGAGGCGACCTGCCTCCAGGTCGGATCGCGCGGCATGGTCAGCCCGCTCTTGCGGAAGAGGTCCTTGCGGTACATCAGGAACGAGCCCTCACCGTAGAAGGGCTCGGCGTAGATCTTGCCGTCGGCGCCGGTCACGGCCGTGAGCAGGCTGGGGAAGATGTCCTTCTGGTCGAAGGTCTTGTCGGCCTTCGCGTAGGAATCCAGCGGAGCGAGCCAGTGGTTCCTGGAGTAGGTCGGCACCTCGTACGCGCTCACGCTCGCCACGTCGTACTTCGCGTCCTGCCGCGCGAACTCCTTGTTCATCCTGTTCCGTGCCTGGTTCTCCGGAAGCAGCGTGTAGTCGACGGTGATGCCGGTCCGCGAGGTGAAGTACTTCTTCGTGTACTGCTTCAGGGTCTCCATCTGGGGATTCTTGGTGGCGAGCACGTGGATGGTGTCCTTCCCTTCGCGGGAAGACCGCACGCCGGTGCCCTGGCAGCCGGAGACCGCCAGAGCCGCGGCGAGCGCGGCCGCCGTGGCCGCGCGGGTGAGGAGAAGACGTTTCATCGCACTCCGATGGTCACGGTGAGCGCATCGGATCCTTCCAGAACACCCGGCAGGATGTCCGTCTTGCCCGAGAATGGGAAGCTCATGTGCAGCATAGCGTCACGCCCGGGCCGTGACGAACGTCAGGTGGGTCCGCGCGTCCGCGCGGACCGGGTGAGCGAGTCCGCGACCACGGCGGCCAGCAGCACCCCGCCGGTGACCATGAACTGCACGGCGTCCTGGATGCCCAGCAGCGCCATGCCCGAGGCGATCGACTGGATGACCAGCGCACCGAGCACCGCCGACCAGGCCGAGCCGCGCCCGCCGAACATGCTCGTACCGCCGATGACCGCCGCGGCGACCGCGTTGATCAGCAGCATGCCGGAGCCCGCCGCGCGGGCCGTCGTCGGGCTCGCCGAGGTCAGCCCCGAGGCCACGAACAGGCCACCGACCGCCGCCAGCGTCCCCGACACCATGAACATCGCGATCCGCACCCGCACCACGTCCACCCCGGCCCGGCGGGCCGCCTCCACACCGCCGCCCACCGCGAACACCTTCCGCCCCGAGCGGGTGCGGCGCAGCACCAGATCCGAGCTGATGACCACGCCCAGGAAGATCAGCAAGGCGAGCGGCACGCCCTGGAACAGGTTGAGCACATGGGCGGTGGCGAACGTGAGCACCGCCAGGACACCCGTGCGCACCCCGATCTCGGCCATCGGCCGGTACGGCACCCCGGCGGCCCTGCGCCGCCGCCGGGTTCGGCGCGCGGCCAGGAAGTACCCGGCGGTGCCGGCCGCGGCCAGACCGTAGGCGATGATGCCGCCACTGAAATAGAGGCTGGTCAGCGCGGCGACCAGACCGCTCTCATCGATGTTGATCGTGCCGCTCGCGCCCAGCAGGTAGAGGGTCAGCCCGTTCCAGGCCAGCAGCCCCGCGAGGGTCACCACGAACGCGGGCACCCCCACCCGGGCGAAGAAGAACCCGTGCACGGCGCCCACGACCGTCCCCGCGACCACCGCCACGATGACGGCGAGCCATTCCGGTATGCCGAGGTCCACGTTCAGCACGGCGAACGCGGCCCCCGCCAGCCCGCTGACCGAGCCCACCGACAGGTCGATCTCGCCGATCAGCAGGACGAACACGATGCCCACCGCGACCAGGCCGGTGGCGGCGATGTCCACGCTGAGGCCGGACAGATTGCGCGGCGAGAGGAAGTTGGCGTTCAGGCCCTGGAAGACGAGCCAGATCACGACGAGCCCGAGGATCACCAGCAGCGGGCCGCGCTCACCGACCCGCAGCCCGCGCCGGGCCGCCTCGCCGCCGCGCAGCCGGTGCCGCACCGCGTCCGCGTACCCCCGGATGTTCTGTCCTACGGCCATGCCCCCTCCTCACCCGTCGTGCGGTGGGCCACGGCGTTGTCGGCGGCGCCGGTGATGGAGGAGATGATGCGTTCCTGGGTGGTGGTGGGCACCTCGAAGAGCCCGTTGTTACGGCCCAGGCGCAGCACCGCGACCCGGTCCGCGACCGCCTTGATGTCCCCCATGTTGTGGCTGATGAGAAGCACACCGAGACCCCGGTCGCGCAGCTCCTCGATGAGGTCCAGCAGCTGGCTGGTCTGCTCCACGCCCAGCGCGGCGGTGGGCTCGTCGAGCAGGAGGACCTTGGGCTCGCCCAGCAGCGAGCGGGAGATCGCCACGGCCTGCCGCTGGCCGCCGGACAGGATGGCGACGGGCGCCCGCACATCCGGGATGCGGATGGACAGCGTGCGCATCAGCTCACGGGCGCGCCGCTCCATCTCCACCTCGTCGAGGATCCCGGCGCGGTGGACCTCGCGGCCGAGGAAGAGATTGCCGACGACGTCGAGGCTCTCGCACATCGCGAGGTCCTGGTAGACGGCCGCGATGCCCAGCGCCTGCGCGTCATGCGGCCGCTTGATCTGGACGGTGCGGCCCTCCCACTCGATGACGCCCTGGTCGGCGGGGCCGGCCCCGGCGATCACCTTGACCAGGGTGGACTTGCCGGCGCCGTTGTCGCCCACCAGGGCGACGACCTCACCGGCCCGGATCTGCAGGTCGACGTCGACCAGCGCCTGGACGCCGCCGAAGCGCTTGGAGACGCCGCGCAGCGCCAGCAGGGGCGGAACCGGCACGGGGAATCACCTCCGTCAGCGGGTGAGCCCGACCTTGTCGCAGGCGGGCCGTAGCTTGGGCGTGCAGATCTGTCCGATCGTGTACACACCGTCCTTGACCAGGGTCTTCCTGATGTCGGCGGCCCTTACGGCGACCGGGGTGAGCAGGGAGGCCGGGATGTTCCGAGTGGTGGCGTTGTCGACGGTCGTCCGGGCGACGGAGCGCAGGCTCTGGCCCCGCCCCAGGGCGACGGCCATGGCGGCGGCGGCGTGCGCCTCGGCCTTGAAGGGCTTGTAGACGGTCATGTACTGGTCGCCGCTGACGATGCGCTGCACGGCGTCGAGGTCGGCGTCCTGGCCGGTGACCGGCGGCACCGGCCTGACCCGGGCGGCCTTGAGGGCCGAGATGGCACCGGAGGCGACGCTGTCGTTGACCGCCAGGACGCCGCCGATCCGGTGCGGGCCGAGCGCGGTGATGGCGGCTTGCATGTCGTCGTACGCGTTGTCCGGGCGGTACTCGATGACGTCGTACGACTTGCCGATCCTCACCTTGTCCCGGAGGACGGACAGCGAGCCCTGCTTGAACCAGACCGCGTTGGGGCTGCTCGGATCGCCGTTCATCATGACGATCTGGCGGCCGTCCCCCTTGGCCCGCAGGGCGTCCAGGAGCGCCGCGGCCTGGAGCCTGCCGACCTGTCCGCCGTTGAACGAGGCATAGCCCGAGATCGGGCCCTCGGCGAGCCGGTCGTAGGCGATGACCGGGATGCCCGCCTTGTGGGCGGCCTGGACCGAGGAGCGCAGCGCCTTGGCGTCGACGGCGTCGAGGATCAGCGCCCCCACCCCTCTGGTGATCATGGAGTTCATCTGCCGCTGCTGGCTCGCCACGTCGTCCCCGGCGTTGGCGTGGTCCACGGTGCAGCCGGGGCACAGCTCCTTCACCCGCTTCTCGATCAGCGGCCGGTCGGCCTTCTCGTACCGGGTGACCTGCTGGCTCGGCAGCAGCAGGCCGACGGTGAAGCCGCTCCCGTGCGCCCCGCCGTTTCCTCCGCAGCTCGCCAGGGACGCGGCCAGCAGCCCCGCGGCCACGGCGGCGACGGCGCTTCGCGTACGGGGCATCCTCATGTCACGCACCCCCTTGCCGGACGCGGGGCCCGGGCCCGGCGTCCCCGGCTTCGGTCTCACCGGGCTCTGCTTCACCGGGCTCGGCGTCCCCGGATTCGGCCTCATCGGGCTCGCGGCGGGGTACGACGATCTCGCTCCACACCTGCTTGCCGCCGCCGACCGGCACCGAACCCCAGGACGCCGACATCGCCTCGACCAGCAGCAGACCCCGGCCACCGGTCGCCTCCCAGTCCGTGACCACCGGCTTGGCGGGCGCCCGCGGGGACGAGTCGGTCACCGCGACGCGCAGCCGGTCCACGGCGTACGTGAGGTCGAGACGGACCGTGCCGTGCGTGTGCATCAGCGCGTTCGTGACCAGTTCGGAGACGACCAGCAGCGTCACATCGGCCTGGTCCGCCAGGCCCCACGAGCGCAGCGTGCGCGCGGTGAAGCGGCGGGCGTGCATCACCGCGTCGGGCAGCCGCCACACCAGCCAGCCGGCCCGGATGGGCCGGACCCGCATGCCGTCGTACCGCAGGAGCAGCAGCGCCACGTCGTCGTCCCGCCGGTCGGCCACGGCGAGCAGCGCGTCCGCCATCCGGCCGAGATCGGTGGGCGCGGCGGCCAGCGCGCCGCGCATCCGGCGCATCCCCTCGTCCAGATGCAGCGTCGAGGACTCGACCAGACCGTCGGTGAGCAGCGCGAGGACCGTGCCCGGGGCCAGCGGCTCCGCCGTCATGGGGAACTCCGCGTCCGCGATCACCCCCAGCGGCAGCCCGCCCTCGACCGCCACCTCCTCGGTGGTGCCGTCCGGGCGGCGCACCAGCGGCGCCAGGTGCCCGGCCCGGACGAACCAGGCGTTGCCCTCCTCCATGTCCAGCTCGACATAGCCGCAGGTGGCGAACAGATCCGTCTCCATGCCCACCAGCAGCCGGTTGGCGTGGGACATCACCACATCCGGTGGATGCCCCTCCACGGCGTACGCGCGGACCGCCGTCCGCATCTGGCCCATGATCGTTGCGGCGGCGGCGCTGTGTCCCTGCACATCGCCGATGACCAGCGCCACCCGGCTCTCGGAGAGCGCGATGACGTCGTACCAGTCGCCACCCACCTGGAGTCCCCGCGTCGCGGGCAGATAGCGGGCGACGGCCACCCCACCGGGCAGCTTCGGCAGGCTGCGCGGCAGCAGCGAGCGCTGGAGCATCGTGGCCAGCTCCTGCTCGGCGTCGTAGGTGTGCGCCCGCATCAGGGTCTGGCCGACCAGCCCCGCGGTCGCGGTGAGCAGCGACCGCTCCTCCGGGCCGAACGGATGCGGGGCGTCCCAGCCGATCAGGCACACCCCCGCCACCTGTCCATGAGCCGGGAGCGGCAGCACGGCCAGCCCGCCCGGGCCGATGCCCGCGAGCCCCGGCTCCAGCGCCGCACCCGCCGGCCACAGCCGCGGACGGCCCTCCCGCAGCGCGGCCCGCAGGCTCGGCAGGGCGTGCAGGGACGCGTCGGGCCACTCGGAATGCCACTCCGCACGCCACAGCTCCGGCCACGCGTCGGCCTGCGGCGGATCGAGCCCCACCACCACCAGCCGGTCCGCCTGCAGCTCCGCGAGCGCCACCCGGTCCGCTCCCAGCGGCTCGCCCAGCGCGGCGATCACCACCCGGCTCACGTCCCGGACCGTCATCGCGTTGTCGAGCGCGGTCGTCAGCCACTGCACCCTGGACACGTCGTCGGCGCGCGAGCGCAGCGCGGCGGCGCTGGTGACCACGCCCACGACGCGCTCCGGGCGGCCCGCCGCGTCGGTCCCCACCTGGCAGCTCAGCCGGAGCCAGCGCACCTCGCCGGTCGAACGGCGGATCCGGAACTCCAGCTCGCGGTCCCCGGCCGCCTGCGCGGTCGGCTCGACGATCGACAGCAGCGCGGGCAGGTCCTCCGGCACGGTGCGCGCGAGCAGCGTGTCCACCGTGCCGTCGAAGTCGTCCGGGGGGATACCGACCAGGTCCAGCAGGGTCGCGTCCGCCTCGATCAGCCCGGTGCCGGGCAGCAGGACGAACGACCCGACGCGCAGGCTCCGCAGCGCGGGGCCCAGCAGCGTGGTCGCCCCGGTGGGGGCCGCGGGACGGGCCGCGCCGGCTCCCCGGAGCCGGGTGGTGATCGCGTCGGCGTACCGCAGCAGCAGGCCCCGCTGCTCCGCCTCGAAGCCGTCCGCGGCGCTGCCCACGATGAGCAGACAGCCCAGCCGGCTGCCCTCGGTCCCCAGCGGCAGCGCGCCCAGCGACGCACCGGGCCACCGCGCCGCCGACCCGTCCCGCTGGTACGCGGTGAGCGCCGCGGAGTCCAGCCACAGGGGACGGCCGGTGCACAGGGCGTCGGCGGCGGGCGAGCGGTCGGACAGCGCGTAGTGCTCGGGCAGCGCATGCGGGGCCGCGGTGGCCCCGGCCGCCTTCGCGGTCTCGACCAGCCGCAGGCCGTCGCTCCCCTCGCCCAGCACATAGACGGCCGCCAGCGACACCCCGGCGAACGCCAGGACCCGCTCCCTCCCGGTGGGTTCCGGCGCCGGGGACATCGGACCGGCGTTATGGGGCATGTTCCCGTCTGCCTCCCCTCCGTGCCGCGGGTACGGGCAGGTGGAGGTCCCCGGAACACGGGCGGCGAGGGCAGGGGTGCCATATCCGGCGAGGCCGGACCGCGCCGCCCAGGAATGGCAGGGCACCCACCCACCAGAATGTCACAGCTCAGGGAAGCCGCAGGGCGGGCTGCGCGGAGGGGGCGACTAGAGCATGTCGACGATGCTGGGCGGGGCGAACAGATGGCGGGCGCGGTGCTCCAGGGCGAGCACGGCCGGAAGGCTGCCGGACGCGTCCGAGACGCACCGCTCGCACTCCTCGTCGGCCTCGGGCAGCTCCGAGACATGGCGGGTGGCGATGTGCCGGGCCAGCCGGATCTGGGTCGACACGATGGAGTCGTGGGGATCGCAGTCCACCCCCGGCCCCAGCTCCTCCAGCGCGGCGTCCACCAGCTTGGGAGCCTGCTTCATCGCCCGGTACAGCTCGGTGCACTTGCCGCATCCCCACATCCAGGGCGGAGGCAGCGGCCACTCGTCGGCGGGGTCCACGTTCCTGGCGCTCATGCCGTCACAGTAGCGAACCGGAAAGGCACGCACAGTGACTTGGCGTAAATCCCCTCGAGAGACGGGCAACGAGCCAGGAACGCGGAACCGGCCGCCGAAGGCGCGCTACGGCTTACGGGCGACACCCGCCCAGAAGGACACCTCTTCGTCGGTCACATCGCCGGTCTCCACCCCCGGGTCCCCGGTGGCCAGCTCGGTGCGCCAGCGATGCGGCACCACGAGGCCGGGCTCGACCAGCTCCAGACCGGTGAAGAACCGCTCCACCTCGTCCCTGGTGCGGATTTTCCCCTCGATGCCCCCGTTGTGGTAGATCTGCACGGTGCGCTGGGTGGCCTCGGGATCGAAGTCCGGGGTGATGTGGCTGAGGACGAGATACGAACCGGGCGCGAGCGCGTCGACCAGCTTCCGCACGATCCCGTGCGGCTCCCACGCGTCCGGCACGAAGTGCAGCAGCGCGCACAGGCTCAGTGCCACGGGCCGGGACAGATCCAGCACATCCGTGACGCCCGAGGAGGAGAGGATCGCGTCGGGGTCGGCGACATTCGCGTCGACGTACGCCGTGCGCCCCTCGGGACGGCTGGTGAGCAGCGTCTGCGCATGGGCCAGCACGATCGGGTCGTTGTCGGCGTACACCACCCGGCATTCCGGGGCAACCGACTGGGCGACCTCGTGCAGATTGGGCCGGGTGGGAATGCCGGTGCCGATGTCGAGGAACTGGCGGATGCCCTGCTCGGCGGCGAGGTACCGGACCGCGCGCTGCATGAACGCGCGGTTGGTGCGCGCCGCGACCATGACGCCCGGCCAGAGGGTGAGCACCTTGGCGGCGGCCTGTCGGTCGGCGACGTAGTTGTCCTTGCCGCCCAGGAAGTAGTCGTACATCCGGGCGCTGTGCGGTCGTCCCTGGTTGAGCGGGGTGTTGGGGGGCTCCGGCCCACTCCCGGTCTGGGGTGCTACCCCTTGCGCGGTCACGTGGCGTACTCCTCCGTCTCCGGGCGCGATCCGTGGCGATCGCGGTGCGTCCCTGCGAGGATCGTAGGCCGCCCGGCGCGGCCGGTTACCCGCGGGTCCGGGTAAGTGTCCACCAGCAGGCGGCCGTTGGCGGGGGCGCTCCGAGACCGGCTCACGCACGATCCTTGCGGCAGACCGTGTCCCGCGCGGGCAGTTTCCCGGTCCGCAGATAGTCGTTGACCTGCCCGTACACACAGCGGTTCGGATACATGCCGTACACCCCGTGCACCCGGGCCTCCAGGGTGATCAGACGGGAGTGCGGCATCCGCCGGTGCAGCCCCTGTCCGTTGGCGTAGCTGGTGCGCGGATCGCCGGTGGACTGGACGATCAGACCGGGCGCGGCGTTTCCGCTCCGTACCGTCGGCTCCACCGGTGCGTTCGGCCAGAACGCGCACGGGTTCACCCCGTTGAACATCGGCCCGTACAGCGGTGCTTCGACCCGGCTGCGCTCGACGTTGCGCCGGTACCAGGACAGGTCGCGCGGCGCCGCCGCGTCCCCGCACAACAGGGCCAGTTGGAGCGAGTTCTGTACGTCCGACACTTCATCAGGTGTGCCGAGCGCCGACGCCAGCGTCTCGGTGGGCTCCACGGCACGCCCGGCGGCCGCGTCGTGCAGCAGCCGGACGTTCTTCGCGGCGTCGGCGAACCGTCGGTCGTCGACCAGCAGCGCGGTCAGCACCAGCGGCACCTGCTGGCCGTCGGCCGTGTAGCGGCCCACCCGCAGGGGTGTGCGGGCGGCCTGCCGGGCGATGCGTTCCACCGTCGCCCGCACCTCCGCGGGCGTGTCGCCCAGGCCGTAGGTGCCGCTCCGGCGGGACGTCCACACCGCCCAGGTGTCCAGCAGCTCCTCGTTGGGTGCGGCCGCGTCGCGGAACGCCCGTACGTGGTAGCGCGCCGGGTCCAGCGCGCTGTCCAGCAGCAGCCGGTCGGTGCGGCCCGGGAACATCTTCGCGTACACCGCGCCCAGGTAGGTGCCGTACGAGACGCCGAAGTACGACGTCCGCGGCTCACCCAGCACGGCGCGCAGCACATCCATGTCGCGGGCGCTGTTCCGGGTCGTGAAGTGGCGCAGATACGACAGGCCCTTGCCGTACGCGCGCTGGCAGCTGCGCACCAGGTCCGCCTCGTACCGCGCCTGGGCCCGGAACCCCGCCGCGTCGTACCCGGCGGAGCGCAGCCAGTGCCCGGAGGTACCGCAGCGCAGCGGGCTGCTGCGGCCGACTCCGCGCGGATCCATGCCGATCAGGTCGTACCGCGCGGCCAGCTCCTTGCCCATGGCGGGCGCGTCGAGCAGTGGCATGTCGAGCGAAATGCCGCCGGGGCCACCGGAGTTGTGCATCATCAGACCGATGCGGTGCGCCGTGTCGGTGGCCTTGATACGGGAGAAGCCGAGGGTCAGGGTGCGCCCGCCCGGTTTCCGGTAGTCCAGCGGCACCCGGATGGTGGCGCAGCGGGCCCCGGCCCGGTCCAGCTCCGGGTGATGACATGTCGTCCAGTGCGGACGCTGGGTGGTGAACGGGCGCAGGGGGTCGGTATCGGTGTCGGCGGAGGCGGCCGGGGGGATGGCGAGTTGCCCGGCGAAGGCGACCGCGGTGGCGAGCGCGCCGATGACGGTGGTGCGCAGGGTACGTGAACGCATGGTGAGCAGGCTCCCGCTCACCGCACCCCGTTCACCATGGAGCGCGCACCCCGCAAAGACGGGGGAGAACCGGATGGTGTGACCCTCCGTCGTCAGCCGGCCCGTACGCGTCCGCCCGAGAAGGGGCCGAGCGCCTGGTCGATCTCGCAGACGGACTGGCGGCGGGCGAAGACGGCGAGGTGGACCCGCGATACGCCCTTCCGGGACCACCGCGTATGCGTACAGCCAGAGCGGCACCAGCCACAGGGACAGCGGGGGCCAGGTGAAGGAGAGGCCGTGGCCGAGGAAGACGAGATGGACCGTGGCCAGGGAGGCGACGACGAACACGGAGGCACCCACCCCGGCCCACGCCTGCACCGGCAGGCTGCGCAGCAACGAGGGGTGCCGGTAAGAACGCTGTCACCAGCCGCAAACGGCAGTGATCTTCCGGGGGTGTCACCCGTGTGGGTGAGTCCGGGCCTGTACGGCTGCGGTGAGTGAAGCTCTGCGGGGACGATTTCGATCGTGGCCCGTACACCGTTGGACCTGGATGAACTCGTCGAGCACTGGACGCTGTTGAAGGACGAGCAGGCGCTCGTGTCCGGCAAGCGTGGTGCGACGCGACTGGGCTTCGCCGTGCTGCTGAAGTTCTATACGCAGCACGGCCGGTTTCCCCGGAACCGGACAGAGCTGCCCGGTGAGGCCGTGGAATTCATCGCCCGGCAGGTGCAGGTTCTGGCCTTGGAGCTGGAGTCCTATGACTGGACGGGCCGTACGGTCGAGTACCACCGTGCGCAGATCCGGGAGCACCTCGGTTTCCGTGAGTGCAGCGTCGCGGACGCGGAGAAGCTGACGGCGTATCTGGCTGAGCACGTCGCGCACAAGGAGCGCAGGCCCGAGCAGGTCCGGGTGGAACTGCTGGTGCGCTGTCGCACGGAGAGCATCGAGCCGCCCACGTCGGGCCGGTGCGACCGGATCGTGGGGGCCGCTCTGCGGGCGGCCGAGGAGTCTCTGACGGCCCTGATCTCCTCGCGGCTGACCGTGGAGAGCATCGAGCGGATTGTGGCGCTGGTGGCCGGCGCCGACCAGGACGACGCCGGACCCGCGGGTGGCGGTACGGAGGGCGAGGACGCTCTGCCGGTGCTGGCGAAGGTCAAGGAAGCGCCGGGCAATGTGAGCCTGGAGACGATGCTCACCGAGATCGACAAGCTCCTGGCGGTGCGGGCGATCGGTCTGCCACGGGATCTGTTCATCGACGTCGCGCCCAAGGTCGTGGCTGGCTGGCGGGCGCGGGCCGCGGTGGAGTCGCCTTCCCATCTGCGGACGCATCCGGTGGCGCTGCGGGTGACCTTGCTGGCCGCGCTGCTGCACGAGCGGGAGCGGGAGATCACCGACACGCTGGTTGAGCTGCTGATCTCCACGGTGCACCGGATCGGGGCGCGGGCGGAGAAGAAGGTCACCGAGCAGCTCATCAACGCGTTCAAGAAGGTGTCGGGCAAGGAGAACATCCTCTTCAAGCTCGCCGAGGCGTCGCTCGGCGCCCCGGAGGGGACGGTCCGCCAGGTCGTGTTCCCGGCGGTGTCCGGGGGCGAGGCGACGCTGCGGGAGCTGGTGCACGAGTTCAAGACCCGCGGGCCGGTCTACCGGCGCACGGTTCAGACCACATTGAAGGCGTCGTACACCAACCACTACCGGCGCGGGCTGATCAGGCTGCTGGACGTGCTGGAGTTCCGTTCCTCCAACCATGCTCACCGGCCAGTGATCGAGGCTCTGGCGCTGGTGGCGCGGTACGCGAACGCGGGGAACACGACGTACTACCCGCTGGGCGAGACGGTGCCGGTCCACAAGGCGATGGGCGGGGACTGGGCGGAGGTCGTCCACCGCACCGACAAGCGGGGCCGGCGCCGGGTGGTGCGCATGGTCTACGAGGTCGTCGCCTTCCAGGCCCTGCGCGATCAGCTCAAGTGCAAGGAGATCTGGGTGGTGGGCGCCGACAAGTGGCGCAACCCGGACGAGGACCTGCCGCAGGACTTCGAGGCGAGGCGGGCGGAGAACTACCGGGAGCTGCGCAAGCCGCTGGACGCCGCGGTGTTCGTCGACGAGCTGCGCGAGCAGATGACGGCCGAGCTGACCCTGCTCAACGACGGGATGCCGAAGCTGTCCTGGCTGGACATCGCCGAGCGGAAGTCCGGGGCGATCCGGCTGACGGCGGCCGAGGCCCAGCCCGAGCCGCGCAACCTGCGCAGGGTCAAGGCCGAGGTACAGAGGCGTTGGGGCATCGTGCCGCTCGTCGACATGCTGAAGGAAGCGGTGCTGCGGACCGGATGCCTGGAAGCGGTAACCTCCGTCTCCGGTGGCGGCAGCCTCTCGCCGGAGGTGTTGGCCGAACGGCTGCTGCTGGTCATCTACGCGTACGGCACGAACCCCGGGATCAAGGCCGTGGCATCCGGTGGCCACGGCCACACTGAGGACGAACTGCGGTACGTGCGGCGCCGGTATCTGTCGGCGGAGGCCGCCCGCGCCATCGCCGTCCAGATCGCGAACGCCACCTTCGCCGTCCGCAGCGCCGAGCTGTGGGGCCAAGGCTCGACCGCGGTTGCCTCCGACTCCACGCACGTGCGCGCCTACGACCAGAACCTGTTCACCGAGTGGCACTCGCGCTACGGCGGCCGCGGGGTGCTCATCTACTGGCACGTGGAGAAGAAGTCGCTAGCCATCCACTCCCAGCTGATCAACTGCACCGCCTCCGAGGTCGCCGCGATGATCGAGGGCGCCATGCGGCACGGCACCACCATGGACGTCGAGGCGAACTACACGGACTCGCATGGCCAGTCGGAAATCGGGTTCGGCATCACGAGGCTGCTGAACTTCGACCTGCTGCCGCGTATCAAGCGGATCAACAAGGTGAAGCTGTACCGGCCGGTGGCCGGCGAGCCGGACGCCTACCCGCAGCTGACCCCGGCGCTGACCCGCCCGATCCGCTGGGAACTCATCGCCCAGCAGTACGACCAGATGATCAAGTACGCGACCGCGATCCGGACCCGTACCGCGTCCACCGAGGCGATCCTTCGCCGCTTCACCCGCAACGCCTCCCACCCCACCTACGCGGCAATGCTGGAGGTCGGCCGCGCCCAGAAGACCATCTTCGTGGCCCGCTACCTGCGGCTGCGGGACCTTCAGCGGGAGGTCGAGGAGGGCCTGAACGTGATGGAGTCCTCCAACGGCGCCAACAGCGTGATCGCGTACGGCAAGGGCGGGGAGATCGCCTCCAACCGGCGCGACGAGCAGGAGATGTTCGTTCTGTGCCTGCGGATTCTGCAATCGGCCCTGGTCTACGTGAACACCCTGATGCTCCAGGACATCCTCGGCGAACCGGAGTGGGCCGGGCTTCTCACGCCCGCCGACCGGCGCGGCCTGACCCCGCTGTTCTGGTCCCACGTCCGGCCCTACGGTGAGGTAGACCTCGACATGGGCGCCCGCCTCAACCTCACCGCGGTCACGGTGCCCAGCCCTCGTACAGCGGGCGATGAGGAGCCGGCCGAGGAAGGTGCGGACGCGTACCCGCCACCGACGCGGTGCCGGTGACACGGGCCACCAGCTCGGCGTCCACGAACGGGCGCCGTTTGCACTGTTCGACCAGGTCAGCCAGGTGCTCGCGCGAACATGCGGTCAGCCACCGCTTCCCGTCGAACTGCGGATCAGACGCGTGGACGACCGACCAATCCGGCACCAGCGCATCATCTCGGAGCCATCGGCGACCACCGTTCCTCACAGGTCACCCAGCTCGGGCAGATCCCTGGCACCACCCCGCCCGCCCCACCCTTCCTGCCTCCCAGCCCCGCCACCGCGCGTCAAGAGCGTGAAGAACGAAGAAGGAGCAGCTCAGAGGCTTGGCGTTTCTCGCCGATCAGCAAGAAATGCCGGGGCGGTCAACGACTCAGGATCGAAATCAAGTTCTCAGATCTGGTTCTGCCCGCCGTCGACGTAGATGTTCGCGCCGACGATGTAGCTGCTCTGTCCGGAAGCCAGGAACGCCACGGCGGCGGCGACCTCCTCAGGACGCCCTATGCGGCCCTTGGCCACGGTCGCGGCGACATTCTCCTTGACGGCGGACAGTGTCTCCTCGCCGCCGAAAATATTGGCGAGTCCGGGAGTTTCGACCCCGCCCGGCGACACCGCGTTGACCCTGACGCCCCGGCCTTTGAGTTCGTTGGACCATGTCCGCGCGAACGACCGGACGGCGGCCTTGGACGCCGCGTACGCACCGAACGCCTCCATGCCGTTGTCGGCGGCTGTGGAGGAGGTCAGGATGACCGAGGCGCCGTCATTGAGCAGCGGGAGCGCCTTCTGCACGGTGAACAGAGTGCCCCGGACGTTGACTCCGAAGGTCTGGTCGAAGTGGTCTTCGGTGGTCTGCTCCAGCGTGACGAACGCACCGACCGCCGCGTTCGCGACGAGCACGTCCAGTCCCTGTCCCCGGGCGCGGACCGCGTCGTAGAGCCGGTCCAGGTCGGCTGCCTCGGAGATGTCGCCGACCACCGCGGTGGCCCTGGATGTTCCGATGGTCTCGATGGCGGCGTCCAACTCGGTCTTGCGCCGGCCTGTGATGAACACGTGCGCGCCCTCGTCTGCCAGACGTGCGGCGGTGGCTAGACCGATTCCGGTGCTGCCGCCGGTGACCACAGCCGTCCTGCCATCAAGCTGTCCCATGCGAATGCCTCCATAGCCCTCTGTGTTGACCTGCTTCGATAGCCATACTTCAGGAACACCCCGGTACGGTGCATCATGTGTAGTCCTTATTTCTTTACGTATCGTCCAGAAAGGAGGAGGGCGTGCTCGGCTCCAGCGATCCGATCGCCGACGCCATCGGTCTTCTGCACCCTCGCACCGTGATCGACCCCGGTCTCCATGCGGCAGGACCGTGGGCCCTGCGCTTCGATCAGTCCTCGCATGTCAAGCTTGGTGTCGTCGCGCGCGGCACGTGCTGGCTGACCCTTGACGGGCACAAGCCCGTACTACTGGAAGAGGGCGACTTCTACCTGCTGGGCAACCCCCCGCCCTACATCCTGGGCAGCACACTCACTGCACCATGGCGCCCCGCGAAGCCGGTGTGGGGAAGCGCCAAGGACGGTGTCGTACGCATCGGCCCGGAGGCCGAGGAAGACACATACCTCTGCGGCGGGCACTTCTCGTTCGAGGACACGAACACCCCAGCCCTGACCCAAGTCTTACCGCTGCTCGTGCTTGTCCGTGCCGCAGATCCCCGCGGCAAGCTCCTGGCACACCTCAGCGAGCTCCTGGTCTCCGAGACCAGGACCGCCGCCGCCGCCGGCAGCTCTCTCGTCCTGAACCACCTCGCACAGGTCCTATTCGTCCACATGCTGCGCGCCCACGCCGAACAGGCCGATCAGCCCACCGGCTGGCTGGGAGCGCTCAACGACGACGGTATCGGTGCCGCACTTCGCGCCATGCACACCGACGCGGCACACCCCTGGACGCTCAAAGAGCTTGCCGGTATCAGCCACATGTCACGTTCCGCGTTCGCCTCATCCTTCAAGAGCCGGGTTGGAACCACCCCGCTGGACTATCTGATCCAGTGGAGAATGAGCCTCGCCCGCGATGCCCTGAGCCGCGGCACGCGAACGATCTCCGAACTCGCGTTCACGATTGGCTACAAATCCGAAAGCGCGTTCAGCACCGCATTCCGCCGCGTGGTCGGTTCCTCACCCAAACAATTCCGCAAAACATCAACCTGCGCGGTCAACGGCCGTCCGGATCAGGGCCACTGACCCCGTACCGTGACGAGTACCCGTTCTCGAAGCCCATAGTCAGGGATCGAAATCAGGTTCTCAGGCCCGCTGCCCTGGCTGTTGGGAGGCGCCGTGCTGCCGGCAGGAGCTCTCCCGCGGATTCAGCGCAGCGGGACCACGGCCCGGACTCCGGCGGCAACGCCTTAGCCACACACCGTGTCGTCCTCCCCGAGCGCCGCTGGCTCTGACCACCATCAGCGGCATGCCGATCAGTAGCGCTGGGACCGACAACCCGAAGGTCGCACGAGCGCACGGGTGACCAACAGGAGTCGCGCATGTTCGCGAACACACGGCTCGTTCGCGTGGCGCTCATCTATCGACCGATTGATGAGCAAGATCGGTAAGTGGCGGCGCGCGACCGGATCGACGCCGGATCATGCCCATAAAACGGTGTCAGAAAGTCGATGTGCTCAAGAACTTGACGAGCACCCTTTTCTGTACGATCTGGCAGGTGCAGCCACCCCAAGATGACGACGCCGCCGATCTCCTCGCCCCCGTTCCGGCCGTACGGACCGGCAGCCTCGTGGGATACGCACGCGTGTCCACCAAGGGACAGTTGCTCGACCGGCAGATCCACGCACTCACCGAAGCAAGGTGCATCCGGATCTTCTCCGACAAGAAGTCCGGCAAGAACGCCGAACGCGAGGAACTGTGGAAGGCCCTCGACTACCTGCGCGAGGGCGACACCTTCGTCGTCCCGTCGCTGGACCGGCTCGGCCGCTCCATCCAGGACCTCATCGCGATCGTGTCCGGCCTGCGCAAGCGCGGCATCGGGTTCACCTCGCTGCATGAGGCGCTCGACACGACCACGCCCGGCGGGCGCCTGGTCTTCCACGTGTTCGCGGCGCTGGCGGAGTTCATCCGCGAACTCATCGTGCAGGGCACCAACGAGGGCCTGGACGCCGCCCGCGCCCGCGGCGCCCGACTCGGCCGCCCGCCGGCGATGACGGAGGAACAGGTACGTCACGCCCGCGACCTGCTCGCCCGCCCGGAGAACACCGTCACCTCGATCGCAAAGCTCCTCGGCGTCTCCCGCAACACCATCTACAACTACGTGCCCGAACTCAAGGGTGGTCGCCTCGCACTCGCTGAGGCGACGAGCATGCCGGAACTGCCCCAACCCACCAGGTCAGAGGACTGATCACCGCCGTTTGCGGATGGTGACAGCGTTCTTACCGGCACCCCAACGAGGCCCGCACGCGGGCCACCGCCCCGGGGCCGGTCGTGACGACGTACTCCCGCTCCGACCCCTGTTCCATGTCCATGACCACGATCTCGATCACTCGGATACGGAAAGCCAAGTCCCGACCTGGAAGGATGCATCCGTACGAACGCCGGAGGACACTGGTCGTAACGGTCATCCTGACAGGGAGCCCTTTCATGACCACAGCGCGGGACCTGTTGATCGTCACCATGGACGCGGAGCCCAGCCGCCTGGTCGAGCGGGGCGATCTGTCGCTCGCGCTCGCCGGAGCCGAGCTGATCGACCTCCTGGCCGCGCAGGAAGCCGGGCTGGACGGCTCCGGCGAGCACATCCTGCCGGGGCCTGCGGGCGCGCCCGACGACCCGCTGTTGCGTCAGGCCGCCGCGGCGCTCGTCCGGGAAGCGCCGTACGAGTCCATCGGCGACTGGCTGTGGCGCAGGGGCCGCGATCTGTCGGCGGTCTATCTGTCCGCGCTGGAGGCGGACGGGCAGCTCGTCCGGCAGCGCAACCGCCACTGGAAGGTGTTCTGGACCCGCGAACTGGTCCTGGTCGACACCGACGCCCGCCGCCATGCGGCGTACCGCCACCGGTCGGACGAGCCCGTCCTGGCCGCCCTGACGGAGGCCATCGGCATCCGCGATCAGGGCGGCGACGGGATCGGGGAGGCCCCGGAGGTGTCCGACGACGCGGTGGCGCGCGTGCTCGCCGCCCTCGACGACGCGCTCGCGGAGCTGGCGGCCGAACGGCAGCGGCGGGACCGGCGGCGCGACGCGGCAGCCGTTGACAACGTCCGCCGCGGCTACTGAGCCACCGCGGCCGCTAGCCGAAACGGTGCGTTCCCGACCAGCCCGGATCCCCGGTCGTGGCGAAGCGTACCCACGCGCCGTGCATCTCCGCGGCGAGCGACGGCGGGACGTCCGGCCCGAGCAGCCCCTCCGGCGTACGGAGGGCGGGCAGGCCGGTGTTGTCGAACACGAACGGGAGTTCCGCGGTGTGGCAGGCGCCGAACGGGCCGTCCCGCCAGTCGAACTCGTAACGGAACGCCTTGCCGTGCAGCGACGCCAGCCGTTCGCTCCCGTCGTGGAACATCGCGTCGATGGCCGCACTGAGGTGTGGCCGCTGGTAGAGCAGCGACTCCTGGGTGGTCGTGCCCACCATCAGATCCACCGGGGACACCTCGGGTACGTCGTCGAGCACCACCCCGAACGGGGTGATCCGTGCCCCGAGGTCGGGCAGTTCGCCCACCGCGGACACCAGCCGTTCGTCGGGGACCTCCGCGAACCCCGCCACCGTCGCCGGCACGCCCAGCCGGTCGGCCAGCGCCCGGGTCGTCTCCGCCGCCTGAGCGCCGCCCACCGTGTGCAGTCCGCCGCTCTGGCTGATGGCGCGCCGGAACAGTCCCGACGCCTCGGGCGTCACCAGCAGCGCGCTGACGATCATCCCGCCCGCCGACTGCCCGAACACCGTGACCCGGTCCGGGTCGCCGCCGAACTCAGCGATGTGCTCGCGCACCCACCGCAGGGCGGCGATCACATCCAGCAGGCCGCGGTTGCGCGGCGCGTCCGGCAGATCGAGCCAGCCGGGGGCGCCGAGCCGGTAGTTGAGCGTGACCAGGACGACGCCGTCGCGGGCGAAGGAGGTTCCGTCGAACACCGGCGCCTGACCGGTGCCGGTCAGGAAGCCGCCGCCGTGCACGAAGACCATCACGGGCGCGTTGCCGTTTTTCCGCTCCTCGGGAGCCCAGACATTGACCGTCAGGTAGTCGTCGCCGCGCACCCAGCCCGGACCCATGATCGGGCCCAGGTCCAGCGGGAACCGCCGTACCGGGGCCGGGGCGGTCGGCCCGGGGCCGTCGAGCCCGCGTACGCCGTCCACCGGCGTCGGCGCCGCGAACCGCGCCGCGCCGGTCGGGGCGGCGGCGTACGGGATGTTACGGAAGACCTTCACCGCCATGCCGCCCACTCCTTCACCGCGAAACGGTCGCCGTCGCGCCGTACTTCGGCCGCGCCCGCGCCGGGGAAGTGCGCGGGGAACAGCAGGGCGCCCTCGTCCGCTGCCGACTCCAGCAGGCGGCGCCGGGCGATCCGGGCCCGGTCCTCGTCCTCGTCGAAGCACGGGCAGTCGTCGGGCTCGACGAACTGCAGCGGGCTGTGCAGCAGGTCGCCCGCGAACAGCGCCCGGTCCGTGCCCGACCGCAGCCGTACGACGGCGGAGCCGGGCGTGTGGCCGGGGGCGGGTTCGAGGCGCAGCTGGGCGTCGATGTCGTAGTGCTCGCCCTCCCACAGCACGGTCTGCCCCGCCTGGTGGACCGGGGCCACGCTGTCCTCGAACACGTTCGCCATGCGCGAACCCGAGCGGGTCTTGTGGCCGTTCTCCGGGTTCCAGTAGTCGAAGTCGGCCCGTGAGATCACGTACCGCGCGTTGGGAAAGGTCGGCCGCCACTCGCCGTCCACCAGCGTGGTGTTCCAGCCGACGTGGTCCCCGTGCACATGTGTGCAGATCACCGTGTCGACATCCTCCGGCCGCACCCCCGCCGCGGCCAGCTCGCCGAGGAAGTTGGTGTTCAGCTGGTGGAACAACGGCATGTGCGGCCGCTCGCGGCCATTGCCGATGCCGGTGTCGATGAGGATGGTCCGGCCCTCGCTGCGCAGCACCCAGGTCTGGATCATCGTGCGCACCTCGTCGGCGGCCAGATCCAGAAACTCCGGTGCCAGCCAGCTCTCGTGCGCCCGCCAGTGCTTCATGGGTACGTCGGGAAAGATGATGTCGCGGGGGAGGCCCCTCGGGGACAGTTCGACCACGCGGGTGATCTCGATGTCGCCAAGTGTCATGGTGTCCATGCGTCCAGCCTGCTCCCCGCCCGGGGCGGGCGGTATCCGTCACATGACTGCACCCGGCGGATACAGTCGGGTGATGACCATGGTCGGGAGGGAGAGCGAGCGCGCGGCCGTGCTCGGTGTGACGAGCGGCGTGCTGATCGTGACGGGAGAACCGGGCGCGGGCAAGAGCACCCTGCTCGCCCTGGCGGCCGACCAGCACCGGGGGCGGGGGCTGGTGCTGCGGATGACGGGCAGCGAGAGCGAGGCGAACCTGCCGTTCGCGGGCCTGCACCAGCTGCTCCGCCCGATCCTCGAGGACACGGCCCGCCTACCCGCCCACCAGCGCGCGGCCCTGCTCGGCGCCATCGGGGCCGAGGCCCCGAGCGGCGGGTCCACCGGCGGTGGGGGCGCGGGCGTGGGGCCCGGAGCCGACGAGCGCGGGGCCACCGGCAGCGGGGGAGCCGACCCTGCAGCGACCGGCCCCGGCGCCACGGGCCCCGGCGCCACGGGCCCCGGCGCCACGGGCCCCGGCGCCACCGACCCCCGTGCCACCGGCCCCCTCCCGGGCTCCGATCGCGGGGGCACCAGCCCTCCCGACCGCCTGCTGCTCGGGGTCGCGCTGCTCGCTCTGTTGTCGGATCTGGCCCAGCGCTCGCCCCTGCTCGTGCTGGTCGACGATCTGCCGTTGATCGACACCGGCTCGCTGGAGGCGCTGGCGTTCGCCGCTCGGCGCATCGACGACGAACCCCTCGCCGTACTAGCGGGGGCCAGGGACACGGCGGGCGCGGCGGTCCCGGCGGCGTTCTCCGGGTTTCCCACGCTCAGGCTGGGCCCGCTGGACGCCTCCGCCGCTGCGCGGTTGCTGGACCGGCAGCCGTATCCGCCCACCGGAAGCCGCCGGATCCGCATCCTCGACCAGGCCGCCGGAAATCCGCTGGCCCTGGTGGAACTGGCGCGGGGGTACGACCCGCAGGCCCCGGACCCCACCGCCGAAGACCTCCTGCCGCCCACCGACCGCCTGATGCGGCTCTACGCCGCCGACCTCGACGCCCTGCCGGCCGACACCCGCCACGCCCTGCTCCTGGTGGCCGCGGACGAACGAGCCGTGGCGGGCCGGATCGAGGCGCTGGCCCCGGCCGAGGCCGCCGGACTGCTCCGTATCACCGGCGGCGGCGACAGCGCGCGGGCCCGCTTCCGGCATCCGCTGATCCGGTCCGCGATCTACCACTCCGTACCGCTGGCCCCCCGGCGCCGGGCGCACCGCGACCTGGCCGCGTCGCTCACCGGGGAACCCGACCGCCGCGCCTGGCATCTGGCCGCCGCCGCGGAGGGCCCGGACGAGGAGATCGCCGCCGCACTGGAGGAGTCCGCGGGCCGGGCCCGGGAACGCGGCGGATACACCGCCGCCGTCACCGCGCTGGAACGCGCCGCCGAGCTGAGCCCCGCACCGCTGAGCCGTGCCCGCCGCCTGGTGGCGGCCGCCCGCGAGGCCGTCGCCACCGGTCAGCCCCACTGGGTGCGCGAACTCGCCGCCCGGGCCCGGGCCCTCACCGACGACCCGGCGCTGGTGGCCGAGGCGTCGCTGCGGGTGGGGCAGGTGCTCACGCTGAGCGCCGAGCACGACACCGCGCTCACGTTGCTGACGCGGGCGGCGGAGGACCCCCGGCTGCGCCGGACGGCCATCGTCCTGGCGTCCGTGGCCGGTTTCTACTCCGGCGACGAGGACCACCGGCTCTCCATACGGGCGCGGGCACAGGGCGATCCGTGGACGCTCACCGTGACCGACCCCACCGAGCGCCGCTCCGAACGGGTCGCGGCGCTCCCCGCGCTGGTGGAGCGGGCGGACGGCGACCCGGCGCTGCTCAACTCGCTGGGCGCGATGGCGTGGCTGCTCGACGAGACGGCCCTCGCGGTACGGATCTTCGACGACGCCCTCGACCGCTGGCGGCTGCGCGGCGCCCTGCCCACCGGTCTCGGCTGCACGGCGGGGTGGGCGTATCTGGACCACGGGCTCTGGGCACAGGCCCGGCTCGCCGCCACGAACACGGCCCCCTCCGTCGCCGGGCTGCCCCACCTCGAGGCCGCCGTACGGTCCCTCGAAGCCGCCCCGCTGGCCCTGACCGGGCGGACCGCCGAGGCTCGTACGGCCGCGTCGGCCGCCCTGTCCCTGATCGACCCGCACCGCAGCCGCGCGGTCGCCGTCCGCGCCCGCTGGGCGCTGGGCATGGCCGCCGTCGCGGAGGGCGACCAGACGACCGCGTACGAACAGTTCCGCCTGCTGTTCACCGCCGACGGCGACCCCGTCCACTACGCGTGCTCCCACTCCGGAATCGCCGAACTCGCCGCCGCGGCCGTACGCACCGGCCACCACGCGGAGGCCGCCGCCATCGTGGAACGCACCGAGAAGCGGCTCGCCGACGACCCCTCACCCCGGATGCGCGCGCTGATCCACCGCGCCCACGCCCTGCTCGACCCGTCCCGGGCGGAATCGCGCTTCAGCTCGGCCCTGGCCGACCCGGCGGGCCGCCAATGGCCCTTCGAACGCGCCCAGATCCTCCTGGACCACGCCGAATGGCTGCGCCGCGCCCACCGCATCACCGACGCCCGCCCCCTCCTCCACACCGCCCTGGAGACGTTCCGCCGCCTCGGCGCCCACCCCTGGACCGACCGCGCCCAAGCCGAACTCCGCGCCGCCGGCGTCGATGCGGCCCCCACCGCCCCGGACGCCCTCACATCCCTCACGCCCCAGCAGCAGCACATCATCCGCCTCGCCGCGAAGGGCCTGAGCAACCGCGAGATCGGCGAACGCCTCTTCCTCTCCCCCCGGACCGTGGGCTCCCACCTCTACCGCAGCTTCCCCAAACTCGGCGTCACGGCCCGCTCCCAACTCCGCGACGTCCTCGAGGCCTCCGGCCAGCCGTAGACCCCCGCCGTGCACCACCTGGCGGCAGACCTTCGACGAGAGCGGCAACCGGACCGCCATCATGGCGCCCGACGGCACCACCACCCGCTTCACGCACGACGTGACGACGACCGCGCCCGCGATGTCCAGGCCACCGCGCAGCGTGCCGGGCGGCCAGGACGAGAACACCCGGACCCGGGTCTCGTCGCCACGGCTCCGGCCGTCACGGTACGCCGTGGCCAACTCGGGCTCGGTGCACGCCGCTTCCCGCATCAGCGTGATCACGTCGCCCGCGCGCTCGAACAGCCGCCGGTCGTAGCCGGCCATCGCGGCGAGCTGCCGGGCGGGGCCCGTCCCCGGCGCCTCAGCTCGGCGAGCATGCGGGAGGCGTCGGCGGAGAGATCGGCCGCGTCCGCCACCGCCCGCACCAGGCCCGTCTTGTTTCCGTACGCCGCGTACACCGTCGGCTGGGTCGTCGCGTTCTTCGGGGCCAAGGGGCACAGCGTCGGCATGGGGTCGGGCGTCGGGGCGAGGCGTGGTCGCTGAACGGCCTGGCCGATCTGGTTCTGCAGAACGCCGTTTTCGCCGGTGTCATCACCCTGCGCCTGGCGCTCACGTCCACGGCGGTGGACAACAGTGGCGCGACCGCCGGACTCCGGGCGCTGCACGACGCCCTGTTCGCCCTGAACGCGACTTCTCTGGCGCTCGCCCTCGTCGGCCTGATCGTCGCGTACGGCGTCGTCCTGATCCGGCTGAACCCCGAAAGCAGGGGAGAAAAAGAAAAACCCCCGGCTGCCTTGAGTCCGGGGAGTTCCGCTGCGTATATTGGGGATTTGTGTGCCTGCACGAAATCCAGGCACATAGAAACTCGATGAAGTCATCATATCCAGCGGGAGTTGAATTGTCAAACGCGGAATTGCGTCAGGAGCAGGAATTCATCGACCTGCTCCATGCGCGTCTCGCCGAACTGCGGGCCGGGGCCGGGGAGGCGGTGAGTGACGCCCTGTCGATGGAGGGGCGGAACTTCCAGGCGCGGCTGGAGCGCGATGTGCTGGTGGCCGAGCGGTCCGGGCTGCTCGCCGCGTTCGACGCGGGGGAGAGGGGGCTGTGCTTCGGGCGGCTGGCGTTCCGTGACGGCCGCGACCACCACATCGGGCGCATCGGCATCCGGCGCGACGACGCGGAACGCACCCCGCTGGTCATCGACTGGCGGGCCGATGTGGCGCGCCCGTTCTACCTGGCGACCGGGCACACCCCGATGGGGCTGCGCCGCCGGCGGCACATCACCACCGAGCGCGGGCAGGTCACCGCCCTGCACGACGAGATCCTGGACCTGTCCGACACCGTGCGGACCGGGCACGAGAACAGCGACGCGGACGCCGTGCTGCTCGCCGCGCTCGACTCGGCCCGTACCGGCCGGATGCACGACATCGTGCAGACCATCCAGGCCGAGCAGGACCGGATCATCCGCGCCCCGCACCACGGTGTCCTCGTCGTGGAGGGCGGCCCCGGCACCGGGAAGACCGTGGTCGCGCTGCACCGCGCCGCCTATCTGCTGTACGCGCAGCGTGAACTGCTGGCCCGCCGCGCGGTGCTGGTCCTGGGGCCCAACCCGGCGTTCCTCGGCTACATCGGCGAGGTGCTGCCCGCGCTCGGCGAGACCGGTGTGCTGCTCGCCACGCTCGGCGAGCTGTTCCCCGGGGTCACGGCCACCGGCACCGACACCCCGGAGGCCGCCGAGGCCAAGGGCCGCGCCACGATGGCGGACGCCCTGGCCCGTTTCGTACAGGACCGGCAGGCGCTGCCCGACCCGGAGATCGTGATCGACCACGACGACGGTGACCTGGTCCTGGACGCGGACATCGTGTCCGCGGCGCGGGCCCGGGCGCGGGAGACCCGGCTGCCGCACAACCTGGCCCGCCCGCACTTCGCGTTCCGGGTCATCGACGCGCTGACCGCGCAGCTGACCGAGCGGATCGGCGCGGACCCGTACGGCGGTCCCAACCTCCTCGGCCCGGACGACATCGCCCAGCTCGGCAAGGCGATCGCGGCCAGCCCCGAGGTGCACGCCGCCATCGACGAGCTGTGGCCCGAACTCCGCCCCGAGCAGCTCGTCGAGGACTTCCTCAGCGATCCCGTCCACGTCTCCGACGCCGACGCCGCCGCGATCCGCCGTACCGGCGGTGAGTGGACCCCGGCGGACGTGCCGCTGCTGGACGAGGCCGCAGAACTGCTCGGCGAGGACGACTCGGCGGCCCGCGCCGCCGCCGAGGGCGCCCGGCTGGAGCGCATCGAGTACGCGCAGGGCGTGCTCGACCTCTCCTACGGCTCGCGTACCCAGGAGTTCGAGGACCGCGAGGACGACGACTCGGAGGTGCTGGCCGCCCACAACCTCATCGACGCCGAACGCCTGGCGGACCGCAACGAGGAGGCCGACCACCGCAGCGCCGCCGAACGCGCCGCCGCCGACCGCACCTGGGCCTTCGGCCACATCATCGTCGACGAGGCCCAGGAGCTGTCCCCGATGGCGTGGCGGCTGCTGATGCGCCGCTCCCCGACCCGTTCCATGACGCTGGTCGGCGACCCCGCGCAGACCGCGGAGCCGGGCGGCTGCGGCTCCTGGTCCTCGATCCTCGCCCCGTACGTCGAGGACCGCTGGGAACACACCCGGCTCGGCGTCAACTACCGCACCCCGGCCGAGATCATGGCGGTCGCGGCGGAGGTGGCCCGTACCGCGGACCCCGGCTTCGAACCGCCGCGTTCGGTCCGCGCCACCGGCGTACGCCCGTGGGCGCGGCACACCGCCGACCTGCCGGGCGCGGTGGCCGACGCCGTGGCGCGGGAGTCGGGGACGGAGGGGCGCCTGGCGGTGATCGCCCAGCCGGCCCACCACGACGTCCTCGCGGCCGCGCTGCCGGACGCGTCCGCGGGCCGGTCCCCGGACCTGACCAGCCCGGTGGTGCTGCTCACCCCGCGGCAGGCCAAGGGGCTGGAGTTCGACACGGTGATCGTGGCCGAACCGGCAAAGTTCGGGACGAGCGACCTGTACGTGGCGCTGACCCGGGCGACCCAGCGGCTGGGCGTGGTGCACACCGGGACACTGCCGGAAGGGCTGGCCGGGCTGTCCGAGGCGCAGGACGCGGCCGTCGCGTCGCCGGAGCGGTGAGCCGGGCCGCGGTGCGGTGCGCCGGGCCCGGCGCGGCGGCGCGGAGACACGGCGGTGCGCGCCACGCCGCCTGCCGCGCCCCCGGCCGGTCCCGTGTCGCGTGCGCCGCGGGCCTCGCGTCGCCACCGCCCCGTAAGGGGCAGGAGTAGGCGAAAGCGGCCTCGGCGGGCGCGCCGAGTCCGGCCGCGCCGGTGGCCACCGTCCGGGATGCGGCGCGGATCGCCCGTAACCGGCGGGCAGTTGGCCCCGCCCCGGGCAGGGGGACGTACGGCGGCGGCGTGCTGAACGCCGGGCGACACTTCCGCGGCGGTCGGACGAACCCCTGGTGGGCGGCACCGCCGATTTGCTCCGGGCCGGGGGCCGTATGCGACAGTGGACCGCCCCGCTCGGCCGGGCGCGCCCGCGCGCGCAGCCGCCGATGGGCTCCCCATACCTCAGCAGGACAGTCTCCGGTCGCGCCCGCGCGTGTCCGGGCTGTCGTCGTCCCCTCCACTACGTCCTTCCTGAGAGCAGAGATGCTGGCAACGACTCTTACTCCCCGGACCACGGACCTGTTCGACCAGGGCCTGGAGTTGCGACCCGGTGCCGCGCTCCTGCGTTTCGGTGCGGCCCGGCAGCGGCCGGCCGGCCGTTTCAGCTGGTCGGGCGATGGCGCCGCGGCGTGGCTCGACGACGTCCGCGGGCATGTGTGGACCGTCGGCGGACCGGAACCGGCCGCCGGGCTCGTCCTGCGCGCGGCGCAGCGCCGCCCGGAGCAGGTGCGGGAGTTCACCGGGCCGCGCGGCACCGAGTCCCTGGTCGGCCGCCATCTGCCGGTGGACGACATCGTCGAGTGGGTGTTCCGCTGGACGCTGGAGGAACCGCCCGTGCAGCGTGGCGAGGACCGCGTGGTCGTCCTCGACGAGAGCCACCACGACGAACTGCTCGCCTTCCTCGGCGAACACAGCCCCGCCTACTCGACCGGTCCCGGCTCGGCGGACGTGAGCCTGTGGTGCGGAATCCGCGACGAGTCGGGCCGGCTGGTGGCCTGCGGTGCCATGAGCAGCCTGCGGGACAGCGGGGCACCGCTGATGGCGTCGGTCGCCACGGACACCGCCCAGCGCGGCCAGGGGCTGGGCGCGGCGCTGACGGCGTGGCTGACCCGGTACGCGGTGCGCCGTCACGGTTTCTGCACACTGTGGCAGCTCGCCGACAACGCCCCCGCCGAACGGCTCTACACCCGCCTCGGCTACCGCAACGAGGACCCCTGCGTGGCCGCCCGGATCACATCCGACTGACCGCGGCACATCTCATGACAACAGTCACACCGGCCCCCGGAACGAACGGGGCGCAATAGTAGATACCCGCTCGGCGAAATCGGAGACTTTTCGGCTCTTGCCGACATGTCGTATCCGGGTTCGCCGCGGGTCCGGTGTCCTGCCCGCCCACAAGTCCACCAGGGATTCCGGCGGCAGGACACCGTCACATCTCCTTCACCGGAGCGGCGCAGCACACCCGGGTGTTCCTTCGCAAGCGCCGACCGCGCTACGACTCTCGGTAGTAGCGAACGTTTGTTGCAGTGGTTTTGGCGCGGCCCTGAGAATGACGGCCCACACCGCGCCTCGGCAGTCCTGGCATCGCTGCGCACAGAGTCGGCCGTACACGGGGGAGGGCGTGCCGTGACTACCGAGTGAGGGACACGCATGAGCAAGCACCGGACCACCAAGACGCACCACCGGAAGATAGCCGTCGCCGCCGTCGCGGTGGCCGCCGTGGGTGTGCCGTCCGTCGCGATGGCGTGTCTGAACGGGCCGGACGACAAGGACACCAAGGCCAGTGGTGTGGAGACCACCGCGTCCGCGGCGCAGGAGCAGGGGAAGCGGTGGCACGAGAAGAAGAGCCACCACGCGGAGAAATCGGCGTCGCCGAAGCGGGCGAAGGAGACGGAGCGGGCGTCGCGGTCGGCCTCCGCCACGCCGAGAGCCCGCGCGACCTCCGCCCCCGCCACCACCCTGTCCGCCACCGCCCCGGCGGCGGTGAAGTCCAAGGCCCCGGCCACCACCGCCACCACCAAGGCCGCCGCCTCCCCGTCGTCCGCGGCGTCCAGCGCCCAGGACCAGGTCGTGGACCTGGTCAACAGCGAGCGCGCCAAGGTGGGGTGCTCGCCGCTGAAGGTGAACGCGAAGCTCACCAAGGCCGCCCAGGCGCACAGCGAGGACATGGCCGAGCACAGCGACATGTCGCACACCGGCTCCGACGGGTCGTCGCCGGGCGACCGGATCGAGCGCGCGGGCTACTCGTGGAGCACCTACGGTGAGAACGTCGCCTACGGCTACAGCTCGGCCAAGAGCGTGATGGAGGGCTGGATGAACAGCTCCGGCCACAAGGCCAACATCCTGAACTGCGACTTCAAAGAGATCGGCGTCGGCCTCGCCCAGCCCGGCGACTACTGGACGCAGGACTTCGGCGCCGCTCGCTAGCGGCCGCCCGCCGCCCCCTTCGCCCCGCACGCTTTTTGCGGTTCGCGCCGAGTTCGCGTTCCTGGGCCCGTTCGCGGATGCGCACCATTATGGTCGGGTGCCATGCACGTGGCAGGTGTCCTCGACAGGGTGACCCGGGCGGCCGTGGCCGTGCGGCCGGTGGCGCGGGCCGCGGAGCCGCGGACCCGGGAGCCGTGGCGGCGGCGCCGCATGGCCGCGGCCGTCGTGGTCGTCGTGGCCGTGCTGCTCGCGCAGATGGCCGTGGCGATGGTGACCGCGGCCGTGGAGCAGACGCCGACCATCGACGAACCGGTGTACGTCGGGGTGGCGAAGACCTACCTGCAGGAACACAGCCTGCGGTTCAACCCCGAACACCCGCCCCTGGGCAAGCTGGTCATCGGCACCGGGCTGCTGTTCGCCCACGCCCGCCTGGCTCCCGGGTTCACCGGGGACCAGGGGGCGCTGGGGCGGCGTCTGCTGTACGAGTCGGGCAACGACCCCTGGCAGGTGATGCTGTGGGCGCGGCTGCCGGTGATCGTGCTGACGCTGCTGTTCGGGCTGGTCGTCTTCGCGTTCGCAAGGGATCTGACCGGTCCCGTGGGCGGAGTGGTGGCGCTCGCCCTGTACACGTTCTCGCCCGATGTCATCGCGCACGGTTCGCTCGCCACGCTCGACGTACCGATGTGCGGCTTCCTGCTGACCTCGGTGTGGCTGCTGTGGCGGGCGCGCCGCCGCCCCTTACGCCATCTGCCACTCGCCGGGGCGGCGCTCGGCGCGGCCGTGGCCACCAAGATGAGCGCGCTGCCCGCGGTCCCGGTGCTGATGTTCCTGGCGGTGCTGTCGTACGCGTACGCCCGCCGCGGCACACCCGGCACCGGATGGCGCGCCACGGCGTGGGTCCTGGCGCTGGGTGTGGCGGGCGCGGTGGGCATGGCCCTGGTCGCGCTCGCCGTGGTGTGGGCCGCGTATCTCGCCGTGGACCCGAGGTTGCGCTGGACCACGCCCGGCGATGTGCCCGCCGTCCACGGGCTGCGCGGGCTCGCCGTCGACCTGCTGCCGGTCCCCGAGCCGTTCCGCGACGGGATGCGCGTCCAGTTCGGCTTCGAGAACCAGCTGTGGAGCGGCTTCCTGTTCGGCCGCCAGTATCACGGCTCGCTCTGGTACTACCTGCCCCTCGCGCTGGTGGTGAAGACGCCGCTGGGGATGCTCGCGCTGTGGACCGCCGGTGCCGTCGCGATGGTGGTGGCGCCCCGGCTGCGGCCCGCCGCCCCGTACGTCCTGGTGCCCGCGGCCGTGCTGCTGGCCGTGGCCATGAACGGAGCCCGCGACCTCGGCGTGCGGTACGCGCTCTTCCTGCCCATGTTCCTGGCGGTCGCCGCGGCCGGGGTGGTCACGCTGCGCCGGCGAGGGGCGTTCGGCGTGACGGCGGCGCTGGTGGTGTGCGTGGCGGTCAGCTCGCTGCGGACGTCTCCGTACTACCTGCCGTACGCCAATGAGGCGTTCGGCGGTCCGGCCAGGACCCATGTGTATCTGCACGACTCGAACGTCGACTGGGGGCAGGACCTGGGGCGGCTGGCCGACCGGCTCCGGGGGCGCTACCGGGACGAGCGGGTGTGGCTGGTCTACAAGGGCAGCGGTGTGCCGTCCGCGTACGGCATCCACGCCCGCGACCCGCGCAGGGTGTCCCCGGGCCGGGTGCACGGGCTGCTCGTGGTCTCGGACTCCTCGGCCGCCGGGGCGCGGGGGCGGCTGGCGGCGCTGATCGAGCACAGCCGGCCGGTCGACGAGGTCGGCCACTCCATCACCGTCTACCGGCGGACCTGAGAACCGGGGCCGGTTGATCTGTTTCCGGCCATGATCGGTAGGGTTCACCTCTGCACGTGCGGGGGCGTGTGCCGTTGGAGATCCTCTCCTCTGCTGTCTGCGCCCGCTCACCGGCCGCCGACACCGAGGAGGGGTGCCCATGTCGTACCCGAGACCACCTGAAGGCCCTGGCAACACCGGGCCCTACGGACACACACCCCAGCAGGGCCCACCGCCCATGCCACCCCCACCACCCATGCCGCCACCCCCGCCGCCCGGCCGCCAGCAGGGCAGCCCGGGGACACCGGCGTACGGCGGACAGGCGCCCCACGGCGCACCGTACGGCGGGCAGGGCGCACCGTACGGCGGGCAGGGGACGCCGTACGCCGGGCAGGGCATGCCGGGCGCACCGTACGGCGCCGTGCCCGCACCGCAACCGCCCCCGCCCGCACGGCCGAAGAAGACCACGGGGCGCACCTGCCTCAGCGCCTTCCTCGGCATCGTCGGCGGGCTCGCGATGCTGGGCGGTGGCGCGCTGACCGCGCACGCCTTCTCGAACCACAGCCAGAACATCGCCAACCGCACCGAGTACGGCGCGTCGATGTGGCGCAACGAACCCGCGGACAAGCTCTTCCCGGACACCCTCGCGCCCCGCAAGGGCAGCCAGTCCGAGGGCACCGACCGCAAGCGCGCGCAGTGGCACCGCATCGGGATATCCGAGAAGACCGGCTGCGCGGACGGGCTGAGCGGAGCCACCGCGACCGAGGCGGAGAAGCTGGGCTGCAAGGCGGTGCTGCGCGCCACCTACGTGGACCCGACGGGCAACACCGTCGCGACCGCCGCGCTGGTCGTCCTGCCGAAGAGCGACTCCGTGAAGACGGAGATGAGCACGTTCTTCGACGCCGAGAAGGACAAGGACAACCCGGGGCCCGGCGTGAAGGCGTACGGAGTCCCCGGCACCATCGCGGCCCGCTGGAGCGACGCGCGGGCCAACGGCTCGGCCGGGCGACCGGTCACCGACCTGTACCTCCCGTACGCGCTCGTGGCCTCCGCGGGCGCGGTCGACGGCCGTAAGGCGGGGGAGCTGCCGGGCGAGTGGGGCAGGTACAGCCTCGACGCCAAGCAGGACCGCGCGCCGTGGCGGGGCGCCGCCGACGGGCTCGTCGACGCCCTGAACCTGCACCTCATGGATCTGCTGACGGAGGGGACCTCATGAGCGTCCGGCGACACACCGGCGCGCGCCTCGGCACGGCCATGACCGCGGTCGTCCTCGGCTCGGTGCTGGGCGTGGCGGCCGCACCGCCCGCGGCCGCCGCGGGCCCCACCCCCACCAGCTGGGAGGCGAAGGCGCTCGGCCTGGCGTCGGCGCAGCGCACCGCGCAGGGCGAGGGTGTCAAGGTCGCGGTCCTGGACAGCGGCGTCATGACCAACCATGTGGCGCTCCACGGCAAGGTGACCACCGGCCCCGACTTCCTCAAGGACGGTCTGCGGCCCGGCGATCCGCGCTGGGGCGGCCACGGCACCGCGATGGCCTCGGACGTCCTCAAGGTGGCCCCGAAGGCGAGCATCCTGTCGGTCCGGGTGATCGACGACAAGGAGGACCACGGCGGGGAAATCCGGCAGGGGATCAGCCCGGTCGCCCAGGGCATCGACTACGCGGTCGACCACGGCGCCGATGTGATCTCCATGTCGCTCGGCGGCGAGATGTTCGGCGACTCCTACGACGAGGACGAGGTCGACGCCCTGGCCCGGGCGGCCCAGAAGGGCGTTCCGGTCATCGCCTCGGCGGGCAACGAGGGCGACATGTTCAACGACGCTTCGTACCCGGCGGGCTATCCGGGCGTGATCGCCGTGGCCGCCACCCAGCAGAACGGCAGCCGCGCCGAGTTCTCCACGGTACGGACGTACAACTCGGTGGCCGCGCCCGGCGTGGCCATCATGAGCGCGAAGAACACGGGCGGCTACGAGCCGGTCAACGGCACCTCGCCCGCGGCGGCGCTCACCTCGGGCGTGGTGGCCCTGATGCTGTCGCACAACGACAAGCTGACCCCGGCCCAGGTGCGCACCCTGCTCACGAAGACGGCACACCATCCGGCCGGCGGGCGCGACGCGCTGGTCGGGTACGGGCCGATCGACGCGGCGGCCGCCGTCCAGGCCGCCGCGAAGCCGCCCGCTGACGGGACGGTCCCGGTGAAGTACACGGGCAAGGAGCACCTGGCCACCCCGGACGGTACGCCGAAGACCCAGCATCCGCCCCTGGAGACGGATCTGGTGACGATCGGTCTCGGCGCGGCGGGCGTGGGCCTGCTGATGGTCATCGGCGCGGTGCTGATCACCCGCGCAGGCCGCCGCGCGGCGGCCCGGGGCTGACAGCGGTGGGGGGGGGGGGGGGGCCCCCCCCCCCCCCCCCCCCCCGGCCCCCCCCGCCCCCCCCCCGGGGGGGGGGGCGCGGGGGGCCTGTGGCGGCGCCCGGGGCGCCCGGGCCCCCC
>NZ_JBIBJI010000008.1:339101-478491 GCF_042958345.1 Streptomyces sp. NPDC007983
CTTTGGGTGTGGGCGGGGGGGGGGGGGGCCGGGTGTGGGTCTGCGGGGGGGTGCGCACCCCCCGCGCGGGCCGCCGCGCGGCGGCCGGGGGCTGCCCGGGGTGGGGGGGGTGGCGAGCACGCTCGCCACCCGCCCCACGCGTACCCCCTGATCAGCGCCGAGGGGTGAGGAGCGCGGTGAGCATGTCGCGCAGCCAGGTCCGCAGGGCGCCGAGATCCGGGTCGAGCAGCAGCCGGCCCGCCGCCGCGTCGTGGATGGTGAGGACCGCGGCCGTCAGGGACTCCGGGTCGCGCAGCCCAGGCGGCATGGTGTCGGGGTCGACGAACGCGGTCACGATCGGCTGGAGCGTTTCGCGCAACGCCTCACGGTGCCGGATCAGTGCCGCCGCGGTGTCCGGGTCGCGCGCCGCGTACAGCATGAAGTCGGTGCGGACCAGGACCCAGGCGCGGTCGATGAGCAGCGCGCCCACCACCCGGTCCAGCAGGGCGGGCAGCCCCTCGTCGGGGGTGGCGCCGTCCAGCGCGTCCCGCACCTGGGCCGTCTGCAGCGCGGCCTGCCGCTCGTAGAGAGCGAAGAACAGCTCGTCGATGCTGTCGAAGTTGGAGTAGAAGGCGCCGCGCGTGTACCCGGCGGCCTCGCAGATCTCCTCGATTCCCACGCGGCCGAAGCCGCGCTCCGCGAAGACCGTGAGCGCCGCGGCCAGCAGCCGTTCCCGGGTCTCCGCCCGCCGCCGGGTGACGCGCGTCGGTGTGCCGTCCGCCCGTCGCCCGCTGCGCAGCGCCCGGCGGTCGAGCGCGCTGTTACTGGCTTCCGTCATGCGCCCCATCCTAGTTCGATACACTCGCGTATTCGATACAGTGGTGTATCGAACCCGTCGGTGAGTGAGGAAGAGCGGATCAGTGAGTCAGGTGGATACGGACCAGGCGGAGGCCCCGGCGCGCGGCGCGGAGCCGGGCGCGGACCGGGCGGAGGACAAGGGCGCGGCGCCCCGGGGATCGTGGGCCCGGCTGCGCGGCGCGGTCCCGCCGCGCATCGCGGCGATGCTCGTCGGAGCGCTGCTGCTCCAGCTGGGATTCGTCCTGTCGTACGTGGGAGCGTTCCACCACCCCCAGCCGCACCGCATCCCGATCGCGGTCGCGGCACCGGAGCGGATGGCCCCGGGCGTGGTGGAGAAGCTCAACGGGATACCCGGCCACCCGCTGAAGGCCACCGCCACCGATGAGGCCACGGCCCGCGAGCGGCTGCGCACGGGCGAGACCAGCGGTGCGCTGATCGTGAAGCCCGGCTCCCGCACCGACACCCTGCTGGTCACCGGCGCCGGTGGCGCCTCCACGGCGACCGCGCTGGAAACGGTGATCGAGAAGGCCGAGAAGACCCAAGCCCGCACCGCTTCCGTCGTCGACGCCGTTCCCGCGCAGGCGGGTGACGCCCGCGGGCTGAGCAGCTTCTACCTGGTGGTGGGCTGGACGGTGGGCGGGTATCTGTTCGCCGCGCTGCTGGGGGTGTCCCTCGGCGCCCGCCCGGCCACCGCGCGCGGCGCCGGGCGGCGACTGCTGGCGGCCGTCCCGTACGCGGTGCTGTCCGGCCTGGGCGGCGCGGCGATCGTGGGCCCGTTGCTCGGCGCGCTGAGCGGCCACTTCCTCGCCCTGTCGGCGATCGGAGCCCTGGTCGTCTTCGGCGCAGCCGCCATGACGATCGCCTTCCAGGTGCTGTTCGGCGTCCTGGGAATCGGCGTCACGGTGCTGCTGTTCGTGGTCCTCGGCAACCCCAGCGCCGGCGGCGCCTACGGCCCCGAGCTGCTGCCCCCGTTCTGGCGGGCGCTCAGCCCCGCCCTCCCCAACGGCGCCGCGACTCATGCCGTACGCCACGTGATCTACTTCGCCGGCCACGGCATCACCGCCAACCTGGCGGTGCTGACCGCCTACGCCCTCGGCGGCGCGCTGGTCAGCGTCCTCGGCGTCACCCTGATCCGCCGACGGCGCGCGGCCGAACCCGTGGCCGGCTGAGCCGCTAGGCCTGCGCGTCGTCCGCGTGCAGCCGCCGCCGCATGACCAGCCATCCGCAGCCGAACGCCGGAAGCGCCACCGCCCAGGTCAGCGCGACCGGCGCGGCCCGGCCGGTGGCCGAGTGCACGGCCACCGTGGCGGCCAGCCATCCGGCCGTGGCGCCCACCAGCCCGGCGAGCAGCGAGCCGAGCCGGGCCGGTGCCCGGCTCTCCGGCGGGGTGGCCAGCCACAGCACCAGCGTGGCCAGCAGCAGGGCGAGCGCGCCGAGCAGGGCGATCAGGGCGGGCACCGCCGGAGGCGGCAGGAACGGGACCTTGTACGCGAAGCTCTGGATCGCGGCGAGCACCATGAGGACCGCGCCGAGGAACGCGCTCTGCAGCAGATTGACCTTGCTCTGCCGCTGCTGGGCGGCGGCCTCCTGGCGCTGCGTCAGCTCCCTGCGCCGCTGGAGGGCGTGCTCCGCCTCGATGGTCAGGGCCGTCAGGGCGTCCCGGGCGCGCTCCCGGTCCGCCTCCAGATAGACCAGGCCGTCGGACAGCCGCTGCACGAACCACGCGGCGAGCGCGAGGTCTTCGGCGAACGGGCCGTGGCCGCCCACGGGGACGCCCGCGGCATCCCGCTGGGCGCGCATGTTGGACTCGGCGATCCGCACCGTGGTGCGCATCTCCCTGACCCTGGTGATCCACTGGGTGAGGCCCGCGGAGCCCGCGGTGAGCGCCAGCAACCGGGTGCGCCACCGCGCGAGTTCCTCGCCCCGGTCGTGCGCCCGCGCGTCGTCGTCCGGGGTGCCGTTATCGGGGCCCTCGCGATCCAGGGCCGCCAGGGCACCGTCCACGACCGGCCCCGCCGGAGACGCGAGATCGCTGTCGTGCGCGCCGTGCACCCGCATCTCGTACCGCAGCTTGGCCGCGTCCGCCAGATAGCGGGCGAACGGTGGCGGTGCGCCACCGCCCTGGCTCCACAGCCAGTGCTCGGTGTCCCGAGGGCCGTCGCCATCGTCGTCCGCCACCGCGACGAAGCGCCGCGACGGCCGCGTGGGGGACTCGCCGGTGGCCTCCCACAGGGTGACCGCGGGGCGGGCCACCGCGACGCCCGGCCCCAGTGGCAGGGGCAGTTCGGCCCGTATCGCCTCCGTCAGCTCCCGCGCGCTCACCGGCCCCGCTCCGGCCGTCTCGCGGTAGGCGACGAACAGCCGCGCCTCGCCGACCACCCACCCCCGCTCCCCATCGGCGATCCGCGTCCACCGCCGGTCCCAGGCCTCCCACGAGCCTTGTTCACCGGCGGCGGGCGACAGTGCCACCGACAGACACAGAAGATCGTGATGGCGCCGCAGGACCGCCTGCGCCACCCCCGCACGGTCGCGCCGCGCTGCCACCGCCCCGGCCGCCGGCAGCTCGCCCAGCTCCTCGGGGAGCGTGTCGGGCAGCCCCGTCGCTGCGACGGGGTGCGTCATCCCGAGCTGCGGCCCGCACGCCGCCCACACCTCCCGCAGCCGCCGGTACGACGCGCTGCGGCGCGGCCCGGTCGTGGCCACGAAGAGGTGGACGACGAGCGACTGGTCAGTGAGGGTCACCACCGGCCGGCGCGCCCTCCGTGAGGTCGAGGTCGTCGTCATCGGCCCCGCTCCGCAGGGCGTGCACCAGGCGGTTGAGCCGGTCCAGGACCTCGGGCGGCGCGGGCTCGCGCCCGTCGCCCTCCTCGCCCGCGCGCAGCCGCACCCGCGACGGCCCCACCAGCTCCAACTGCCCCGTCGCCACGCCCAAGGCGCGCGCGTCCCCGGCCCGCACGGCCGCCTCCATCGCCCCCAGCGCGCGCTCCACATGCGCCCAGTCCGCGCGCGGCAGCACGAGCCCGGCGACCCCCGACAGGGCCGCCACGGCGCCCTCACGTGACTCCGCCGTGCCCCGGCCCCTCTCCGACACTCCCATGTCCCCAAGCTACTGGCATCGGGGCTAAAAGGGATGACGGTGAGTATTTTCCCTGCGCCGGGCAGCCGGGAGGCCGATCGTGCAGCTGATCCATCCGCGGTCGTAGGTTGCCGCCTCCCACCCTCCGGACCGCGGTCGCGGCCCGTGCGGTCGGCCATCATCGGACGGTGAGATCCGAGCTGCTGACGGCGCTGTGGGCCCGGCTGGACCGGTTCGCCGCCACCGCTGACCCGCGGGAAGTCCTGGGCGCCGACGCCAAGCGCGAGGTAGCCGAGCTGTTCGCCGCCCGCAACGACCCCTTGGGCGACGTCGAAGTACAGCGCGCCGTAGGCTGGTTTTTCTGGCACCGGTACGGGCTGCTGGACGACGAGTCGGAGCTGCGCCTGGCCGAGGAACTGCTGCGCCCGGTGTACGAGGCGGACCCGCAGGGCGTGCCGGAGGCCCTGCGCTCCGTCTTCGAACCGGGGTCGCCCGACGAGTGGGACGAGATCAGCGAAACGGAACTCCGTCATCTCCTGGCGGATCTGGAACCGGGGCGGATCACCCAGGCGCTGAGCGATCTGCGCGCCGCGGTGTCCCGGATGTCTCCCCACCACCCTGGCTATGCGAACAAGGTGATCCTGCTGATCACGCTGCTGTCGAGCGCGTTCGACCACGTCGAGGACCCGAGCCCGCTGTGGGAATCGGTGGAGGCGACCCGGCGTGCGGTGGACGCGCTGCCTCCCGGCCACGCCGGGTGGGCGGCCGTACAGTCCCAACTCGGCAGTGTGTTCCGCGACTGGTATCTGCGGACCGGGGAGCTGAGCGCCCTCCACGAGGCGATCGACAGGGGGCGCCGGTCGGCCGCCGCCGACCCGTGCTCCCCCATGGCGCTGAGCAACCTCTCCAACGCCTTGCTGGACGCCTTCCGGCGCACCGCGGACATCACGTTCCTCGAAGATGCCGTCACCACCGGCCGTGGCGCCGTGCACGCGGCCGGCCAGGACCATCCCCATCTGGTGATGTATCTGTCCAACCTCGGTGCCGCGCTGCACAAATGGGCCGGCCTGACAGGGGATTCGGCGGCAGAGACCGAGGCACTGCGGACGGCTCGCCGCGCGGTAGCGCTGACCGGCGAGGACCACCCCGCCCATCCGCTGTATCTGTCGAACCTGGCGTCCTCGCTCAAGACGTCGTTCAACCGCACCCAGGACAAGGCCCTGCTCGCCGAGGCCATCGAAGTCGGCCGGCGCGCGGTGGACACCACACCGGCCGACGACCCCAGGCGGCCCCATCGGCTCGGAGTCTTCGGCGGCGCGCTTCAGGCCTGGTTCGAGGAGACCCACGAACTGCCGGTGCTCGACGAGGCCGTGCGGGTCTTCCGCGAGGCAGTCGACCGGACGCCCGAGGGACATACGCGGATGGTGGAATATCTGCACCTGCTCAGCTACGCGCTCCTGCTGAGCTACGGTCAGTACGGCACCCAGGAGGTCCTGCACCAGGTCATCGCCGTGGGGCGCCGGGCGATGACCGAGACCCCGGCCGACCACCCGGACCGGGGACGACGGGTCGTGCATCAGGTCAACGGGCTGATCGACTGGTACGAGCACACGGGCGACCTGGAAACCCTGGACGAGGCGATCGACCTCTGCCGCCACGGCCTTGTACCCGGCGGTGGGCGGGATTCCGGTCTGCTGTCCGGACTCGTAGAGGCGCTACGCCTGAAGTACGAGAGGTCGGGAGACCGGAACCTCCTGGAGGAGGCCGTCGTCCTCGGCAGGGAGAGCGTGGCAGCGAACCCGGGCAACGTGGGGCAGCTCACCAAGCTCGGTGCCGCGCTGGCCGTACTGGCCGAGGACGAGAAGGAGGACCCGTCGGTCCTGGACGAGGCCATCAAGGTCGCGCGCAGAGCCGCGGACATCGACCCCTACTATCTGACGAACCTCGTCGCCCCGCTCCTGGTGCGCTACGGGCGCACCGGTGACCGGGCGTCGGCCGAGGAAGCCGTGAAGGCGTCGCGTCGTGCCCTGGCATTCCCCCAGGCGGAGCCCCAGCGCGCCCGGCAACTGTTCATGCTGGGCCAGGCCCTGGCAGCCCTCCACCAGGCATCCGGTGACCCCGGGACGCTCACCGAAGCCCTCGACGCCTACCTGGCCGCGGCCACTCCGTCGGGCGCGGCTCCGACGGTACGCGTCGAGGCGGGCTTGCACGCCGGGCGGCTCGCGATGGCGAAAGGGCGTACCGAGCAGGCGCTGAAGGGATACGCGAAGGCGGTCGAACTGCTGCCCCTGCTCGTCACCCAGTTCCTGGGGCGCAACGACGCCGAGCACTGGCTCACCCGCTACGACGGACTGGCCGCGAGCGCCGCCGCTTGTGCCCTGGAGACAGGTGATCCGGAGCGTGCGGTGACCCTGCTGGAGCAGGGGAGGGGCGTCCTGCTCGACCGCGCCCTGTCGGCCCGTACCGCGCTGAGCGCCCTCCGGGAACGGGACCCCGGGCTCGCCGACCGCTTCCAGTGGCTCAGCGCCGAACTCGAAACCGGGGACCAGGTGCCGAGTGATCGACGGCATGAGCACGCCAGCGGGCTGGAGGCGCTGATCAAGGAGATCCGGGCACTGCCCGGCTTCGCGCCGTTCCTGCTGCCACCGACGCTTCCGCAGCTCAGGGACGCCGTACGGGACGGCCCGGTCGTCCTCATCAACGTCAGCCAGTGGCGCTGCGACGCCCTCGCCCTCACCACGGCGGGAGTGCGGCACATCCCGCTGCCGGACCTCACACTCGATGATGTCGTCGAGTGGGTGAACATCTTCGTGGGCACGCTGGACGTGAGCCAGAGCGTCGCCAATGATGCCCTCGAAGTGATCCTGGGCCGACTGTGGGACACGATCGCCGAGCCCGTTTTGACGGCACTGGAATTCACCCGGTCACCCGGCCCTCAGGAGACGTGGCCACGACTGTGGTGGTCGCCGGTCGGCCCGCTCAGCTACCTGCCACTGCACGCCGCGGGCCACCATCACACCGAGGGCCGGACCGTCCTCGACCGGGCCATCTCCTCCTACACCCCGACCATCCGTGCCCTCACCCACGTCCGCGGCCGCCGCCGTACGGGCGCACAGGCAGGACGGCCCCGGCCGCTCGTCGTGTCGATGCCCCGCACTCCGGGCGACGCCGACCTGCCGGGCGCCCGCGACGAGGCCGACGTGCTCACCACATTGCTCTCCGACGCCACCGTCCTGACCGGGCCCGACGCCACCCGCGACCGGGTCGACGCCGCACTTCGGGACACCACCTGGGCCCATTTCGCCTGCCACGCCCAGAGCCGCTTCGACGACCCCTCCAGCAGCCTGCTGCTCCTCCATGACCACCAGGACAAGCCGTTCGACGTGCGCCACCTCTCCGCACTCCGTCTGCCCGTCGCCGAACTCGCCTACCTCTCCGCCTGCGGCACCTCACAGCCGGGGCGCCGGCTGATGGACGAGGCCGTGCACATCTCGGCCGCCTTCCAGCTCGCCGGATTTCCGCATGTCATCGGCACCCTCTGGACGGCCAACGACCGGGTGGCCCCGAAGACGGCCCGGCTGATCTACGCCGATCTGCTGCGCCGCCCGCCGGAGGACCGCGACATCGCCGGGGCGGTCCACCGGGCCGCCCACAGCATGCGGCAGGCGTACCCCCGGCTCCCCCTGCTGTGGGCCGCCCACATCCACGTCGGCATGTGAGTGCCCACGGGCTCAGCCGCCGTGGGTGACGCGGATCTTGGACTGGCCGTGGGGCAGCTCCTCCCAGTCCTCCATGAAGCGGGCCGCCAGGCCGTGCTTCTTGGCGAGGTCGATCAGGGTTTCGGTGCGGTAGTAGAAGTCCTCCCGCAGGACCTGGTGCTCCTCGCCCTCGGTGCGGTCGAAGGTGAAGTCGAACCAGCCGCCCGGCGCCAGCACCCGGCCCACGTTGGCCAGGCACTCGTCGATGACCGGCAGCGGGGAGTGGGAGAACACGCTGTGGGCGTGGACGACGTCGAAGTGCGCCTCGGGCAGAAAGCGCAGGGTCAGGTCGCGGACCGGGGTGAGGGTGGGCAGCCGGTCCTGCAGCTCGGTGTGGACCAGGGTGTCCTGCGCGGCGACCAGGATGTCGGGGGAGATGTCGACGCCGTAGTAGTGGCCGGGGTCGAGGTGGCGGATGAAGCGCCACCCGGCGCGCAGATTGCCGCAGCCGATCTCCAGCATGCGGTGCTCGGGGCGCAGCCCGTGCTTCAGCAGATAGTCGAACTGCATCGCGCCCAGCGCCAGCCACCGCTCCCGATTACGGCTGCCGACCGCCGCGTCGGGGTCGGCCCGGGTGTCGGAACGCATCACGGCGCGGTAGTACGAGACGTGGTCCGGCCAGCGGTAGCGCAGCCAGGCGTCCCGGGTGGCCCGCACCAGATGGCGCGGTACGCGCTCGGGGTGGCGGAGCGCGTACGAGACGCGGTGGCCGAGCCTGGCGCGGTTGACGGTGACGTTCTTGGCGGGCATGGAAGATCCTTTCCCTGGTATGCGGGGTGTGTGTCGCGGCCCCTGGACTCAGCATCCGTGCGGGTGACGGCCGCCGGCGTCGGCGGACCGGCCACCTCCCGGAGGCGGTTCGGGCGATGCCGGGGTCAGCCGATCGGATGATGCGGAGCGCGGCACCCCGTAATAGGACTGGCTGCGGGGACGTGCGACGGAAGGTGCGGTGATGGGGAAGGCTCCCGTGACGGAAGCCGAGTGGGACGATCCGGACGCCCGGTGGCTCCGGTGGGTCATGGACGGGGCTTTCCTCATACTGCTCGGCTCCTCACTGATCCGCTTCCTGACCCGCGACCACGACCAGGCGCACACCGGATACGCCGTCGCCCTCTTCGCCGCCTTCGGGCTGCTGTACGTACTCGGGCGGCTCCTGGCCCCCGCGCCACGCCCCGGCGCCCGGCCGAGCACACGGCATCTGGCCTGGCTGGGGGCGGTGTCGGCGGTCTGGGCCGGTCTGCTCGCCCTCGCCCCGAGCGCCACCTGGTGTGCCATGCCGCTGCTGTTCACCGGACTGCAGACGCTGCCGGTGCGCACCGCGGTGCCGCTGGCGGCCGTGCTCACCGTGCTGGTCGTCGCCACCGAGCTGCGGCTGTCCCACGAAGGGCTCAACCCGAACGTGGTGATCGCCCCGCTGGCCATCAGCGCCGTCGCCACCGCCGTCCTGGTCCATCTGCAGCGCCAGGCGGCCCGGCAGCGCCTCCTGATCGACGACCTGGTCCGCACCCGGCGCGATCTGGCCGCCACCGAGCGACGGGAGGGCATCCTCGCGGAGCGGCAGCGGCTGGCGAGCGAGATCCACGACACTCTCGCGCAGGGCCTGTCCAGCCAGCGGATGCTGCTCCAGGCCGCAGACCGCACCTGGGGGACGGACCCCGGCGCGGCCCGCCGCCATATGCGGGACGCGGCCGAGATCGCGTCCCGCAGCCTCGCCGAGGCCCGCCGGTTCGTCCACGACCTGGCCCCCGCCGACCTCGCCGACCGCACCCTCGCCGAGGCGCTGCGCGCGCTCGCCGACCGGGAGTGCGGCGAGGGGCTGACCGTCGGCTTCCGGCTCGACGGGGTGCCGGGCCCGGTGCCGGAGCGGGTCGAGGCCGCGCTGCTGCGCATCGCGCAGGGCGCCCTGGCCAACGTGCGGGAACACGCTTGGGCGACCCGCGCCGCACTGACCCTGACCTGGCTGGACGACCAGATCTCCCTGGACATCGCCGACAACGGCCGCGGCTTCGACCCCGAGCGCCCCCGGCCCCCGGACGGCGACCGGGAGCGGGGCCACGGGCTGCCCGCCATGCGGGTGCGGGCACGCCAGCTCGGGGGCACGCTCACCGTCGAATCCACCCGGGGCGAGGGCACCGTCGTATCGGCGGCCGTCCCCCTCGCCACCCTCGCCCCCTGACGTCCCACACACTCGCCCACGGAGGACCGCCACACCATGACCCCGACCGACGCCACCCCGCCCATCCGGCTGCTGCTGTGCGACGACCACGCCGTGGTGCGCGCCGGGCTGCTCGCGCTGCTGTCCAGCACCGCGGGCATCGAGGTGGTCGGAGAGGCGGGCAGCGGCGAGGAGGCGCTGGCCATGGCCGCGCGCGTACGGCCCGATGTGGTGCTCATGGATCTGCAGCTCGGGGACGGCATGGACGGTGTGGAGGCCACCCGCCGACTGGCCTCCGGCGCGTGGTCCTCCCGTGCGCGGGCCTCCAGTGCCGGGGCGGCGCCGGACGAAGCGGCCCCGCGGGTGCTGGTGCTCACCATGTTCGACACCGACGCGGACATCGCCCGGGCCATCGAGGCCGGCGCCACCGGGTATCTGCTCAAGGCCGAGCGGCCGGAGGAGCTGTTCGCGGCGATACGGAACGCGGCGGCCGGGCGCACCGCGCTGTCGGCGCCGGTGGCCGACCGGCTGATGGCCCAGCTGCGCACACCCCGCCCCACCCTCTCCGAGCGTGAGCGGGACATCCTCCAGCAGCTCGCCCGGGGGCTGGGGAACCGGGAGATCGCCCGTGCGCTCTTCATCAGCGAGGCCACGGTGAAGACCCACCTGGGACGGATCTACGGCAAGCTGGGCGTGGACACCCGGGCCGGCGCGGTCGCCGTCGCCACCGAGCGCCGGCTGCTGGGCTGATCACTCACCCCGCCAGGAACACATCGGATGTTCTGCCCGCCGCCGGCGGCCTTCGCCGGGGTCGGGCGACGCCCCCAAGAGACATCCAAACTCTGACTCCTCGCCGAGGGGGCGAATGCCGGGGAAATAGGGCCGTACGACGCCTTGACACCCCAATACATCGGATGTTCTGATGCCGATGCGTCCTGGTAAGAGGGACCGGCCGAAGGAGTCACAGTGGGTCGGATCACAACAGTGACGGTCAGGGGCTTCTGTTTCTGCACGCCGCGAGCGCACGATGAGACGGTCGCCGGATACTCCGCGCCCGTCTTATTCGGCTGCTGAATTCCCCCCATCCCGCCACGCCCCACTCCCGCCGCCGTGATCGGCGGCTTCTCTCCAGCATCCGCACGCGCATTCCGTGCTGCCGGAGTACGTCCATGTGAGCACGAAAATTGAACTGGACACTGCTATGAAAAGACGACTCCTCGTGAGTGCCACCGCGGCGGCTGCCGCACTGGGTCTCACTTTGTCGGGATGCTCCTCCGGCGGCGGCACATCGGGCCAGTCGAAGGACAAGCTCACCTGGTCGATGTGGATCGCCGGTTCGGCGGACAAGGCGGCCTGGCAGAAGGTCGCCGACGCGGTCAAGAAGGACGGCGGCGCGAAGGTCGGCATTCAGGGCGCGCCGTTCGAGGATTACTTCACCAAGCTCCGCACACAGCTCAGCGCGGGAAGCGCGCCGTGCATCGTCAGCATTCAGAGTATCCGCGCCGCGAACTACACGGACGTCATGCTGCCGCTCGACTCCTACGCGAAGAAGGACGGCGTCAATCTGTCGGAATTCGACAGCACCGCCCTCAACGGCATGAAGGTCGACGGCAAGCTGTACGCCCTGCCGTACGACACCGGGCCCATGCTCCTCTTCTACAACAAGGACCTGTTCAAGCAGGTGGGGGCCAAGGAGCCGAAGCCCGGCTGGACCCTGGCCGACTTCAAGGCGGCCGCGGCGAAGTTCAAGGCGGCGGGCAAGAAGATGTTCGCCTCGACGATCGCGGACATGAACCTCGAATCGATGATCCTCGGTTACAACGGCGGCCGGGTCGTCAAGGACGGCGGCACGCTCGACACGTCGAACGCGAAGTTCGCGAAGGGCCTCGACTGGCTCTCCTCGCTCGTGAAGGACGGCGTCGCCACCCAGGCCAGCTCGGACACCTCGGCCGCGTCCAACGACTTCGTCTCCAAGAAGGTCGGTATGTACACCGACGGGCCGTGGTCGCTGCTCAGCCAGAAGGGGAAAGTGAAATTCCCCATCGGCGTGACGACCATACCGGTCGGCACCTCCAGCGGGCCGTCGACCTTCTCGGCGGGGTCCGGCTTCGGCGTCTCGAAGCAGTGCAAGTACCCCGATGAGGCCTTCAAGGCCGTCAAGACGATGACGAGCCAGAAGGTACTCCAGTCGCTGGCCGAACAGGGCCGGGCGTTCCCCGGGCGCACCGCGGCGCAGCAGGCCTGGTACGACAACGCGCATATCGACGGCGTCGAAAACGTCCTGAAGACGGCGCAGAAGGCCTCGACCCCGCTGCCGAGCACCAAGCAGGGCGATCAGCTCGGCCAGTTGTTCGCGCAGTACGGAATCCAGGCCGTCAACGGCCAGCAGTCGGGCGCGCAGACGATGAAGTCCATCGCGAGCCAGCTCGGACAGTGAGGCAAGTGACGCAGCGGCGGGCGCCGGTGAGGGCGCCCGCCGACGGCGGGGACGAAAGAGGTCACGGAATGCAGAAATCGGTGCCCCGGCGGTCCGTCGCGCACAAGTCCACCCTGGCCGAGGCGGCAGTCGCGACGGTACCCGTGGCAGGCGCGGGCGGCCCGGTCGAGGCGGGCGGGGAACGGGAGGGAAAGGGCCGGGAGATCGGCAGGCGGTCCTGGTGGGGAGCGGCGTTCGCCACCCCGCACTCGGTGGGGCTGGCGCTGTTCACCGTGGTCCCCATCCTCGCGTCCCTCATTGTGAGCTTCATGAACTGGCCGATGATCGGCGAGCGTTCATGGAGCGGATTCGCGAATTACAGCAAACTGTTCTCGGACCCGATCTTCTGGGTCGTGGTGCGCAACACGGCGCTGTACGTGGTGCTGTACGTACCGCTTAATCTCGTGGTCTCGCTCGGGCTCGCGGCCTGGCTGACCCCGCGCATCCGGCACCGCCATGTCTTCCGGGTGGTGTTCTTCATCCCGACGATCACCCCCCTCGTGGCGAACGCCGTCGTCTGGCGCATGCTGTACCAGCCCGACGGATTCATCGACGCGACGCTCAAGTCGACGATCGGGGTGAACGCCCCCAATTTCCTCGCGGACGACCAGTGGGCGATGATCGCGGTCGTCACGATGAGCGTCTGGGCCGGATTCGGCTACAACATGCTCATTTTCTCCTCGGCGCTCGACGCGGTGCCGGAGAATCAGCTCGAAGCGGCGCAACTCGACGGGGCGAACGCGTGGCGCACCTTCTGGCTCGTCAAATTCCCGGCGATCTCGCCGTCCATCTTCTTCGCCACGATGATGACGCTCATCACGTCGTTCCAGGTGTTCGTGCAGCCCTTCCTGCTGACCAAGGGCGGTCCCGGAACGGCCACCGAAACCCTCGTCCAGTACATCTACAACACCGGCTTCCAGAGTCAGCAGCTCGGCCTCGCCTCGGCGGGCGCGTGGGTGCTTTTCGTCATCATTCTCGGCATCACGGCGGTCCAATTCCTCGGCCAGAAGCGTTGGGTGCACTATGAGTAGCGGTACGCGGATGGTCCGGCCGGCCGGACGGGTCATCGGAGGTCATGTGGGACGCCACAGCGCGGGCAGGCGCGTACAGCCCGCCCGGACCGCAGGGTTCGTCCCGCGGGTGCGGCAGGCCATCGGCTACGCGATCCTGTGCCTCATCGCGCTGATCTTCCTGGCGCCGCTGATCTACATGGTCACGACGAGCCTCAAGCCCGACGCGGACGTGTTCACGACCCCGCCCACGCTCTGGGGCTCGGAACTCCGCTGGCAGAACTACACCGACGTCTTCAGCTACCAGCCGTTCGGCCGCTTCATCCTGAACGGCTTCGTCGTCGCCGCCGTCGGAACGGCCATCAACGTGTCGGTCGCCGCCTTCAGCGGCTACGCCTTCTCGCGGCTGCGCTGGCGCGGCAGGAACCTGGTGTTCATGCTGTTCCTGGCGACGCTGATGATCCCGCAGGACGTGCTCGTCATCCCGATGTACGTGATGATGCAGAACCTGGGCTGGGTGGACACCTTCCAGGCGCTCATCATCCCGTGGGCGTTCACCGCCCTCGGCGCGTTCCTCCTCCGCCAGTTCTTCCTGACCGTGCCGCAGGAACTCGACGACGCCGCCCGCGTCGACGGCGCGGGCACCGTCCGCACCTTCTTCGAGGTGATGGTCCCGCTGGCCCGGCCCACTCTCGCGGTGCTCGCGGTCTTCACCTTCATCAGCTACTGGAACTCGTTCCTGTGGCCGCTGGTCATCGTCAACGACGTCAACGCGCACGCCACCATCCCGCTCGGCCTGCAGGCGTTCTTCGGCCAGCAGGGCAGCGAGTGGGGCCTCGTCATGGCGGCCTCGGTCATCTCGATGCTGCCCACCGTGATCATCCTCATCCTGCTCCAGAAGCATCTCGTCCGCGGCATTGTCACCAGCGGCCTCGGCGGCCGCTGACCCCTGAGCCTCATCCGAAAGGAATCCGCATCCATGGCCATCCCCGCCTGGTTCACCGAGGACCGCTTCGGCATGTTCGTCCACTGGGGGCTCTACGCCCTCCCGGCCCGCCACGAGTGGGTGAAGAACCGGGAGCGGATCACGGACGAGGACTACGACCGGTACTTCCGCCACTTCGAACCGGACCTGTACGACCCCCGCGCCTGGGCCCGCGCCGCCAAGCAGGCCGGAATGAAGTACGTGGTGCTCACGACCAAGCACCACGACGGCTTCTGCCTGTGGGACTCGAAGCTGACCGACTACACCTCGATGAACACCCCCATCGGCAAGGACCTCGTCGCCGAGTTCGTCGAGGCCGTGCGCGCCGAGGGGCTGCGCGTCGGCTTCTACCACTCGCTCATCGACTGGCACCACCCCGACTTCGTCGTCGACGGCCTCCACCCGCGTCGCGACGACCCGCCGGAGGAGATCGAGCGGCTCAACGAGGGCCGCGACATGGCCCGGTACCGCGCGTATCTGCACGGCCAGGTGGAGGAGCTGCTGACGAACTACGGCCGCATCGACTACCTGTTCTACGACTTCTCGTACAAGCGGGGCAGGCACAGCGAGGTCTTCAACGCCAAGGGCGCCGAGGAGTGGGGCTCGGAGGAACTGCTCGGGCTCACCCGCCGCCTCCAGCCCGGGATCATCGTGAACGACCGGCTCGAAATCCCCGGTGACCTCGTCACACCGGAGCAGTACCAGCCTGACAAGGCCATGGAGGTCGACGGCGAGCCGGTGGTGTGGGAAGCGTGCCAGACCCTCAACGGCAGCTGGGGCTACGACCGCGACAACCTCAACGTCAAGAGCGTCGAACTCCTGCTCCGGATGCTCATCGACGGCGTCTCGAAGAACGGCAACATGTTGCTGAACGTCGGGCCCACCGGGCGCGGCGATCTGGACCCGACCGCCGTGGCCACGCTGGAGGGCATCGGGAGGTGGATGTCCCACCACGAGCGCTCGATCCGCGGCGCGGGCCCATCCGTCTACGAGGCACCCGTCGACACCCGCTACACCCAGCGCGGCAACCGCCTCTACCTCCACCTCTTCGCCTGGCCCTTCACCCATGTGCACCTCCCCGGCCTGGGAGGCAAGGTCGAGTACGCGCAGTTCCTGCACGACGCGTCCGAGATCCACTACCGCGAGATCGACCCGTCGGCCACGGCCCAGAACACCACGCTCGGCGGCCAGCCCCCGGGGACCCTGACCCTGTCGCTGCCGGTGGTCCGGCCCGATGTCGCGGTGCCGGTCGTGGAACTCTTCCTCCGCGAGGACGCCTGACGCGTGCAGCGCCCCCCGCCGCCCGGTGAGCGGCGGGGGCGTGCAGGCTCACAGCTCCAGCACGGCGTGCACCGGCAGATGGTCGCTGGGGAACTGGCCGTCCCGGGAGTAGGTGTCGATCGCGGCGTAGCGGGTCCGTACGCCCGGTGAGGTGAGGATCCAGTCGATCCGGTCGCCGTCGGGGACCAGCGGCTTGTAGCCGTGGAAGGTCGCGTACAGCTTGCTGTGCCGGTCGGCGGCGTCCCACGCGTCGGTCAGGGAGCCGCCCTTCAGCAGGGTGTCGTAGACGGCGTTGCCGTGGGCGGCCACGTTGAAGTCCCCGGTGACGATGCGGGGGAGGGCCGGGTCCAGCCCGGCGAGCCGAGCGTTGATCAGCCCGGCGGCGCGCTCCCGGGCGTACTGGCTGATGTGGTCGAGATGGGTGTTGAGGGCGTAGAACTGCCGGTCGGTGGACCGGTCGTGGAAGCGCACCCAGGTGACCATGCGCACTACGGCGCCGCCCCAGGTGTTGGAGCCGATCACATACGGGGTGTCGGACAGCCAGAAGTGGTCGTACTCCAGCGGCTCCAGCCGTCTGGTGTCGTAGAAGACGGCCATGAACTCGTCACGGCTGCCACCCGCCCGTCCCGTCCCCAGCCAGTCGTAGCGCGGGCCGAGGTCGGCGGCGATGTCGCGCAGCTGGCCGTACAGCCCCTCCTGGGTGCCCAGCAGATGGGGCTCGGCACGGCGCAGCAGCTCCCGCATGACCGGGCGGCGCTGCGCCCAGGAGTTGGGCGGGGTGTCGCCGGCGTAGCGCAGGTTGAAGGTCATGGTGTGCAGTTGTGAGCCGCTCACGGGGAAGGCCGAGCCGCCCCCGGTGGTATCGGCCCGGGCCTCGGGCTGGGTGGCGAGCGGCAGGGCGAGGGCCGCGGCGGCCGCGGCGCGCATCCCGTGGCGACGGCTGAACAGAGGTGCGGGCATGGCTCCTCCAAGGGTCCGGCGTTGACACCAGTATCAGGCCGTCCGGGGGGAATGAAGTGGCCTGCGGGAGCCATGAGTTGAAACGTAAGGAGTCCTCCAGGGATACGGCCGCGTGCCGAACCCTCAGCGGGAGAGGGGGAGTTCCGGCAGCCGGGGGGTGTAGAGCCACGCGGTGAACAGCTCGTCCAGCGGCCGCGCCGCATGGCGCCCGGCCAGCGCGGTGAACTCCTCGGTGGTGACCGTGGCGTGGCGATGGGCGGCCGTCCACTCCCGCAGCACAGCGAAGAAGGCGTCGTCCCCGAGAGCCGTGCGCAGCGCGTGCAGCGTCAGGGCGCCCCGCTGGTAGACCCGGTCGTCGAACATCCGCGGCATGCCCGGGTCCGCGACCAGCAGATCCTGCGGCTGCTCCGCCATCGCGGCGTGAGCGCGGGTGGCGTGGACGGCGGCCGGGGCGCCCCCGGAGACCTCCGACCACAGCCACTCGGCGTACTTGGCGAAGCCCTCGTTCAGCCAGATGTGGCGCCAGTCGGCGACGCTCAGGCTGTTGCCGAACCACTGGTGGGCCAGCTCATGGGCCACCAGCCGCTCACAGCCGCGCTGCCCGTCGACGTGGTTGGCGCCGAAGACGGAGAGCGTCTGCGCCTCGACCGGCACCTCCAGCTCGTCGTCCGTCACCACCACCGCGTACTCGTCGAACGGATACGGGCCGAACAGGTCCTCGAAGGCGGCCATCATCCGGGGCTGACGGGCGAAGTCGTGGTCGAAGCGGTCGCGCAGCCGCGGCGGTACGGCCGCCCGCTGGGGCACCGCGCTCACCGCCGCGTCGGTCAGCTCGACCCGGTCGTACAGGCCGATCTGGACGGTGGCGAGATAGGTGGACATCGGCGCCGGATGCTCGTACACCCAGGTCGTGGTGGAGCCGCCCGAGGTACGGGACTCCAGGGTGCCCGCCGCGACCACCGTGTACGGCGACGGCGCGGTCACCGCGATCCTGTACGACGCCTTGTCCGCCGGATGGTCGTCGCACGGGAACCAGGACGGCGCGCCGATCGGCTGGCCCGCCACCAGCGCCCCGTCCTCCAGCTGCTCCCAGCCCAGGTCGCCCCAGTGCCGGGTCTTCACCGGCCGCGGCACCCCGACGTACCGCACCTCGACCGTGAACGGTGCCCCGGCGGGCAGCGGGCGCGCCGGGCGGACGCGCAGCTTGTCCGCCCGGTGGGTGTAGCGGGCCGCGCGGACCCCGTCGACCAGCACCCCGTCGACCCGGAACGCGCCGAGGTCCAGGCTGAACCCGGACAGCGGCTCGCCCGCCGCGCCCGGCTCGGCGACCGCCGAGATCCGGGCCCGGCCCGAGACCCGGCCGGTGCTCGGACGGCAGGTCAGCTCCAGGTCGTAATGGGTCACCCGATAGCCGCCGTTGCCGTGCCCGGGCAGATACGAGTCCCCGGACCGGTCCGCCCCCGCCACGCCGCCGGGCGCGCCCCGCTCCCGGCCGCCCTTGCCCCTGCTCACTTCGCCGTGTCCTCCGTCTTCCGCATGTCCCGCTCCTTGTCCGGCTGCCACGCCGCGATCGGGTTGCCGAGCCACCGGGTGCCCGCGGGCAGCGTCTCGCCGCGCATCACCAGCGACGCCGGACCCACCGTGGCACATTCGCCGACCGTGGCGCCCGGCAGCACGATGCCGTGCGGGCCCAGGGTGGCACCCTCCTCCAGCACCACCTCGTCCATGCGCATGATCCGGTCGTGGAACAGATGGGTCTGCACGACGCACCCCCGGTTCACGCTCGCCCCGGCGCCGATCCGCACCAGATCGGCCTCGGGCAGCCAGTACGTCTCGCACCAGGCACCGCGCCCGATGCGCGCGCCGAGCCCCCGCAGCCACCAGTTCATCAGCGGCGTCCCCGACACGGCCCCGGCCAGCCACGGCACGGCCAGCACCTCCACGAAGGTGTCCGCCAGCTCGGTGCGCCACACGAACGAGCTCCACAGCGGGCGCTCGGTGGCCCGGAACCGGCCCACCAGCAGCCATTTGGCCAGCACCGCCACGACGCACGCGACCAGACCGCCCGCGAACAGCAGCAGCCCGCCGCCCGCCAGGGCGGCCGGGAACCCCCAGCGCCCGGCGACCGCCCCGAAGGCGGCCAGCACCAGCACCGCGAGCGCCGCGCCGCCCATGACGGGCACGATCCGGCACAGCTCGACGGCGCCGCGCGCCCACTTCAGCCGCCGCGCCGGACGGTACGTACGGCTCTGGTCGCCCTCCTCGGCCGCCCGCGGCAGCCTCATCGGCGGCATCCCGAGCCACGAGCTGCCCGCCTTGGCGCCCTTGGGCGCGGCGGACAGCACCCCGACCAGACCGCGCTTGGGCACCGAGCTGCCGCCCGCGGCCATGCCGGAGTTGCCGAGGAAGGCCATCTTGCCGACCCGCGACTCGGCGATCCGCAGCCGTCCGCCGCCCAGTTCGTAGGAGGCGACCATGGTGTCGTCGGCGAGGAACGCGCCGTCGCCGACCGTCGTCATCGACGGCAGCGCCAGCACGGTGGACGCCTCGACCCCGCGGCCGACCCTCATCCCGAGCGCCCGCAGCCACACCGGGGTGAACAGGCTGGCGTACAGCGGGAACAGATGCACCCGCGCCATATCCATCAGCCGCTCGGTCGCCCACGCCTGCCAGGCCATCCGCCCGTGCACGGGATGGTGCCCCGCGCGCAGGCCGATGCCGAGGGTGCGCACCCCGGCCAGGATGAGCAGCGCGTAGCAGACCATCCCGGCCACGGTCGCGAGCGGCACGGCGGCCAGCGCGTGGAGCAGCGCCGGGCCCGCGCCGCGGGTGCCCCGGGCGAACAGCGCGAGGACGGCGAGCGCGGGCAGCAGCGCCAGCGCGGGCAGCAGGGTCAGCCCCAGCGAGGTGACCCCGTACACCAGGGCCCAGCGGCGGGTGCGCGGCGGCCGGTCCTCGGCCCTGTGCTGCGCCGCCTTGCCGGACTTGGCGGCCGGTACGCCCGCCCAGCGGCGCCCCGCGGGCACCGCACCGGTCACCCCGGACCCCGGGGCGATCTCGGCGCGCTTGCCGATCCGGGCGCCGGGGAAGAGGGTGCTGCGCGCGCCGACCGTGGCGCCCGCGCCGATGCGGATGCGGCCGATCCGCAAGCAGTCGCCGTCCAGCCAGTGGCCGGACAGATCGACCTCGGGCTCGACCGCGCTGCCCTTGCCGAGCTTGAGCATGCCGGTCACCGGCGGCAGCGCGTGCAGATCGACGTCCGGGCCGACCCGCACACCCAGCGCCCTGGCGTAGTGGGTGAGCCAGCTGCCCGACAGACCGGTGGCACCGCTCAGTTCGGCCAGCCGCTCGGCGGTCCACAGCCGCAGATGGACGCCGCCGCCACGCGGGTACGTGCCCGGCTTCAGCCCCCGCAGCAGCAGCCGCGCGCCGCCCGCGGCGATCGCGATCCGGCCCGGCGGCGATACGCACAGCAGCCAGCCGGCCAGGACCCACCACCAGGACACGGTGGGCGCCCACGGCGCGGAACCGAGCAGGTGCAGCACATTGAGGACCGCGGCCGCGGCCACGCCCCAGCGCAGCCCCGCGACCGTCAGCAGCGGCAGCGTCAGCAGTGTCTGCGCGACCCCGGTGCGCCGGGGCACGGGCCGTACGGTGCGCGGAGCCGTCGCCTCGCCGCGCATCGTGTCCAGCGTCCGGGCGAGCGCGCCCAGCCGCGGGTTCTGGTAGATGTCGCTGACCGAGCCGCTGGGGTAGCGGTCCCGGATCCGCGAGACGAGCTGGGCGGCGGCGAGGCTGCCGCCTCCCGCCGCGAAGAAGTCGGCGTCCGGCCCGCCCGCCGGGGTGCCCAGCACCTCGCCCCACAGCTCGGCCAGCCAGCTCTCGGTCCCGGTCAGCGCGTCCGCAGGACCGGCCGCGCCGACGCCCGGCAGCGGCCAGGGCAGCGCGGCCCGGTCCACCTTGCCGGAGGTACGGGTGGGCAGCGTGCCGACCACCGCGAGCAGCGGCACCAGCGCGGCGGGCAGCACCTCCCGCAGCCGGTCCAGCGCCTCCGCCTGGTCGAAACCGCCCTCGGCGGTGGCCTCCTCGGGCACGACGTACCCCACCAGCAGCTGGTGGCCCGCCTTCGTCGTCCGCACCGCGGCCGCGGCGCCCGCCACGCCCGGCAGCGCCTGCAGCGCGGCGTCCACCTCGCCCAGCTCGATGCGGCGGCCGCCCAGCTTGACCTGTTCGTCGGCCCGGCCGACGAACAGCAGCCCCTCCTCCTCGGCGCGCACCAGGTCACCGCTGCGGTACGCCCGCGACCAGCCCAGCGCCGGCAGCGGGGCGTACTTCTCGGCGTCCTTCGCCGGGTCGAGATAGCGGGCCAGACCGACCCCGCCGATCACCAGCTCACCGACCTCGCCCATGGGTACGACCTCGCCCCGGGCATCCACGACCGCCAGCTCCCAGCCGTCCAGCGGCAGCCCGATCCGCACCGGGCCCTCGCCGGTCAGCTGCGCGGCGCACGCCACGACGGTGGCCTCGGTCGGGCCGTAGGTGTTCCACACCTCACGGTCCTCGACCGCCATCCGCTCGGCCAGCTCCGGCGGGCACGCCTCACCGCCGAAGATCAGCAGCCGTACGTCGTCCAGCGCCTCCACCGGCCACAGCGCCGCCAGCGTGGGGACCGTGGAGACCACCGTGATCTCCTGCTCGACCAGCCACGGCCCGAGGTCGACACCGGTGCGCACCAGCGACCGGGGCGCGGGCACCAGACAGGCGCCGCTGCGCCACGCGAGCCACATCTCCTCACAGGACGCGTCGAAGGCCACCGACAGACCGGCCAGCACCCGGTCCCCCGGGCCCATGGGCTCGTCGGCCAGGAACAGCCCGGCCTCGGCGTCCACGAAGGCGGCCGCGCTGCGATGGGTGACGGCGACGCCCTTGGGCTTGCCGGTCGATCCGGAGGTGAAGATGATCCACGCGTCGTCGCCGGGCCCCGGGCGGCCGGGGCCGCCGTGCGGCTCGGCGCGCACCGTCATCTCCAGCCCGGCGCCGAGCACCACGCTCACCCCGGCCTCGGAGAAGACCAGCTCGGCCCGCTCGTCCGGGTCCTCGGCGTCCACCGGCACATAGGCCGCGCCGGCGGCCAGCACGGCGAGGATCCCGACGTACAGGTCGGCGGTCCCGGACGGGACGCGGATGCCGACCCGGTCGCCGACGCCGACGCCCGCCCCGGCCAGCCGCCGCCGCACCCGGTCCACCTCGGCGAGCAGCGCCCGGTAGCTGAGCGCGGCCGTACCGTCGTCGACGGCGGGGGCGTTCGGGTGGCGGCGGGCGGTCTCGCCGAGGACGTCCATGAGGGTGCGCTCGGCGTGGGTGCCGTTCCCCGGGAACAGGGCGGGCGGTGCCGCGGGCTCCGCGGCGGGTGCGGGCAGCGGGTCGATCAGCGTCTGGGACTCGTCTACTACAGTCATCCGGCCTCTCCGGCATCGGTGGACCGAGAGTTCGGCGACACCGTCCGGACCACCGGACCATCGGCCTCTGCCATACCGGCTCCACACTGAGCCGGGTCCCGAACACCCGCTCGCGGCCGAAGGCTGCCGCGAGGGCGAACACTCGGCGCGGCCCTTCAACGGCCGACCCGAATCCGCGGCCACCGATGGCAGGACGGGCTTGTTCCGCCCCCCCAACCGAACCGGCGCCGCATACGCCGAGCAGGCAGTTTACCCAGCGTTAACAGCAGGCCCCGGCGTTACGGAGCGCCCGCGGCCCCGGCCGTGGCCGCGCGACCCGGTGCCCCCGCCGCCCCCACCCGCCGCCGTCCTTCGTGCAACATGCCTGGTGGGAGCCGGTTTCCCGGCTGCGGTGGGGGGCACGTCGCACCCCTTCGCGGCGGCCGGTGATCGTGTGTCCGGACTCACAGCGGCCCCGGGCCGGGCGGACCATATCCGGCCACTGCCCGCAGCGGGGCGTCGCTTGGCCGATCGTTCAAACGGTTCCCCGGCATCTTGGCCGATGCGCGCACCCCCGCGCCCACCCGGCCGGAGCATCATCAGGGGCCATGCGGCAGCGGAAGGAGCGGGTCGGTGCACGGTGAGAACAAGCTGACGAGGCGCCGGAGCGTGGCGGGCCTGGTCGCCGACGCGAGCGGCGGCCCGCTGCGGCGCACCATGGGGCTGAGCCAGCTCACGCTGCTCAGCGTCGGCGCCACCCTCGGCACCGGGATCTTCGTGGTGCTGGGCGAGGCGGTCCCCGAGGCCGGTCCGGCGGTGGTGGTGTCGTTCGTGGTCGCCGGGGTCACCGCGCTGTTCTCGGCGCTGTCGTACGCCGAGCTGGCGGGCATGATCCCGGGCGCCGGGTCCTCGTACAGCTACACCTACGCCACCCTCGGCGAGCTGGTGGCCTGGGTCTGCGGCTGGTGTCTGATCCTGGAGTACGGCGTGTCGGTGGCCGCGGTCGCGGTCGGCTGGGGCCAGTACGTCAACGAACTGCTCCAGCTCACCGTCGGCTGGACGCTGCCGGATTCGCTCGCCGCCCCGCCGGGCGACGGCGGGGTGCTGAACGTGCCCGCCGCCGTGATCGTCGTCCTCGCCATGGTGGTGCTGCTGCGCGGGGCACGGGAGAGCGCGGTCGCCAACGCCGTCATGGTGACGGTGAAGGTCGTCGTCCTGGTGATGTTCTGCGCGGTCGCCTTCACCGCCTTCCACGCCGGGAACTTCCGCCCGCTCTTCCCGCTCGGCACCGCCGGGATGACCGCGGGCGCCGCCTCGCTGTTCTTCTCCTACATCGGCTTCGACGCCGCGTCCACGGCCGGGGAAGAGGCGAAGAACCCGCAGCGCGACCTGCCGCGCGCCATCATCCTCTCGCTCGCCCTGGTCACCGCCCTGTACTGCGCGGTCGCGCTGGCCGCGGTCGGGGCGATGCCCTGGCAGCGGTTCGCGGGCACCGAGGCCACGCTGAGCCAGGTGCTGCTGCGTTCCGTCGGCGGCGGCGACCTGTGGCCCGTCCTGCTGTCCATCGGCGCGGTCATCGCCACCACGAGCGTCGTGCTGACCGTGCAGTACGGCCAGATCCGCATCCTCTTCGCGATGTCCCGCGACGGGCTGATGCCCCCGCTGTTCTCCACCGTCCATCCGCGCACCGGGGTGCCGCGCGCGGGCACCGTCATCGTCACCGCCTTCGTCACGGTCCTCGCCGCGCTCATTCCGCTCGGCGCCCTCGCCGACGCCACCAGCATCGGCACCCTCTTCGCGTTCGCCCTGGTCAACCTGGCGGTGCTGATCCTGCGGCGGCGCAGCCCGGACGCGCCCCGCGGCTTCCGGGTGCCCTTCGCGCCGCTGACACCGCTGCTCGGAGTGGCCGCCTGCGTGTACGTGATGTACGGGCTCGGCGCCGACACCTGGATCGCGTTCGGGGCCTGGATGGCGGCGGGGCTCGCCGTCTACGGGCTCTACGGCATCCGCCACTCCGCGCTGGGCCGGACCGCCACCGAGGAGAAGACCGTTCAGGAGACCGCGTCATGACCACACCCGCGACTGTTCTCGATCCGGCCGCCGATGTCGTCGCGCTCACCCGCGCGCTGGTCGACATCCCGTCCGAGAGCGGCGAGGAGGCGGTGCTCGCCGACGCCGTCGAGACCGCGCTGCGCGCCCTGCCGCATCTGACGGTCGAGCGGATCGGCGACTCCGTGGTGGCCCGCACCAGTCTCGGCCGCGACCGGCGCGTGATCGTCGCGGGCCATCTGGACACCGTCCCCGCCGCCGGAAACCTGCCCGCCCGCCTGGACCCGGAACGGCTCCACGGGCTCGGCGCCTGCGACATGAAGGGCGGCGTCGCGGTGGCGCTGCGGCTCGCGGCCACCCTCACCGCCCCGGTCCACGACGTGACGTATATCTTCTACGCCTGCGAAGAGGTCTCCGGCGACCGCAACGGCCTTGCCCGGATCGCCGCGGCCCGCCCCGAACTGCTCCACGCCGACCTCGCGATCCTCATGGAACCCTCCGACGCCGGGGTCGAGGCGGGCTGCCAGGGCATGCTGATGGCCGACATCACCGTGCGCGGCGCTCGCGCGCACACCGCCCGCGCCTGGCAGGGCGTCAACGCCGCCCACCGCGCCGCCACCGTCCTGCGGCGCCTGGACGAGCACAGCGCCGAACGCGTCGTCATCGACGGCCTGGAGTACCGCGAGGGGCTGAGCGCCGTCGCCGTGCGCGCCGGGGTGGCCGAGAACGTCGTCCCCGACAGCTGCGTGATCACGGTCAATCTGCGCTTCGCGCCCAGCCGCGGCCCCGAGCGCGCTGAAGCTTACGTACGGGACCTCTTCCCCGAGTACGAGGTCGAGGTCACCGAGGTCACCCCCGGCGCCCTCCCCGGCCTCGACCGCCCCGCCGCCGCCTCGTTCGTGACCGCGGTGGGCGCGGTGCCCCGGCCCAAGCTGGGCTGGACCGACGTCGCCCGCTTCACCGCGCTCGGCACCCCGGCCCTCAACTACGGCCCGGGCGACCCGTCCCTGGCCCACACCCCGGGCGAGTACGTCCCCCTGGCCCAGCTGCGCGAGTGCGAGACGCGGCTCGCGGACTGGCTGAGCGGCTAGCCGCCGGCCCCGGTGCCGCGCAAACCTGCGAGCGTCCGCAGCTGAAGCCACAGCACCAGCCGCTCGTCCGGGTCGTCCAGGTCGATGCCGAGCTGGGAGCGCACCTGGCGGAGCCGGTAGCGGCAGGTGTTGGGGTGCACGGCCAGCAGCTTCGCCGCCCGGGCCATGTCGCAGCCCGCGTCCAGCCAGCACACCAGGGTGCGGGCGTAGACCGTACCGTGGCCGTCGTCGTACGCGAGCACCTTCCGCCACGCCCCCGCCGCCAGCTCACGCCGCTCGCCGAGGACTTCGGCGAGCCGGAACAGGACGGCCCGGGCCCGCACCTCGTGCACGGCCGCGACCGTCTCGTCCGGCCGGAGCACCCGCAGCACCAGATCGGCGTCCTTCCGCGAGCCGGGCAGCTCCGCCGGGTCCGGCACCACCTCGCCGAGCCCGGCCCGCACCGGCACCCGCAGCGCCTGCCCGGCGCGCCGCACGATGTCCTCCGCGAACCGCCGCTGCCGCTCCCCGGCGGGCCCGGGCAGCAGCGCGTACACCACCCCGTCGACCAGCACACAGGCCTGCCGCCCGTACCGGGCCTCGCACTGCAGCCGTACGAGGTCCAGCAGCCGCAGCGCGGCCTGTTCGCCGTCCGGAGCGGAGGCCGCGGGGTCCACGGCCGTCGAGTCCAGGGCGAAGGCGGCCACCCGCAGCGGGGCGCCGGGGGCGAGGCCCAGGCGCTGGGCTGCGGTGGCCGGTTCGGTGGTGCCGTCCAGCAGGCGGCGCAGCAGATCGCCGGTCAGATGCCGGGACAGCTCGGCCGCCGCCCGCGCCCGCAGCAGCAGGAGGGCGGCGGTGGAGGCGCCCTGGGCGAGCTGCGCCCCGGCGTCGGGGGCGAGCGTTCCGTCGTCCACGACCCACAGGGAGCCGAGGGTTTCGCCGCCCGCCCGGACGGCGACGGCCAGCCGTGGCAGCTCGCCCTCGCCGAGGGCGGCGAGCCGGACCGGGCCCCGGGCGGCGAACAGCTCCCGGTACTGCTCGGTGTTCTCGGGGCTGTCCGGCACCTGACGGCCCAGGATGCCCTGCCGCCGGGCCTCGTCGACCGGCTGCCCGGGCACGGTGGAGTACGCCAGGACGCGCTGCCGCGGATCCTCGATGACGGTGGCGCCGCCCACCGCCGCCGCCACCGCGCCCGCCAGCGAGAACAGATCCCCGAGCGCGGCCCCGTCGCCCGCCGGGGACGGCCGCGCCCCGAGGCCTTGCGCGAGCAGCAGATGGACGTGGTGCCAGGCGGCGTCCTCGTCCACCGCGAGCAGCGCCGTACCGCACTCCTCCGCCACGGCGACCGGCCCCGCCGCGCCGCGCACCACGACCCCGGCCATACCGGCCGCGCCCGCCTGGCGCACCAGCGGCCCGGCGGCCTCCGCCCGCACTCCGACGGCCAGCAGCAGCGCGCCGGGCGCTCGGGAGGGCAGCGGCGCGTGGGCGTCGTACAGCAGCACCTCGGTGACGGGCGCGGTGAGACCGGCGGTCGGGGTGAGCGGGCGCAGGGTGGGTTCGCCGAGAACGGTGAGGATGTCCCCGAGGGTGCGGGCGTCCATGGGTGCGGTGCCCCGATCATTGGTGATTGGCCGATTGTCACAGGACCCTAGGACGTCTTTGTGCGCCTGGACAAGGGGTGCCCGGGTGCGGCCCGGGAGACTCGGTGCCATGACACCAGCAGTGACGATGGACGCCGGTGCGCTCGCGTCCGCCGCCGCCCACACCGCCGGGGTCGGCGTCCGCACCGTGGACGATGTGGCCGGGATCCGCGCCGTGGCCGACTTCCTCGCCGACGTATGGCAGCTGCCGCATACCAATCCGCCCTATCCCAGCGAGGTGCTGCACAGCCTCGTGCACGCGGGCGGCGCGGTGCACGCCGCGTACGGCACCGGGCCGGACGGTGAGCGGCTGGCGGGGGCGGCGGTCGCCGTCTTCGGACCGCCCGCCGACCGCGGCGCGTACTCGTTCGTGGCGGCGGCCACCGCGTCCGACCGCGGGGTCGGCTTCGCGCTCAAGCAGGCCCAGCGGCTCTGGGCGCTGGAGCGCGGCGCCCGCGTCATGCGCTGGACCTTCGACCCGCTGGTGCGCCGCAACGCCCGGTTCAACCTGGTCAAGCTGGGCGCCGTCGGGTCCGAGTATCTGGTCGACCTGTACGGGCCGATGAACGACGGGGTGAACGACGGCGACGAGAGCGACCGGCTCACCGCCGCCTGGGACCTGAACACCCCCGGAACGGCCGACGAGACCGGGGACGAGGCGGCCCGGGATCGCGCCGCCGAGGTCCGCCGGGCCCCCGACGGCGGTCCGCTCGCCGTACGGGACGACCGGCGGCTGTGGTGCCGGGTGCCCGAGGACATCGTCGCGCTGCGCGCCGCCGACCCCGCCCTGGGCTTGCGCTGGCGGCACGCCGTGCGGGAGGTGTTCACCGGCGCGTACGCCGAGGGATTGCGCGCGACGTCGATGTCCCGCGACGGCTGGTATCTGCTCACCCCGAACCCCGCGAACACCCCCGAGGAGCCGCGGCCATGAGGCTCGAACGCGTCGAACTGCTCCATGTCGCCCTTCCACTCGTCACCCCCTTCCGTACCTCCTTCGGGACGATGACCAGCAAGGACACCTTCCTGCTGCGTGTCGTCACGGACGAGGCCGAGGGCTGGTCCGAGTTCGCCGCCGACCCGGAGCCGCTGTACTGCTCCGAGTTCGTCGCCGGGGCCGAGACCGTGATCCGCGACTTCCTGCTGCCCCGCGTCGCCGCTCTCCCCGAGCCGACGACGGCGGCCGTAGCGCCCGCCATGGCCGCTGTCAAGGGGCACGAACTGGCCAAGGCCGCCGTGGAGACGGCCCTGCTGGACGCCGAACTCCGCGCCTACGGCATGCCGATCGCCACCTTCCTCGGCTCGGTCCGCGACCGGGTGCCCGCGGGCGTCTCCGTCGGCATCAAGAACTCCCTCCCCGAGCTGATCGACGACGTCGAGAAGTACCTGGACGAGGGGTACGTCCGCATCAAGCTCAAGATCGAGCCGGGCTGGGACGTGGAGCCGGTGCGCGCCGTACGCGAGCGATTCGGCGACGCGCTGCCCCTGCAAGTCGACGCCAACACCGCGTACACCCTCGCCGACGCCCCCCACCTGCGGAAGCTGGACGCCTTCGACCTGCTGCTCATCGAGGAGCCGCTGGCGGAGAACAACCTCCACGCCCACGCCCGGCTGCAGCGGCGGCTCACCACCCCGGTCTGCCTGGACGAGTCCATCCACACCGCGAGCGACGCCGCCTCCGCGATCGCCATGGACGCCTGCCGGGTCATCAACGTCAAACCGGCCCGGGTCGGCGGCTATACGGAGGCCCGCCGCATCCATGACATCGCCACCGCCCACGGCGTCCCGGTGTGGTGCGGCGGCATGCTGGAGACCGGTATCGGCCGGGCCCCCAACCTGGCCCTCGCCGCCCTCCCCGGATTCACCCTGCCCGGCGACACCTCGGCCTCGAAGCGGTACTTCGCCGAGGACATCACCGAGCCGTTCGTCCTGGTGGACGGCCATCTGCCAGTGCCCACCACGCCCGGCATCGGCATCTCCCCGCTGCCGGACACCCTCGCCCGCTTCACCACCTCCACCCGAGTGCTGTACGGGGGCGCCCGGAAGCTGTAGCGGGCGCCGGGCCCGGGGCCCGGCGCCCGGTCAGGCCTGTTCGAGTTCGCGCAGCAGATAGCCCGCCTGGAAGCGGCTCTTCGCGCCGATGTGCGCCATGATCTCGGATATGTGGCGCTGGCAGGTGCGTTCCGACATGCCCAGCCGCCGGGCGATGGCCTTGTCGTTCAGGCCCTCGGCCAGCAGGCTCGTGATGGCCTGGCGGAGCTGGTCCGAAATGGCCTTGGCCTGTTCCCGGGAGATGGCGCAGGCGAAGGGGACGGACCGCAGCCAGGTCTGGTCGAAGACGGCCCGCATGAACTCGATGATGTTGGCCTCACGGATCACCAGGGCGGCCTCGGAGTCGTCCTGGACCTCGATGACGGCGACGATGCGGTCGAAGACCAGCATGCGGCGCAGTCTGTCCTCGGAGGTCCGGACCTTGGCGCCGAGCTGGGTGACCCGGTCGACGTAGGTGAGGGTCGGCCGGCTGTAGCGCGCGGTGTGCTGGTAGACCGTGCGCATCGACACACCGCGCTCCAGCATCTCCTCGTCCCGTGCCATGGCCTCCTCCAGGACCTCGGTGCGCCGGCCGCCGCCCGGCTGGATGGTGAGCACCTCGGAGACACAGCGCCGGGCCGCGTCCTGGATCACCCCGCGCACCGACGTCAGATCGGTGATCAGCTCGACGCCCTCGGCGCGGCGGCGGTGGGCGGCCCCGCCCTCGTACTGGGGGACGAGGGCCCGCAGTTGGCAGCGGATCGCGTCGACCGCGAGCTCCCGTCGGCGTAACTCCTCTTCCATGGGGGGCAGCAATTGGGATGCCGCGGATTCCGGCGGCACCGGGGTCAGTTCACGAGGGCTGTCCAGGACTCTCGCCAGCAGCCGGAGCGCCTGGAGTTCCCCGATGGCCCGGTCGGCCGCCTCCGCGTCGAGACCGGTGGCTTCGGCGAGTTCCTCGGGATAGAAGCGGATCCGGTCCACGGCGTAGGCGTAGGCCTGCAGTGCGTCGTCGGTGAGGCGCAGCGTCGCCGGGAATCCTGCTTTATCCGTAATGGTCATAGAAAACTCACCCCTCGTGTATACGACGTGCGTGAACACGTCGCCCTTGCGCGCTCGATCCTGACTGAGCGCAGTGCGATTGTGAGCCTGTTGGCCGCTTAATGACTGGATCTGGCGGTATACCCGCTGCACGACACAGAAAGTTCACAAAAAGATGAAGATCAACCGCGTCTGCCGCCCGCTCACATATGAGGTGTCGGGAGGCGGGGGGCCCGTAGCCGACGAGGACACCGGCTGGGGCTGACCCGAAGACGCGCAGGTACCGGACCTCTTCGGCCGACGAGGACGTTCCACCGCTTCCGGCACACCGGAAGCCGGACCCGCGTATGGGGAGAGTGCATGGATACAGCGGCACTTCGCGCCGCCTTCACCGGGCCGCTCGTCTTTCCCGGTGATCCCGGTTACGACGAGGCACGGCGCATCTGGAACGGAATGCACGACCGCCGCCCGGCGCTGATCGCACGTCCCCTCGGTGCGGCCGATGTCAGTGCCGCCGTAACGTACGCGAGCCGGGCCGGGCTCCCGGTGACGGTGCGCGGCGGCGGCCACAACGTCGCGGGCACCTCCATCGCCGACGAGGCGGTGCTCATCGACCTCTCGCTGCTGCGCGAGGTCACCGTCGACCCGGATGCCGAAACGGCCGAGGCCGGCGGCGGCGCGCTGCTGAAGGACGTCGACGCGGCCACTGCCCCCCATGACCTCGGCTGCCCGGCCGGAGTGGTCGGCCACACCGGGCTGGCCGGTCTCGCGATCGGCGGCGGCTACGGCTGGATCACCCGCAAATGGGGCCTGACCTGTGACCACATCCTGGGCGCCGAGGTCGTCCTGGCCGACGGCTCGATCGTCGAGGCATCGGAGACCGAACACCAGGACCTGCTGTGGGCGCTGCGCGGAAGCGCCGGCAACTTCGGCGTGGTGACCAGGTTCCGGCTGCGGCTGCGGCCGGTCGGCCCGATCCTCTACCGCACCGCCCTGTACCCGCTGAAGGACGCCCCGGCGGCGCTGCGCGCCTTCCGGGACTTCACCGTGAAGCAGCTCGACGATCTGCGGGTCTTCGGCTCCTTCCAGTTCGCGGGCGACGGCGAGGCGATTCCCGCGGAACTGCGCGGCGAGCCGGTCCTGGAACTCGCGGTGGCCTGCTCCGCGCACATACCCGAGAGCGTCGCGCAGAGCGCCGAGATCTACGCCGCCGTTCCGCCCGCGGCCCAGAACGAGGAAACGATTTCGTACTACGACCTCCAGTCGAAACTGAACGAGGCCGCACCCGCCGGGCGGCGCTATTTCACCAAGGCGTGCTATCTCACCGACCTCACCGACGGCGTCCTGGAACGCGTCGTCGAGGCTGCCCGCGCCACTCCGTCCCGGCTCTCCTCGATCGACCTGGAGTATCTGCGCGGCGCCATCACCGACGTCGACCCGGCCACCTCCGCCTTTCCGCACCGGGAGGCGCCCTTCTTCCTCGCCGCCTGGGCCTCCTGGACCGACCCCGCCGACGACGCCGACAACATCGCCTGGTCCCGCGGCACGGTCGCCTCTCTCGGGGAATGGCACTACGCGGGCAGTTACGCCAACTACGCCCCGGAGGACGACGAGTCCGCCCCCGCCGGAGACCCCCGGCTGCCGCGGGTGAAGCGCGCGTACGACCCCGGCAACCTCTTCCGCGGTGAACGCCGTGCCGCCCCGGCCGGCGCCTGACATGGCGGACCCCCGCACACTCGGGGGTGCCGTCCTGGCCCATGCCGCGCGGCGGCCCACCGCCCCCGCCCTGCTGTGGCGCGACGGCACCGTGACCTACGCCGAACTCGCCGAGGCCGCCCGCACCGCCGACCCGTCCGACGGCGACGGCGACACCGGGGGAGTGGCGGTGCTGCGGGCGGAGAAAACGCCGCGGACCATCGCACGGATCCTCGCCTGCCTGCTCGCAGGCCGCCCCGCCCTGCTGCTCTCCACCGACCTGGGCGAGGTGACCCGCGAGCTGCTCACCGGGCGGGTCCGCAAGGCCCCGCCCCCCGAGGGCACCGCACTGCTGCTCACCACCTCCGGCTCCACCGGTGTCCCCAAGCTGGTGCCGATCGGCAGTGACGCGGTGGACCGCTTCACCGAGTGGGCCGCCACCGCGTTCGGCATCGCGCCGGGGACCCGCGTGCTCAACTACGCGCCGCTCAACTTCGACCTGTGCCTGCTGGACATCTGGGCCACGCTGCGCGCCGGGGGCACAGCGGTGCTGGTCGACCCCGCCCGGGCCGTCACCCCGCGCCATCTGCTCGATCTGCTCGCCACCACCGAGCCCCAGGTGGTGCAGGCCGTGCCGATGTTCTTCCGGCTGCTCGCCGAAGCCGCCCCGGACGGTACGGAGTTCGGCTCCGTGCGCCATGTGCTGCTGACCGGGGACCATGCCCCGCCGCGGGTCCGGGCGGCGCTGCCGCTGCTCTTCCCCAAGGCCGCCTACCACAACGTCTACGGCTGTACCGAGACCAACGACAGCTTCCTCCATACCGCCGACGCCACCGAGGTGGCCGGCCGTGAGGTGCTTCCGCTGGGCCGCCCGCTGCCCGGGGTGCGCACCCGGATCGAGGACGGTGAGCTGCTGGTCGCCACACCCTTCCAGACCAGCGGATATCTGCACGAGGACGGCCCTGGCGAGCGCTTCGCGGACGGCTGGTTCCGCACCGGCGACCTGGTGTCCCGGGGCGAGGACGGCGCCCTGGTGCTCGTCGGCCGCACCGACTTCCAGGTCAAGGTGCGGGGCGTACGGGTCAACATCGAGGAGGTCGAGCGGGTCCTCCTCGAACACGACCGCGTCGCCGAGGCCGCGGTCATCGCCCTTCCCGACCCCGAGGCCGGGCAGCGGCTGCACGCCGTCGTCCACCGCCATCCGGGGCCTCTGGGCGGCCTGGAGTTGCGCAAGCACTGTTCCGAGCGGCTGACGCGGGCGGCTGTCCCGTCGGCCTTCCGGATCACCGATGAACCGCTGCCCCTGACGTCCACCGGAAAGGTCAGCCGTAACCGGATCAAGGAAGACCTGCGGAACCCGCAGAAGGGGAACGAGTGATCAGCACCGCATCGTCCAAAGCCATCAGGGAATTCATCGTCACCACCTACGCACCCGATGTCTCCGCCGAAGAACTCGACCCGTCCTACGACCTGCTGGACAACGGTCTGGTGGACAGTCTCGGCCTGCTCCAGCTCATCAGCTGGGTCGGTGACCGCTATGACATCGACATCGACGACGTCGAGATCGCACCGGACGACTTCCGTTCGGTGAACGCGATCAGCGCATTTATCGAGAAAGCCAAGAACGGGGGATTGGTACAGTGATCGTCCGCGCCATGGATGAAGTAAAGGTCGTCGACTGGGGAAACGGCACCAGTCACCGCTACCTGCTGGCGAGCGACGGAATGGGATTCACCGTCTGCCGCACGGTGGTCGAGGCGGGCACGAAATCGCGTCTGGAATACCGCCGCCATCTGGAGGCGTGCTACTGCGTCTCCGGCGAGGGGCAGGTGATGACCGCCGACGGCGCCGCGAGCTTCGAGATCCGCCCCGGCATGATGTACGCCCTCGACCAGCACGACGCGCACTTCCTGATCGCCGCCCCGCACACCGACCTCGAGCTGATCAGCGTGTTCAACCCGCCGCTCAGCGGGGACGAGCGCCACACCCTGGACGGCGACAAGTTCTCCCACTACTAGAACGGGATCCCCATGGAGTGGAACGACGAACAGCGCGCCCTGCGCGCCGCCGTCGTCGCCCTGGGCCCCGTTCTGAGCGACGGCCACATCGAACGCGACGGCACCGGTACCTTCCCCCGCGACGGCTGGAAACGGCTGGCCGACACCGGCCTGTTCGCCCTGCCCTTCGCGCCCGAGCACGGCGGCCTCGGCCAGTCCCTGCTGACCACCATGTACGTCCTGGAGGGCCTGGGCGAGAGCTGCCGGGACGCCGGGCTCAACTTCTCCGCGTCCACCCAGATCGTCAGCGCCGGAGTCCCGCTGCAGCGGTTCGGCTCGGCCGCGCTCAAGGAGCGCTACCTGCCCAGGATCGCCGCCGGGACGGCCATCGGCGCCCATGCCATCACCGAACCCGGGGGCGGCTCGGACGTGATGGGCATGCGCACCTCGGCCGTCCCCGACCCCGCCCCAGGCGCGGACGGCTTCGTGCTGAACGGCAGCAAGGCGTTCATCAGCAACGGCCCCATCGCCGATCTGATCGTGGTCTACGCGCGCACCGGGCCGCCCGGCAACCCGGCAGCCATCACCGCCTTCCTGCTGGACCGGGACACCCCGGGCCTCACCATCGGCAACCCCATGGGAAAGATGGGGCTGCGCACGTCCCCGCTGTGTGAAGTCTTCCTCGACGACGTCCGCGTGGGGTCCGACCGGATCATCGGCCGGGCGGGCTCCGGATTCCTCATCCTCGACCATGTGATGAAGTGGGAGATCCTCTGCTCCTTCGTCATCAACGCCGGGGAAATGCGGCACCGGCTCGCCCAGTGTGTGGAATACGCCCGCGGCCGCACCCAGTTCGGGCAGCACATCGGCGCGTACCAGTCCGTGTCCAACAAGCTCGTCGAGATGCGGATCGACGTCGAGACCGCACGCAAATGGCTCTACGACACCGCGGAAAAGCTCCTGGCCAAACAGAACGTCTCGGTCGACATCGCCATCAGCAAACTGGTCACCAGCGAGGCCAATGTGCGCTCCGCGCTCCACGCCGTCCAGATCTTCGGCGGATACGGCTACATGACCGAGACCGGCCTCGAAAAGGAAGTGCGCAACGCGGTCGCCGGCACCATCTACTCCGGTACGACCGAAATCCAGCAGCAGCGCATCGCGACCCTGATGGGGCTGAACCGTGGGAAATGACCTGGACCGACTGATCGAACCGACGGAATTCCTCGACCACCAGTCCCCGGTGGTCGCCAAGTTCGTCGAGACCGCGCTGCCCGACGGCCCCGATGCCCTGACCGACATCGAGCGTGCCGTCGCGCTCTACTACGCGGTCCGCGACGGCATCCGCTACGAGGTCTACGGCGCCGACCTCTCCCGCACCGGACTGCGCGCCAGCTCCATCATCGAGCGGGGCTTCGGCTTCTGTGTGCACAAGTCGATCGTGTACGCCGCGGCGGTGCGCTCCGTCGGCATCCCCAGCCGGATCGTCTACGGCGACGTACGCAACCATCTGGCCTCCGAACGGCTGCGGCAGCTGGTCGGCGGCGACATCTTCCGCTTCCACAGCTGGTCCTCCGTCCACCTGGACGGTCAGTGGCTGAAGGCCACCCCGGTCTTCAACAAGCTGCTGTGCCGGCTGTACCGGATCAAGCCGCTGGAGTTCGACGGCCGGTCCGACAGCGTCTACCACCCGTTCGACGAGGCGGGCCGTCGCCATATGGAGTTCCTCCAGCTGCGCGGCGAGTTCGACGACGTTCCCTACGACACCGTCGTGGGCGGGATCCGCGAGGCCCACCCGCGGTTGTTCGCCGGGTCGCACACCACCGCCGCGGGCTCGCTCGTCAACGAGGCGGATGCCGATCCCACAGCCGCCCCCACAGCCGACCCCATCGCAGACCACACGACCGGAGGATCCCACCGTGGACAGGGTTAAGTTCCAGCTGGACGAGAAGGACATCCCCACCACCTGGTACAACCTGGCCGCGGACCTGCCGGGTGAACCCCTCGCTCCGGCCCGCAACCCCGCCACCGGCGAGCCGCTCACTCCCGACGAGATGACGCAGACCATGCCGGAGCCGCTCATCGAGCAGGAGACCGGCACCGAGCGCGAGTTCGAGATCCCCGAGCCGGTCCGCCAGATCTACGCCATGTGGCGGCCCTCGCCGCTGTACCGGGCCCGTCGGCTGGAGAAGGCGCTCGGCACCCCCGCCCGCATCTACTACAAGTACGAGGGCGTCTCCCCGGCGGGCAGCCACAAGCCCAACACCGGTATCGCCCAGGCGTACTACAACAAGCAGGCCGGGAAGACCGGGCTCATCACCGAGACCGGCGCCGGCCAGTGGGGCAGCGCCACCGCCCTCAGCGCCGCCTTCTTCGACATGACCGCCAAGGTCTACATGGTCAAGGTCAGCTTCCAGCAGAAGCCCTACCGGCGGGCGCTGATGGAAGCCTACGGCGCGGTGTGCGTGCCCAGCCCCAGCCCCGAGACCGCCGCCGGGCGGGCCGTCCTCGCCGCCGACCCCGACTCCCCGGGAAGCCTGGGCATCGCCACCTCCGAGGCGCTGGAGACCGCGCTGGCCAACCCGGACCTCGGCTATGTCCTCGGCAGCGCCGCCAACCACGTCCTCGCCCATCAGACCGTGATCGGCCAGGAGGCCGTGCGGCAGATGGAACTGGCCGACGACTACCCCGACATCGTGGTCGGCTGCGCGGGCGGCGGCAGCAACCTCGCCGGCCTCACCTTCCCCTTCCTCGGCGCCCAGCTGCGCGGCGGCCCGGACGTACGGATCATCGCGGTCGAGCCCGCCTCCTGCCCCACCCTCACCCGCGGCCGGATCGCGTACGACTTCTCCGACACCGGCGAGGTCGGCCCGCTGTTCCGGATGCACACCCTCGGCCACGCGTTCGTACCCCCGCCCGTGCACGCCGGGGGCCTGCGGGCGCACGGCATCGGCCCGCTGATCAGCCGTACCGTCGAGGACAAGCTGATCGAGCCCGTCGCCGTGGGGCAGACCGGCTGCTTCGAGGCCGGGGTGACCTTCGCGCGCAACGAGGGCATCCTGCCCGCCCCCGAGTCCACCCACGCGATCCGGGTCGCCATCGACGAGGCGATCCGCTGCCGCGAGGAGGGACAGTCCCGGGCGATCCTCTTCGGCCTCTCCGGACACGGTCACTTCGACCTCGTCGCCTACGACAAGTACTTCGCGGGGACCCTCGAGGACGACGTTCTCGACGACGATGTACTCGCACGCGCAGCGGAGAGTATCCCCGAACTGAGGAATGCATGACCCAACGTCACACCACCAGCTTCCACCAGGGGGCCGCCCCCCTGATCGCTTTCGCGGCCCTGACCGCCCTGGTCGACGTCTACGCCGGAAACCGGCTCCAGTCGCTCAGCCCGCTCAGCATGGCCGCGGTCTCCTTCACCCTGACCGCCGCGTTCTTCATCGGCCTGGACGTGGTCCGCCAGGGCGCGGCCGCCACCTTCCGGCCGCTGACCACCCACTCGGCCGATGTCGTCGCGATCAACGTCTCGACCGCGGTGACCTGGCTGTCCATGCTGTACGCGCTCAAGTACCTGGAGCCGGCCGTGGTCAACGTGGTGGGCCTGGCCATCGGGCCGGTGTTCACCGTGCTGCTCAACCCGCTCTTACGCAAGCAGAGCGCGGTGCTGCGCTCCGAGACCGCCGTCTCGCTGGGCATCACCGCCGTCATCGCCGTCCTGGTCTGGGGCTCGGTGACCGGCCGGACCGGCGTCGGCTCGGTCGGCGCCGCGGACGCGTTCCTCGGCATCGGGCTGACCCTGCTCACCGGGATCGGTTCGACCGCCAACGTCATCTACTCCAAGCGGCTCAGCGAGGCCGGTCTGGTCCCGCAGTCCGTCCTGTCGGTCCGCTTCTTCCTGACCATCGCCGTGACCTGGGCGATGACCGCGATCAGCGACAATCCGCAGGTCGGCGAGGTCTTTCTGCCCGCGGCCATCATCGCGGTCATCGGCGTGGGCCTGCCGCTCTATCTGATCCAGGTCGGCATCAGACACACCGAGCCGATCACGGCCTCGCTGCTGTGCACCCTCTCCCCGCTCTTCGCGTTCCTGCTGCAACTGCCCGACCAGCGGCTCCACACCTCCCTCCTCACTCTGGTCAGCATCATCGCCATCACCGCCCTCGTCGGCGTCGGCACCCTCGCGCGCGGCCGCCACGACCGGCGCGTGCAGCAGACCGCGGCGGCGGCCGCCCCACCGGAGGCGGAACACGCCGCCACCACACCCCTGAAGGAAGGTGACAGCCAGTGAAATGCGCCGTCGTGGACGCCTACGGCATCGGGCGCTTCCTGCCGGAGGCCCTGGCCCGGCACGGAGTGGAATCCGTGCACGTACGCTCCGAACACCCGGACATCCACCTCGCATACCGGCCCGAGGACTTCTCCGTCGACATCGCGCACGACGGCGACACGGCGGCCACCGCCGCCCGGCTGCGCGAGCTGGACGTCGCCTTCGTGGTCGCCGGGGCCGAGTCCGGGGTGCTGCTCGCCGACGCCCTCTCTGCCGCCCTCGGCACCCCCGGCCACGGCATGTCCCGGCCCACCGCGCGCCGCGACAAGTACGAGATGGCGCGCGCCGTACGGGACGCGGGGCTGGCCGCCGCCGACACCATCGCCTCCCCGGACCCCGACGAGGTGGTCGGCTGGGCGGGCGCGCTGGGGCAGTGGCCGGTGGTCCTCAAACCGGTCGCCAGCGCCGGCACGGACAATGTCATCTTCTGCCGCTCGGAAGACGAGATCCGCGCCGCCCACGCCACCATCCTGGCGGAGACCGACCGCTACGGCCGCCGCAACCGGACCGTGGTGGCCCAGGCGTTCCTCGACGGTGACGAGCACTTCGTCAACACCGTCAGCCGCGACGGCGTTCACCACATCGTGGAGATCTGGCGCTACCACAAGCGCCCGGCGGGCGACGGCCGCTCCATCAACGACTACGAGCACCCGCTGCCACCCGACGACCCCACCGCCCGCCGCCTGGGCGACTACGTCCTGAAGGTCCTGGACGCCCTGGAGATCCACAACGGGTCCGCCCACACCGAGGTCATGATGACCCCGGACGGCCCGGTGCTGGTCGAGTCCGGAGCCCGGCTCGGCGGCTCGCACCTCCCCGAGGTCGTCAACCGCTGCATCGGCACCGACCAGATCGAACGGCTCGCCCTGGCCATCGCACACCCCGAGGAGATCACCGGCCACCGGCTGCCCCCGTACCGGCTGCTGACACATCTGCGCTACGTGAACCTCATCAGCCACGGCGACGGCTTCGTGCCCACCGCCGAGGGCTTCGCACCGGTCCGGGCGCTGCCGTCGTTCCTCGACATGGTGCTCACCACCCCGGAGGGCAAACCGGTCACCCGCACCCTCGACCTGGCCACCTCACCCGGCTATCTCTACCTCAGCTCCGACGACGAGGCGCAGGTGGAGGCGGACTACCGCCGACTGCGCGAGCTCGAAGAGAACGGCCTGTACCAGTCCGACAACGCGAGATTGGGTGGATGAAACACATGACGCAAGCGCTTCCGCACCTGGACGGCCTCGGCGACATCCCCGCGGACTACGAGCACGTCCAGAAGAACATCGTGCCGGGCGACGAACTCGCCGTGCCCGGCGGCCTCTTCAAGTGGTACGACGTCCACCGCGACGGCCAGGAAGTGGCGAAGGACGTCCGGGATGAGGCCCGCGAATACCTCCGTGACGAGGCCGCGGCCGGCCGGCTGGGGCTCCGCGGGGAGCTGGGCTTCATCCTCAACCACCGAGCCGGCGACAAGTACTTCGTGCTCGTCGGCGTCTGGCGCAACAACAACGAGTTCTGGCAGACGCTCTACTTCAAGGACGACGCGGGCTTCCAGCCCTACCCCGTCCCCGACGGCGCGCCCCGCCCCACCCAGGAGGTCGTCGAGCTGGACGCCACCTCCCACGAGCGGCGCGCCTGGTCCCGCTATCTGACCTCCGCCCGCGACGAGGCCGCCAAGCGCGCGTACATCGAGGACCGCTGCACCGGCATCCTCGTCTGACCCCTCGAAGCGGCCCTCCCGCTTCCCGTCTGTCACGATCTACGGCATGGACGACATGCACGGCGTGAACGACGGGGCCGACGGGGAGCGGGGCTATCTGCTGGACAACCGGCAGACCGAGGCGGGCACCCGGTTCGGTGCCCTGGCCGAGCTGTTCGACCCCGGCACCTTCCGCCACGTCGACCGGCTCGGCATCGGCCCCGGCATGCGCTGCTGGGAGGTCGGCGCGGGCGGCCCCTCCGTCCCCGAGGGGCTGGCGGAACGGGTCGGGCCCACCGGGCAGGTGATCGCCACCGACATCGACGTGTCCTGGACCCGCACCACGGCCACCGGCCCTGACCGGGTGATCGAGGTGCTGCGCCATGACGTGGCCGTCGACCCGCCGCCGCCCGGCCCCTTCGACCTGGTGCACGCCCGCCTGGTGCTGGTGCACGTCCCCGACCGGGCCGAGGCCCTGCGCCGCATGATCCAGGCGCTGCGGCCCGGCGGATGGCTGCTCCTGGAGGATGCCGACCCGGGGCTCCAGCCACTGCTGTGCCCGGACGAGTCCGGCCCCGAACAGCGCCTCGCCAACCGGCTGCGGTCCGGTTTCCGCGAGCTGATGGCGGCGCGCGGCGCGGACCTGGCGTACGGGCGCACCCTGCCCCGGCTGCTGCGCGAGGCCGGTCTCGAAGACGTGGGCGCCGACGCGTACTTCCCCATCGCCTCACCGGCCTGCGCGGTCCTGGAGGCCGCCACCGTGCGGCAGATCCGCGACCGGCTGGTGGCCGCGGGCCTGGCCACCGACGAGGAGATCGACCGGCACCTGGAACATGTCGCCACCGGACGCCTCGACCTGGCCACCGCCCCCATGGTCTCCGCCTGGGCGCGCCGCCCCTGAGACCCCGTAACCCCGTCTATCTCAGCCAGCCGAACGACAGCCGCACGGCCCGCTGCCAGTTCTCGTACTCGGTCTGCCGCCGCCCCGGATCCATCGCGGGCATCCACTGCCCGGCCCGGTGCCAGTTGCGGCGCAGCCCCTCCAGGTCCGGCCAGTAGCCGACGGCGAGCCCCGCGGCGTACGCGGCGCCCAGGGACACGGTCTCCGACACCATCGGCCGCACCACCGGCACGTCGAGCACATCGGCCAGGAACTGCATCAGCAGATTGTTCGCCGTCATGCCGCCGTCGACCTTCAGCGCCTTCAGCGGCTCGGGCGAGTCGGCGTTCATGGCGTCGACGACCTCCCGGGTCTGCCAGCCGGTGGCCTCCAGCACCGCGCGGGCGAGATGGCCCTTGGTGATGTACGAGGTGAGCCCGACGATGACACCGCGCGCGTCGCTGCGCCAGTGCGGGGCGAACAGGCCCGAGAAGGCGGGCACGATGTAGCAGCCGCCGTTGTCCTCGACGCTGCGGGCCAGGGTCTCGATCTCCGGCGCGCTGTGGATCAGACCCAGCCGGTCGCGGAACCACTGCACCAGCGAGCCGGTGACGGCGATCGGCCCCTCCAGGGCGTAGACGGGCGGCTCGTCGCCGACCTTGTAGCCCACGGTGGTGAGCAGCCCGTGCCGGGAGCGGACCAGGCGGGTGCCGGTGTTGAGCAGCAGGAAGCTGCCGGTGCCGTACGTGCACTTGGCCTCGCCGGGCGCGAAGCAGGTCTGCCCGAACAACGCCGCCTGCTGGTCGCCGAGGGCGGCGCCGATCCGCACGCCCGGCAGCACCGTCTTCGCCACTCCGTAGCCCTCGGCCGATGGGCGGATGTCGGGCAGCATCGCCCGCGGCACGCCGAAGTACGACAGCAGCTCGTCGTCCCAGGTGAGGGTGCGGATGTTCATCAGCATGGTGCGGCTGGCGTTGGTGGCGTCGGTGATGTGCAGGCCGCCGGAGGGACCGCCGGTGAGGTTCCAGATCAGCCAGCTCTCCATCGTGCCGAACAGCACCTCGCCGCGCTCCGCGCGCTCCCGCAACCCCTCGACGTGGTCGAACAGCCAGCGGATGCGGGGCGCGGAGAAGTAGGTGGCGGGGGAGAGCCCGCAGCGGTCGAGGAAGAAGTCGTCACCGGTGCTCCGCCGCAGCTCCTGCACGAGCGCGTCGGTGCGGGTGTCCTGCCAGATGATCGCGTTGCCCACGGGACGGCCCGTACGGCGGTCCCATACCACGGTGGTCTCGCGCTGATTGGCGATGCCGATCGCCGCGATCTGTTCGGGACCGGCACCCGTGTCGCGCAGCGCCTGCGGCACCACCCGCCGCAGATTGGACCAGATCTCGGTGGGGTCGTGCTCCACCCAGCCGGGCCTGGCGTAGTGCTGCCGGTGTTCCCGCTGGGCGACGGACGCCAGCCGTCCCTGGTGGTCGAAGAGGATGCACCGGGTGGACATGGTGCCCTGGTCGATGGACATCACATAGCGTTCAACCATGGCCTTGCCTGCCTTCGGGCGGATACGAGCAGGACATGGGGGTCACCAGCGGGCCGCGCCGAGGTCGCGGGAGATGGCCCGTGCGGCGTCCCGGGTCAGGCCGACCAGTGACGGCTGGGGCCGGCCCTTGCTGTCGCAGACGCGTTCCACGGTGCCGGACACCCCGACGGCGCCGACGACCAGGCCGCCCTGGCCGCGTATCGGTGCCGCGATGTCCGCCTCACCCATGACGGTTTCCTGGACCGCGGCGGCCCAGCCCGCCTCCCGGATCTCGCCCAGCGCCTGGTTCAGCGCCTGCGGGGAGACCAGCGTGTGCCGCGTGTAGGTTTCCGGCTCCGCCTCCAGCAGCGGCTCCACCGGCGTCGCCCCGAACGCCAGCAGTACCTTGCCCAGGGCGCTGGCGTGCAGCGGCAGCAGCGAGCCGACGTCCAGGGTCTGGAAGGTGTCGTCGGGCCGGAAGACATGGTGGACGATGAGCACCTTGCCCTCCAGCGGCACCCCGAGGCGGACCGCCTCCCCGCTGCGGGCGGCCAGGGCGTCGGCCCAGTTGAGGGAGCGGGACCGCAGCTCGTTGATGTCGAGGTAGCTGGTCCCCAGGTGCAGCAGCGCCGCGCCGAGCTGGTACTTTCCGGTGGCCCTGTCCTGTTCGACGAAGTCGACGCTCTGCAGGGTGCGCAGAATGCCGTGGGCGGTGCCCTTCGCCAGGCCCAGTGAGGCGGCCACTTCGCCCAGTCCGAGCCGACCGGAGCCCTGGGCGAGCAGCCGCAGGATCGCCGCCGCCCGCTCGATGGACTGCACCGGGCCGGCCATGACGTGATCGTAGCTCTTCGGGCATGCGTTCACCCCCGGGCGGGAACGTTCGGTAATGCCGACCAGGATTCGTTGACCCCGCCGGTCGTCGCCCATAGCGTCCGTACCAGGACATGAGGAACAGGACCGGCGGACCATCCGGAAGGAGGAGATATGACGGATCAGCTGACCGTTCCCTGGACCGGCGGCGCATACGTCGATCATCACTTTCCGGTGCCGCATCTCCATGAGGCCGTCGCCACCGTGCGGCGGCGGGCACACGCGCTGCTGGCCGACTGGGGGCTGGCTGCCGACACCCTGGAGGATGCGCTGCTGGTGGTCTCGGAGCTGATCACCAACGCGGTTCTGCACGCCCTGCCCCCGGCCGTTCTGCGGCTGCGCTGGAGCGAGGCCGAGGAGTGCGGCACCCTGCACATCGCGGTCACCGACGGCGGGCCGGTGCCCAGCGGGCCCGGCTCGGCGGAGGAGATCGAGCCCGATGAACACGGGCGCGGGCTCGGCATCGTCACCGCGCTCTCGGCCCGCCACGGCACCCACCCGGGCCGCGGGGGAGTCGTCACCCGGTGGGCGGAGCTGCCCGTCGGCTGACCGGTGCGCGGCGGCGGCCCGGTTCACTGGCGCTCGTGCGGGGAGATGGCGAGGGCGGCGACGTCGTCGTTGAGCGCCCGGGCGTGGGCCGGCAGATCCGTGTTGAGGAACTCGATGACGTCGATGGGCTCCGGGGGCGGGGTCTCGGCGAACCGGGTGCGCAGCCGGTCCAGGAGGGGGTAGAAGGCCCCCGTCACATCGCGGGCCTCGATCAGCCCGTCGGTGCACAGCAGCAGCACATCGCCGCGCAGGAAGCGGTGGTGCACGGGCACCGGGCTTTCGTTCGCCAGTGAGCCCAGGCCCAGTGGCAGGGACGGCGGCCCGCTCAGCGTCATCACCTCGCCCCGGGAGATCAGGATGGGCTCGATGTGCCCGTGGTTGATCACCGTCAGCCGGTGCGCGAGCGGGTCGTACTCGATCAGCGCGGCGGTGACGAACAGCTCGTCGTCCGGGATCTCCGCGGCCTCCCGCGCCATCCGGCTCTCCAGCCGGGCAGAGACCTGCCGCAGATCCCCGGGTTCGTAGACGGCCTGGCGGAAGCCGCCGAGCACATCGGCGACGGTCCGGACCGCCTGCAGTCCTTTGCCCCGGACATCGCCGATGATGGCCCGTTCCCCGGTCCGGGTGGCGCGGATGTCGAAGAGATCACCGCCGATCATGGTCCCGGCCTCGGCAGGGCGGTAGAGCCCGGCGGTCAGCACATGGCCGACCTCGTGCGGCAGCGGCCGCAGCAGGGTGCGCATCAGGGCCTCGGTCACCGAGGCCGCGTGCACCAGCTGCTTCTCCTGGCGCTCGCGGTGGGCGGCCAGCGCGGTGCCGAGGGCGCCGACCAGGGCGGTGGAGAGGTACGAGGCGACGTAGTGGCGGTCCCACAGATAGCCGACGCTGCGGCCCGCGCAGCACGGGGTCCCGGCCAGTACCCCCTCGAAGACCACGGTGAACAGCGTGACACCGGCGACCCCGGCCGGGCCGAGCGTGAACGCGGCCACCACCGGCAGGGCGATGAGCAGGAAGCTCACCGGCCACTGGACGGGGGTCACGGGCTCGATCGCCAGGATCGCCGCCACATAGAGGACCGGCAGCCAGCGCAGCCAGGCCGGGGGAGCGGGCACGCCCGGCAGCGTGTTCCGGGTCTGCGCCATCACGCTCCTGGGCTCCTTGGAGCGCACGGTGCGTTAGCCCTCGTCCGGCTCGTCGCCCACGACACGGATGACGCTGTTCGGGCAGAGCCGCGCGGCCAGCCGGGCCTTCGCGCGCAGCGTGGGCGCGGGGCGGTCGTCCAGGACCACGACCATGCCGTCGTCCTCGGACTGGTCGAACAGCTCCGGTGCGTGCAGGGCGCACTGCCCGGCGCCCCGGCACCGGGCGCGGTCCACCTCGACGCGCATCACGCTCACCCTTCCCAGGTGACGGGGAGCCGGTGGACTCCGTAGACGAGCATGTCGTCCCGCAGCGGCACCTCCTCGACCGGCACCGCCAGCCGCAGGGTGGGAAACCGCCGGAGCAGCGCCGGGTAGCCGGTCCGCATCTCCATCCGGGCCAGGTGCTGGCCCAGGCACTGGTGGACACCGTGGCCGAAGGCGATGTGCTCGGTGGCGTCGCGGGTGATGTCCAGGCCGTCGGGGGCGGGGAACCGGGCCGGGTCCCGGTTGGCGGCGGCGATCGAGGCGACCACGGTCTCCCCGGCCCGCACCCGCGCCCCGGCGATCTCCACGTCCTCCCGGGCGACCCGGACCGTGCCGAACTGGACGATGGTCAGATAGCGCAGCAGCTCCTCGACCGCGTCATCGGTCCGCTCGGGCCGCTCGCGCACCAGCCGCGCCTGCTCGGGGTGGCACAGCAGGGCGAAGGTGCCCAGGGCCAGCATGTTCGCCGTCGTCTCATGCCCGGCGATGAGCAGCAGCAGGCCCACCCCGGTCAGCTCCGCGTCGGAGAACGCCGCCGCCGGGTCCGCGTCGTGGACCAGCCGGGACAGCAGCGCCCCGTCCGGCCGCCGCCGTTTGGCCGCCACCAGATCCCGCATGTAGTCCCACACCGCGTCCCGGGCGGCGAAGATCTTCTCCTCGTCCTCGTCGATCCGGAACAGGGTGGCCGACCACGCCTGGAAGGCGGCCCGGTCGGCGTACGGCACCCCCAGCAGCTCGCAGATCACCAGGGACGGGATGGGCTGGGCGAACGCCCGCACCAGATCGGCGGGCGGGCCGGTGCGCTCCATCGCGTCCAGATGGTCCGTGACGATCCCCTCGATGCGCGGCAGCAGCTCCCGCATCCGCCGCACCGTGAACCACCGGGAGAGCAGCCGCCGGTAGCGGGTGTGCTCGGGCGGGTCCATGCCGATGAACGAGCCCAGCCGGCGCGGATCGTCCTCCCGGACCGGAAACGCCCGGACCGGCGACGAGGCCCGGACACGGTCCGAGCTGAACCGGTCGTCCGCCAGCAGCTCGCGCACGTCCTCGTAGCCGGTGAGCAGCCAGCCCGCCTTTCCGTCCGGAAAGGCCAGCCGCGCGGCCTTCCGCCGCTCGCGGAGCGCCCCGTACGCACCGGGCGGGTCGAACGGGCAGCCGCGATGTCTGGGCAAGGAGACCGGGGACGGTCCCGATGAGGTGACGGACACGGATGCGCTCCCTTCCACCAGCCCTTCCTATTCGAGCGTAATCGGTATAAAGCGGAACTACTCGGCGTGGCCCGAGGGTGTCACCGGCCTGAGGGCGTCACGGGCCGAAGGTGTCACAGGCCGAGCGCGTCCAGGCTCGCCTCGACCGCCAGGACACCGCCGAGGCCGAGCACCGCGAGCGCCGTGGTGTACGTGGTGCGCGCCTTGATGGCATCGATGACGGAGAGGTTGAAGTACTCCTTGAACATCCAGAAGCCCGGGTCGTTCACATGGGAGAAGGCGATGGAGCCGCAGGACACCGCGAGCACCATGAGTTCGGGATGGACCCCGCTGCCGTCGAGCATCGGCTGAACCACCCCGGCGGCCGTGACGACGGCGACCGTCGCCGAGCCGAGGGCGATCCGGAGGATGACCGCGACGAGCCACGCCAGGAAGATCGGGGATACCGGCCAGCCGTCCGTGAGGTCCTTGATGTAGTCGGATATCCCGCCCTCCACCAGGACGCCCTTGAAGGCGCCGCCCGCCCCGATCACCAGCAGGATCATCGCCATCGCCTGGGCCGCCGAGTTGCACGACTTGCTGACCTCCGCGAGCCCCCGTCCGATGCGCGGGCCGAACGCCCACAGCGCCAGCAGCAGGGTGAGCAGCAGGGCGATCGGCGCCGAGCCGATGAAGGTGACCAGCGGCAGGGCCGGGTTGGAGTCGGGCACGGCCATGTCGTACACCGCCGCCCCGGCGATCAGGACCACCGGGAAGAGCGCCACCGACAGCGACCAGCCCATGCCGGGCATCTCCTCGTCGCTGAAGGTGCGCTCGGTGACCAGGCCCTGGGGGATCTCGGGGTTCATCCGGCGGACGAACGGAAGCCGCGGCCACACCAGGGCGATCAGCGCGCCGAACGGTACGGCGAAGAACAGGCCGTAGAACAGGGTCAGTCCGACCGACGCGTCGAACGTCGCGGCCACCGCGGTGGGTCCCGGGTGCGGCGGCAGGAAGCTGTGCATGGTCGACAGGGCGATGGACATCGGCAGCCCGACCCACAGCAGGTTCGCCCGGGTGACGCGGACGATGGTGAACGCGATGGGCACGATGATGACGAAGGCCACCTCGTAGAACATCGTCACGCCGATCAGCATCGCGGTCACCACCATGGCCACCTGCACCCAGCGCAGCCCGAAGGTGTCGACCAGCTTGCCCGCGATCCGCTGCGCGGCGCCGCAGTCGCCCATGACCCGGCCGACCATGGCGCCCAGCCCGATGACGATCATCGTGTCGCCGATCTGGTCGCCGATGCCGCCCGCGAGGACATCCGGGATCTTCTCCAGCGACACCCCCTGCACCAGCGCGACGCCGACCGCCACCAGGAGCAGCGCGATAAAGCCGTTGAGCTTCAGCTTTGTCATGAGGAACAGCAGGCTCAGGACGCTGATCCCGACGATGACAAGTGGCATGCGACCCCGCTCCACGTATGTGTACTCGGTCTACGTATGGAGATGGAGGCTAGGTTGGCGCCGGACGGCAGGTCAATAAGCGTGCGCCACCTTGTTGTTGAGGGGGTCGCAAGGGCTCGTCCCACGGTCGGATGGACTTTCAGCCGTTCTGTCGCGCTAGCGGCTTGTATGTGCTCATGCTGGCCCCATGACGGAAGAGGGCGAGAACGTCCCCGCCTATCGGACGGTCCGGGTGGCCGCGCCGGAGGCGCCGGTGGCGGCGGTGGCGGATGTGGAGGCATGGCGGTCGCGGGAGGTGTATCCGGAGATCCTTTCGGCCGGCGGCCCGGTGTTCGGGGTGGTGCGGGAGTGTGAACAGGGCGGCTGGGAGCTGGTGTCGCCCTTCTCGGGGCTGGCGCCGCAGGACGCCCGGGAGGGCATGGGCTGTCAGTTCCGCAAGATGGCGCAGGAGGCGGAGGCCACCGGTGACCGGGCGGCCCACGAGGAGTGCATGGCGGCCGCGGAGCGGATGGACTGGGAGGTCATCGACGAGATGACGGTCCTGGGCAGCCGGTTCCGGGTGGTCCGGGCCGAGCGCTTCCTCCGCTCCGGCCCGCAGGGGCCCGAGCCGCCGCGGATCACCGACCTGGATCCGGCGCCGCCGGGGGAGGCCCACAAGGCACCCGACCCCACCTCGGGGTTCGTGATCGACCCGGTGACCGCCACCGGTGTGTCCGACGGCATCCTGAAGCTCGAACTGCTGTCGATGCTGCCCAAGCGGGGCAGCGTCCCCCAGGAGGTGCGCGACGACTGCCTGCGGGCGGCGGACACCCACCCGGGAGGCGTACTGCTGCCGCCGACGTTCATGACGGTCGAGAAGGCGGCCGGGGAGTGGCGGTCCGACTGTACGGGGACGTCCACCACGCCCCAGGGCGCACGGGACACCCTGGCGCTGGAGATGCGTGTCCTCATCCCGTGGAAGCTCGGCCTCGAACCCGCCGAGCGCGCACCCTACACGGCCGCGGCGGACCGGCTGGACGCCGACCGGGGCGATGAACTGCGGGTGCTCGGGCGGCTGTTCAGGATCGTGCGCGTCGAGCGCCTGGTACGGATCGGACCGGACGGCCCCGAGGGCCCCCGGCCCTCCGACTGGGATCCGCAGCCGCCGATCAAACTCCACGACCAGCAGCTCCGCGAACAGGGCCTGCTCACCGACGACGAGGACGACGACGAAGACGAAGACAACCACATCGAACTCGACGCGCACACCCGGAAGCTGGCCGAGCTGTTCAACGAGGAGGAGGCCCGCCGCAAGGCGCGCCAGGAGGGCCGCTGAGCACCGGCGGTGTCAGGTGGCAGCGGCGCTCCTGGACCGCGGGCGGACAGTCGTCGAGCGGGGCGACAGGGGATGCCGTCATCCGTCTGTCGCCCCGCGCCCGGGACGGAGGTCAGACCTCCAGGTCGCCCTCGATCCTGCGCAACTGGTGGCGGGCCATCGCCAGGTTGGCCCGGTTCTTGTCCAGCGCCAGGTACAGGAAGAGCCCCTGGCTGTTCCGGCCCTTCAGCAGCCGGATCAGGTGGTACTGGGTGCCGAGGGTGATCAGGATGTCCTCTATGGAGTCCTTGAGGCCGAGCTGTTCCATGGTGCGCACCTTGGCGCGGACCACGTCGGTGTTGCCCGCGGCCGCCACCGTCAGGTCGAGTTCCTTGCCCCCGCCCAGGGTGCCCAGGGCCATGCCGCTGGAGTAGTCGACCAGCGCGACGCCGAGGGTGCCCTCGATGGACGTCATCGCCTCTTTGAGGGCGGTCTGGGTGTTCGCCATGATCTGGCAGTTCCTTTCCATGGATGGTTCTTCGAGTGGTGTTTACAGGGAAGGCCGGCTCTGCTCGGCCTTGCCGAGCGCGTCGCCCACCAGCTCGGCGACGCGGGCGCCGCACCGGCGGGCCTCCATATGGAGACGGCCCACGTTGGCGCGCCCGTCCGCCAGCACGGTCAGGACGGCCGCCGGTCCCGCGGCGTACGTGGCGACATAGCCCTCCTCGCCGCGGACCAGCAGTTCACGGAAGGCGCCCCGGCCGGTGGCGTCGGCCAGCGACTGCGTCACCCCGAGGGCCGCGGCGGTCAGCGCGGCGACGCCCTCGGGCTCGATGGTGGCCGTGTCGTGGGCCAGCACCAGACCGTCGCTGGTGGCGACCAGGGCGCCGGTCACATGGATGACGCGGGCCCGCAATCGGCGCAACTCGTCCAGGACTTCGGGTTCGGCGGCCAACAGCTCTCTCCTCTCCGCACGCTGTCGCGGGTCGGCGCGCCGGCGCGGATCCGTGCGCTGCCGCGGGTCCGGGCGCTGCCGCAGGGCGCGTCTCACGACGGGAGGCATGAGGCGGCGGGGGCGGTCGGGGGAATCACAGGTGTGCCTCCAGGGCGTCACGGAGCCGACGCAGCAGGGGGGCGTCGGGTTCGGCGAAGTCGACCGCGGCCGGACCGGGTTCCGGGGCCCGCGGCATGGGGGTGCGGGGTGCTCGGGGCGTCTCGACGTATCCGGCGGCCGCCAGCCGCCGTACGTCGAGCAGCGTGTGGAAGGCGGGACGGCCCAGCGCCCGGGCGATCCCGACGGGGGTACGGACCCCGTCGACGAGCGCCAGCACCGCGCGCCGGCGGCGGGTGACTGGCGGGAGGTGACCGTCCGGGCGGCGCAGCACCACCGGCTCGGTGTCCACCCGCGGGTACGGCCACAGGCTGTCGAGCAGCTCGCCGCGCCGCCGGATCTCCCGCTCGACGGCGACCGCGTCCACCGGGCGCACCGGGCCGAGCCAGTGCGCCGCGCCCCGCTGGAAGCCGCGCGGTCCGCTGCCCGGTCCGAGCGCGAACCAGGCCGCGTCGAACAGCGCGCCCAGATGGCAGATCTCCAGCTCCGCGTCGGTCAGCCGCCCGCTGTCCACGAGGAACCGGCCGACCCGCCCGGCGGCGGCCGGGTGGCCGGCCGCCTCCCGCCAGCTGTCGGCGGTCAGCCGCCCGCCGGTGGTGAGCAGCACCTCCAGGCCCGGGGCCAGCGGGCTCTCCGCGTGCACGACCTCCCCGTCCGCCAGATAAACGGTGCCCGCGTCGCACAGCAGGGCGCCGCTGGCCCGCTCGGCGGCCAGTTCGGTGAGACGGGGTGCGGGACCGGGTCTCATCAGAGCGCCAGCCGCTGCGCCAGATCGCGCAGCCGCAGCCGGGCGAGCGCCAGGTTCCCCTCGCGCCGGTCGAGCCACAGGTAGAAGAAGACACCGCTGTCGAAGGCGGTGTCGACGAAGCGCAGCAGGTGGTAGCAGGTGCGGGTGGTGACGATCAGGTCTTCCACGGGCGCATCCCCGGGCGCCCCGCCGTCATCGTACTCCCCGCCCTCGCCGGCGCCGTCGCCCTCGCCGCGCGGCTCGAGCGCCGCGAACGCGGACTGTTCGGCGGCCATGCGGGCCAATTCGGCCGTCTCCGCCGCGGTGGCCTCGGGGTCGCCGTCGCGTGTCTCGCCGACCATGCCGAGCGCGAGCCCGCTGGTCCACTCGATCACGGCGGCGCCGCGCGCGCCGTTCACCGTCATGGCGTCGAGCAGGCATTCGTCGATTCCGGGCATGCGGTCTCCCCTCCTGCGTTGCCCGTGGCGCACCCGGGGGCTTCGCCAGTGACGGAGAGGTTACGCACGGTTCAGCGGATGGGGGTGAAATCTGTCGATGGGCCGAAACCGCGTACGCCGTGTAGTAAGGTCCGCTGCCCTTGTGGGTGCTCGCGTCCCGCCGGGCCTCGGCGGCGGCGCGGCGGGGGAGCGGCCGGTGCGGCGGTCACCGCCCGGCGCACCGGCCGGACCAGGCCGTTCGCTGCCACGCCGCGGCCGTCCGTACGCGGGGGGCCCGGGCCTACGCGGTCGCCGCACCGCCCGTGGCGCGACCGCGCAGGGTCATCGCCGGGCCGGGCCGGGCGTAGCGGGAACAGGCTCTTCTGGGTTACTGCGGGGGAGACGCATCATGTGATTGTCCTACGTAGGCATATGACAGGTGGATAGGCGCCGGGCGCTTCCCGCGCGCTGAGCTGACCGAATCCCGACGCTCAGTTCTCGTCGTCCGCCACGCGCCGCGTTTCCTGCAGCTGGCGCAGCGGGACGACGCCCACACAGCGTCCGTCCCGGTCCAGCAGCCGCCCCATGTGCTTCACCGTGCGCAGCACCACCGAGCGGTCGTCGATGGCCAGATGGGGCACCTGCCGCGCCACATGCGCCTCGAACCCGTGCACATCGCTCATCGCGCGCAGCCAGACATCGATCACCACGTTGTGCGGACCGGCGGTGATCGAGCACGACCGCACCTCCCGCATCCCGGCCAGCACCCGGGTGGTCTCCCGCAGATGCCGCGCCGGTACGGACGCGAAGTACACCGCGGACAGCGGCCAGCCGGACAGCGGCCGGGCCAGATCGCAGCGCAGGCTCACCCAGGAGGCCAGCAGCACGCCCAGCCGGCGGCGCACCGTGGTGGGGCGCGCGTGGGCGCCCGCCGCCAGGTCCCGCAGGGACATCCGGCCGTCGGTGCTCAGCAACTCCAGCAGCCGCGCGTCCAGCGCGTCCCGGCCCGGCGAGCCCTGGGCCGGTTCGGGCGCGGGACAGGCCGCCGCGGCCTCCAGCCGGGCGCACTGCGCCGCGTCCAGGCTGCGCAGCCGCCACCGGCTGCCCTCGGTCGGTACGGCCGTCGCCACATGGGTACGGGTCGCCCGCACCCCTGGCTGCCCCCGGAACAGCACCGTGCCGAGGCGCGCCAGCTCCCCGAGGTCCGCGGTCTGCACGGAGGCCACCAGGTCCCGGCTGCCCGCCGTGAGCTTGAGGTTCGCCACCGCCGGGTCGGCGGCCAGCGCCTCGGCCACCTCCTCGCCCACCCCGGGATCGGTGTCGATCTCCACCACGGCGGTCACCACGATGCGCGCGTCGGACAGCCGCGGATAGGCGGTCACCCAGGCCAGGCCCGCGTCCTCCAGCCGGTGCCAGCGCCGCGCGGCCGTCACCGGGTTCACACCGAGGACATCGCCGACCAGTGTCCACGGGGCCCTGGGGTGGATCTGCAGGGCGTGCACCACCCCCCGGTCCAGTTCGTCCAGCTCGTCCGGCGGGTGCCCGGCGGAAAACTGCGTGTCCATGGGTGGCTGATTCCTGCGCTCGGTGGCCGATTCTCGATGGAATGCTGCACCGTAACACGCGGAAAACGCGCCGACCCAACACTGCTCCTTACCTGTTTTCCGCATGCGAGGAGTGAACCCGATCCCATGAAGGATCAGCTGGCCCCCGAAACCGTCCGGACCGCGTTGCGCATCGAGAACGCGACCCTCATCGACGGCACCGGAGCGTCCCCCGTGACCGACGCCGTCGTGATCAGCGACGCCGAGGGCACCCTCACCTACGCCGGACCCGCCGCGGCCGCGCCCCCCGCGCCCGGCGGCGACACCGCCCGGTACCGCGTCATCGACGCCGGGGGCCGCACCGTCCTCCCCGGCTTCTTCGACTGCCACACCCATCTCGCCTACGCGCACGCCTCCCCGCCCGGCCGCCGTGGCGAACTCGACCCGGTGCTGGTCACGTTCGACACCGCCACACGCATGCGGCAGACCCTCGACGCGGGCATCACCAGCGCCCGCGACCTGGGCGGACTCTCCGCGGGCTACCGCACCGCGGTGGAGAGCCGTCGGATCACCGGCCCCCGGCTGCACACCGCCGTACGGATCATCAGCCACACCGGCGGCCACGCCGACGTACGCCTGCCCGACGGCACCGACCTCAGCGGCGGCGCGATGTCCGAGATCGCCGACACCGTGGACGAATCCCGTCTCGCCGTCCGCAAGGTGCTGCGCGCGGGCGCCGACCTGGTCAAGATCTGCGCCACCGGCGGCATGGGCAGCCCCTACGACCAGCCGGAGGACGAAGGGCTGCTGGAGGAGGAGATCCGGGCCGTGGTGGACGAGTGCCGCCGCCACGGTGGCAAGCCGGTCGCCGCCCACGCCCAGGGCACCGAGGGCATCCTCAACGCCATCCGCGGCGGCGTCACCAGCATCGAGCACGGCTACGGCCTGAACGACCAGGCCCTGGAGATGGCGGGGGAGCGCGGCACCTTCGTCGTCCCGACCCTCTCCACCGTGTACGCGGGCATCAACAAGGACACCATGGCGCCGTTCCACTACCAGAAGAAGGTCCGCTGGTCCGGCATCACCAAGGAGAACATCGCCCGCGCCATCGAGCGGGGTGCCCGCATCGCGCTCGGCACCGATGCCGCCGTCTGCCCGCACGGCCAGAACCTGATGGAGCTGAGCTACCTGGTGGACCTGGGCATGGACCCCATGGCCGCCATCGTCGCCGGCACCCGCACCGCCGCCGAACTCCTCGGTGTGGACGACCGGCTCGGCACCCTGACCGCGGGCCGCACCGCCGACCTGATCCTGTGCGACGGCGATCCGCTCACCGACATCGGCGTCCTCGGCGACCCCGCCAACATTTCGTGCGTCATCCAGGACGGCATCGTCCGCAAGGACCAGCTGCTCCCGGCGGCTCCAACCGGAAGGTAGCCCCCATGCGCTCACTCACCGGTCTCCCGGCACCGGACAGCGCCACTCCCAGTCCCCCGCCCCAAGGCCCCTTCGACCGTGTGCTCTCCCTCATCGAGCGCGCCGGCAACGCCCTCCCCAACCCCATCGTCCTGTTCAGCGGGCTCTTCGCGCTCCTGGCCGTCGTCTCCTCCGGCCTCGCCCTCGGCGGCGTCTCCGTCACCGTCCCCGGCACCGACACCACCAAGCAGATCGGCGGGCTGTTCACCGGCGAGGGGCTGCGCTGGCTGCTGGAGAACCTGATCCCCAACTTCGCGACCTTCCCGCCGATCGGCGCCGTACTGGTGCTGATCATGGTGGTCGGGCTCGCGGAGCGGACCGGCCTGCTGGAGACGGTCATGCGGGCCACCCTGGCCCGGGTCCCGCGCGCCGTGCTCCCGTACGCGGTGGCCATCGTCGCCAGCCAGGCCCACATGATGAGCGATGTCGGCGCCATCGTGCTCCCGCCGCTGGCGGCCATGGTGTTCAGAAGCGCCGGACGCCATCCCGTCGCGGGCCTCATCGGCGGCTTCGCCTGTGTCACCGCGGGCTACGCCGCCGGATTCACCATCGGCTCGCTCGACGCCCTCTACGTCGGCATCACCCAGCAGGCGGCCTCGGTGCTGTCTGCCGCCGACGGGCTCCACATCCACCTGCTCATCAACTACTTCTTCACCGCCTCCAGCAGCATCGTGCTCGGACTGCTCGGCGGATTCCTCATCGACCGCGTCCTCGAACCGCGCCTGACGCCGTACGAGCCCGCCGACGGCGCGCCCGAGGCGGACGATCTGGCCCTCACCCCGGTGCAGCGCAAGGGCCTGCTGGCCACCGCGCTCGTGGTGGGCGCCTATCTGGCGGCGGTCCTCGCCCTGTGGCTGCCGCCCGGGGCCCCGCTGCGCGGGGACGGCGGGGCGTTCGTCCCCTCGCCCGTCCTCAACGGCATCGTCCCGGTACTGTTCGGCGCCTTCTTGCTGGCCGGACTGACCTACGGCTTCACGGTGAAGAAGCTCACCGGCACCGAGGACGTGGTCACCGCGATGACCGACTCGGTGAAGAACATGTCCGGCTACATCGTCATGATGTTCGTGGCCGCCCAGGTCATCGCGCTCTTCAACTGGTCCAACGTCGGGGTGCTGCTGGCGGTGAAGGCCGCCGCGCTGCTCAACTCCACGGGCGTCACGGGCTTCTGGGCCATCATCGCGTTCGTCCTGATGGCCTCCTGCCTCAACCTCGTCGTGGTCTCCGGCTCCGCGCTGTGGTCCCTGGTGGGGCCCGTCTTCATCCCCGCGTTCATGCTGATGGGCATGAGCCCGGCGCTCAGCCAGGCCGCCTTCCGCATCGGCGACTCGGCCACCGGCGCCCTCACCCCGATGAACCCCTACCTGCTGCTCATCCTGGCGATGGTCCGCCAGTACGAGCCGGAGGCCCGGCTCGGCACCCTCATCTCCCGGCTCGCGATCTTCGTGGTGCCGTTCCTGGCGGTGTGGCTGGCGATCCTGGGGATCTTCTACGGATTCGACCTGCCGCTGGGCCCGGGCGCGGCCATCGGCCTGAAGTAATCGATCCTCGCGAACGGCCCCGGGCGACCCGCCCGGGGCCTCGCGCATGGTCAGGGCGTAAGGACGTGCGTCCCCAGCAGGCCGAACAGCAGGACGCCCACGACGACGCGGTAGATCACGAAGGCGTTGAAGGAGTGCTTGGCGACGAACTTCAGCAGCCAGGCGATCGAGGCGTACGCCACGACGAACGACACGACCGTGCCCACCACCAGTGGCGTCGCGGCGACCCCGCCGCCGAGCGCGTCCTTCAACTCGTACAGCCCCGCACCCGTGAGGGCGGGCAGGCCGAGGAAGAACGACAGCCGGGTGGCGGCCACCCGGTCCAAGTCCAGGATCAGCCCGGTGGACATCGTCGCGCCGGAGCGGGAGAAGCCGGGGAAGAGCAGCGCGAGGATCTGCGAGCCGCCGACCAGCATGGCGTCCTTGAGCGAGGTGTCGTCCTCGCCGCGCTTGTGGCGGCCCATCTGGTCGGCCGCCCACATCAGCCCGCTGCCCACGATCAGCGATCCGGCCACCACCCACAGGGACGCCAGCGGCCCCTCGATCAGCGGCTTGGCGGCGAGGCCGACGGCCACCACGGGGAGGGTGGCATAGATGACCCACCAGGTGAACTTGTAGTCGTGCCGGTCGCGCAGCTCCCGGTTGGCGATGCCCCGGGCCCAAGCGCTCACGAAGCGGACGATGTCCTTGGAGAAGTAGAGCAGCACCGCGGCGATGGCGCCGACCTGGATGACGGCCGTGAAGGCGACGACGGCCTTGTCGTCCACCGGGATGTGCATCAGCCCCTCGGTGATCTTGAGGTGGCCGGTGGAGGAGACGGGCAGGAACTCGGTCACCCCCTCGACGACGCCGAGGATCACGGCCTGACCGGTACTGATCGCGCTCAATGGTGCCATCCCTGTGCTGACGAAGTGCCCCTCTTTGTAGCACGGCCACCTCTCAGGCAGATGGCCCGCCGGGGCGCGGTCTGAGTGCGCACCGACGGGCCATGGACCGGGGTCCGCCCCCGCTAGCCGGTGAGGTTGATCATCAGCGGCAGTGAGGCGAACGCCAGCACGATGCTGATGATCACGGAGGAGGCGATGCGGTGCTCCTCGTCCTTGACGTGCTGTGACGCGAGCATCATCGGCACCGGGGAGACGGGGAACGCCAGGATCAGGGCCGTCTGCGCGGCGACCTCGTGGCCGGTCAGCAGCAGGCCGATGCCGTAGGTGCTCAGCGGCAGCACGACCACGCTGGTCAGCGCGATCGCGATGGCCCCCGGGCCCAGCTGGGGCTTGCCGACGCGGGCGAGGGTGACGCCCACCGAGAGCAGCGCCACACCCGAGGCGGCCTGGCCCACCAGCGACAGCGAGCTCTCGATCATCTCGGGCGGACGCACCCCGACCAGCGCGACGACCAGTCCGAGCAGCGGGGCCCAGGCGAACGGCTTGCGCAGCGGTTGCAGGACCTTCATCCAGGTCGGCACGGGCTTGGCCGCCGCGGGTGCCGCGGTCCCGGCGCCGCCGTCCCGCTCCTCCTCTGCCGCGGCCGGCCCGCCGCCCGCGGACACCAGGACGCGGGAGGGCACGGACGCCGACGCGGTGGCTTCCGCGACATGCGTGCGGCCGAGGTTGAGCAGGATCAGCACGAGGGGATCCAGGATGACGTTGACGAGGATGCCCGCGATGGCGATCGGAAGCGCGGCCTTGGCCTCGCCGAACAGATTGCCCAGGATCGTGACGCCCATGAAGGCGTACTGCGGCTGGACGGAGGCCAGCGCCAGGATCGACGCCCGCTGCAGCGGCAGCCGGCCGATGAGGCTCAGCCCCAGCAGGATCAGCCCGAACAGGCCGAGCAGCCCGAGGGCGAGCATCCCCACCAGGGGGCCCTGGCTGAGCAGGATGTGGCGCGGGGTGTTCGCGATGCCCAGGAAGAGGGACGCCGGGAGGGCGAACTCCATCGTGAGCACGCGGAGCGCGTCCGCGCGCTGTCCGTCGAACGACGTGCCCCGCCCGGCCCCGTAGCCCAGGGCGATGACGAGGAACACGGGCACGACGATGGTGAAGATGTGCGAAAAGGTCATGGTCTTGCTCCCTGATTCAGCCGGTGTGTACGAGTCGTCAGACCGGCTGAATCGGGCGGTAGACCGGGCTCCACATGGCCTCGCGGACCGTGCGGTCGAGCTGATCGTCGGCGATGGGCGTACGGGCCACCCCGTCGTGCGCGGCGGCGCGGGCGACGGCCGCGGCGACCGCGGCGGAGGTCTCGCGCAGCTGGTCGACCAGCGGGAGGATCGGGGCGCCGGGGGTGCCGGAGTCGATCATCTCGGCGATCCGCTCGGCGGCGGCGAGCAGCATGCCGTCGGTGATCCGGGTGGCGCGGGACACGATCGCGCCGAGGCCGAGACCCGGGAAGACCAAGGCGTTGTTGGCCTGCCCGATCACGTAGGTGACCCCCTCGTGGTCCACCGGCGGGAAGGGGCTCCCGGTGGCGATCAGGGCCCGCCCGCCGGTCCACCGGACCAGGTCCTCGGGCTTGGCCTCGGCCAGCGGGGTCGGGTTGGACATCGGGAGGATGACGGGCCGCTCGGTGTGGGCGGCCATCTCCCGCACGATCTCCTCGGTGAAGGCGCCGCCCTGGCCCGAGGTGCCGATGAGGATGGTCGGCCGGGCGCGGCGGACCACCTCGGCGAGCGCGATGCCGCCGACCTGCTCGTCCCGGTGCCAGTCGGTGACGTCGGCCGCCCGCCGGGCGTACCGCCGCCGGTGGTGGTCGAGGCCCTCGGCGTCATCGGTGATCAGGCCGTACCGGTCGACGCACCAGAAGCGGTCGGACGCCTCCTGCGGGTCGAGCCCGTCGGCGATCAGGGCGTCGCGCAGCTGGTCGGCGATGCCGAGACCGGCCGAACCCGCGCCGAAGATGACGATGCGGTGGTCGCGCAGCGGCGCACCGGTGACCCGGGCGCCGGACAGCACGGCGGCCAGGTTGACGGCGCCGGTGCCCTGGATGTCGTCGTTGAAGGTGAGCGCCTTGTCGCCGTAGGTGTCGATGATGCGCCGGGCGTTGCCGGACCCGAAGTCCTCCCAGTGCAGCAGCGCGTCGGGGAAGACGCGGCCGACGGCGGCGATGTACTCGGCGATGAACGCGTCGTACTTCTCGCGGTCCACCCGCGGATGACGGTTGCCCAGGTACAGCGGGTCGTCCAGGAGTTCCTGGCGGTTGGTGCCCGCGTCGAGTACGACCGGGAGCGCGCGGGCGGGGTCGATGCCGGCGGCGGCGGTGTACACGGCGAGCTTGCCGATGCAGATGTCCATGCCGCCCACACCCCAGTCGCCGATGCCGAGGATGGCCTCGCCGTCGGTGGCGACGAGCAGGTCCACGTCCTCGGGCCCGAGGCCGCTGGCGCGCAGCGAGCGCTCGATGTCCTGCGGGGCGTCCACCGAGAGGTAGACGCCGCGGGAGCGGCGGTACTCATGGCTGTAGCGCTGGATCGCGGTGCCGACGGTGGGGGTGTACACGATCGGCAGCATCTCGCTGAGATGCTCGCCGAGCAGGTGGTAGAACAGCACCTCGTTGCGGTCCTGGAGGGAGCGCAGATACACGTTCTTGTCCAGGTCGGTGGCCTTGGCCCGGTACTGGGCGTAGGCGCGGGTGGCCTGCTGCTCCAGGGTCATGACCTGGGCCGGGATCAGGCCGGTGAGTCCAAGGTCGTCGCGCTCGGACTCGGTGAACGCGGTGCCCCGGTTGAGCCGGGGGTCGCTGAGGATGGCGCGTCCCCGCGAGGTGGTTTCCCAGGTGTGGCCGGTCGGGTTCCACCGGGTGGCCGCGCCTGCGGAAGAGGCAGGTTCGGATGCCTCCGCTTCGGTGAGATCGCTCTTCATGGGTACTGCTTCCTCACTGGTTGTGCTTCGCGGTGGGTGACACCGCTAAAAATCACGTTACCAAGAGGTTGAAAAGCGGACCTTTGGGGGGTGCGGGTCATGCGCGCTGGTCAGGGGCGTAAAATACGCCCTCAACGGCTACCGGCGAGCCTCGCCCGCCGGGGACAGCAGAGTGCCCAGCGGGCCGAGGTCGAGGTTGAGGTCCGCCATGCGCAGGCCGTGCCGGTCGCACATCTCCTCCATGCGCCGCTGGAGGATCATCAGCGTCATCCCGATCCGCTCCTCCTGCTCCTCGGTCAGGTCCCCCTTGTCGACCCGGTGCAGCGCCTGGCGCTCCATCAGCTGACGCAGCAGCTCGACCACGGTCAGCACGAGCTTGGCCAGATCGCGTTCGACCGAGTCCGGATCGGTGCGCAGACGCTGGGCGGGACGGCCGGGGGCGGCGCGGTCGGGGACGGCGCGGTCGGGAGTGGCTGACATACGACGGGGGAAACCTTTCCGGTCAGAGAAGCGGCGGAGCCGGATGCGCGGCGTCGACGGGGGCGATGACCGCGCGCAGGTCGATCCGTACGAGATCGACGTCCGCGATGGACAGCACGAGGTCCCCGGCCAGCACGACCCCGCCCTGGAGCAGCCGGTCGAGGATGTCGATCAGGGCGACATCGCGGCCCGCGAGCGCCCGGGCGTCCTCCTCGTCCAGCGCGGTGCTCATGCGGTCTCCCGCTGGGCGGCCGGTGCGGGCGGGAGGGCGAAGGAGTACGGCGCCCACGGGCCGGTCACCTCGACCCGCACCCCCTGCCGGCCCTCGGCGGCGGCCAGGACGCGGGCGCGGAAGTCCTCGGCGCGGTCGACGGGCACCAGATACGCGTCGTTGGCGATGTTCTCCCCGTACTCCCCGTCGTTCCCGGTCCCCCCGCCGCCGCCCGCCCTGGCCAGCTCGCCGCGCTGCGGCCGGTGGGCGACCCGCTCCACGGCGATCTCCCCGGCCTCGTCGGCGATGCGCGAAGCCGTCCGCACCGCGGCCTGCCAGGCGTCCTCGGCGCCGCGCCGACGCCTGCGGCGGGCGGCGAGATAGGCCCGGCCCGGGCTGAGCCCGGCGTCCCCCGCGTCGCTCTCCGCACCGCTCTCCGGCGCGCCCGCCGTCTCCTCGCTCGCGGTCGTATAGACCTTGACGCCCCATTCGACGCGCCCGGTGAGCCGCTCCAGCAGCGGCAGGAACTCGTCCCGGCGCTCCTGGAGCGTCTGCCGCACCCGGTCCTCGTCCCGGTACACGGTGGCCAGCCGCAGCGGCAGTACGGCGCCCAGCGGGGCCAGCGCCGCCACCACCCCGTGGTGCCCCCGGGCCAGGGATTCGAGCCGGGGCAGCTCCTCCAGGCGCGCCGTGAGCGGCCCCTCCCCGAACTCCTCGGGCGGCACCGGGCCGACGGCCGCGGCCAGGTCCCCGGTCTCCACGAGCCCCACCTGCTCGTCGGCCACCCCGCGCAGCGCCGCGACCGCCCGCGCGGCCTCGGGGGTGGGGCGCAGCACCGCGTAGGCGTACACCATGTGCTGTGCGATGTCGGTCACCCGTTCACGCTCCTGTCGCTCCTGTCGCTCCGGTCATGGGGTTGTGCCCGCAGCGCCGCGATCTCGGCGCGCAGCCGTGCGTTCTCCTCGCCGAGGGACCGTTCCGCCCCCTCGTCGTCCACGGCCCGGGGCCGGGCGCGCGAGGACAGCGACGGATCGTGCTCCCACCAGTCGATGCCCATCTCCTTCGCCTTGTCGACGGAGGCGACGAGCAGCCGGAGTTTGATGGTGAGCAGTTCGATGTCGAGCAGGTTGATCCGGATGTCGCCCGCGATCACCACGCCCTTGTCCAGCACCCGTTCCAGGATGTCGGCGAGGGACGGGGCGCCCTGCTGGTCGTACGAGGCGGGCAGGCGCGGCGGGCCCAGCCTGCCCGCAACCGGTTCTGTCATCGTCACGGGGCTCGTCTCTGCGTATCGCGCCGTTCCAGCTCTTCCAGCCGGTCCAGCAACTCGTTCTCGCGGCGGTCGTACGCGTCCTCGTCGATCCGCCCGGCCAGCAGTTCCTGTTCCAGTTCGGTCAGGGCGCGCCGGACCGGCGCCGGGTCGTAGTACTCGCGCTCGGCGGCCACCAGGACCTGTTCGGCGACCCAGGCGGTCGCGCGCACCGGCGCGAGCGGAAAGGTGAGGAGCCCGGTCAGCAGTCCCACGGCGCCCCGCCCCTCAGGCCACGAAGCTGTACGGGGGCAGCGGGCCGCGCAGCCGGAAGTCGTAGCCGTCCCCGTAGCCCTGTGCCACCTGCCGCGCGGCCCGCGAGAACTCCTCGGCGCGGCCCCGCTCCACCAGGAACGAGACGTTGAGGAAGTCGTCCCCGGCCGGGGACGACACCACCTTGCCGCGGGCCATCCCCGCCAGCCGGCCGACGACCTGCTCGGCGAGTCTTTGCTGCCGTACCCCCAGCTGCCGGGCGACCAGCTCGCCGAGGGCCACCCGGTCCTCGTACGAACCCCGGCCGTCGCGGGTGCGCTCGTTGAGGCGGCGGGCGTCGTCGGACTCGGTCAGCACCTCCCGCAGCAGGTCGTCCTGGGAGCGCGCTGCCTTCAGGTTGAACTCCGCGGTGGCGTCCAGCTCATCGAGGCCCCGGACGTACTCGGTGCGCTTGGCGTCCAGCGCCGACCTGACCGCGGCCTCGTCGGGGGCGAGCAGCCCGAACCGCATCGGCAGCACCGCCCCGTCCGCCATCAGCCGCTCCTGGACCGCCTGATGGGCGGCGAGGTCGCGGCGCTTGGGGCGCAGGGTCTCCGGCGCCGGGCTCACCACGCCCGCCAGCGGACCGCTGGTCACCGCGCGTGGCGCGGCGGGCACGCCGCCCACCGCGTGCAGCTCCTCCAGCCGCAGCGGATGGTCGGAGCGGGTGATCGCGTAGAGATAGAGATGCACGGTCACTTGTCCTTGTCGTCGTCGCCGCCGAAGACATTGCCGATGGCGTCGATCGCGCCGCTCAGCGCGCCCTCGGTCTTGCCCCGGGCGCCGCCCTCGACGATGGTGCCGACGATGTCGCTGAGCTTGTCCGGGGCCTTGCGGCCGGATTCCAGGTCGAGGCGGTTGCACGCCTCGGCGAACCGCAGATACGTGTCCACGCTGGCGATCACGATCCGTATGTCGATCTTCAGGATCTCGATGCCCACGAGGGAGACCCGGATGAAGACGTCGATGACCAGGCCGCGGTCCAGAATGAGTTCGAGAATGTCGAAGAGGCTTCCGGTCCCTGAACCGGTCGAAGGTGTGGCTGGTAGTCCGCCGGTCTGCGTCATGACGGTCACGTGTGGTCGTCCTCTCGCTCGCTCGGTCTGCCCGTCGGCTTGTACGGGCGGGACGACACCCGTGTTCACTCTTGATGCGGGTGAGACATGTGTGACGTACACCGACGCGACATACGGCGACCGCGACGTACGACGACGAGCGCCCCGCGCCACCGGGACTCGGCGGCGCGGGGCGCGAGGGGAATGGATCAGGACAAGGAAGGGCCGGGGCTAGCGGCCGCGGTCGAGCTGGCCGCGTGCGTACCGGCGCAGCCGTTCATAGCCCAGGAGCATGCCCTGGGTATCGAGGGTCACCCGGTAAGAGGCCATGATGGTCATGGTGTCCGGCACCCGCTCCAGCTCCACCACCTCCACATCGGCCAGCCATCCGTCCTCCGTCGGCTGCAGCGCGGAGACGGACTCCGGCGCGATGCCCAGCAACTCGCCGAGCTGCTGGGCCGCGCCACGCATGGCCTGGGCCGCGGGAACGCGGCGCGGCCGGTCGTTCGTCTCCGGGGTGTCCGGATCATTGCTCGTCATGGTCCTACCGTGCCAAGTCGGCGGCGTGTGTGGTGTGCGGATCGCCAAAGCATGTGACCGGCAGATCCTCCAGCAAGGTGGCGAGCGCGCCGATGACGAGCGCGCACACCTCGTCCGGATCGGCCTCGGCGAGCGATTCCTTGCCCACGACCACCCGCATCAGGCCGATGCCCAGCAGCCAGGAAAGCGCCAGGTCCGCGCGCAGCCCGCGGTCCTCGGCGCCGCTCAGGGAGGCCAGCACCCGGGCATAGTCGTCCCCTATCTCGCGCGCCGCGGTGCCGATCTCGTCGCCGCTGCCGACGGAACGCAGCAAAGTGGCCAGCGCCCGGTCCTCCCGGGCCCGGTCACCGTGTCCGAGCATCCCGCGCAGCGCGGTCTCGAACAGCTCTCCCGGCGGGGTGGTGTGCAGCTGTTCCTGGCCATCGTGCGCCACCACCTCCCCGAACAGGGCTTTCTTCGAGCCGAAGTAGCGGAACAGCAGCGCTTGGTTCACCCCGGCACGCTCCGCGATGTCGCGTACCGTGGCCCGTTCGTACCCCCGCTCGGCGAACAGCGCCGACGCCGCTTCCAGCAGCATCCGGCGCGTGCCCTGCGCGTCCCGCCGATGTGCTTCCGGTGTGGTTCCACCCATCATCCACTCCTGTCGTCGGCTGTCCGCCCCACCGCTCTCCGCCGCGACCAACCTGTCGAGCAGTCAGAACAGCGGCCGATAGGCGCCGTTGACCGTATCAAGGGGACCGGCCTAGCTTTGTAAGCACGTGCTTACGCCAGGGAGGTCACGTTGACCACAGCGGAGACGACACCCGTCGCCTATCCCTTCAACCACCACGAGGGTCTGGAGCTGTCCGAGGCCTACGAAGAAGCGCGCGAGCGCCCCGGACTGCTCCAGGTGCGCCTGCCCTACGGCGAACCCGCCTGGCTGGCCACGCGGTACGCCGACGCCCGGCTCGTCCTCGGCGACCGGCGCTTCAGCCGCGCGGAGGCCCTGAACCGGGACGTGCCACGGCAGGGCGAGGGACGCATGGACGGCGGCATCCTGAGCATGGACCCGCCCGACCACACCCGGCTGCGCACCCTCGTGGCCAAGGCGTTCACCGTCCACCAGGTGGAGAAACTCCGGCCGTACGTAAGGGAGTTGACGCACCAGTTACTGGACGAGCTGGAAGCGGCCGGGCCACCCGCCGACCTCGTGGACCGCTACGCCCTGCCCATCCCGGTGGCCGTCATCTGCCGGCTGCTGGGGGTGCCGGAGGAGGACCGGCCGAAGTTCCGGGTGTGGAGCGACGCCGCGCTGTCCACCAGCTCCCTGACGGCGGAGGAGTGGGAGCACAACCGCGAGGAACTGCGCGCGTACATGGCCCGGTTGGTGCGGGAACACCGGGAGGCCCCGCGCGACGACATCATGACGTCCCTGATCGAGGCGCGGGACCAGGGTGACCGGCTCTCCGAGCTGGAACTCGTCGACCTGTGCGTCGGCATCCTCGTCGCCGGGCACGAGACCACGGCCACCCAGATCCCCAACTTCGTGATGGCGCTGCTCGACCACCCCGATGAGCTGCGGCGGCTGCGCGAGGAGCCCGAGCTGATCAAGGGCACCGTCGAGGAGCTGATGCGGTTCGTCCCGCTCGGCGTCGGCGCCTCCCAGGCCCGCTACGCCACCGAGGACGTCGAGGTGGGCGGCACCCTGGTGCGGGCCGGGGAACCCGTCCTGGTGGCCGTCGGCTCGGCCAACCGCGACGCGCTGCGCTTCGACGAACCGGGCAGGCTGAACGTCGCCCGCCCCGCCACCCAGCACCTGGGTTTCGGCCACGGGGTGCACCACTGCCTGGGCGCGCCGCTGGCCCGCCTGGAGCTGCAGGAGGCGCTCGGCGCCCTCGTCGGCCGTTTCCCGAACCTGCACCTGGCCGGGGACGTGGTGTGGAAGGACCAGATGCTGGTTCGGGGGCCGCGTGTCATGCCGGTGGGGTGGTGAGCCGCATGACCTGGAAGGCCGAGGTCGACGGTGGCCGGTGCATGGCGTCCGGCATGTGCGCCGGGATCGCGCCCGATCTGTTCGTCCTTGACGACGAGCGGGCGCGTCCGCTGAGCGAGGAGGTGCCGGAGGAGGAGCGGGTGCTGGACGTGGCGGACTCCTGTCCGGCCATGGCCATCACCATCGTCGACGGGGGTGCGACGGTGGTCGGGCCGCGTCCCTGACCAGTGTCCGCGACCGGCCCCGACCGGCCGGTGCCGATTACGGAACGGCCGGCGGCGCGGAGGACACGGCGGGCGGAGTGGTGATCCCGCCGGCCCCGCTCGCCGCTCCCGCCCCCAGCCCGGCACCGTTCACCACGTTCGGGTCGAGGGTCTGCTCGCCCCCGTTGTCCGCCGTGCTGACGGAGTTGGGCGGCGGCGTGGGCTTGGACGTGCCGACGATGAACGTGGGCTCGCCCGGGGCGGGCTTGGGCGGCGTGGTGAACTCCGGGCCCTGGGTCGGGGTGGTGGTGATCTGCGAGACGGCGGAGTCGAAGTTGACCATCCCCGTCTTCTCCATCTGGGTGATGTGGTCGAGCACGGTGTTGTTGGCCTGGACCGCGAGCCTGCGCACCAGCGAGTTCTTGGTGGTCTGCCGGATCTTGGCGATGGAGCTGAAGATCTGGCCGTGGGTGACGCGCAGGATGTTCGCGTAGTACGTGTCGAAGTCCTTGCCCGTCTTCGCGTTCATCGTGTCCAGGAAGCCCTGCTGCTGCGGTGTGGGCTTGTTGGGCAGGGTGATGCCGAGTTGGGGCGCGACGTCCCGGCTGATGGCGTCCAGCAGCTGATGGCCGTCCAGCAGGTGCTTACCGGCGGTCTTGACCTGCTCCGTCGTCCCCTTCTGGAGTCCGATCTTCCCGGCCGGGTACTCCCACAGCCCGGCCAGCCGCACCTTGACCACGAAGTCCTTGTCGGCCCCGCTGAGCGGCCCGAACTGGTTGTTCGTCATCTTCGAGAGGTTCGTGGCGGATTCCTGCGTCAACCCGGTCATCACGGGGGAGACGATCACGGCGAGGGTGACCACTACCGAGCCGATGAGCAGTGAGGTGCCTGTCACAAAGTACCGTGATCGCATGGAGCCTCCTGGCGGGGACCGCTTGTCGTTGTACGGAGCCGTTGTCGCGTCGTGCTGATGTCAGGCGATGGCTGACACCCATGCATACGGATCCTTCACTTCCGGCGCTCAAACATCCTGCCGTTTTTTACCCGCTCTTGGGTGGACGCGTCGTGACCTGTGCGATCGCTACGATCCCGTTGTGGCCCTCTTCACGATCGAGCGTTCCTCGCCCCACCCCGTCGACGAGACATGGCGGCGGCTGACCCAGTGGCAGCGGCACGGCGCCCACGTGCCGTTGAGTGAAATCGCCGTGCGGACCGGGGGACCGACGCGGGTCGGGTCGGTGGTGGTGGCACGCACCGGGCTGGGACGGGCCGGGTTCGACGACCCCATGGAGGTGGTGCGCTGGGAGCCACCGGGCGGCGGACGGCCGGGGCTCTGCAGGCTGGAGAAGCGCGGCTCGGTGGTGCTGGGCTGGGCCGAGATCGAGGTATGGCCCAGCGGGCAGCGGTCGCGGGTGGTCTGGCGGGAGGAGGCGCGGGTCGCGCGGCTGCCGCGGGTGTTCGACGCGCCGACGGCCTGGGCCGGGCGACTGGTCTTCGGCCGGGTGCTGCGCGGACTGCTGGAGGAGTAGCCCCCGGCGGCCGGCCGGCTACTGGGGACCGTCGGCGAAGGCGTCCGCGTGGATGTGGGTCAGTGGGGTGGCGGCCACCTGGTACCGCCCGTTGGGCACCCGGCTCGACTTGGTGACGTGGACGGTGAGCGGGCCCGCCCACTCGTACCCCTGCTTCTCCGCATGCCGCATGAGGCTGTCCGTGAGCGTCTGGCCCGCCTGCTTGCCGTGCCGGGACAGCTCCTCGTACACCTCGTCGGACAGTTCGACATCGTAGGCGTTGGGCACGAGTACCCGACTGGAACTGCACACCACCGCCTGGCTGTCGCATTCCTGTCGCAAGGCGCCGAGCAGTTCCACCGGCTCGCTGGGGAACATCTTGGAGAGCAGTGCGTCCTCGAAGCGCTCTATCGCTCGTTCGATGCGGGTCAGCGTGTCCATGCGCACGCGGGTGCCCAAAAAGCAGCGGATGTATGTGCGCGACTACGGTCGGCACATACATCCGCGCCCTGGGTGAACATGGGGGGACGTGCTCAGCCGGCGGCGCGGCTGAGCAGCGTCTTGACTCCGGTGGCCGTCAGCGTGACGGCTTCCGGGGCGCCCGCGTCGATGGTCAGCGAAAGCTCCTCGGAGGGCCAGCCCTGAGCCAGCGCCCCCAGCGGCACCTGGTGGTAACGCTCGATCTGCGGCAGCGCCTGGTGCATGCGCTCCGGAGTGGTGAAGACCGGCACCAACTGGGCGCCGTCCTCCTGCTGGAACACCGGCAGGGTCACCGCCTGCGGATCGGTGTTTTCGGCACTCTCGGCGGCGGGAAGCAGCACCTCGCTGTCGGCGAGAGTGTTCAGCGCGGACTCGTCCGCACGGTCCGCGGCCAGCTCGCCGAGGGCGTGCTGGGTGGCGGTAACGGCGTTGTCATCGGGAAGAGCAGTCATGATTCCGTCCAAGATCGGGATATGCGAGTGGCCGTGCCCGGGAGCGGGCTTCCTGGCCACGGCTGGCTCGAATACCCGGTTGTGCGGCGCTCACACATCCCATGGCGGAGTGTTTTCGTTTTCTGCCCGGCTGCCGCCGAGGGGACTGCTCAGGCGCAGGTCAGGTGCCGCGGTACGCCTTGTAGTTCCGGAAGAGCAGATAGGTGTCGAGGATGTCGGAGGACGCGCTCTCGACCGACCGGTAGATGCCCCACTTGGGCCGCTGGTAGTCGCCCTGGTCCGGCATCTTCACGTTCGACATGCTGCCCTGCACCGCGACCGGGGCGCCGGAACCGGTGCCGTTCCGGGCCGTGAACGTGGCCTTTCCGCTGGACCCGATGGTCAGCTTCCACTCGATGGTGATCCACTTGTTGCGCAGCGGCGAGAGGTCGGTCGAGGCAATGTCCGGTGAGCCGGAGTTGGCGTAGGCCCGGGCCCGCAGCGTCTCCTTGCTGCCGCTGCGGCCGAGGTCCAGCGTGATGTACGGGCCGCCGTTGTCGACCGGTGTCTTCGTCTGGAAGATGTGCGTGAACTTGCTGGTGCCGTGCAGCGAGGACGGCATGTACATCTCGTACGAGAGGGTCCAGGTCTCCCCGTCCCGCATCTTCAGCGTCGTACCGTCCTGCACCATGCCCTTGGACTCGGTGCGCTGGCGGTCGCCGCCGCCGGTGGTGTCCCGGTCGTCCTTCCAGATGTTGAAGCGGTAGTGGTCGCCGCCTTCGACCACGACATAGTCCCGGTCGGGGTGCTCATTGCCGCGGTCGGCCTCGATGCCCTCGAAGGCCTTGAGTCCGACGCCGGACGGGCTGGGGTTCCAGACCAGTTGCGGCGCCAGGGCGGCCGCGGCGGCCGGGGAGGCGCCCGACGTCAGCTGCCCGAGGAGGGGCACACCGACGGCCGTGGCGGTCATGGAGCCGAGTAACGTCCGACGACTGAAACCGCGTGGAGCAGAGTCTTCTGCCATGTTGGGTCCCTGTGGAGGAGGTCGGGGGTTGGGAAAGAGTTGATCCTGCGCGGATGCGCGGGTGTGGCGCGTACATACGATGGACTGGACCATTGGGGCCGTCAAGGCTCGCGACACGGTTATTCATCCCATGTCTGCTCAAACGAGATCGGCGGCCGCTCCCGGGAGGGGAGCGGCCGCCGAGGAGGGAAGTGCGCTCTGTCCACGGAGAACTGAGCGGATGTCAGATCGTGGCGGCGTCGATGACGAACCGGTAGCGGACATCGCTGGAGAGCACCCGCTCGAACGCGGTGTTGATCTCCTCCGCGCGAATGGTCTCGATCTCGGCGCCCACCCCGTGCTCGGCGCAGAAGTCGAGCATCTCCTGCGTCTCGGCGATGCCGCCGATGAACGAACCGGCGAGGGTCCGGCGGCCCATGACCACCGAGAAGAGGTTGAGCGAGATGGGCTCCTCCGGGAGACCCACGTTCACCAGCGCGCCGTCCGTCTTGAGCAGCTTCAGGTACGCGCCGAAGTCCAGCGGCGCGGACACCGTGGACAGGATGACGTCGAAGGACTCGGCCAGCTCCTCGAAGGTGCGCGGGTCGCTGGTCGCGTAGTAGCGGTCCGCGCCGAGCCGCAGCCCGTCGTCCTTCTTGCGCAGCGACTGGCTGAGCACGGTGACCTCCGCGCCCATCGCGTGGGCGAGCTTGACGGCCACGTGGCCGAGGCCGCCCATGCCGAGGACGGCGACCTTGCTGCCCGGCCCGGTCTTCCAGTGGCGCAGCGGGGAGTACGTGGTGATGCCCGCGCACAGCAGCGGGGCGGCTACGTCCAGCGGCAGGGCGTCCGGGATGCGCACGACGTAGTTCTCGTCGACGACGATGCCGGTGGAGTAGCCGCCGTAGGTGGTCTCGCCGTACTTGTCGGTGGCGGCGTACGTGGCGGTGTGGCCCTCGGCGCAGTACTGCTCCAGGCCCTTGCGGCAGTTCTCGCAAGCCCGGCAGGAGTCCACGAAGCAGCCGACGCCGACCCGGTCGCCGACGGCGTACTTGGTGACACCGGATCCGACCTCGGTGACGACACCGGCGATCTCATGACCCGGCACCAGCGGGAACGGCACCTCGCTCCAGCCCTCGCGGACCTGGTGGATGTCCGAGTGGCAGATGCCCGAGTACTTGATGTCGATCACCACGTCGAACTCGCCGGCCGGGCGGCGCTCGATCGAGGTGCGCTCCAGCGGGGCCTTGGCGGCAGGTGCGGCGTAGGCGGCAACGGTACTCATATGGCGATTCACTCCTTGCAGGTGGTTCCGTGTCCGGCTGCCTTTGAATCCATGGCCGAACACGATGGCAAGGGTGCCAAGGTGAGGCAGGAGTGGCCAAAAATGGATCAACCTGCGAGGATGGTGGCTAGTGGGGGAGACAGGCCCCGTGCGGGCCGCCGGTGGCGCCGGCGACCCGCCCCATACGCGGGGAAACGCCCCCGGTCACACGGCTTGGCGCGGACTCGTGTCCATCGGATCGGTGGCGTCGACCGCGGCGTTCAGATCGCGGTTCAGGGTTTCCGGAGTCATCCGGGTCGTGATGAGACTCACCGCCGCGACCACCGTCATGTAGACCGCGACCGGTATCCAGGAGCCGGTGAACGCGGTGAGCAGCGCGCTGCAGATCAGCGGTGCGACACCACCGCCGATCACCGAGGAGAACTCCCGGCCCAGGGCGACCCCGGCGTAGCGGTAGCGGTTTCCGAACAGCTCGGGGAAGTAGCTCATGTGCACGCCGACCAGGCCCTGGCAGGCCAGGATGAAACCGACCGCGATCGCCACCGCGATGGCCACCTCCGAGCCGGAGTTCAGCGCGATGAACGTCGGGGCGGGCAGCAGCACCATGGCGGTGAGGATCAGCGAGCACACCGGACGCCGTCCCAGACGGTCCGAGAGGGCGCCGAACGCGATGGCCGCCACGCCGCCGCACAGCGAGCCGAGCAGCAGCACCTCGGGCACGAAGTCCTTGTCGACGCCCACGCTGGAGACCAGGTAGGACGCCATGAACACCTGGTAGGTGTACGACTGGGTGCTGACCCCGAAGTTCATCAGGATCACCAGGAGCAGCGGCTTGCGGCCGTGCCGGAAGACCTCCTTGACCGGTGAGGCGGGCCGTTCGTGCTGTGCCTTCAGCTCCTGGAAGACCGGGCTCTCGTTCAGCTTGCGGCGCATGATCATGGCGGCCACGGTCACCAGGAGGCTGCTGACGAAGACCAGTCGCCAGCCCCAGGACATCAGGGCGTCTTCGGGCAGTCGCTGGGCGAGCATCCAGGCCACCGCGCCCAGCGCGGTACCGAGCGCCGCCCCCGTCATGACCAGGGAGGACAGCCTGCCGCGCCGCCCCGGCGCGGCCGTCTCGGTGAGCAAGGTGGCGCCTCCGGCCTGCTCGGCGCCCGCGCCGAAGCCCTGCGCCATGCGGCAGATCAGCAGCAGGATCGGGGCGAGGATGCCCACCGCCCCGTACGTCGGGAGCAGACCGATGGCGAGGGTGGAGCCGCCCATCAGCAGCAGGGTCGCGATCAGCACCCACTTGCGGCCGAGGCGGTCCCCGAAACGGGAGAAGAAGAGCCCGCCGAGCGGCCGGGCGGCGAAGCCGACCGCATAGGTGCTGAAGCTGGCGAGAATGCCCACCGATGCCGACACGTTGGGGAAGAACAGATCGCTGAAGATCAGCGCCGATGCGGTGCCGTAGATGACGAAGTCGTACTGTTCGAGCGCGGTGCCGACCAGACCGGCCCAGGCCGCGCGGCGTACCGCCCGGGGGTCGGCAGGCGGCTCGCCGGGCGGGGCGGTGGCGGGTGGCGGGGGAGTGGTGGTGTTGCTCTCCATGATCCATGCCTCCTTGAACGGATCGGTTCCGGAGCGGAATCGGGCAGGGCGAAGCAGGGGAGTGGCGGGAGGGAAGGAAAGGGCGGGGAGGGGGGATGGGACGGGGCTCTTATCGGGGGCCGCAGGCGTCGGCCGCCGCCGCGCCGGGGCCGTGCCGGACGATGATGTCGATGAGTTCGGCGATCCGGGCGGTGAAGGCCGGGTGGTCCGTCAGGCCGTCGCCGAGCAGCCCGCTCTCCAGGACGGCCTCGACGAACGCGGTACGCGGCGCGGCGGGTGCCCGCCGGGCGAGGCCGGCGAGCGGTTCGCGGGCCGGGTCGGCCATCGCGGCCGCCTGGGGCCCGGGGGAGAAGCCGGACGGCGGCGCCACACAGCACAGATAGGCGGCCACGGTCAGCGCCAGGTGGTGGGGCATCCTCCCGGCCCGCAGATGGAGCAGGGCGGGCTCCGGCACCCGCTGGCGGAGCTTGACCGAGCCGTCCGAGCCGACCTGCCGGGTGCGGTGGCCCAGCGCGGTGTTGGCCCAGCGGTCGAACAACTGCCGTATGTAGTCCTCCAGTTGGATGTCGGCGGGCACGGTGAGGCTCGGCAGATAGTCGTCGTGGAGCACATGGCGCGCGGCCTCGGCGATGAACGGCCGGGCGATGGCGTCAGGGATGGTCTCCCGCCCGTCCAGCGCGCCGAGATAGGCGATGAGCGAATGGGTGCCGTTGAGCAGCCGCAGCTTCAGCAGCTCGTACGGTTCCACATCGTCGGTGAACAGGGCCCCGCCGTGTTCCCAGCGCGGGCGGCCCGCGGCGAAGCGGTCCTCCATGACCCACATGGAGAACGGTTCGGCCGGCACGGGGACGGCGTCGCGCACCCCGAGGCGGTCGGCGACCGCCGCGCGATACACCTCGGTGGTGGCGGGCACGATCCGGTCGACCATGGAGCTGGGGAACGTCACCGCACGCGTCAGCCACGGCAGCAGCTCCTCGCGCTCCGCCGCCGGAAGCGCCTCGGTGAACTCGTGCACCAGCCGCCGCGTCTGGGAGCCGTTGCCCACCAGGTTGTCGCAGCTGAGCACCGTCAGTGGCCGGGCATGGGTGCGTACGCGGCGCTGCAGCCCGCGCACGATCCGCCCGATGGTGGTCCGGGGCGGGGCGTCACCGCGCAGATCGGCCCGTACCGCGGGGGAGTCCAGGTCGAGTCCGTGGGTGCGCGGGGAGAAGGTGTAGCCGTGTTCGGTGACCGTGAGGGTGACGATGGCGGTGCCGGGCGCCGCCAGCGCGTCCAGGACCTCGTCCGGCTGCTCCGCGGCCACCAGCGCCCCGGTGTGCACCGCGGGCACGGTGACCCCGGTGCCGGAGGGGGAGATCTCCACCACCGCGTAGCGCAGTTGCTGCTCGCGCAGCGCCCGGGCCACCGTGGCCGAGCGCCCGGCGACCCCGAGAATGCCCCAGGGGCCCTCGGTGTGGTCCAGCGCGGCGGCGGTGTGCACGGCCTGATGGGCGCGGTGGAAGTTGCCGAGCCCCAGATGCACGATGCCGGTCTCGGCGGGCGGCCGCGCCGGGGTGAGCACGGACGCGGCGGTGGTGGTGCGGTTCAGGCGCGGCAGTCGCGCCGGGGCGGTGGGCGGGGCGGTCGTGGGGGTCCCGGTCATGGGGGAAGTCCTCACCAATCCGTCATCGAGCCGTCGCGTCGTCGCGCGACCGGCAGGTAGGCGGGTTCGTACGGGAAACCGGCGGCGAGCGATTCGTCCACCTCGACTCCGAGGCCGGGCCGGTCGCCGGGGTGCAGATGTCCGTCGGCGTAGGACCACGCGTGCCGGAACACCTCGTGCACGACCGGCTCGTAGCCCATGTACTCCTGGATGGCGAAGTTCGGTGTGGCCAGGCCCACGTGCAGCGACGCGGCCAGCGCCACCGGGGACACGTCCGAGGGGCCGTGCGGGCCGAGCCGTATCTGCCAGATCTCCGCGAGGGCCGCGATCCGCCGCAGATGGCTGATCCCGCCCGCGTGGCTCACACAGGTCCGTACGAAGTCGATCAGCTGCTCGGTGATCAGCGACTGGCATTCCCAGACGGTGTTGAACACCTCGCCGATCGCCAGCGGCACGGTGGTGTGCTGCCGCACATGCCGCAGCACCTGCTGGTTCTCCGCGGGGGTGACGTCCTCCAGCCAGAACAGGTCCACCTCTTCCAGCGCGCGGCCGAGCCGGGCGGCCTGGCCGGGGGTGAGGCGGTGGTGCACATCGTGCAGCACTTTCAGCTCGGGCCCCACATGCTCCCGCACCGCGCCGAGGACCTTCGGCGCGTGCCGGAGGTAGGCGTCGGTGTCCCACACCTCCTCCACCGGGGCCGCGCCCCGGTCGGCCGGTTCGTAACCCCGGCCGCTCCGGCTCACCCCGTACACCGTGTCCAGGCCGGGGACACCGCTCTGCGCCCGCACCGCGCGGAACCCCTCCGCGCGCCGGGCGTCGACCGAGTCCAGCAGCTGCGGGACGTCCCAGCCGGTGGCATGGGTGTACGTGAGGATCCGGTCGCGGACCGCGCCGCCCAGCAGCTGGTAGACGGGCTGGCCGGTGGTCTTGCCCTTGATGTCCCACAGCGCCATGTCCACCGCTCCGATGGACGTCATGGTCACCGGGCCGCGCCGCCAGTAGACCCCACGGTAGAGGTACTGCCAGGTGTCCTCGATCCGCGCCGGGTCGCGGCCGATGAGCAGCGGCGCCACATGGTCCCGGAGATACGAGGCCACGGCCAGCTCACGGCCGTTGAGCGTGGCATCGCCCCAGCCGACGAGGCCTTCGGCGGTGGTGATCTTGAGCGTGACGAAGTTACGGCCGGGGCTGGTCACCAGCACTTCGGCGGTGGCGATGGTGTCCTGTCGGGGCGTCGCGTTCATCGGGCCACCGCCACCACGTTGTGCAGCGGCTCGCCCGCGGCCAGCCGGCCGATGTTGGCGGCGATGTCGGCGGCGCGGCCGATGAAGGTCTGGCGGGTGAGGCCGGAGGAATGGGGCGTCATCAGTACGTTGTCCAGCGTCTCGAAGGGATGCTTGCTCGGGGCGCCGGTGTGTCCGCTCGTCGGATACCGATACCAGACGTCGAGCGCCGCGGCCCCGATGGTGTGCGCGCACAGGCCCCGGTACAGCGCGTCCTCGTCCACGACGGGCCCGCGTCCGACATGGACCAGCACCGAGGACGGGCCCATCCGGGACAGTTCGGCCTCGCCGATGAGCCCGGTGGTCTCCGGTGTGAGCGGTGCCGACACCACGACCACGTCGGAGGCGTCCAGCAGCGCGCCGAGGTCGTCGTTGGGCCCGGCCCACACCAGCCCCTCGGCCGCCGCGTCCACCTCGCCGCGCCGGGTGACCGCCACCCCGCGTGCGCCGAATGCCCGGAACCGCTGCCAGCAGCGGGCGCCGATGTGGCCGAAGCCGACGAAGCCGACGGTGGCCGCGGACAGCGAGTCCATCCAGGGGGAGCGCGGATCGTGTGCGGGGGAGTCCCACACCGCGCGGCGCAGCGCCCGGTGCTGGCGCAGAAAGCCACGGCGCAGCAGGATCGCGGACGATACGGCGTACTCGGCGATCGAGTCCTCGTGGTGGAAGGTGTTGGCCACCTGGGTGCCGGGCGGCAGCGCGGTCAGGTCGATCTTGTCCGTCCCCGCACCGGCCGTGTGGACCAGCCGGAGCCGGGTGGCGAGCGAGGCCGTCCGGGCGGTGCACTGCCCCGCCACCAGCACGTCCGCGTGGCCCACCGCGGCCTCGACCGCCTCCGCGTCCCGGGGGTCGGGCCAGTGGGTGACCGTGCCCGCCGGAAGGGCGGCCTCGAACTCGTCGCGCAGCGGACGCAGATTGGCGTCGGCGACCACCACGGTCAGCGGCTCGGCCGTCATGGGGTCTCCTTCCCCGCCGCCACCGCGGCCCTCTCCGGGACGGAGTGCGCCGGGCCGGTGGACCCGCGCACGATGAGCTGGGTGGGCAGCCGCAGGGTGCGCGGGGTCTGCCGTTCGCCGCCGAGGATCTGTCCCAGCAGCTCGTGGCCGAGCGCACCGGCCCGGGCCATCGGCACCGCGATGCTGGTCAGGGACGGCTGCGCCACTTCGGCGAACGGGATGTCGTCGACCCCGACGACGCTCAGCCGCTCGGGCACGCTCAGCCCCAGCGCCCGCGCCCCGGAGATCACGCCCAGGGCCATCAGGTCGTTGTGCGCGATCACGGCGGACGCTCCCGATGCCATGACACTCGCCGCGGCGGCTTTCCCACCGGCCGCCGTCTCGGCCTGCCAGCCCAGCAACTCCAGCTCCAGCCCGGCCCGTTCGGTCTCGGCGCGGATCAGCGCGACCCGGTGGGAGTTGGACCAGGAGCGCTGCATGCCCTGGACATAGGCGATCCGCCGGTGGCCGAGCGCGGCCAGGTAATCCACGGCCTGGCGCAGCCCGTGGGCGGCATCGGCGATCACGCAGTCGGCGCCGGCCGTCTCACGGTTGACCAGGACGACGGGTGTCCGTCCGCACAGGTCGAGGACTTCGTCCGCGTCCAGCCGGGGCGAGCACACGATCAGGCCGTCGACCTGCCCCTTCAGGTGTGCGATCACCTCGCGCTCACGGCCCGGGTCGAGATCGGTGTCGGCGAGGACGACGGTCTGCCGGCGGCGCCAGCCCTCGCCCTGCGCGGCCTTCACGAACGACCCGAAGACCGGGTTGGCGATGTCGGGGACGACGACGGCGACGGTGGCGGTCTCCGCGCCGGTGGGGGCCTCGGTGGCACGGGCCACCGGTGGTTCGTATCCCAGCTCTTGCGCAACCGTCAGGACCTTGCGCAAGGTTCGCGGTCCGAGCCGGTCCGGGTTGCTGAAGGCCCGGGAGGCCGTGGAGAGCGCCACATTGGCGCTTTTGGCGACGTCGGTGAGGGTGGGGGCCATGGCGGCCCGCTACCGGTGTGAGGAGGGGGTGCGGGTGAACGACATAGTGCATGGTGTTCACCGCCCGGCAACCTTGTCAACGCTTGCCGAAATATTGGCAAGGCCCCGGTCCGGTGGGCCGAAGCGCACCGGACCGGGCCCGAGAGGCGTGGCCGTCAGCCGAGGTCGACCAGCAGGTCACCGCCCTCCACCTGCTGGATGGCGTTGATGGCCACCCGGGAGACCCGGCCGGACTTCGGCGCGGCGATGGTGGCCTCCATCTTCATCGCCTCGATGGTCGCCACGGTGGCACCCGCCTCGACCTGATCGCCCTCGGCGACGGTCAGCGTCACCACCCCGGCGAACGGCGCGGCCACATGGCCCGGGTTGCCCTTGTCGGCCTTCTCGGTGGCCGGGATGTCGGAGGCCGCCGAGGTGTCCCGGACCTGGATCGGGCGCAGTTGGCCGTTCAGGGTGGACATCACCGTACGCATGCCGCGCTCGTCGGCCTCGCCGATGGCCTCCAGCTCGATGAGCAGCCGCACCCCGGGCTCCAGGTCCACCGCGTACTCCTTCCCCGGGCGAATCCCGTAGAAGAAGTCCTTGCTGTCCAGCACGCTGGTGTCGCCGAACGTCTCCCGGTGGGTCTCGAACTCCTTCGTCGGACCGGGGAACAGCAGTCGGTTCAGGGTGGCGCGGCGGTCGTCGGCGAGCTGCTGCCGGTCCTCGGCGGACAGCTCCTCCGTCGTCGGCTTGGCCTCCGCGCGGCCCTCCAGCGCCTTGCTGCGGAAGGGCTCCGGCCAGCCGCCGGGCGGGCTGCCCAGCTCGCCGCGCAGGAAGCCGATGACCGAGTCCGGGATGTCGAACTTGTTGGGCTCGGCCTTGAAGTCCTCCGGCGACACCCCGGCCCCCACCAGGTGCAGCGCGAGGTCGCCGACGACCTTCGAGGACGGGGTGACCTTGACCAGGTGGCCGAGCATGCGGTCGGCGGCGGCGTACATCGCCTCGATGTCCTCGAAGCGGTCGCCGAGGCCGAGCGCGATGGCCTGGGTGCGCAGGTTGGACAGCTGGCCGCCGGGGATCTCGTGGTGGTAGACGCGCCCGGTCGGCGAGGCGAGGCCCGCCTCGAACGGCGCGTAGACCTTGCGCACGCTCTCCCAGTACGGCTCCAGCCCGCCGATCGCCTCCAGGTCGAGGCCGGTGGGCCGCTCGGAGTGGTCGGTGGCGGCCACGATCGCCGACAGCGAGGGCTGCGAGGTGGTGCCCGCCATGGACGCCACCGCCCCGTCCACCGCGTCCGCACCGGCCTGGATCGCGGCCAGATACGTGGCGAGCTGGCCGCCGGCGGTGTCATGGGTGTGGATGTGCACCGGCAGGTCGAACTCCCGGCGCAGGGCGGACACCAGCTTCGCGGCGGCCGGGGCGCGCAGCAGCCCCGCCATGTCCTTGATGGCCAGCACATGCGCGCCCGCGTCCACGATCTGCTCGGCGAGCCGCAGATAGTAGTCCAGGGTGTAGAGCTTCTCCGACGGATCGGACAGGTCGCTGGTGTAGCACAGCGCCACTTCGGCGACCGCGGTGCCGGTGTCCCGTACCGCCTCGATGGCGGGGCGCATCTGCCCGATGTCGTTGAGCGCGTCGAAGATCCGGAAGATGTCGATGCCGGTGGCGGTGGCCTCGTGGACGAAGGCGTCCGTCACCTCGGTCGGGTACGGGGTGTACCCGACGGTGTTGCGGCCGCGCAGCAGCATCTGGAGGCAGATGTTGGGCACCGCCTCGCGCAGCGCGGCCAGCCGCTCCCAGGGGTCCTCGGCGAGGAACCGCAGCGCCACGTCGTAGGTGGCGCCGCCCCAGCACTCCAGCGACAGCAGCTCCGGCACGGTGTGCGCCACCGCCGGGGCCACGGCGAGGAGGTCCTTGGTGCGTACGCGGGTGGCCAGCAGCGACTGGTGGGCGTCGCGGAAGGTGGTGTCGGTGACCCCGATCCGCGGCGATTCGCGCAGCCATCGCGCGAACCCCTCCGGGCCCAGCTCGGTGAGGGTCTGCTTGGACCCGGCGGGCGGCGCCCCGGCGGGCACCGGCGGCAGCTTCCCGGCCGCGTCGATCAGCTGGGGCCGCGGGCCGTGCGGCTTGTTGACCGTGATGTCGGCGAGATAGGTGAGCAGCTTGGTGCCGCGGTCGGCGGAGTGGCGCGCGGTCAGCAGATGCGGCCGCTGCTCGATGAACGAGGTGGTGACCCTCCCGGCCTGGAAGTCCGGATCGTCCAGCACGGCCTGGAGGAACGGAACGTTGGTGGACACCCCGCGGATACGGAACTCGGCCACCGCGCGCCGGGCCCGCCCGATGGCATGGCCGAAGTCGCGGCCCCGGCAGGTCAGCTTCACCAGCATCGAGTCGAAGTGTGCGCTGATCTCGGCGCCGGCGTGGGTGGTGCCGCCGTCGAGTCGGATGCCCGAGCCGCCCGGGGAGCGGTAGGCACTGATCATGCCGATGTCCGGGCGGAAGCCGTTGGCCGGGTCCTCGGTGGTGATCCGGCACTGCAGGGCGGCGCCGCGCAGATAGACGGTGTCCTGCGACAGGCCGAGGTCCGCCAGGGTCTCCCCGCTCGCGATCCGCATCTGCGACTGGACGAGGTCGACATCGGTGATCTCCTCGGTCACCGTGTGCTCGACCTGGATCCGCGGGTTCATCTCGATGAAGACATGGTTGCCGTCGCGGTCCAGCAGGAATTCCACGGTGCCCGCGTTGCGGTAGCCGATCTGCCGGGCGAACTTCACCGCGTCCTCGCAGATCCGTGTCCGCAGCTCCGGGCCGAGGTGGGGTGCGGGCGCCATCTCGATGACCTTCTGGTGGCGGCGCTGCACCGAACAGTCCCGTTCGAACAGGTGCATGACATTACCGTCGGCATCGGCGAGGATCTGCACCTCGATATGGCGGGGCTCGACGACCGCCTTCTCCAGGAAGACCGTCGGGTCCCCGAACGCCGACTCGGCCTCGCGGGCCGCCGCCTCGATCGACTCGCGCAGCAGCCGGGGCTCCTCGACCCGCCGCATTCCGCGCCCGCCACCGCCCGCGACGGCCTTGACGAACACCGGGAAGCCCAGCTCCTCCGCCGCCCGCACCAGCTCGTCCACATCCGAGGAGGGCTCCGAGGAGCCGAGCACCGGCACCCCCGCCGCCCGGGCCGCGGCCACCGCCCGCGCCTTGTTGCCGGTCAGCTCCAGGATCTCCGCGCTCGGGCCGACGAAGGTGATCCCCGCCTCCTCGCACGCCCGTGCGAGGTCGGGGTTCTCGGACAGGAACCCGTATCCGGGGTACACGGCGTCGGCACCAGCCTGCCGCGCCGCGCCGACGATCTCCTCGACGGACAGATAGGCCCGCACGGGATGGCCCGGCTCACCGATCTCATACGCCTCATCGGCCTTGAGCCGGTGCAGCGAGTTGCGGTCCTCGTGGGGGAACACCGCGACGGTTCTCGCTCCCAGCTCATAGCCGGCCCGGAACGCCCGAATGGCGATTTCTCCACGGTTGGCGACCAGCACCTTGCGGAACATGTCCCATCCCTTCCTACTGCCCGTCCTACTGCCCGGTACGAACACAGCCTGCTCGCGACACTACTGCTGCCCCGCACGCCAGAGGGCACCCTTGTGATCCAGTTCGCACCTCGGGCATGGTGCCCAGGGGGACCGAACGGCGTTCCCCGGAAAGTCCGCAGGCCGCTCCGAGGAGGACCACCGTGAGTGCCCCGTCGTCCGCGCCCCACCAGGCCCCGCCGTACCCCCGGCAGCGCGCCAACTACGTCGATCCCCCGCCCGCACTCGTCACCGGCCCCGCCGTCAGCCCGCTCCGGTTCGTCGGCGGCAGTACGGGATGGCTGGTCACCGGATACCACGAGGCCCGCGAGGTGCTGCGGGACCCGCGCTTCAGCGCCGAGCGGTGGCGCGGTGACGACACGGTGCGGCCCATCTCGCAGACCGTCCGGGAGAACCACGGCAACGGTCCGGGGTCGTTTCTGGCCATGGACGCTCCCGAACACAGTCACTATCGCGGGTTACTCACCCGCTACTTCACGGTACGGCGGATGCGCGCCCTCGAACCCCGGATCGACGGCATCGTCACCGATTGCCTCGACGCCCTGGAGGCGGCGGGAAAACCGGCCGACCTGGTGGAACACTTCGCGCTGCCGGTCCCCTCGCTGGTGATCTGCGAAATGCTCGGCGTGCCCTACGCGGAGCGCGCGACATTCCAGCGGGCCAGCGCGCAGATCCTGGTCCAGGACCAGACCGGCGGCCAGTTCGACCAGGGGATGCGTACGATCACCCGATTCCTCGGCGAACTGACCGCCGACAAGCGGCGCGCCCCCCAGGACGATCTGATCTCGTATCTCACCTCCGTCGGCGAGCTGTCCGACGTCGAGATCGTCAACATGGCGGCGCTGCTGCTGATCGCCGGGCACGAGACCACCACCAACATGCTCAGCCTCGGCACCTTCACCCTGCTGCAGAACCCCGAGCAGATGCGGCGGCTGCGCGAGGACGACGCGCTGGTGCCCGGCGCGGTCGAGGAGCTGCTGCGCTACCTGAGCATCGTCAACGCCTTCCCGGTCCGTATCGCGCTGGAGGACGTCGAGGTCGGTGGCGTCACCATCGCGGCGGGCCAGAGCGTGGCGGTGTCCGTCCCGGCCGCGAACCGGGACCCCGCACTCGTGGACGAGCCCCACACGCTCGACGTCGCCCGCCCCCGCAGCAGCCACCTCGCGTTCGGATACGGCATCCACCAGTGCCTCGGCCAGAACCTGGCCCGGATCGAGCTGGCGGCGGGCTACCGCGGACTGCTCGGCCGGTTCCCGGACCTCGCGCTCGCGGTGGCGCCGGAGGAGGTGCCGATGCGCAGCGACATGGTCATCTACGGTGCCCATGAACTGCCCGTCACCTGGTGAGCACCTGGTGCCCGGGCGCGCTTGACAATGTTCTTGCCGTACCGGCACATAGGGCCCATGGCGGATCATGACATTCCCGAGGTGCTGAACGCGGTCGGCCCGCGGCTGCGGGCGCTGCGGCGGGACCGCGGGGCCACCCTGGCCCAGCTGAGCGAGACCACCGGGATCTCGCTCTCCACCCTCTCGCGGCTGGAGTCGGGGCAGCGCAAGCCCACGTTGGAGCTGCTGCTGCCCCTGGCCAAGGCCCACGGCGTCCAGCTGGACGAGCTGGTCGGCGCGCCGCCCACCGGCGACCCCCGCATCTACCCGCGCCCCTTCACCCGGCACGGGCAGACGTTCGTGCCGCTGACGCGCTATCTCGGCGGGCTGCACGCCTACAAGCAGATCCTGCCCGGCCGGGCGTCGGACACCGACGTCCGGCCTTCGCAGTCGGTGCACGAGGGCTACGAATGGCTGTACGTGCTCTCGGGCAAACTGCGCCTCGCCCTCGGCGAGCACGATCTGACGCTCACCGCGGGCGAGGCGGCCGAGTTCGACACCCGTACGCCCCACGGCTTCGCCAGCGCGAGCGCACAGCCCGTCGAATTCCTCAGCCTCTTCGGCGCCCAGGGCGAGCGCATGCATGTGCGCGCCCGCCCGTCCGGCGACTGACCCCTTCCGAGGTCACCCGGCGTAGACGTCCTCCACGAAGCGGCCCTCGGCCATCAGGCCGTCCAGCCAGCGCTGTGCCGCCGCGTCGTCGGCGCCGGGGGTGTGGGCCACGTACACCGACCGGAAGGCCTCCCGCACGCCGGGGGCCATCCGGGCGCCGTCGCCGCACACGTACACCTCGGCGCCCTCCGCCAGCAGCCGCCAGATCTCGTCGGCGTCGGCGGCGATGCGGTGCTGGACGAAGCGATGGCCGTCGACGGGAGCGCGGCTGAACGCCGGGCGCATGGACACGGCACCGGCGGCCTCGGCGGCGCGCAGCTCCGCGGCGTGCAGATAGTCGGCGTCCGGTGCGTCACAGCCGAAGTAGCACAGCGCGGGGGCGAGCGGGGTCCCGGACTCCACGAGCGCCCGCCGGTCGGCGATGGTGCCGCGGAAGGGGGCGAGTCCGGTACCGGCGGACACCATGATGACCGGCCGGTCCGGCGTGTGGCCGACGCGGAACGCGTCACGGCAGGGCTGCACCCGGGCGAGCACGGTGTCCCCGGGCCGCACCGCGTTCAGATGGCCGGAGCCGGTGCCCTGGAAACCGCTCGCCTCGTCGCGCAGCAGCGACACCATCAGATCGACGTGGCGCGGCGAGACGGCGGGGGAGGAGGAGATCGAGTAGTGGCGCGGCCGCAGCGGCGGCAGCAGCTCCAGCAGCACCGGCCAGGTCAGCGTCTCGCGCAGCGCCGGGTTGGCCTCGATCAGATCCAGCAGGGTGCGCTCCCCGGGGGCCTGCGCGGCGAGCGCCGCCTTCTCCGGCGGGCACGGGTTCAGCTCGGCGAGCAGGGCCAGCTGCTCGGCGTCCGGACGGTGGTTCAGCTCCACGTGGTGCGTCAGCAGCTCCCGCACGCCGACCGGCCGGTCCACCGCCAGACCGCCACGGCGGGCCGGGCGGGCGGGCACGATGCTGAGCACCGTCTCCGGATCGGCGTGGAGCAACTTGGCGGCCCGCGTGACCAGCGCGGGGTCGTTGGCCGGGAGCACGGTGAGATGGTCGGCGGTGCGGTACGCGACCCCCTCGGGCAGGGCCAGCCGGACGAACCGCTTGACCCGCGGGTACGACGGATCGCTGAGGCTGCCGGTCTCGGTGACCTCCATCGCCACCATCCCGTGCTGCCGCGCCAGACCGTCCAGCGGCCCGCCGGTGACCTCGGTGACGGTGTACGCCGGGCCGTCGTCCACGGCGTCGCCCGGGGCCGCGCCCACGGTGGCCGGGTCGCCGTGGCGCTCCAGCAGCGCGGTGCGCAGCCGTGCGGTGAAGTCCCGCACGGTGCCGCTCAGATCACCCGAGGCGTCGGCCGCGGCCCGGTCGATGAGCCGGGTTGCGCCGAGGGCGGCCAGCCGCTCGTCGATCAGGGTCGGCACGCGCTGGTAGGTGGCGGCCCAGTTGCGGTCGCCGACGCCGAGCACCGCGTAGCTCACGCCGTCCGCCGCGCCCGGTTCGGCCGTCTCCAGCCAGGCCAGGAAGGCGGCGGCGTCATCGGTGGGCTGCCCGTTGTACGAGGCGGCGGTGATGACCACCGGGCGGTCGGTGGGCAGCCCGCCTGCGTAGGCGTCGAGCGGGGCGACCTGGGTGGCGCAGCCCAGCCCGTCGGCGTCGGCGGCCAGGTCCTCGGCGAAGGAGCGGCAGGTGCCGAAGTTGGTTCCGTACAGCAGCAGCGCACCGGTGTCCTGGCGGACCCGGGTGGGCAGCGAGGCGTCCCGTACGGGCGCGCTTGTCGCCACCGCGTCGGCCACCGCCACCGCCCGCTCGCGCGGGGTGCGGGGGACGAGCCGCAGGGTGAGGCCCTCGGGCTTGAGGGTGAGCGACTCCTTGATGTGCAGCCGGTAGTCCGCGTGGTCGATCAGCCGGTAGCGGTGCACCAGCATCGCCAGCAGCATGGTGGCCTCGTGCAGCGCGAACTGCCGCCCGATGCAGGCCCGTTCACCGGTGCCGAACGGCTTGTACGCGTGCACCGGACGCGCCGCCTCGGCCTCCGGGTCGAAGCGCGAGGGGTCGAACAGCTCCGGGTTGTCGCCCCACACCGCGGCGCGGTGCAGCATCGGGGTGAGCACGATGGCGGGCTGCCCGGCCCGCATCGGAACGCGCCCGCTGAGCATCGTGTCCGCGCGCGCCTGCCGGGAGAAGGCGGCCGCGGTCGGCCACAGCCGCAGCGCCTCGTTCAGCACCTGTCGGGTGTAGCGCAACAGCCCCACCTGCTCGAACGTCGGCTCCGGGTCCCCGTCGGCGCCGAACAGCGCGTCCGCCTCCCGCTGCACCCGGCGCAGTTCGCCCGGGTTCTTGGCGAGGTAGTGCAGGGCGAAGGACAGCGCGCCCGAGGTGGTCTCATGACCCGCGATCAGGAAGGTGATCACCTGGTTGCGGATGTTGGCGTGGTCCAGCGGGGTGCCGTCGGACGGATGCGTGGCACTGAGCATCAGCCCCAGCAGATCGTCCGTGTCCGTCTCGCCCGCGGCGACCCGGGCCTGGATCACCTCGTCGACGACGGAGGCGAGATAGGCCGTATCGGCGCGGAACGCCTCGTCCTGCTCGCTGTAGTCCACGTCCGGGCGCCGCGCCACCTTGCGCATGCTCCACTCCAGGCAGCGCACCATGGCCTGCACGAAGGGATGCGGTTGCGCGCGCTCGAACGAGCCGAAGTCGTAGCCGAACCCGGCCAGTCCGATGGTGTCCAGCGTCATCCGCGTCATGTCGTCGGTCACCGCGACCGGCTCGCCGCTCGCCGCGCGGGCGTCCCAGGCGTCGATCACCCGCCGCGCCACCTGGAGCATCACCGGGTGGTACGTGCGCATCGAGCCGAGCGCGAAGGCGGGCATCAGGATGTCATGCGCCTTCGCCCAGTTCGGCTCGTCGTTGTACGCGGTGAACAGCCCGTCGTGGGTGAACTCCCGGACGTTCTCCAGCGACTGGTTGACGTACTTGGCGAACCGCTCGTCGTCACAGAGTTCCGCGACCATTTCGGGATCGCTGACGAACAGGATGTCGGTCCCGTGCAGCCGGCGCCGCACCACCGGGCCATGGCGCCGGGTCAGCTCCATGGCCTGCTGGATCGGGGTGTTGCTCGTCTGCTCGGAGACGTCGATGAGCGGGACGCCGTCGGCGGCGCCGCCCTCGGCGGTCTCGGCCGGAAGGAGGGGGGTTTCTGTCATGACGATGCGATGCCTTCCATGCGGGGGATGTCTCCAGCCTCGCCCCGGTGGACCACGCGGTTCGCACGTCGCACTACATGATTTTGTAGTGCCGGACGGTGCGACGGACTTGCGCACGCACCGTCCGTGGTGTCAAGAGGCGGTACCGACGAGAGCGAGGCCCGGCATGAACGACGACGAGGTGCTGGAAGAGGTGAGGAGGATCCTCGGCGGGGAGGACTGGGTGGTCTGGCGCAACCGATCCCTGCTGCTCTTCGACCGGGTCCCGGTGCCGTGCGCGGTGTGCCGCACGGACGGCGGGATCCTGATGGCCAATCCGGCGATGGCGGCCGAATGGGGCGCCGCCCCCGGGCAGCTGGCGGGGCGCAATGTGCTGGAGCTGTTCCACCCCAACGCGGCCGGCCAGGTGTATCGCATCGTGGAGGCGGTCCGGCTCGGCCGCCGCTCCCGCTATCCGATCGAGGTGCGGTGGCAGTCGCCGGACGGGACGCGGCGGTACGGCGAACTGACCGCCGACACCGTGAGCGACACCGACAGCCCGATGTGGCTGCTGGTGCTGCTGCGGGTGCTCGGCGAGGAACCCCGGCCGCAGGCCCACGGCGCGGTGGACACCGCGCCGGGCGAGTCGGAGCGGCCCGGCCCCGTCGAGGCCCGGATCCTGGCGCTCGCCGCGGGCGGCCACACCACCGCGCAGATGGCCCGGCAGACCGGCCTCACCGTGGACGGCGTCAACTACCACCTCACCCGGCTCTCCCGGCGCTGGGGCGTCGGCAACCGCGCGGAGCTGGTGGCCCGGGCGTATGTGCTCGGCGTACTGGCCCCGGGCGTCTGGCCGCCGGAACCTTCCTGACGGCCACTCGCCGGACGCTGACGGCGGCTCAGCCCCGTATCGTCACGCCGTGGCGGGTACGCAGCCGCCGCAGCTCCCACAGCGACAGCGCGGTCACCGACAGCGGCCCGCCGAACGCGGCACACAGCTGGGCGGGCAGCGGCCCGTTGGGCATCCCGTCCGACAGCAGGTTGAAGCCCGCGATCAGCCACACCAGCACCCCGGTGAGCACGGGCGGCAGCGCGGCGTGCACATAGGCGGTGTTGAAGGCGCTGCGCGCGACGTACGCGGAGGCCAGGAAGAAGAACACCAGCGCCCACGGCAGCCCCGCCATCAGCGAGAGGCCGACCACCCACAGCGTCCAGCCGTGCAGTCCGTGCAGCAGCGTCGTCTGACCCGCCACATAGACGAAGACACCGAAGGCCACCAGGATCAGCACATACCAGCCCACCGTCTTGAGCGGGCCGCGCAGCCGGGAGCGCAGCTCCGGGCGCCGGTGCGCGGGCGCGTACCAGATGAAGCCGAACACGACCAGCGGCCCGGTGAGCAGGAGCAGGAGCGGGGTCGCGAAGAGATTGCCGACACCGTCGGTCGCCGCACCGCTCCAGCCGCCGTCCGCCCCGTACGCATAGACGAGCGCCAGCGTCGCGAGGATGCCGAGGACGGAGCGGGTGAACTGGACCTTGTCGACGAGCTGGTCACGGACCCGCCCGCCGCCCTCCTGGTCGAACAGCCGCTTCGCCACCCGGTTCGCCGAGCGGACCAGCGGGATGAGCGGGGAGAACAGCCACAGCCGGCGGCGCCGGCGCACCGGGACCGGCGGATACGGGCCGGGCGGCCGCGGTGGCACACCGTACGGGGCGGGCGGCGGCGGGCCGTAGTACGGGCTCTGCGGTGGCGGCCCGTAGGGATCGGGTGTGGGCGGTGGCCCCCATGGTGGGGTTCCCTGCCCAGGACTGTTCGGCGGCTGCCATCCCCCCGTAGCCACGTGCACTCCTCCCTCGAACGGTGCCGTGGCGGCGAATTCTAGCCATACGCTGTCGCCGCACCCTGGCCAGGGGTAGTGCCATATGACATGCTACCGGCCATGACCGGTACGAGTTACCGACCCGGCATTCCCCGCCTCCCGGATGTGCTCGTCGTCGGGGCAGGCATCATCGGCGCGGCCTGCGCGTATTACTGCACGTCAGCGGGGCTGCGCGTCACCGTGGTGGAGCGTGGCGCGATCGGCGGCGGAACCACCGGCGCGTGCGAGGGCAACATCCTGGTGTCCGACAAGGAGACCGGCCCCGAACTGGATCTGGCACTGCTCTCCTCCCGGTTATGGCGGGAGATCCGCGACGACCTGGGGGCCGCCGCCGTGGAGTTCCACACCAAGGGCGGTGTGGTGGTGGCCGGTTCGGACGTCACCGCGGCGGGGCTGCGGCAGCTGACCGCGGAGCAGCGCGCGGCCGGGGTGGAGGCGGTGGACGTCGGCCCGGACGAACTGTCCGAGCTGGAGCCGAATCTGACCCGCGAGGTGGCGGGCGGCGCCCACTACCCCCAGGACGCGCAGGTCCAGCCCGTGCTGGCCGCCGCGCATCTGCTGCGCCACGCGCGCGCCCGGGGCGCGACCGTCCACAGCGGTGTCAACGTCACCGGCTTCCTCCGGGACCGGCACGGCGCCGTCACCGGGGTGCGCACCGACGCGGCCGCCCTGCCCGCGCTGCACGCCCGATGGGTCGTCAACGCCGCGGGCACCTGGGCCGGGCAGCTCGCCGGCCTCGCCGGGGCGCCGGTACCGGTGCTGCCCCGCAAGGGGTTCATCCTGGTCACCGAACCGCTGCCACGCGTCGTACGGCACAAGGTGTACACCGCCGAGTACGTGGCCAACGTGGCCAGCGACGACGCCGGTCTGGAGACCTCGGTGGTGGTCGAGGGCACCCGGGCGGGCACCGTCCTGATCGGCGCCAGCCGGGAGCGGGTGGGGTTCGACCGTACGGTGGCGCTGCCGGTGCTGCGGAGGCTGGCGGACCAGGCCATCGGGCTCTTCCCGTTCCTCGCCGATGTCGCGCTGCTCCGCAGCTATCTGGGCTTCCGCCCCTACTGCCCCGACCATCTGCCGGTGATCGGGCCCGACCCGCGCGCCCCGGGCCTCGTCCACGCCTGCGGCCACGAGGGCGCCGGGATCGGCCTCGCCCCCGCCACCGGGCATCTGCTCGCGCAAGCGCTCACCGGCCGGGTGCCGGATCTGCCCCTGACACCGTTTCGCCCGCAGCGATTCGAGGAGGCCGCCGCGTGAACCGGATCCCGTTCACCTTCCGCTTCGACGGCCGGACGATTCAGGCCGAGCCCGGCCAGAGCATCGCGGCCGCGCTCATCGCCGACGGACAGCGCTCCTGGCGCCGCACCCGCGAAGGCGGCCGTCCGCGCGGGATGTTCTGCGGCATCGGCGTGTGCTTCGACTGCCTGGTGACCGTCAACGGGCGCCCCAACCACCGGGCGTGCCTGGTCGAGGCCGCACCCGGGGATGTGGTGGAGACCCAGGAGGGAGCGGGCCGTGCCGACCTCGCCTGCTGAGCCCGCTGAGCCCGCTGAGTCTGCTGGCCCCGCCGAACCGGCGGCCGTTGCGTACGACATCGCGGTGCTCGGCGCCGGGCCCGCCGGGCTGTCCGCGGCGACCGCGGCGGCGGCCCACGGCGCCCGGGTCGCGCTGCTGGACGCGAGCCCCCGCCCCGGCGGCCAGTACTGGCGCCACCGCCCCGCCGACGACGGCGCCGCACACCACGACTGGCCCCTCTTCCAGCGGCTGCGCCGGGCCGCGCACACCCACCGCGCCCGGCTCGACCACCTGCCCGGCCACGCCGTCTGGCACATCGAGCGCACCGCCACCGGTTTCGTCACCCACGCCCTGAGCGACGGCGCACCCCGCGAAGTCCTCAGCCGTACGGTCGTCGTGGCCACCGGCGCCTACGACCGCCAGCTGCCGTTCCCCGGCTGGACCCTGCCGGGTGTCTACACCGCCGGTGGGGCGCAGGCGCTGCTCAAGGGGCACGGCGTCGTCGCGGGCCGCCGCATCGTCGTCGCCGGGACCGGGCCCTTCCTGCTGCCGGTGGCCTCAGGGATGGCCGAGGCGGGGGCCACGGTCCTCGGAGTCTTCGAGGCCGGACGGCCCACCGCCTTCGCCCGCCACCCGATCACCACGCTGCGCGCCACCGCCAAACTCGCCGAGGCCGCCCACTACTTGCGGACGCTGCGGCGCCACCGCGTCCCGTACCGCACCCGCACCACCGTGGTCGAGGCCCACGGGGCCGACAGCGTCACCGGGGCCGTGGTGGCGCGGCTGGACGACCGGTGGCGGATCGTGCCCGGCACCCGGCGGCGGCTGGAGTGCGACACGGTGGCCGTGGGCTACGGCTTCACCCCGCAGACCGAGATCCCGACGCAGCTCGGCTGCGCGATGGACCGCGACGCCGACGGCAGCCTGATCGCCCGCGTGGACACCCGGCAGCGCTCCACCGTGCCCGGGGTCTACGTGGCGGGCGAGGCATGCGGGGTCGGTGGCGCCGGGCTCGCCTGCACCGAGGGGGAACTGGCGGGCCTGCACGCGGCGTACGCCACCACCGGCGCCCGCCCCGACCCGCGCGGGGTCGCCCGGCTGCTGCGGCTCCGGGCCGCCCGGCGCGGCTTCGCCGCCGCGCTGCACGCGGCGTACCCGGTCCGGCCCGGCTGGCGGGAGTGGCTGGCCGGGGACACCGTCGTCTGCCGCTGCGAGGAGGTGACCGCCGGTGCCATCCGACATGCGGTGAGGGAGCTGGGGGCCACCGATCCACGGGCGGTGAAGCTGTGCGCGCGCCCCGGCATGGGCCTGTGCCAGGGCCGGGTGTGCGGCTATGCCACCGCCGCCCTGACCGCCGCCCACGCCGGGCGCGAGGTCACCGAGGAGGACCTGCGCGGGCTGGCGAGCAGGCCCATTGCCCAGCCGGTGCCGCTCGGACTGCTGAGGGATCCGAGGAGCGGAACCATGCCACACCACGACGAGGAGGGCGCATGAACGCACAGGCCAAGTCATGGCACGGGGTGCTCGTCGCGACGGCGTTGCCGCTGCGCGAGGACACGGCCGGAAGGCTCGCGGTCGACTTCGACGGCTACGCCGAACACCTCACCTGGCTCGCGGACGCGGGATGTCACGGCGTCGTCCCCAACGGCTCCCTGGGCGAGTACCAGACCCTGACCGCCGAGGAGCGGGCCCGCGTGGTCACCACCGCGATCGAGGCCGCCCCCGAGGGCTTCACGGTGATGCCCGGAGTGGCGGCCTACGGCGCGGACGAGGCGAGGCGCTGGGCCGAGCAGGCGGCCGAGGCGGGCGCCCCGGCCGTGATGCTGCTGCCGCCCAACGCCTACCGTGCCGACGAGCGCGCGGTGCTGGACCACTACCGGGAGGTGGCCAGGGCCGGGGTGCCGGTCGTGGCGTACAACAACCCCATCGACACCAAGGTCGACCTGGTGCCCGAGCTGCTGGCGGAGCTGTACCACGAGGGGCTGATCGTGGCGGTGAAGGAGTTCACCGGCGATGTCCGCCGCGGCTACCGGATCCATGAGCTGGCCCCCGGGCTCGATGTGCTGTGCGGCAGCGACGACGTGTCCCTGGAACTGGCCGTGGCCGGGTCGCCCGGCTGGATCGCGGGCTACCCCAACGCGTTCCCGCGCGCCTGCGCCGAGCTGTGGCGGGCCGCCACCGCGGGCGACCTGACGTCCGCGCTGCCGCTCTACCGCACCCTGCACCCGCTGTTGCGCTGGGACGCCAGGACCGAGTTCGTCCAGGCGATCAAGCTCAGCATGGACATCGCCGGGCGCTACGGCGGACCCTGCCGCCACCCGCGCGTACCGCTCACCCCCGAACACGCCGACACGGTGCGCAAGGCCACCGAGAAGGCCCTCGCGGAAGGGCTCGTCTGAACCATGCGCAGCGACCGGGTCTTCCACGCCGTGGACTCGCACACCGAAGGGATGCCGACCCGCGTCATCACCGGCGGCGCCGGGGTGATTCCCGGCGCCACCATGTTCGACCGGCGCCGGTACTTCATGGAACACCTCGACCACATCCGCACGTTCCTCATGAACGAGCCGCGCGGCCACTCGGCGATGAGCGGGGCGATCCTCCAGCCGCCAACCCGCCCCGACGCCGACTGGGGCGTGCTCTTCATCGAGACCTCCGGATGTCTGCCGATGTGCGGACACGGCACCATCGGCGTTGCCACCGTCCTGGTGGAAACCGGCATGGTGGCGGTCGAGGAGCCCGTCACCACCATCCGTCTCGACACCCCCGCCGGGCTGGTCGTGGTGGACGTGGCCGTCGAGCGGGGCGCGGCGCGCGGTGTGACGCTGCGCAACGTGCCCGCGTTCACCCTCGCCCTGGACCGCACCGTGAAGACCGTGCCGTACGGCGACATCCGCTACGACATGGCCTTCGGCGGCAACTTCTACGCCATCGTCGACCTGGACGACCTCGGGATCCCCTTCGACCGGGCCCACAAGAACCGCATCATGGAGGCCGGGCTGACCATCATGGCCGCCATCAACGAGCAGGCCCGCCCGGTGCATCCCGGCAACCCCGAGATCAGCGGCTGCCACCATGTGTATCTGGCCGCCCCCGGATCGACCGCCCGGCACTCCCGGCACGCCATGGTCATCCACCCGGGCATGTTCGACCGCTCGCCCTGCGGCACCGGCACCAGCGCCCGCATGGCCCAGCTGCACACCCGCGGACTGCTGCCGCTGCACACCGACTTCCGCAACGAGTCGTATCTCGGTACCCACTTCACCGGCCGCCTGGTCGAGGAGACCACGGTCGGCGGACGGCCCGCGGTGGTGCCCACCGTCACCGGGCGCGCCTGGATCACCGGCACCGCCCAGTATCTGCGCGACCCCGACGACCCGTTCCCCGAAGGCTTCGAGCTGTGAAGAGCCGACCATGAAGACCACCGACGCGGCCGCGATCGCCGCCGCCCTGCCCCCGCACACCGCGATACGGGCCCTCCAGCAGGCGCTGCGGGACGGGCTCGACCCCGAGGCCGACCCGCCCCGCGGCGTGGTGCCGGTGGCCCACGGCCAGCTGCTGCTGATGCCCGCCGAGGGCCGTAGCGCCCGGGGGCGCGGCTACGCGGGCGTCAAGATCGCCACCGTCGCACCGGACAACCCTGGACGCGGGCTTCCCCGGATCCAGGGGCAGTATCTGCTGCTGGAGGCCGAAACCCTCACCCCGCTCGCCCTGCTGGACGGGGTCGCGCTCACCAACCTCCGTACCGCCGCGGTGTCCGCCGCGGCCGCCGACCTGCTCGCCCCGCCGGATGCGTCCCGGCTGGTGCTCTTCGGCGGCGGCCCGCAGGCACACAGCCACCTGGCCGCGCTGCGCGCGATCCGCCCGGTCACCCAGGTCACCGTCGTCGGCCGCACCCCGGAGCGGTCACGCCAACTGGCCGGCGGCTTCCCGGAAACCGCCGGAGTCCGCCTCACGGCCGGGGATCCGGAAGCGGTCGCGGACGCCGATCTGATCGCCTGCTGCACCACGGCCCGCACCCCGCTGTTCGACGGGACCCTGCTGCCGCCGCACGCCACCGTGATGGCCGTGGGCTCGCATGAACCCGGCGCCAGGGAGGTCGACGACCACACCGTCCGCCACGCCACCGTGGTGGTCGAGTCCCGCGCCGCCGCCACCCGGGAGGCGGGCGACCTCGTCCAGGTCATCGACCGCGGTCTGCTCGACCCCGCCCAACTGCTGCCCCTCGCCGACCTGGTACGCGCCGCCCCGGCAGTGGTCCCGGGGCGCCCCCGGCTGTTCAAGAGCGTGGGAATGGCATGGGAAGATCTCGTGATCGCCGGTGCCGTGCATGAGGCCCTTGAGTCCCTACCGGCCGACGAGGGCGACAGATGAAGGAGACCACCGCATGACCGTGGACGACGGGGCCACCACCCGCCTGCCCTCGCTCCGCGGCCGCCGCAGCCTCCGCGAGGAGATCGCCGAAACCCTCCGGGGCGCGGTGATCTCCGGCGAACTGAAGCCCGGCGTCGTGTACTCCGCCCCGAGCCTGGCCGAACACTTCGGGGTGTCCGCCACACCGGTACGCGAGGCCATGCTCGACCTCACCAAGGAGGGGCTGGTCGAGATCGCCCGCAACAAGGGCTTCCGGGTCACCCACCTCTCCGCGGCCGAACTGGACGACATCACCCACCTGCGCGCCCTCATCGAGATCCCGGTGATCCGGCAGATCACCGAGGCGGGCGTCGCCCCCGAGGTCATCGCGCGGCTGCGGCCGCTGGCGGCGGGCATCGAGGACGCCGCGAACCGCCGCGACTTCATCGCCCACGTCACCATCGACATGGAATTCCACCTCACCCTGCTGGAACAGGCCGGGAACAGCAGGCTGGTGGAGATCGTGCGCTCCCTGCGCACCAGCTCCCGGCTCTACGGCCTGCGCACGCTGACCGAAGGCAGCGCGTTGTTCGACTCCTCCCACGAACACGCCGAACTCCTCGACCTCATCGAGGCGGGCGACGCGGACGGCGCCGAGGCCCTGATGCGCCGCCACCTCGGCCACGTCCGCGGTATCTGGGCCGAGAAGCCCCCTGCCCCCGGCCCCGGCCCCGATCCCGGCCCCGACCCCGATCCCGGTCACGACAGCCGCCCGCCCGGGGAGCCGCCCCGGTGAGCGCGTTGCGCGAGGCCGAGGAGACCTACCGGCGAATGGCGTACGACACTTTCGCCCAGGACCTCAAGATGGGGTTCAACCTGGGCTTCTGCCGTACGTTCGCGGTTCCCGAGATCGCCCGGGTGCTCGCCGCCACGGGTCGCATGACCCAGCACACCCGGGTACGCGCCAAGGCCACCGGCGCGATGATGTACGGGCTCTTCGAGCACGGGCTGGACAGCGAGCAGGGCGCCGGGACGATCGCGGCGCTGGACCGCCTCCACGCCCCGTTCGCCATCGGCGACGACGCGTTCCGCTATGTCCTGGCCTGCTTCGACCTCGCCCCGATGAGCTGGTGCGCGGCCCACGCCTGGCGCGCTCCCACCGACGCCGAGCGAACCGCCTCGCACACCTTCTACCTCGGCCTCGCCGACCGCCTGGGCATACCCGAAGTGCCTGCCACCTGGCGGGAGTTCGAGACCTGGATGAGGACTTACGAGCGCGCACACTTCGCCGCCACCCCGCAGGGCCGGGAGCTGTGGCAGGCCACCCGCGGCATGCTGGCCGACCGGGTGCCCCGGGTGCCCCGGGTGCTCGGCCCGCTCGCGGGCGCGGCCGCGGACAGTCTGTTCGACGACCGGGCGCGGGACGCCTTCAGCGCCCGTCGGCCCCCGGCCCTGGTCCGCGGCGCCACCCGGGCCGCGCTGCGGGCGCGGGCGTGGCGCGGGCGGCGGACGCGGGCCCGGGAGGCTCTGTGACTCAGCCCGCGGCCAGGCCGTGGACGATGTCCGCGGTCGCCGGGTACAGCTCGCGGTAGCGGGTGTACAGCTCGTCGTAGCGTGCCGTGGTGGCCGGGTCGGGGTGGCAGCGGGTGGCGGGGGGATTCCAGCGGGCGATGTCGGCGTCTCCGACGGCCGAGGCGGCGAGGAACGCCGAGCCGAGGCTCGCGCCGATGGTGTGCGTGGGGATGTCCTGGGTCAGCCCGGTGATGTCGGAGACGATCTGCGTCCACAGATGGCCCTGGGCGCCACCGCCCACGGCCACCACCCGGTCGATGCGGCCACCCGCGGCGCGGATCGCCTCCACGTTGTGACGGACGCCGAAACCGGTGGCCTCCAGCGCCGCGCGGTAGATATCGCCGCGGGTGTGCGCGAGGGTGAGGCCCGCGAGGACCCCGCGGGCCGCCGGGTCGGCCACGGGGGTGCGTTCCCCGTCGAAGTACGGCAGCATCAGCAGCCCGCGCGCACCCGGGCCCGAGGTCTCCGCCTCGGCCAGCAGTTCGGGGATCGACGGGTCGCCGAACAGCGAGCGCAGCCAGTCGGTGATGGCCCCCGAGGACGCCATGCCGCCGGCCAGGTTGCGGGTTCCCGGGAGCGCCCCGACGGTGCCCCACAGGGCGGGGAAGGTGACGCGCTCCCGGACCGTGTTGATCAGGAACATGGTCGAGCCGTACATCAGCATCAGATCACCGGCGTTGTGCGCGTCGCCGCTGACCGCCTCCGCCCAGGCGTCGATGGTGCCGACCGTCACCGGGGTGCCCGCCGGCAGACCCGTCGCCTCAGCGGCCCGCGGCGACACCCGGCCCGCGGTGTCCCCGGACCAGGCGAGCCGGGGCAGTTCGATACGCCCGGCCAGCCCGTCCGACCAGGGGCGGTACCAGTCGAGGGCACCGGTGTCGTACAGCGGGGTGCACTGGCTGGCCGAGTGGTGGTCCAGTACGTACTCCCCGGTGAGCCGGTGCACCAGCCAGGAGCTGGGCATGAACAGCCGCCGGGCGCGGGCGAAGACGCCGGGCTCGTGCCGCGCGAGCCAGGCGAGCTTGGGGCCGACGGCCTGCGTGGAGAGCACGGAACCGCAGCGGCGCAGGATCTCCTCGCGGCCCAGCTCGTCCTCCAGCGCGCGGATCTGCTCGGTGGCGCGGGTGTCGATGCCGTACAGCAGGGCCGGGCGCAGCGGCACACCGGAGTCGTCCGTGACGGCGACACACGGACCCATCCCGCTGACGCCGACCGCCTCCACCGTCACCTCGGCGGATCCGGCGAGCAGATCCCGGACGAGGGTGATGAACTCCCGCCACCACACCTCCGGGTCCATCTCCACCCAGCCCGGATGCGGCCGGTCCACGGAGTGGCGCACGACGGACTGGCCGAGGACCGTGCCATCGGGCGCCACCAGCACACCCTTGGAGCTGGAGGTCCCGATGTCCACGCCCACCACGGCGCGCCGCGTCGCGTTCGGTGGCGTCATCGCCCGGCCTCGATCGTCACGTCGCCGCACAGGTGCACGGCCACGCCCAGTCGTTCGAAGGCCGCCGCCTTGGCGGTCAGCGCCCGGTCGGCGGTGGTGGCGTCGGGCGCGTACACCACCTGGATGTGGTTGGCCTTGTGACGGGCCATGAACTGGTCGCGGCTCACCCCGTCGAGGACCGCGTGCATGATCGGCCACTCCGGGTTGGTGGCCTTCCGGCGCCGCCGCGTCTCCTCCTCGGGCAGCTCCACCGCCCGGCCGCGGCCGAGGTCCAGCTGCAGCGCGCCGTCGGCGATGTACAGCCGGGACCATACGATCTCGCCGGGCCGGGACACCCCGGACAGGGTGCCGCCACCGGCCGGGAAGTACACCGGGTTCTGCCGCAGGGACACGGCCTCGGCGTAGCCCCCGGCGAGGTGGGAGGCCGGGATGGAACCGGAGATCTCGAAGACCCAGACGAACCGGCCGTCGTAACTCCCGCCCCAGCGGACGTCGTGCAGGGTGGTGGCAGGGTCGAGCCCCATCGCCGTCCAGAGGCGGTTGCTGAGCAGCGCGTCCACCGCCACGCCCTCGTCCACCTCGTTGAAGTGGGGGAGGGGCCGGTCCTCCCACAGCACCCGGGAGCCGTCGCGGCTGCGCACCGGGGGACGCTCGGCGTTGTTCAGCAGCCCCTCGGCGAGGTCGGACGCGGCCACCAGGTCCTTCAGGCCCTGCTGGTACTGGATACCGACCGCGTCGAGACCGAAGTCGTCGCTGATGCGCAGCGCGGCGATGTACATCGCGAACTGCTGGCGCAGCTGTTCGTCGGTCAGCTCGGTGGCCTCGTCCGTACCGGTCTCGAAGCGCATGCCGCGTTCGGTGAGCCACCGGCGTACGGCGGTGGTCTCCGCCTCCGGCACCGTGGCCATCTCGGCGAACAGGGCGCTCTGCGACAGGCGCTCCTTGTAGATGCCGAGCGGGTTGAGGAGTTCGTCGTCGATGATGGCGTTGTACATGCCCATGCAGCCCTCGTCGAAGACCCCGATGATGGCCTTGTCCGCCATCAGCTGGTCGGCGACCGCGTGCCCCAGCTCGCGTTCGGGCGTGGCCGGGAGCGGCGGCAACGGCCGTACGTGCGAGGCGTCATGGGGAACGGTGCCGGTGTCCACCCAGCTCCGCAGGCCCTCCAGGAACCAGTCGTCGGTGAAGTCCTCGCTCCACAGCGTGGAGTACTCCTTGCCCATCTTGGTCAGGCCCGCGTTCACCCCGAGCAGCCCCACCAGGCCCGGCCAGGTGCCGTCGAAGTTGGCCACGGTCAGGATGGGCCCACGGTGGGTGCGCAGCCCGGCCAGCACATGGTGGCTGTACTGCCACACCGCCTCGGCGACCACCAAGGGCGCGTCGGAGGGGATCGAGCGGAAGACGGTCAGCCCCATGCGCTGGCTGTCGATGAAGCCATGGCCCTTGGCCGGATCGACCTCATGCGCCCGGCGCACCGTCCAGCCGAGCTTCCCGAAGGCGTCGCCCAGCGCGGCTTCCATCGCCTCCTGAACGGGCCACCCCGCGGTATTGGCGGAGGGGCGCAGATCGCCGCTGGCCACCAGCCAGACCGTGGCGGGCTCCACGGTCGGCCTCGGCGTACTGACCGGCACGGTGTACGGCATGGCGCCACCCATTCCCTGCGTCCTCGATGGGCACCGCGACGGCCGCCGCGGGTGTCCGCAGGCTCTCAGAAATCGATTTCTCGGGCAAGGGCCGGGGCGCCGGACCGGCTCCGGTGGTGATGCCGCCGCGCCGGGTGGCTACCGTGGGTGAGGTGACACCAACGCCGACGATCAAAACCGTTGCCGAGGCGGCGGGGGTCTCCCCGGCCTCCGTATCCCGGGCCCTCAACGGCAATCCGTCCATCGCGCCGGAGATCGTCGAGCGGGTGATGCGGGCCGCCGACGCGGTCGGATACCGGCCGAACGGGATCGCCCGGAGCCTGCGCACCCGCACCACCAAGGTCATCGCGCTGCTCATCCCCGACATCGGCAACCCGTTCTTCACCGCCGTCGCGCGCGGCGTCACCGACGCCGCCGAGGCGGAGGGCTATACGGTCCTGCTCTGCAACACCGACGAGGACCCCGAGAAGGAGCGCCGCCACCTCGCCGTGGCCGAGCAGGCCCGGGTGGCCGGGGTCGTGCTGTCCCCGCAGGGCCGGGACACCGACATCTCACGGCTGCGCCAGAGCCGTATCCCGGTCGTGGTGATCGACCGCCCGCTGCGCGAGAAGACCGACGCCATCGTGGTGCGCTCCTTCGCGGGCGCACGGGCCGCCACCAGCCATCTCATCGAGCAGGGCTGGTCGCGCCCGGCCTGTGTCACCGGCCCGGCGTCCGCCGACACCGCCCGGGCCCGGCTGCGCGGCTACCGCGCCGCCCTCCGGGAGCACCACGGCATGCCGGAGATCGTCGCGCACGCCGACTTCCGGCAGGACGGTGCGATGCTCGCCGCCCGGGAGCTGCTGGCCCGCGCCGATCCGCCCGACGCGTTCTTCGTCGCCAACGCCCCGATGGCGCTCGGCACGCTGGCCGCGCTCGCCGAACGGAACTTGCGCGTCGGCTCCGACGTCGGCTTCGTCTCCTTCGACGACGCCCCCTGGGCGCCGTACATGACGCCGCCCATCTCGGTGGTCGCCCAGCCCGCCCACCCGCTGGGGGAGCGCTCGGCGCGGCTGCTGCTGGAGGCGCTTCACGCCCCCGCGGAACGGCGCCCGCGCCGCATCACGCTGTCGCCCACCCTCATCGTGCGCGCCAGCTCGCTGCGCCCGCCGCGGAGCTGAGCCGCGGGCGTCAGGGGGTGGGGATCCCGGCGGGGCGGGCCGGGCGGCCGAGCCGGACCGGAACGCCCGGCGAGTACAGCACACTGACCGGGTCCCCGGCCGGGGCGGGCAGTCCGGCCGCGGCGATGAGGTCCTCCTCGCAGGAGACCAGCCGCGCCCGGTGGAGCGGCCACCGGGGGTGATGGTTCGGCAGGTACGCCACCCCGCCGAAGAAGGCGTTGTGCATGCCCCACCGGGCGGTCAGGAAGTTCTCGGGATCGGTCGGCTCCCCGACGCGTTCCCCGGGCCGCAGGGTGATGCGGCAGCGCGCGCCGCGCGGCCCCGGCCACCGCCGTGAGCTGGTGTACGTGAGGGTGTCGCCCTCGGCGCGGACGGCCATCTTCGACCACACGTAGGGCAGCCGGAAGGCGGCCCGCCCCATGACCACCGGCACCAGCCGGGAGGCGTCCAGCGAGCGGAACGCCACCCCGCGCCGCCCGTGCGCGTCCACCGTGTACAGCCGCACATTGGTCTCCGGGAACGTCCCGAGATACGGGACCCCGGGCAGCCGCAGCCAGCCCACCCGATGCATCCGGAACGCCACCAGACCGACATAGGTGACCCCGTCGAGCGTGTCCGGCACCGTCCCGGCCGGCACCAGCCCCGCCACCTCGGACGGGTCCATGGCCCAGTGGAGGAAGGCGAGGTCGAGCCATCCCTGGGTGAGCAGGGGGTTCCGTATGCCCGCGGGGGCGTCGGGGGTGACGGGCTCGGGCGTCGCGACGTGGTACGGCACGGCGCCAGCATCGCATGCCCCGGCGCACCCCTCAGGCCGGAACTAGTGGTTCCGCCAGTTTTGGTCCGGACCAAACCGAGCAGGCGGTGCCCAAGCACGGGCCGCATCGGGCCCACCACACCAAGGAGGTGTCCGTAATGCCCTTACGGACCACACCCCGTCGATTCGCCGGCGCCGCCGTCGCCGTGGCCACCGGACTCGTCTGCGCCCCCTGGGCGCAGTCCGCGTCGGCCGCCGACCCCGCGCCGTCGGCCGCCGCACGCCACTGCGTGGTCGACGCGCGCTCGGGGCAGCAGAGTTGCTTCCGCACGTTCACCGAGGCGATCGAGAGGGCGACCGGCGGCCGGATCGCCGACGCGCCCACCACCACAGGGGCCGCCGCCGCGTCGAAGTCCTTCCGGGCGGAGGCGGCGCAGGCCGACGTCGGAGCGCGGGGGGACGTCATCCTGGGGACGTTCTTCGACGACAAGGACTTCACCGGCGCCTCGCTCACCGTCAGCGGACCCGGGCTGTGCGAGAAGGACGGCTGGGTCAACTGGCAGTACGACCTCGGCGACGACTGGAAGAACCGCGTCTCCTCCGTGCAGCCCTGGGGCAACTGCGCGATCTGGCTCTATCCGGAGCCGAACCTCGGCGGCGACCGCGACGGACCGTTCGACGAGAACGCCCCCGACGTCGGCCAGATGATGAACGACCGCGCCCAGTCGATCGGCTTCAGCTGATCCCTCATCCGTCGCGGTCCCGCACGGACCGCCGAAATCCCCCCACAGGGAGCACCCAACAGTGAGCCGCATCCGCACGTCCCGGACCCGTATCACCCTCGTGCTGGCCGCGATGGCCACCGTGGGCGGCATGGCGCTCGCCGCCCCCGCGCAAGCCGAGGAGACCCCCACCAACCGCGAACTGCTCGACAAGTGCGACAACGGCACCGACTCCTGCGTCTTCCACCCCGACGGCGCGCCCACGGACGCCGTGGGCGAGTCGCACCAGGTGGGCGACAGCGCCTACAACTGCACCCAGGACCTCCAGCGCTCCAGCATCGCCTGGGCCGACACGACCGGGGAGACCAACAGTCTCGGGGTCTCGCTCAGCGCCGAGTACGGCTTCTCGGAGGTCTTCAAGGTGAGCGTCGAGACGTCGTACGGACACACCTGGGAAAGCTCGCACACCGAGACCGACACCACCAATGTGGACGTCCGCCCCGGTGAGGTCGGCTGGGTGACCCGAGCGCCCCGGACGCAGCGCGTGTCAGGAACCTACGAACTGCACTTCGAGGACAAGTTCTACGGCCACTACATCTGGTACGTGCCGTTCGACGCGACCGGCCCCAAGCCGGACGCGCCCAGCACCAAGACCCAGCACACCCGTCCCATGACCGACCAGGAGAAGGCCGAACACTGCGGCTAGGCGGTGCTCCCCGGGCTCGTGACGGCCCCCGGGCCCGGGGTCAGGTCCGGCTCGCCGGTGCGCTGGGCGGGCAGCGGCACCTGGCCCGGCTGGTGGAGGACGACCGTACGCATCGGCAGCGGGATCTCGATGCCCTCGGCCTGGTAGCGCCGGTGCAGCCGCTTCATGAACTCGTGCTTGATCAGGTACTGGTCGCTGAACTCCAGCGCCCCCAGGAAGACCGAGAAGTCGATGCCGGACTCGCCGAACGTGTGAAAGCGGATACTCGGCTCGAAATCGACCACGCCGCCGGAAACATCGGCCATCACCTTCGCGCCCACCTCGGCCGTCACCCGCTCGACATGTTCGAGATCACTCCGGTACGCGACCCGCACCTGCACCATCACCGACATCTCCTGCCCCGGCTGGTGGTAGTTGGTGGTGATCGTGCCCGCCAGCTTGGCGTTGGGGATGATGACGAGGTTGTCGGACAGCTGACGGATCGTGGTGTTACGCCAGTTGATGTCCACGACGTACCCCTCCTCCCCGCTGCTGAGCCGGATGTAGTGACCGGGCTGCACCGTCTTGGACGCCAGGATGTGCACGCCCGCGAACAGGTTGGCCAGGGTGTCCTGCAGGGCCAGCGCGACCGCCAGACCGCCCACGCCCAGCGCGGTGAGCAGCGGCGCGATCGAGATGCCCAGCGTCTGCAGCAGGATCAGCACGCCCATCATCAGCACCGCGATACGGGTGATGTTGACGAAGATCGTGGCCGTGCCCGCGACCCCGGACCGGGACAGCGCCAGCGTCTGCACCAGGCCGGCGACGACCCGCGCCGCCGTGACCGTGGTGGCCAGGATCAGCGCCGCTATCACCACCTGGTTGACGGTGTGACCGAGCGTACGGGTCAGCGGCAGCGCCGCGGCCGCCGACGACACGCCGACCGCCATGGACGCCCAAGGGGCCAGGGTGCGCAGGGTGTCGACGATGATGTCGTCCCCGCTCCACCGCGTCCTGCGGGCCCGCTCGCCCAGCCAGCGCAGCCCCATCCGCAGCAGCACTCCGGCCGCCGCGGCGGCGATGAGCGCGGCGCCGACCACGATGATGTCGTGCAGCGTGAGTGCCCGGTTCACCGCTCACCTCCCGAAGTGGCCGCCGCCCTCGGGGCGGCGGACCGTGTCGTCACCGGCCCGGAGTTCTGTCTGCTGCTCACCTGGTCACCTGTTCGTGCGGAGGATGTGCCGATTCCGTCGCGGCACGTACACACGGCCTCGACGTGACCTGCCATATTGCCGTATCCCGTCAACCTCCCGATGACCGCCCGGCCATGACCGTCATGACGGAATTGGCCCATCGTCACAGCATGGGGCACATGAACAACATGGGCAGCGTGGGAAGCATGGACGACATGGATGACATGGATCTCATTCCGCGCGGCCCGGCCGACGACGACCCCAATCCGCTGAACCGGCTCTCCCTCGGCCGGCTGCGTCTCCGCACCAGTATGAAGTGGCGCACCTACCCGGACGACGTGCTGCCGCTGTGGGTGGCCGAGATGGACGTCCCGCTCGCCGAGCCGGTGGTGCGGGCGGTCACCGACGCGATGACCCTCGGCGACACCGGCTATCCGGCCGGTACGGCGTACGCCGAGGCGCTGGCGGGTTTCGCCCGGGAGCGCTGGGGCTGGGACGGGCTCGCCGTGGAGCGCACGGCGATCGTGCCCGATGTGATGCTGGGCGTCGTCGAGGCGCTCAAGCTGATCAGCGGCCCGGGGGACGCGGTGGTGGTCAACTGTCCCGTCTATCCGCCCTTCTACCCGTTCGTGGAGCATATGGACCGCCGGGTCGTGGAGGCGCCGCTGGGCGCGGACCTGCGGCTCGACCTCGCCGCGCTGGAGGACGCCTTCCGGCGGGCCGTCGCGGGCGGCCGGCGGGCCGCCTATCTGCTGTGCAGCCCGCACAATCCGACCGGAACCGTGCACACCGCCGAGGAGCTGGCCGCCGTCGCCGCGCTCGCCGGCCGCCATGGCGTACGGGTCGTGGCCGACGAGATCCACGCTCCCCTGGTCGCGCCGGGGACCACCTTCACCCCGTATCTGAGCGTGCCCGGCGCGGAGAGCGGGCTGTCGCTGATGTCGGCCTCCAAGGGGTGGAACCTCGCCGGGCTCAAGGCCGCGCTGGCCATCGCCGGGCCCGCCGCCGCCGAGGACCTGGCGCGCCTCCCCGAAGAGGTCGGCCACGGCCCCAGCCACATCGGCGTCATCGCCCACACCGCCGCGCTGCGCGAAGGCGGGGACTGGCTGGACGCCCTGCTGGGCGGGCTCGACCACAACCGCGGGCTGCTCACCGCTCTGCTGGCCCGGGACCTGCCCGGGGTCCGCTACCGGCCGGGCCCGGCGACCTTCCTCGCCTGGCTCGACTGCCGCGCCCTGGGCCTGGGGGACGACCCCGCCGCCGTCTTCCTCGACCGCGGCCGGGTGGCCCTCAACTCCGGACTGCCGTTCGGTACGGGCGGGGCGGGGCATGTCCGGCTCAACCTGGCCACCTCGCCGGAGCTGCTCGCCGAGGCGGTACGGCGGATGGCCGCCGCCCTCGCCTGAGCCCCGCCCGCCCCTGAGCCCCGCCTGGGCCCGAGCCCCGCCTGGGCCCGAGCCCCGCCTGGGCCCGAGCCACGCCTGGGCCCGAGCCACGCCTGGGCCCGAGCCACGCCCGGACCGGCCGTCAGCACGCCGTGCTGTACGGCCGGTCCGGGGACCCGTCGGCGTCAGCCGGTCACATCGGTGATCCACCAGGCCGCGGCGCTGCCCGGCAGCGTCCCCGGCGGGCAGGAGGTGCTGGCCAGAATCGGCGCGCCGGGGACCGGAGCCGGGACCGGGTGGTCGCTGAAGTTGATCGCGCACACCAGCCCGTCGCCCCGCATGAACGCCAGCACCTCGGGCGGCGACTCCATCCACACCAGTGGGCCCTCGCCCATCTGCGGAAGGCTGCGCCGCAGATACAGCCCCTCGCGGTACAGATGCCAGAACGAGTCGGTGTCGGCCAGGGCCCGGTCGGTGGCGTGTTCGGCGAACCACTCGGGCTGCGGCAGCCACGGCTGGGCCACCGCCTCGCCGGTGGTGAAGCCGAACGGCGAGGCGAGCCCCGACCACGGCAGCGGCACCCGGCAGCCGTCGCGGATGTGCTGACGGCTGCCGGTGCGGTGGAAGATGGGATCGGTCAGCACCTCGTCCGGCAGGTCGACCACCTCGGGCAGGCCCAGCTCCTCGCCCTGGTAGACGTACGCGGCGCCGGGCAGGGCCAGCATCAGCAGGGCGGCGGCGCGGGCCCGGGCCGGGCCGAGGCACTCCACCTCGCCGGTCGCCGGTTCGCCCGCGTACCGGGTGACGGTGCGGACCTGGTCGTGGTTGTTGAGGACCCAGGTGACGGTGGAGCCGGTGTCGGCGATGTCCCGCATCGCCTCGCTGATCACCTTGCGGAAGACGTCCGGGTTCCAGGGCGCGGTGAGCAGGTGGAAGAAGAAGGCCTGGTGGAGTTCGTCGGAACGCACGTACTTGGCCTGCTCAAGCGGCGTCGGCACGGAGACCTCGCCGACCAGGAGCCGGTCGTTCCCGTCGCGGGCCGCGTACTCGTCGCAGATGGCGCGCCAGCGGCGCCACTCCTCGTGGATCTCCGGCTGGTTCCAGGCGAGGGGATTGACGGAGTCGCGGGTGCGTTCGTCGATGGTGGGGTCGTCGGAGTCGGGCAGGTCGGGGTGTTTGAACAGGCCCGCGGCCACATCGATACGGAACCCGTCGACGCCCCGGTCGAGCCAGAACCGCAGCACCTCGTGGAAGTGCTCGCCGACCGACGGCTCGCGCCAGTTGAGGTCGGGCTGCTCGGGGGTGAAGAGGTGGAGGTACCACTGGCCGGGGGTGCCGTCGGGTTCGGTGACCCGGCTCCAGGCGGGGCCGCCGAACATGGCGTGCCAGTTGTTGGGCGGCAGTTCGCCGTCCGCGCCGCGGCCGTCGGCGAAGTGGAAGCGTGCCCGGGCGGGTCCGCCGGGTCCCTCGGCCAGGGCGGCGCGGAACCAGGCGTGTTCGCTGGAGCAGTGGTTGGGGACGATGTCCATGAGGACCTTCAGCCCGAGCCGGTGGGCATCGTGCACCAGCCGGTCGAACTCGTCCAGATCGCCGAAGATCGGGTCGACGTCGAGGTAGTCGGCGACGTCGTACCCGTGGTCGTGCTGCGGCGACGGGTAGAACGGGCTGAGCCAGATCCCGTCCACGCCCAGCTTCTTGAGGTACGGCAGCCCCAGCCGGGCCCCGGCGAGGTCGCCGATGCCGTCCCCGGTGCTGTCGAGGAAGCTGCGGAGGTAGATCTGGTAGATCACCGCGTCGCGCCACCAGGCGCGCGGTGAGCCCTCCGTGCGATGCGTGGAGGGGCGGGGCGCCGTGGTGGCCGTGGCGAGGCCCGATGCCTCGTCACTCGCCGGTATCGAGGTCGTCCGGCGCTCATCCGGGGCTGTCATGCGTCCATCCCATTACTGGTTCGTGCTGGCTCTTGCTGGTGCGATCGCCGACGTGGGGAGTCGGCAGGGCAGGGGCGGTCCGGCGCCATGTGGCAGGTTGTCGCGGATCGGCGCGATGGCCGGTCAGGTGCGGTGCGGACGGCGCTCGTCAGGCCCCGGGCCGGGTCTCAGATGCCGCGCGGGGCGGGGGCCTTGTGGTGAGCGGCCGGGCGGCCGGGGATCCGGCGGCTGAGGGCCTTGCGGCTCAGGGGCGCGGCCGGACGCGGCGCGTCGGCGGCCGGGGCGGGGGCGGCGTACGGTACCCCGGCGAGCATGTGGTGCCTCTGACTGCTCACGGACAGGCCCTCTCGTGCGGCACATCACCGTTGATGTATCGATAAAGCACAGTGTCATAGGATGGGGGTGAGCGGCAAGCGATCACGAGAAGCCGGAGCAAACCGGGAGAGCGGATGGCGACGCTGAAGGATGTGGCCCGCACGGCGGGGGTCTCGGTGATGAGCGTCTCCAACGTCCTCAACGACACCGGCCGTTTCTCCGCCACCATGCGCGAACGGGTCCTGCGGGCCGCCGAGGAGGTCGGTTACGCGGGCCCCGACCCGGCCGCCGCGTCGCTCCGGCGCGGACGCACCGGTACCGTCGGGGTGGTGCTGCCCCTCCCGCTGGAGACGGCGTTCGCCGATCCGGCCGCCACCGCGTTCCTGGAGGGCGTGGCCCGCGAGTTCCAGCGGCGCCGCACCACGATGACCCTGCTCGCCCTGCCGCCCGCCGTGGGACCGCTCGCCCGGCATGCCGCGGCCCCCGTCCAGCAGGTGGCCGACGCGCCGCTCGCGGCGCTGGAGAAGGCGGTGATCGACGCCGCGCTCCTGTACAGCGTGGAGGAGGATCACCCCGGTCTCGACATCCTGGTCAAGCGCGAACTGCCGGTGCTGGCCGTGGATTCGCCCGGCCATGACACCGGACGGGACCGTTTCGGCGGCGCCTGGGCCGGATTCGTCACCGTCGACGACTTCGGCGGCGCCCGGCGCGCCGCCCGCCATCTGGTCGGCCTCGGCCACCGGCGGGCCGTGATCCTGGTCGACAAGCTCGCCGTGCAGCCGCGGCTCGGCCCGGCGACCTGGCCCGAGGCGCTCTCCACCACCAGCGCGATCCTGCGCCGTCGGCTGCTGGGCTACCGCGACGCGTGGGCCGAGGCGGGGCTGCCGTTCGCGGACCTCACCGTCATCGAATGCGGCAGGAACGACATCGCGGCGATCCGCACGGCCGTCCACACCCTGCTCACCGCGCCGGGTCCGCGCCCCACCGCGCTGCTCGCCGTCTCCGACACCCTCGCGCTCGGCGCGTGCGCTGCCGCCCGGGATCACGGCCTCGCCGTGCCGGGCGACCTGGCCGTCATCGGCTACGACGACATTCCCGCGGCCGCCACCGCCGCCGTGCCGCTCACCACGGTCCATCAGCCGACCGTGGAGAAGGGCGAGTCGGCGGCCCGGCTGCTCCTCGACCACACCGACCACTACAGCGAGCACCGCCCCGATCCCCGCGCCGACCATGGGGCGTCCCCCGTCCCGCCCGCCCCCGTGGCCGGTGCGGCGCCGCCGGAACTCCCCACCCGTCTCGTCATCCGCGCCAGCACACCGGCCTGATCCGGAGCACTGCTGTTCGGATCGATCCCAGCGGATTCCGTACAACCATCCTTGGCACCCACATGTCACCTAGACGACGCAAAAAGCGTCCTAGGGTTACAAGGGGGAAATATGAAGATTTCGCGCTATGTTGCCGCGACCGCGGTCCTGGCTTCGGCCGTCGCGGGCACCGTGGTCCTGGCCCCGTCCGCCTCGGCGGCGGCCAGGGCCGCGTACAACGGGGCCTGCGGCAGCGGGTACAAGGTGGTGAACTCGGCGCCGGTCGGCTCCCAGGGCACCGTCTTCCTGACGTACAACTCCGCCAAGGGCAAGAACTGTGTCGTCACCGTCCGGAACTCGGCGGGGGCCGCGAAGAACATGTTCGCGTACCTCTACGTGAACGGCTCGGACGAGCCGCAGCAGGACAGCGGCCTGTACAAGTCCTACGCCGGTCCGATCTACGACACCGGGCGCGGGAAGTGCATCGACTGGGCCGGGGGCATCGACAACCAGGCGACCTACACCTACGGATCGAACTGCGGATCCCTCACCGCGCACCGGGTGACCAAGGGCTGGTAATCCGCGCGGCCCCGCACACCGCACCACCTGACGCACCGCCCGACGGGTCGCCGCCGCTGCCACTCAGCGGCGGCGACGCCGTGTCACGAACACCCCGGCGGCCGTCAGTACGGCGGCGGCCGAGCCACCCGCGACCAGCGGCATCGCGGTGCTGCCGCCACTGCTGCCGCTGTCATCGGCGCGCTCGGCGGTGCCGTCGGCGGGCACCAGCGCGCCGCCGTTCCTCGCCCCGGCGGAGAGCACCACGTCCGAGCAGGAGTAATACGTGTCCGGCGTACTGGAGTTGCGCCAGATCGTGTACAGGAGCTGACGGCCACGGCGGTCCGACGGCAGCTTCGCCTTGATGTGGTACGCCCCGTCGGTCAGCTCCGGGTCCTTCACCTTCGCGAACGGCTTGGCGTCGAGATCGGACCACTTCAGCGGGCGCGTCGGATCGTAGCCCCGCTTGGTCAGATACAGCTCGAAGGTCCCGGTGTGCGGAATCGTGGAGCTGTAGCCGAGCGTGAGAGCGGCCCCGGGGGCGAGCCGCGTCGAGGGCCAGTCCGCGCGCGGCAGATCCAGCCCCCGGTATCCGTCGAGGCCCGCGCTGCACAGCTTGCCGTCCGGGATCAGCTGCCGGTCCCTGCCGTTCACCCCGGCGACGCGCAGATTGTCCCACTCGCCGAACGCCGCGCCCCCGGCCGCCTTCGCCGCCGTGCAGGCCGCCGACCGCGCCTCCCGCCCGCCCTCCGGCGAGCAGGCCACCGTCCGGCTGACCGGATCCACCGGCGCCCCGTGGGCCAGGGCGGGCCCGGCGCCCACCACGGTGAGCAGGAGCGAGGCGGTTCCGGCGACGGCGGCCGAGGCGGCGATGCGATGCGCGGTCATGCCGGGGAGTACGAGGGGGAGGGGCGGTGCGTTCAACGGGCCGACGGTGGCGCGTTACTCGCCCAGCGCGTGCTCGGCTACTTGCCCAGCGCGCGCTCGAAGAGCGCCAGCAGCTCCCGCCAGTGCCGGTCCTCCGCGGCGGCGTCGTACATGGCGGTGTCGACCTGCGTGAACCCGTGGTGGGCGCCCTCGTACACCTCGCTGCGGTAGCGCACCCCGGCCGCGTCCATCGCCTGCTCCAGCACGGCGATCTGGTCCGCCGGGATCGACGGGTCCTGGTCGGCGTGGCCGAAGTACAGCTCCGCCGAGATCCGGTCGACGAGCCGGTGCGGGCTGTCCGGGGCGTCCGTGACCAGATGGCCGCCGTGGAAGCTGGCCGCGGCCGCGACCCGCTCGGGGTGGGCCGCCGCGGTGCGTACCGCCAGCACACCGCCCATGCAGTAGCCGACGCTGCCCACGGGCCCGTCCGTGACCAGAGGAGAGGCGGCCAGCCAGTCGAGGTACGCCCCGGCGTCCCGCATCGCCAGTTCGGGCGTGTGCGCCTTCATCAGCGGGCCGAGCCGGTCGAAGAGGTCCGACCGCCGCGAGGGGTCGATGAACTCCGGCAGCTCCACCACGGGCGCCCGCCCCGCGCGGTAGAGGACGTTGGGCACCAGCACGGTGTAGCCGTGCCCGGCGAGGCGCTTCGCCGCCTCCTCGACCGAGGCGCGCGGCCCGAACGCGTCCGGGTACATCAGGACGCCGGGATGCGGATTCCCGTCGTCGGGATGGGCCAGGTAGGCGTCGGCAATCCCGTCGGGGGTGGGGATGTCAAGGGAGGCGCCGTGCGCGGAAGCCATTGCCGCAACCTTCTCTCACGTCGTGGGGCAGCGCCGGTCACCATGGCCGGCGCGGCCCCACCGTACCGCCGCGGCTTCGGGGCCCCGTGGACCGGCTCCAGCGGCCTGACGGTACGACGGCGCGGAAGGGAATTGACCGAAGGCACCGACCAGGCGGTATGCCGATGATGCAATAGCGGGGGAGGCCCGGCCCCGGAGCGGAGCGGGCCTCATGATGCCGCGTCGAGCGGCACATCGCACGTCAGAGGTGGAGGAACGTCATGCACCCAGTCACCGGCTCCCGCACCGTCGGCCCCGCCGCCGGGCGCTCTGCCAGCCGACTGTCTGCCGACAGGGCCCGGGCGCTGCCCCGGATGCCCGCCGCCCGTCCGCCGATACGCTCGCGGGCCGACCCCGAGGCCATCGCGCTGCTGCACCGGACCGCCCGTGTCCTGATCGACGAACTGCCCCGGCTGACCGACGAGGTGGTCGCCCTGATGCGGGAGCGAGAACCCGTCTACCGCGCCGGTTCCCTCGATCCGCACGAGCTGTGGCGGGACGTCAACGACTCGCTGTCCAACAATGTGCGCTCCCTGCTGTACCCCAAGGAGACCCGGGAGACGGCCCGCTCCGTCTCCTGGCGGATCGGCGCCGACCGCGCGGCCCAGGGCCTCCCGCTGGACGCGCTGCTGCACGGCTTCCGCATCGGGTGCACCGTCGTCTGGGACGAGCTGGTGGAGACGGCCTCGCGGGAGGACCCGGTGGGCGCCCGGGGGCTGGTGCATGTGGCGGCCGACATCTGGAACTTCGTCGACGAGCACTGCACGCTCGTCGCCGAGGCGTACCACGAGGTCGGACGGCAGCTCGCCTGGCACCGCGAGAACCGGTTCCGCATCATCGTCGAGGCGCTGCTGGACGGCACCGCCCGGGTGAGCGACTTCCCGGAGGCGGAGGAGGTGCTGGGCCTGCCCGAGCAGGGGCGTTACGCGGTCGTGGCGATGGACCACTCGGGCTCCGGCCCCGCCGCGCCGCGCCCGCCGGAGGTCCACGGCGGCGGCCGTACGGTGTGGCACACGGGTGAGTCCACCGCCCACGCGATCGTCCTCCTCGGGGACGTCCACCCCCGGGAGGTGGCCCGCTCCCTCACCGTCCCGACCGGCGCCCGGGCCGGGGTCAGCCCCGCCGTCACGGGCCTGGCCTCCGTGAACGCGGCCCGCCTGCTCGCCGATACGGCGCTGCGCGCATGCCCCGCCACCGGCGAGGTGGCGCTGCTGGCGGAGCACTACCCGGAGGCCCTGGTGGTGTCCTCCCCGGACCTGGCCACCGCGCTCGCCGACCGCATGCTCGGGCCCGTCCTGGCGCTCGAACCCGCCGACCGGGACGTCCTGCTGAAGACCCTGACGGCCTGGCTGGACGCCGACGGGTCGGCGCGCGAGGCGGGGCGGGCCCTGTTCTGCCACCGCAACACGGTGCTCAACCGGCTGCGCCGCTACGAGCAACTGACCGGGCGTACGCTGCACCGCCCGCGCGACGTCGTCGAGTTGTCGCTCGCCCTCGCGGCACACGGACTGCTGTCGCCCTGACCGGGGGCGTGAGGCTCCGGTACAGACCTTTGCGGCCGGAAAGCCGGTAACGGCTTCGCATGACCAGGATGAGTGTGGGCGTGCACAACGGCCGCAAGTGGATCATGTGCCTCTGCCACGCGGTCCCTCGACGGGCTGTACGGCGGTCCCGGTGAGCTGCTGTCGTGGCGGTCCCGTCCACCCGTACCGGACGGATCCGCCACGAGGAGCACGACATGTCCGATCACGCATGGGGGCAGGCCACACAACCGCGCCCGGTGCGCACCGCCGAGGTCATGCCACCGCGGCCGCCGGAGGCGATGGGTCCCCGCCCCGGCCCGCACCCCGACTCCCGTCCGGACCACCCCGGTTTCCATCCGGACCACCCCGACTCCCGCTCCGGCCACCGTGGCGAGCGCCGGGCGCGGCGCTCCCCACGGTGGCGGCGGCCGTGGCCGTGGACGGCGCGGGCCGCGTGCGCCGCGCTGGCCTGCCATCTGGCCGCCGTGGTGGTCAACTGCACCGCGGGCGGGGGGATCGACGTCGGAGCGGGCGGCGGTTTCACGGTGGGCGCCCTGCTGGTAGGCGCCGACGCGGCGGTCCTGGTCACCGTTCTCGTCCGGGCCGAGCGACGCGCCCCCGCCGAGGACACCTACGAGAGGGAGCGATGAGCGGCGACTTCGAGCCCAGAACCCTGGCGTTCGTGCTGTTCGCCTGCTTTGTCGCCGTATCGTTCCTGCTCTGCATCCTGGCGGCCACCGACAGCGACGACCCCTCCGAGTTCTACGTCGGCACCGGCGCGCTCGGCCCCATGCAGAACGGCCTGGCCATCGCGGGCGACTACATCTCGGCCGCCACCGTCCTCAGCACCACCGGCACCATCGCCATCGCCGGATTCGACGGCGTCCTCATCACCATGTCCACCGTGGTCTCGATCCTGCTGTTCATGCTGGTGATGGCCGGGCCCCTGTGCGGACGCGACCGGTACACCCTGGGCGATGTGCTGTCCGAGCGGCTGAGCGAGCGCCCGGCCCGTATCGGCACCGCCGTCCTGGTGCTGGCGGTCACCATGCCGCTGCTCACCGTCCAGCTCAACGGCGCGGGCGACATGATGTCCCTGCTGATCGGCATCCCCGGCACCGCGTCGGTCACCGGCTGCACCATCTTCATCGGCTCCCTCATGGTCTGCTACGCCGCCCTCGGCGGGATGAAGGGCACCGGCTTCATCCAGATCCTCAAGACCGTCATCCTGCTGGGCGCGTTCATCCTGCTCGCCGTGCTGGTCGTCAAGCGCTTCGACTGGAACCCGGCGAGCCTCTTCGGCGCTGCGGCCGACAAGAGCGGCTACGGCGACGCCTTCTGGGAGTCCGGCCGCCAGTTCGGCGACTCCTTCACCGGCAAGCTGGACGTCATCAGCGTCCAGCTCACCCTGGCCGTCGGCGCGGCCTGCCTGCCGCACATCACCATGCGGCTCCACCCGATCCGCGGCGCCCGCGCCGCCCGCGCCGCCACGACCTGGGCCGTCGGCGCCGTCGCCGCGCTGGGCGCGCTGATCGTCGTCGTCGGCGCCGGCGCCACGGCCATCGTCGGGCTCCCGGCGCTGCGCGCCGCCGACCCCACCGGCACCAACTCCCTGCTGCTGCTCACCCGCGCGCTCGACCCCGACGCCGCGGCCCACCGCAGCCTGCTGTTCACCCTCATCGCCTGCGCGGTCGTCATCACCACACTCGCGGCCGTCGCGGGGCTCACCCTCGCCGCCGCGGCCTCCCTCGCCCACGATGTGCTGGCCAAGGTCGTGCTCCCGGAACGGCTCTCCCCGGTCCGTGAACTCGCCGCGGCCCGCGCGGCGATCGTGTGCGTCGGCGTGGTGGCCGTCGCCCTCGCGCTCGTGACGCAGCACTGGAACCGCCAGGTCCTGATCTCCTTCACCTTCACGGCCGCCGCCTCCGCGCTGCTGCCGGTCCTGCTGTACGGGACGATGTGGCGCGGTTTCACGGTGGCCGGAATGCGCTGGGCGATGTACGGCGGCCTCGGGCTGACCCTCCTCACGATCGTGTTCTCCCCGGCCGTCTCGGGCGGCGCCCTCGCGGTCTTCCCCGACCGCGACTTCCACTGGTTCCCGCTGCGCAACCCGGGCCTGATCACCATCCCGGTGGGCTTCCTGCTGGGCTGGGCCGGCTCCCGCCTCGGCGGGCGGCCGCACCTCGAGGACCCCTCGCCACCTGGGACGCAGGGCGGGGATGCGAGGATTTCGCGCCATGGACGAACTGATAGATCTGCTCCCCGTCGAGTCCGTGCGGCTCGACGCGAGGGCGGCGGACTGGCGTGAGGCGATAGCGATCGCCGGCGGACTCATGGTGGAAGCGGGCCGCACCACCGCCGAGTACACCGCCGAGATGATCGCGAGCGTCGAGGAGAACGGGCCGTACATCGTCGTCGCGCCCGGCGTGGCGTTCGCCCACGCCCGGCCCTCTCCCGCCGTACACGCGACCGGCATGTCCTGGGTGCGCCTGGCCGAACCCGTCGCGTTCGGCCACGAGACCAACGACCCGGTCACCCTGGTCGTGGCCCTCGCCGCCACCGACTCCGGCGCGCACACCTCCGCGATGGCGAGCCTGGCCCGGCTGCTCGGCGACCCCGGCGCAACGGCGGCCCTCGCCGCGGCGCCCACCCCCGAGGCGCTGCGCGCCGTACTGGGCGGCGACGACGAACGGCCCGCCCCCGCCGCCGGGAAGCCCACGGCGGCCGGGCCCTCGCTGCACAAGATCCTCACGGTGTGCGGCAACGGCGTGGGCACGAGCCTCTTCCTCAAGAACACCCTGGAGCAGGTGCTGGACCGCTGGGGGTGGTCGGCGTACGTCACCGTGGAGGCCACCGACACCATCTCCGCGAAGGGCAAGGCGTCCGAGGCCGTGGCCCTGCTCACCTCCCGCGAGATCGCCCGGACCCTGGGCGATGTGGGACGGCCGGTGAAGGTGGTTCAGGACTTCACGAGCACCGCGGAGGTCGACGCGGTGCTCCGGGACACGTACGACGTCTGACCGAGCTGACGGGAACAGTGGAAGAATCATGGGCTGGCTCGTAACACCCGCGAAGTTTCTCGTGAACGAGATCCTGAGCGAACCCGCGTATCTGATCGGCATCATCACCGCCATCGGGCTCATCGCGATGAAGAAGACAACCGGGCAGATCATCGGCGGTGCCATCAAGGCGACCCTCGGCTTTCTGCTCATCGGAGCGGGCGCGGGGCTGGTCACCAACTCCCTCGCCCCGCTGGGCACGATGATCCAGGGCGTCACCGGCGCGCACGGCGTGATCCCGACCAACGAGGCCATCGTCGGCATCGCCCAGGCACAGTTCGGGTCGCGCGTCGCCTGGCTGATGATCCTGGGCTTCGTGGTCAGCCTGCTGCTGGCCCGGTTCACGCCGCTGCGCTATGTATTCCTGACCGGACACCACATGCTGTTCATGGCCACCCTGCTGACCGTGGTGCTGGCGGGCGCCGGCCAGTCCACCGTCGTCGTGGTGGCGGTCGGCGGCGTGCTGCTCGGCATCATGCTGGTGGCCATGCCCGCCTTCGCCCACCCCTGGACCAAGCGGGTCACAGGGAACGACACCGTCGCCATCGGCCACTTCGGCACGGCCGGTTACGTGGTGGCGGGCGCGGCCGGGAAGGTGGTCGGCAAGCGCAGCCGCAGCACCGAGGAGATGAAGCTCCCCGAGGGACTGCGCTTCCTGCGCGACTCGATGGTGGCCACCGCCCTGTCCATGCTGTTCATTTATGTGGTGATGGCGGTGCTCTTCCTCCTCAAGGCGGGGCAGAAGACGGCCTTCGAGGCGTTCGCCACCGGCACCGGAACAGCGGCCACGGACACCGGCAACTATGTGATGCAGTCGGTGATGCAGGGCCTGCAGTTCGGCATCGCCGTCGCGGTCATCCTCTTCGGTGTGCGGACAATCCTCGGCGAACTCGTGCCCGCCTTCCAGGGCATCGCGAGCAAGGTCGTGCCGGGCGCGCTGCCCGCCCTGGACGCCCCGATCGTCTTCCCGTACGCGCAGAACGCCGTGCTCATCGGCTTCCTCTCCAGCTTCACCGGCGGCCTGGTCAGCCTGGCGCTGCTCACCTGGGTGTTCAACCCGGCGTTCGGGCTCGCGCTGGTCCTGCCGGGCCTGGTGCCGCACTTCTTCACCGGCGGCGCGGCGGGCGTCTACGGCAACGCCACCGGCGGCCGGCGCGGTGCCGCCGTGGGGGCGTTCCTCAACGGTGTGCTCATCACCTTCCTGCCCGCCCTGCTGCTCAAGGTGCTCGGCGCGTTCGGGCAGCAGAACACCACCTTCGGCGACGCCGACTTCGGCTGGCTCGGCGCGCTCATCGGCAACGCGGGCAAGGCCGGTGGCGGTGTGGGGATCGCCCTCATCCTGCTCATCGGCCTGGCGGTGCTGGGCGCCGCCGTCCTGGTGCAGAAGCGCGTGGTCGACACGGGCTGGGACCCGGGCGCCGCCCGCGATGCCCTGATGCCCAGGGACACGGCGGCCGCGGACGCGGGGGCGGTGGCGGACGCCCCGGGCCGGAGCGCGTCGTACCCGAAGATCGCCCCGCCCGCGGGCGCCCCCGCACCCCCGCCACCGCCCCGGTGACACCCGGCGGCTACCCGCCGACGTACTCCCGCAGATGCGTGGCGGTCAGCGACGTACCGGAGGCCACGAGGTCGGCGGGCGTCCCGGTGAACACCACCCGGCCGCCGTCATGGCCCGCCCCCGGGCCCAGGTCGACGATCCAGTCCGCGTGCGCCATCACCGCCTGGTGATGCTCGATGACGACGACCGTGTTGCCGTCGTCCACCAGCCGGTCGAGCAGCGCCAGCAACTGGTCCACATCGGCCAGATGCAGCCCGGTCGTCGGCTCGTCCAGTACGTACGTCGTGCCGTTCCTCGCCATGTGGATGGCGAGCTTGAGCCGCTGCCGCTCACCACCGGACAGGGTGGTGAGCGGCTGGCCGAGCCCGAGATAGCCGAGACCCACCGCCATCAGCCGGTCCAGGATCACCCGCGGCTGCCCGGTGGTGAAGAACTCCCGCGCCTCGGCCACCGACATGGCGAGCACGTCGCCGATGCTGCGCCCGCGCAGCCGGTACGCCAGCACCTCCGCCTTGAACCGCCTGCCCTCGCACTCCTCGCACACCGACGCCACCTCGGCCATCATCGCGAGATCGGTGTAGGTCAGGCCGATGCCCTTGCAACGGGGGCACGCCCCCTCTGAGTTGGCGCTGAACAGCCCCGGCTTCACCCCGTTGGCCCGGGCGAACGCCGACCGGATCGGGTCCAGCAGCCCCGTGTACGTGGCAGGGTTGCTGCGGCGTGAGCCACGGATCGCCGACTGGTCGGCGACGATCACCCCGTCGCGTCCGCCGAGCGACCCATGGATCAGGGAACTCTTGCCGGACCCGGCGACCCCGGTGACGACGGTGAGCACCCCGAGGGGGATGTCCACATCGACGTCCCGCAGATTGTGCAGCCGGGCACCGGTGATCGGCAGGTGCCCGCGGGGCTTCCGCACCTTGTCGCGCGGGCTCACCCGGTGGCCGAGGTAGTCGCCCGTCAGGGTGCCCGAGGCCCGCAGGCCGGCCAGATCGCCCGCGTAGGTGATCTGCCCGCCCGCCGCACCGGCCCCGGGGCCCAGATCCACCACATGGTCGGCGATCTGGATCGTCTCGGGCTTGTGCTCCACCACCAGCACCGTGTTGCCCTTGTCGCGCAGCTGGAGCAGCAGGGTGTTCATCCGCCGGATGTCATGCGGATGCAGTCCGACGGTGGGCTCGTCGAAGACGTACGTCACGTCCGACAGACTCGAACCGAGGTGGCGGACCATCCGCACCCGCTGCGCCTCGCCACCGGAGAGCGTGCCGGACTCCCGGTCCAGGCTCAGATATCCGAGACCGATCTCCACCAGCGAGTCCAGTGTGCCGCGCAGGGTTTCCAGGACCGGCCCGACCGCGTCGTCCCGGATGCCCCGGACGAACGCGGCCAAGTCGCTGATCTGCATGGCTGAGCACTCCGGCAGGGTGCGGCCGCCGACCGCGCAGGACCGGGCGGCCTCGTTCAGCCGGGAGCCGTCACACTCGGGACAGCGGGCGAGCGCGACCGCCCGGTCCGCGAACGCGCGCGCCTGCGGCTGCATCGCCTCCCGGTCCTTGGCCAGGTACAGCCGCCGGACCTTGGTGACCAGCCCCTCGTAGGTCAGGTTGTTCTTCCCCACCTTGATCTTGGTGGCGGGCTTGTGCAGGAAGTCCTCCCACTGCTCCGGGGTGTAGGCCCCGAGCCGGGCATCGGGGTCGAAAAGGCCGGAGTGCGCAAAGAGCTGCCAGTACCACGAGTCCACCCCGAATCCGGGGACGGTGATCGCCCCCTGGTTCAACGACCGCTCCCGGTCGACCAGTTGGCCGATGTCGATCTCCGATACCCGGCCCAGCCCCTCACACCGCGGGCACATGCCCTCGGCCGTGTTGAAGCTGAAGGCAAGCGGCGGGCCCACATACGGGGTGCCGATCCGGCTGAAGAGGATCCGCAGCATGGTGTGGGCGTCGGTGGCGGTGCCCACGGTGGAACGGGAGTTGGTGCCCATCCGCTCCTGGTCGACGACGATCGCGGCGCTGAGATTGCGCAGCGCGTCGACGTCCGGGCGGCCGAGCGTCGGCATGAAGTTCTGCACGAACGCCGTGTAGGTCTCGTTGATCAGCCGCTGTGACTCCGCGGCGACCGTGTCGAAGACGAGCGAGGACTTCCCGGACCCGGAGACTCCGGTGAAGACGGTGAGCCGCCGCTTGGGTATGTCGAGGGAGACGCCCCGCAGATTGTTCTCCCTGGCCCCGCGGACCTGGATCACATCGTGGCCGTCCGCGGCGTGGTGGTGTCGTACATCGTCGCTGTCGCTGACATCCATGCCTTCAAGTGTTTCATTGAAGTGTCGCGTAGAGACTTTTCACCATCCGGTGCCGCCTTGACGGGCAGTGAGGGTGGAAAACCCTCAACTCGCCCTGAAACAAGCGCGGGTAGGCTCACCCCATGAGCCGCACTGAAACACCGCTGCGCCCCATCGATCTGGCGCGCTCGGCCGGAGTCTCGACCCAGCAGATCCGCAACTACGTCGACGCGGGGATCCTGCCCCCGGCGCCCCGCACCCCGGCCGGCTACCGCAGGCTCGACACCCGCCACCGCCGGGCGCTGGTCACCTACGACGCGCTCGTCCCGGGGTACGGACAGCAGACGGCCCGGGAGGTCATGCGGGCGGTGCACGCCGGGGACGTACCCCTGGCGCTCAGCCTCGTGGACGCCGCCCACGCGGCCGTGCACGACCAGCGACTGTCGCTGCGGGCCGCGGGCGAGGCGCTCGAAGCGGTCGCCGGGCAGACCCCCGAGGCCCTGGACGTACCGCGGGGCGGCCTGCGCATCGGCGAAGTGGCCGCGTACCTCGGCGTCCGCACCTCCGCGCTCAGGGTGTGGGAGTCGGCCGGGCTGCTGGTCCCGAAGCGGGAGCGCGGCACCCGGTACCGCACCTTCGGCCCGGCCGACGTCCGGGACGCCCGGATGATCCATATGCTGCGGCAGGACCGCTACCCGCTGGACCGGATCCGGCCCGTCCTGGAGGGGCTGCGCCGCACCGGCAGCAGCGCCGCCCTGCGCGAGGCCGTCGCCGAGCGCCGGGAGGGGCTGACCCGGCGCACCACGGCCATGCTCGAAGGCGCCGGCCGGCTGCACGCGTATCTCACCGGAAAACAGTGCGCCGAGGAGCGATGAGTTTGCCGCGCGCCGCCGGTCGGTAAAGGTAAACACTCCCACCAGCAGGAGGCACCGATGGCCAGCGACGGTTTCACCACATGCCTGTGGTTCGACGGCCGGGCCGAAGAGGCGGCGCAGCACTACGTCTCGATCTTCAAGGACGGCAAGCTCGGCCGGACCGTCCGCCACACCGAGGCCGGCCCCGGCACCCCCGGCTCGGTGCTGACCGTGGACTTCGAGATCAACGGCCAGAAGTTCGTCGGGCTCAACGGCGGGCCGGAGTTCACCTTCAACGAGGCCATCTCCTTCCAGATCCACTGCGCCGACCAGGAGGAGGTCGACTACTACTGGGACCGGCTCCTGGAGGGCGGCGGCCAGGAGGTCGCGTGTGGCTGGGTGAAGGACAAGTTCGGGGTGTCCTGGCAGGTCGTCCCCGAGGTCCTCACGGAGATGATCGCCGACTCCGACCCGGCGAAGGCGAAGCGCGCCATGGAGGCCATGATGTCGATGGTCAAGTTCGACATCGCCGCACTGCGGAAGGCGTACGCGGGGGAGTAGACGGCCACCGGCCGCACCCGCCCCTTCCCCCGCACTCGGGACAGGGGCGGGCCGGACTCCTCGCGACTACGGGCGCGCCAGGTCCCCCGGGTCGGTGTTGGCCCCGCACAGCAGCACCGCCACCTTCTCGCCCGGCCGGGTCTCGTACGCCCTCGACCGCACCGCCGCCAGCGCCGTCGCCGCGGCGTGCTCCACCGCGATCCGGCGGTCGTCCCACAGCGCCTGCCGCGCCGAGACGATCGCCTGATCGGACACGAGCACCGACCGCACCCCGTCCTCGCGCGCCCACTCCAGCGCCATCGGCGCCGCGCGCCGCGCCCCCAGCGAGTCCGCCGCGACCGAATCCACGGGCACGTCGACCACCTCCCCGGCCTCCAGCGCCGCGTTGAGCGCGCGGGAGCCGCGCGGCTCCACGGCCACCACCCGGACGCCGTGCTCCAGCGCGGACGCCGCGACCCCGGTGAACAGCCCGCCGCCCCCGACCGACACGACCACCGTGTCCAGGTCCGGGCGGCACCGCAGAATCTCCTCCATCACGGTGCCCGCACCGGCCGCGATCAGCGGATGGTCGTAGGCGTGCGACTCCAGCGCGCCGGTCTCGGCGGCGTACGCGCGGGAGGCGTCCAGCGCCTCGGCGTACTCCCGGCCGACCTGGCGCACATCCGCCCCGAGTGCCCGCAGCCTGCCGACCTTGACCGCGGGTGCCGTCTCGGGCACGAACACCGTGGCTGTCACGGAGTGCCGAGCCGCCGCCCAGGCGCAGGCCAGCCCGGCGTTGCCGCCGGAGGCGATGACGACACCCGCGTCCGGAACGGAGCCCGCCTCGACGTGGCTGCCGATGAAATTGAACGCCCCGCGCGCCTTGAAGGATCCGGTGTGCTGCAGGAATTCCAGTGCCAGCCAGCCCTCGGCGCCGCCGAAGGCTCCCTCGTCCACCGGGGCGAGCGCGATGGGCCGAAGGTGCCCCGCGACGCGCCGCCCCGCGGCCTGTACATCTTGATGAGTAACCACGCGATACACTGTAACAACCACTGTTACACCCTGATCCTTGAGAAGAAGACCGGGGGAAAAAGGCCCGTGGGAAAGAAGCGCCCGTGAGGAAGAAGCGCCCGTGAGGAAGAAGCGGACCACCGCGGCCGAGCCACCCGCCCTGGACACCATCGCGGTGGCGGCCCTGTCGGTCATCGACGAGGAGGGCCCCGAGGCCCTGAGCTTCCGGGCGGTGGCACAGCGCCTCGACGTCTCGCACGCCACGGTCTTCCGCCGCTGCGGCGACTTCGACGGACTGCTGAACGCCTGCGCCGACCACGTGGCCACGCTGCTGCCCCACGTACCGCGGGACACCGACTGGGCCGACGCCACCGAGGCCCGCTTCACCGCGCTCTACGAGGTGCTGATCCGGCACCCGGGGCTGGCGGCGCTGCGCGCGGGCCGCTCCTGGTTCGACCCACAGCTGCTGAGCCGCCTGGTGGAGCCACAGCTCGCCCAGAGCATCGCCGCCGGGATGACACCGGCGGCGGCCGTCCAGGTATACCGCCGGCTGTATCTGCTCACCCTCGGCGCCGTCGCCTTCGTCGACCACCGCGACGAGAAGCGGGCCCTGGCCACGGCGCGTACGGCGCTCGCCGCGCTGGATCCCGAGGAGTTCCCGGTGCTGACGCGGCAGCTGGACGTGGTGCTGCCCGCCATGACCGACCACCGCGTCTATTACGACGCGCTGCGCCAGCTGATCCGCGCCGCGGCTCCGCCCGCCGAACACCTCGGCTGAGACGTCCTCAGCCGAGCGCCCCCAGCCATGCGATCAGCAGCCGGTTGACCTCTTCCGCGCGCTCCTGCTGCACCCAGTGGCCGCAGCCGTCGAGGAGATGCGAGGACACCAGGCCGGGGAGGGTGGTGGGGTAGGCGGCGATGGCGTCGGCCAGCCAGCCGAGCGAGGCGTCCCGCTCCCCGGCCAGGAACAGCGAGGGCTGGGTGAGCGGTGCCCCGTCCCACGCGGCGAGATCCTCCCAGTCGCGGTCGGCGTTGCGGTAGCGATTCAGCGCCCCGGTCAGCCCGGTCCGCTCGAACTCCGCCGCGCACGCGTCGAGGTCGGCCTCGGTGAGCCAGGCGGGCCGCGGGCCGTCCGGGAAGCGGTCCCGCATCCGCCCGCCCCGCGGGATGAAGAAGGGGCTGCCGCCGTCGGGGGAGGGTGCCGTGTCGCCCGAGAGCGCGGCGTAGAACCCGGCGAGCCAGCCGCGCACATCGGGCTCGATCTCCGCCTCGGCCCGCCCGGGCTGCTGGAAATAGCCGACGTAGAACTCCTCGTCCCCGCCGATCCGCGCGAAGATCTCGCTGGGCCGTGGACCGCCCCGGGGCGCGTACGGCACGCCGAGCAGCCCCACGGCGGTGAAGACATCGGGCCTGAGCAGCGCGGAGTTCGCGGCGATGGGGGAGCCCCAGTCGTGGCCCACGACCACGGCGGTCTCCTCGCCGAGGGCGCGGACCACGCCGACGTTGTCGGCGACATGGGCGAGCATGCGGTACGCCGCCACGTCGTGGGGCTTGGAGGAGCGGCCGTAGCCGCGTACGTCGAGGGCCACCGCGCGATACCCGGCCGCGGCGAGCGCGGGGAGCTGATGGCGCCAGGAGCGCCACGTCTCGGGGAAGCCGTGGATCAGGAGGACCAGGGGGCCGGAGCCCTCCTCCACCACATGGATACGGGCATCCGGAACGTCGACCAGCCGGTGGTGCATGGATCCTCCCTGAGCCGCCGGGGCCCGGCGGCCCCGCAACGCCACGATCATGCGATGGCGGCCGGGGAGAAGCGGAGGGAAATTGCCGGTCCGGCAAAAAGCCCTCCCGGTGGGCCGTCGCCACGGCCCACCGGGAGGGCGTGGGTCACAGCGTCTGCTCCAGGCGGCCGGCCATCAGCTTGATGAAGCGCGAGGGGTCGCTCAGTTCCCCGCCCTCGGCGAGCAGGGCCATCCCGTAGAGGAGTTCGGCCGTCTCCGCGAGGCCGGAGTCCATCGGGCGCTCACCGTGGGCCGCGCGCAACCCGCTGACCAGCGGATGCGTGGGGTTCAGCTCCAGGATGCGCTTGATCTGGGGCACGTTCTGCCCCATCGCGCGGTAGATGTTCTCCAGGGCCGGAGTGACATCGTGGGTGTCGCCGACGATGCAGGCCGGGGAGGTGGTGAGGCGGGAGGACAGCCGCACCTCCTTGACCTGCTCGCTCAGCGTCGTCGTCATCCAGGACAGCAGATCGGCGAAGTCCTTCTTCTGCTGCTCGCGCTCGGGCCCGCCCTCGCTCGACTCGTCCTCGTCGTCGAGGTCGACCTGCCCCTTGGCGACCGACCGCAGCTGCTTGCCCTCGAACTCGGGGACGGCGTCGACCCACAGCTCGTCGATGGGGTCGGTGAGGACCAGTACCTCGTACCCCTTGGCCTGGAACGCCTCCATATGGGGCGAATTCTCCACGATCGAGCGGGACTCGCCCGTCATGTAGTAGATGTGCTCCTGCCCGTCCTTCATGCGCTCCACGTACTGCCGGAGCGTGGTCGGCTGCTCCGCGTCATGCGTCGAGCCGAACGAGGAGACCTCCAGGATCGCGTCCCGGTTCTCGAAATCGCCCAGCAGACCTTCCTTGAGGACGCGGCCGAACTCCTTCCAGAAGGTCGCGTACCGCTCGGCGTTGTCGGACATCATGTCCTTCACCGTCGACAGCACCTTCTTGACCAGCCGGCGGCGCATCAGCTGAATCTGGCGGTCCTGCTGGAGGGCCTCGCGCGAGACATTCAGTGAAAGGTCCGCGGCGTCGACGACACCCTTGACGAAGCGCAGATATTCCGGCATCAGCGCTTCGCAGTCGTCCATGATGAAGACGCGCTTGACGTAGAGCTGCACACCCCGCTTACGGTCCTGCATATACAGGTCCTGCGGTGCGCGGGAGGGAATGAACAGCAGCGACTGGTATTCGAAGGTGCCCTCCGCCTGCATGCGGATGGTTTCGAGCGGGTTGTTCCAGTCGTGGCTGATGTGCTTGTAGAACTCGTTGTATTCGTCGTCGGTGACCTCGCCCCGGGGGCGGGCCCACAACGCCTTCATCGAGTTGATCGTCTCGAGTTCGGGTGTGCCGTCGTCTTCGGAGGTGCTGTCGTCCTCGGACGTGCTGGTGGCGCTTTCCCCGGCCATGCGGATCGGCCAGGTGATGAAGTCCGAGTACCGCTTGACGATTTCCCGGATCTTCCACGGGGAGGCGTAGTCGTAGAGGTGGTCCTCGGTGTCCTCGGGCTTGAGCCGCAGCGTGACCGCGGTGCCCTGGGGCGCGTCCTCGACCGGCTCGATGGTGTACGTGCCCTCGCCGCTGGACACCCAGCGGGTGCCCTGGCTCTCGCCCGCGCGCCGGGACAGCAGCGTCACCTCGTCGGCGACCATGAAGCTGGAGTAGAAGCCCACCCCGAACTGCCCGATGAGGTCCTGCGATGCCGCCGCGTCCTGCGACTCCTTCAGCTCCTTGAGGAATTTCGCGGTGCCGGAGTTCGCGATCGTGCCGATGAGCTGCACCACGTCATCGTGCGACATGCCGATGCCGTTGTCGCGCACGGTCAGCGTGCGCTGCTCCTTGTCGACCTCCAGCGCGATATGCAGATCGGAGGTGTCCGCCTCCAGGTCCCCGTCCCGGAGGGATTCCAGCCGCAGCTTGTCCAGGGCGTCGGAGGCGTTGGAGATGAGCTCCCGCAGAAAGACATCCTTGTTCGAGTAGATCGAATGGATCATCAGCTGCAAGAGCTGGCGCGCCTCGACCTGAAACTCGAATGTCTCTACCCCTGTAGTCACCAGATTCCCCTCATGCGATAAGTGTGCGACGCCTTCAAGTCCGGTGCGTCGCCCGGATCTTATCGAAGAGGGAGGTCACTGCGCGTGGTGGTCCGGTGCCTTCGCGCTGTTTGCGTGGCCCGACGGCCGGAGCCCCGGGCCGCGCGGTTGTCGTTGTCGTATCCGAAGACCCGCTGGGGGTGAGGCGGTACGGACTCCTCGTCACTCGCTCTGCTGGTGCGGGTGGGAGTCCTGGCCGGGACGCAGCCGACTCCAGTCGAGGGCCTCGGCGGCCTCCCGCTGAATCTCCTCGGCCGCTTCCCGCGCCTCGGCGGGAACGTCGCCCTGTTCCGCTATGAGACTGTCGTAGATCGGGGACAGGTCGCCCTTGTTCGCGGTGGTCATGCTGAGGTACTTCCTTCGTGCCGTGGTGCAGGTGTGCCACCCGAGCCTAACCTCCGGTTTCCCTTGTCGCGAGGACGCATATCACCGTCGTCCCGCGGGTCCGGTTGCGTGAATATTGTGTGATGGCCGGGCGGAGGCCGTCACGCGGTGGGCGGGGGCACGGCTCGGCGGCCGTGCCCCCGCCCACCAGCGTCAAGGGCTCAGTGCGGAGTGTCCGCGGGCTCCAGGACGAAGACGGGGATCTCGCGCGTGGTCTTCTCCTGGTAGTCGGCGTAGTCCGGGAACGCCTCGACCGCGCGCCGCCACCACAGCGCCTTCTCCTCGCCGGTGACCTCGCGGGCGATCATGTCCCACACCGCCGGCCCGTCGCGCAGCTCGACGCGGGGGTCGGCCAGCACGTTGTGGTACCAGACGGGGTGCTTGGGGGCGCCGCCGAGCGAGGCCACCGCCGCGTACCTGCCCTCGTGCTCCACCCGCATCAGCGGAGTCTTGCGGATCTTCCCGCTCTTCGCTCCGCGCGTGGTCAGCACGATGACGGGCATGTCCCGCATCGTCGTGCCCCGGGTGCCACCGGAACTCTCGATCAGCTCGACCTGATCGCGCACCCACTGGGTCGGGCTCGGCTCGTACTCGCCTTGAATCGGCATGTCATCCGTCCCCATCGTCGTCGACAAAGATGTCCGCACCGCATAACGCCCCGGGCCCACGCGATCATCCCGGGGGATCGGGCGGAAACAGGGCGGGCGATCACGAGACGGTGTGCAGCCGGTGGAGGGCGTGGTTACGGGCCCTCGGCACGGCCGCCGCGGGGAGCGGCTGCGCGCCGAGCGCGGCCAGCCGGTCCAGCAGGATCCCCTCGCGCAGGGCCCAGGGACAGATGGTGACCCGTTGCACGTCCAGCACCTCCATGGCGGCCTCGGCCACGATCGCCCCGGCGAGCGACTGATGGGCCCGGGACGCGGAGATGCCCGGCAGCCGGGCGCGCTCGGCATCGGATCTGGCCGCCAGCCGGGGAATCCATTGCCGCAGATCGGAGCGGGTCAGGGTGGCGCGGCCGGGTGCCCCGGCCGTCGGCCTGGGGGCTCCGGCGAGCCGCGCGAGCTGGGCGAAGGTCTTCGACGTGGCGATCGCGGAGGTGGGGACCGGCTGGTCGCGCAGGTCGACCGTGGCCTCCGTGAGAACGGCACGCACATACTGGCGCAACCGCGCCACGTCCCGCTTGTGCACCGGCGCCTCGTCGGGCAGGTGGTGGCGGGTGAGCCGGCCGGCCCCGAGCGGCAGCGAGAGCGCCACGGCGGGTTCCGTACGGCTGCCGCAGGCCAGCTCCATCGAGCCGCCGCCGATGTCGAGCAGCAGCATCTGCCCGGCCGACCAGCCGTGCCAGCCGCGCGCGGCCAGGAAGGTCAGGCGGGCCTCTTCCTCACCGCTGAAGAAGCGCACCCGGATTCCGGTCGCGTTCTCGATCGCGGCGAGAACGGCCGTCCGGTTGGCCGCGTCACGCACCGCGGAGGTCGCCAAGGGAACCAGGTCGTCGACGTGGTACGCCGCAGCGACCGCTTCGCTCTCGGTCACGGCGCCGACCAGACGCCCGATGGCGTCCTGGCTGATCACGCCTTGGTGGTCGGTCGCCTCGGCCAGATGGACCGACTGCTTGAGCGTGGTCACCGGCTCGGGCGGTCCGCCCGGAACGAGGTCGGCGATTTTCAGATGAACGGCACGTGAACCTATGTCGAGCACTGCAAGGCGCATGCCTGCTCAGTGCCCGAGTTGCGGGACTTTACGCCGCGAGGGGGCGCTGCTGGGGGGTGGAGGAGGGTGCGGGGGATTCCTTTTCGCCGTTCCGCTCCGCCGTACCCGGGGACGTGGTGTTGCGACGTCCACTGGAGAACGTCAGATCCGGTACGTCGACCACGGGCGGCAGATCGGGCGTGAGCAAGGTTTGCTCGTTTGTGTCCATGAAGCGATGGGTACCCCCGCGCATCGCGCTCATCCGCGGCGGAGTGGATTCTTCTCTGCGATACCGGTCACATTCGGACTATAGCGAGCGGGAAGTGATCGATTTCATGCAGAAAAGTGTGCCAAGCAGCCCGGGCACAACGGCCGGATCGCGCCGGTGCTGAGCCCGAAGCTGCTAGCGGGTGCCTGATGCCGGTATGCGGCTCACCGGCTAATCGGCCGGAGACGTCTCCCTGGCCGTGTGGCCGCCGGTGGCAACGACCGTCGAGCCCGCCGGGCGCGGACGGCGGCGGGCGACCCCGACCCCGGCCAGGCACAGGGCGCCGCCCGCGAGCGTCAGCGCGCCCGGCACCTCGTCCAGCGCCAGCCAGGACATCAGCACCACCAGGGCCGGTACCACATAGGTGGTGGCGCCCATCCGGCCCGCGGTCGTGCGGGCCAGGGCGAAGGCCCAGGTGGTGAAGGCGAGCGCGGTCGGGAACAGCCCCAGATAGACCATGTTGAGCGTCGCGGACAGCGGGGCGCGCGCAGCCTCCGACACCAGCGTCCCGGCGAAGGGCAGACAGGTCACCGTCCCGATCAGACAGCCGAACGTGGTCACCTGGAGCGCCCCGCCGTGCCGCAGCGCCGGCTTCTGGGAGACGACACCGCTCGCGTACGACACCGCGGCCACCACGCACAGCAGCACACCGAGGACGGACGCGCCGCCCGAACCGGACATCGAGACCCCCACGACGACCGCGCCGCAGAAGGACACCGCCATCCCCCACAGCAGCGGCCGCGGCAGCCCCTCGCCCAGCAGCTTGGCGCTCAGCAGCGCGATGAGGATCGGGCCGATGTTGACCACCATCGCCGCCGTGCCCGCGTCGACCAGCCGCTCACCCCAGTTGAGCGCCATCATGTAGACGCCGAACCACAGGAAACCCGAGCAGGCGATCCCCGGCCAGGCGGCGCGGGGCGGCCACCCGACCCGCCGTATCAGGCTGATCGCGCTCAGCGCCACCGACCCGGCGAGCAGTCTCCCCAGCGCCAGGGCGCCGGGCGAATAGGCCGAGCCCGCGCTGCGGATGGAAACGAAGGCCGAGGCCCACAAGACGACGGTGACGGCTGCCGCCGCCACGGCGGGCCATTCCCTTGGGTAACCGGTGTCCGGCGCTTTGGTCATGACGCCGACACTATGCCGCGCTCATTTCGGCGCTCAACGAAGTTTCGGCGCCGGGCGGAGAGCGGAGGTCACCTGCTGGCCGCGGGCTGCCCGAACCGGGTGACATACCGGCGCTGCCAGGGCGTTTCGACGGCGCGCGCCGCGTAGTGCTCCCGTACGTACCGCACCGCGTCCCCGGGCGGTACACCGTCCAGCACCGCGACACACGCCAGCGCCGTGCCGGTGCGGCCCCGGCCGCCGCCGCAGGCCACCTCGACGCGCTCGCTCGCGGCCCGCTCCCACACCTCGCGCAGCGCGGCGGCGGCCTCCTCGCGGTCCGACGGGCACCGGAAGTCGGGCCAGCGCAGCCAGCGGGCCTCCCAGTCGACCGGCGGCGGCTGATGGCCCAGCAGATACAGCGCGAAGGCGGGCGCGGGCCCCTCGGGAAGGGGATGGCGCAGCCCCCGGCCGCGGATGAGCCGCCCCGAGGGCAGTCGCAGCACGCCTGGCGCGGAAGGGTTCCAAGTGGCATTCACGGAGGGAGAGTAGCGGCGCGGACGGCGGCGCGGCAGGGGGCACGGGGCGCTGTCCCCGACATCATGATCACTGCTTAGGGTGACCGCATGGACATAGGAGTCAACGTTCCGAACTTCGGCCCGGGCACCCGGCCGGATGTGCTGCGTCAGTGGGCGAAAACCGTGGAGGGGCTGGGGTTCGACCTGCTGATGGTCTCGGACCACGTCGCGGTCACCCCCGATGTGGCAGAGCAGTACCCCGCCCCGTTCTACGAGCCCTTCACCACCCTTTCCTGGCTGGCCGGGATCACCGACCGGGTGCGGCTGGGCACCACCGTGCTGGTCGTCCCGTACCGGCATCCGCTCCTCATCGCCCGTATGGCCGCCAACCTCAACCAGCTCAGCGGGGGACGCCTGGTCCTCGGCGTCGGCGTGGGATGGGCGAAGCAGGAGTACGAGGCGCTGGGCGTGGAGTTCGGGCAGCGCGGAAAACTGACCGACGAGGCCCTCCGGACCATCCGCACGGCCTGGGAGAACGACGCGGACTACCGCAGCGGGGAGATACCGGTCTGGGTCGGCGGCAACAGCGACGCCGCGCTGCGCCGGGCGGTACGGCACGGCCAGGCGTGGCACCCCATCTGGTTCACGATCGACTGGCTGCGCGAGGCGCTGGACCGGATGAAGGGCATCGCGGACGAGCTGGGCCGGCCGGTGCCGGGGCTCGCCCCGCGCGTGGTGCTGAAGCTCACCGACGAGCCGGTCACCGGCCCCGAACGCCCGGCCGGGCAGGGCACGATCGACCAGGTCATGGACGACATCGAGGAACTGCGCCGGCTGGGCGCCGAGTCGGTCCTGCTCGACCCGTTCAACGGCGACCCGGAGGAGACCTGCCACCCGGAGGCGGCCTGGCAGGCGCTCGCCGCGGTGGCCGCCCGCCGGGGCGAGGTGAGTTGATCAGCCGCTGGAGGGCCGGGGGAGCGATGGCCGATGGCCTCGCGCCGGCCCTCGTGGCGGGCGCGGCTAACCCACGCGCTCGATGCGTGCGTTGCGGATCAGGTTCTTTCCGGGCTCACGGACCTGCTCGAAGGCTGCGTTGTTGAGCAGCGCGCAGCTGCCCGACGTCGAGGTGACGGAGACCGTCGTGGACTTGTCGTTGTCCAGATTGGTCACCTTGAGCTTGGTGCCGGCCGGGAACTGGTTGCTGGACGCGGCCGGTGTTCCGCCCTCGCCGGACAGGGTGACCGTCGAGCCCGCGCAGACCACGTCGCCGCCGTCGGCGTCCCCGGAAGCCGCCGTGCCGTCGGAGGTCGCCGTGTCCTCGGCCGCGTCCCCGCCGCCCGGCGAGGACACGGCGGCGGGGGCGTCCACGGCGCAACCGGACGCCTGCTGCTTCCGCTTGATCTCCTCGATGACCGCCTGCCGGTTGGCGATCCGGGCGTCCGACTGGGCGTCCGGATTCGCCCGCTGGCCGGCGATGAACTTCTCGTTGTTGGCCAGGGCCTGAGTCAAACCGTCGCATGCGGTCGACGCCGACTTGACCGAACTCGGTCCGGTGTCGGCGTTACCGCTGGTCGCCATCACTCCGGCTCCCGTACCGGCCAGCGCGACCGCGCCGACCAGCAGCATCAGCTTCTTCGGGCGACCGAGGGCTCTTCTGCGCGCCATGTGTGACTCCTTCGCTGGGTTCACGAACCCATACGCGCCGGAGCCCCGGTCGTCTCACGGATTCTCACACCGCGTGGCGCGCAGGTCGTGGCCGTCGGCCGTCAGACAGCGCCCGGTGGTCAGGTCGTAGCGCCAGCCGTGCAGGGTGCAGGTGAGCACATCGCCCTCGATCTGCCCGAACCGGCCGAGGTCGGCGCGCAGATGGGGGCAGCGGCGCTGGATCCGCCAGCCGTCGAGTTCGATGTCCTGGCCGTCGTCCTCGCCGGAGGCGTAGTAGTTCTCGACGTACTCGATGCGCTCCATGGACAGGCACTTGAAGAACACGTACAGGAACTCGTTGTACGGCCCGATGCGGCTTGCGGTGAACCGCAGCGACAGCAGCAGGCTGTTGGACCAGTCGACCTCGCGCTTGACGACGTTGGTGGCCACCAGGTCGCCCGTGGTGGACAGCGTGTAGCGGCAGCGCTCGCCGTTCCACTCCCGTACCTCCCGCGCCGGGAAGTCGACCACGATCGGGATCTCGCCCACGTCCAGCCGGACGGGACCGCCGACTCCCGCGCAGATGTGGTCCGCGCGCGCCAGCAGCGGCTCCCACCACTGCTTCAGCTCGGCCAGCAGCCGCTTCCGCGACAGCGCGGGGGTGCGCGAGGCGCGTTCGGCGGCGAGGGCCGGGCGCTGGCGGCGGGCGAAGTCGCGCAGATAGGCGCGCTTGTCGCCGAAGATGCGGTCGATCTCCTTGTCGGTGTGGCGATGGGTGAGTTTGCAGGCGGTGCCCTCCGGCTCCGCGACCGTGCCCGGCAGCAGCAGATGCGCCGGGACATCCGGCCGCGCCTGCGCGAGCTGGGTCAGGAACTCCCGCTGGTCGGTGAAGATGGACTCGCCGTCGCGGCCGGTGCCGTTGAACTCGAAGAGCGCGTCGTCGAGGAAGCACGGCGGACCGGCGTTGGGGAAGACGTGTGCCGCTTCGACCGCGTCGATGTAACGCAGCGCGCGGTCGAACTGGCCCTGCCGCTTGCGGGCGGCGAACTCCCGCTTCGCGGAGTCCGGCAGCTGGTAGACCATCGGGTACCAGATCGCCCCGGAGAACTGCACGAAGTACGCGTCGACCTCGCCGAACGCACGGATCGCCGGGATGTCCAGCGGATGCGCGTCGTTCTGGTTGAGGAGCACGGTCCTGCCGTCGTCCAGCGAGAGCGCGGAGTCGCCGATCGGGCCGTCGCCGGGGCCGGTGAGGGCGGTGATCATGATGCGCAGGCCGTCGCGCTCGACCGGCTTTCCGCTCTCGGTGCGCAGGAACCGGGTGAATCCGAGCGCGCGCAGCTCGCGTTCCAGCTCATCGGTGGCGAAGGCGGGCAGCAGCACGGTGATGTCCTTGCGCACATTGCGGCGCAGGTTCTGTGCGTCGAAGTGGTCCCGGTGCAGATGGGAGACGTACAGATAGTCCGCGGCCCGCCCGTAGTGCGCCCAGTCCAGGTCCGTGTTGTCCGGGAACGGAAACCACGAGCCGAAGAAGGCGGGGTTGACCCAGGGATCGCACAGAACCGATCCCGCCGCGGTTTCGATGAAGAGTCCTGCATGTCCAAGTCCGGTGATACGCATACCGCAGCACCCCAACCAGCTCGTCAGGTATGTCGGACAAGTCCGACTCTCCCGGTGATTCGGGTGGTGTGCATCCGCAGGTGCGCTCGGCGGGTGACCCGGTACCCGATCACCTGGTGAGGAAGCGGATGTGCGGGCGCCCGTCCGGGCCGTCCGGGGTGACGGCCGTGCGCACCCCGTAGACCTCGGCGATCAGCTCCTCGGTGAGGACGTCCCCCGGGGCGCCCGCGGCCGCCACCCGCCCCTCCCGCAACACCAGCAGCGCGTCGCAGTACATCGCCGCCAGGTTCAGATCGTGCAGCGCGATCACCGTGGTGACCGGCAGGTCCGCCACGAGGGCCAGCAGATCGAGCTGGTGCTGGATGTCGAGGTGGTTGGTCGGCTCGTCCAGCAGCAGCTCCCGGGGCGCTTGCGCGAGGGCGCGGGCGATCTGGGCCCGCTGGCGCTCACCGCCGGAGAGGGTGTGCCACGACTGCTCGGCCCGGTCCGCGAGACCGGTGCGCTCCAGGGCGTGGCGTACCGCTTCCTCGTCCGCCGCCGACGTCCCCGACCAGGGGCGGCGGTGCGGGATGCGGCCGAGGCCCACCACCTCGCGCACGGTCAGCTCGGACTGGGTGACGGCGTTCTGCTCGACCACCGCGATCCGGCGAGCGACCGCCCTGCGGCGCAGATCCGCCATCGGGCGGCCGTCGAGCGTGACCACGCCCGAGGCGGGGGCCAGCACCCCGGCCAGCAGCCGCAGCAGCGTCGACTTGCCCGAGCCGTTCGGCCCCAGCAGCCCGACGCACGACCCCGGCGCCGGGGCGAGGCTCACCCCGTCCACGATCAGCCGTCCGCCCGCGGCGCGCGCCACGCGCTCCGCGCGCAGGCCCACTCCGGCGCCCGCGTCCGCACTCATGCCGTCCCCGCTCATGCCGTCCCGGCCTTCCGGGTGCGGTACAGGACCAGGACGAAGGCCGGTACGCCGATCAGCGAGGTGACCACGCCCACCGGCACCTCCTGCGGGTCGAGCACGGTACGGGCCAGGGTGTCGACCCACACCAGGAACACCGCTCCGGTCAGCGCCGTCACCGGCAGCAGCCGGGCGTGTCCGGAACCCACCAGGGCGCGGGCGGCGTGCGGAAGCACCAGCCCGACGAAGCCGATCGCCCCCGCCGAGCTGACCAGCGCCGCGGTCAGCAGCGCGGTGACGGTCAGCAGGACGATCCGGGTGCGGGCCACCCGTACGCCCAGGGTGGCCGCCGCGTCCTGCCCGAACGCGAACGCGTCCAGCGCGTGGGCGTGCACACCGCACACCAGCAGCGCCACGGCCAGCACCGCCAGCCCCACCCACACCTCGGCCCAGCCCACGTTCGCCAGCGAGCCGAGCAGCCAGAACAACACTCCGCGGGTCTGCTCCGCGTCCGCCGTCGTCATCACGACGAACGACGTCAGCGCCGAGAACAACTGCATCGCGGCCACCCCGGACAGCACCACCCGGTCCGTCGTGCCGCCCAGCACCTGGCTGAGCACCAGCACCAGCGCGAACGACACCACCGCCCCCGCGAAGGCACCGGCCGAGACGGACACCGCCCCGCCCCCGGCCCCCAGCACCACCACCGCGACCGCGCCGGTGGACGCGCCCGAGGAGACACCCAGGACGAAGGGGTCCGCGAGCGGGTTGCGCAGCAGCGACTGCATCACCGCCCCGCACACCGCGAGCCCGGCCCCGCACACCGCGGCGAGCAGCGTCCGCGGCAGCCGCAGATCCCACACGATGCCGTCCCGGATCGGCGTCAGCCCGGTGGTGCCCCAGCCCAGATGGGACGCGACCGTGGCCCACACATCGCCGACCCGGATATCGGCCGGGCCGATCGTGATGGCGAAGGCGATCGACAGCGGCAGCGCCACGGACCCGGCCGCCCACAGCGCCGGGTACCGCAGCCGTCGTACGCGCACAGCGGCCGTACCGGACGTACCAGCCGTACCGGTCACCGGTCGAGACCGAAGCGGCGCAGCGCGGCGGCCACCTTCTCGATGCCGTCGACCGTACGGATCGACGGATTCATGGCCTGCCCGCTGAGCAGGACGTACCGCTTGTGGCGGACGGCGTCCATCGAGCGGGTGACCGGATTGGACTCCAGGAACGCGATCTTCTTCGCGGCGGTCTCGGCCGACTCCTGCTTCCGGGAGAGGTCGCCGAGCACCAGGACGTCGGGGTTCCGCTCGGCCACCGTCTCCCAGTTGATCTGCGGCCATTCCTCATGGGCGTCGTCGAAGGCGTTCTTCGCGCCGACCGCGTCGGTGATGATGCCGGGGGCGCCGCAACAGCCCGCCATATAGGGGGAGTCGGAGTTGGCGAACCAGTAGAGCAGGGAGGCGCCGGACGCGTCGATGCCCCGGGTGGCCTTGGCGACCCGGGACTTCAGCTTGCCGACGAGCGCGTCGCCGCGCTTCTCCACGCCGAAGACCTTGGCCAGGTCGCGGATCTCACCGTAGACGTGGCCCATGGTCAGCGGGGTGGTGCGGCTGCCGTCGCCGTCCCCGCTGTTGTCCTTGGCGCAGTCGGCGGGGGAGACGTACGTCGGCACACCGAGCTTCTCGAACTGCTCACGGGTGGCCACCCCGCCCTTGCCCAGCGTGGACTCGAAGGACGCGGACACGAAGTCCGGCTCCTTGGCGAGCACCTTCTCGAAGGAGGGCGCGTTGTCGGCGAGCCGGGGCACGGTGGCGTTCGCCGTGCGCAGCCCGGGCAGGACGGGATCGGTCCAGGTGGCGGTGGCCGACATCCGGTCGGCGAGCCCCAGGGAGAGCAGGATCTCCGTCGAGCCCTGGTTGAGCGACACCGCCCGCCGGGGCGGTGCGTCGATGCGCACCTTCTGTCCGCAGTCGCTCACGGTGCGCGGGTATCCGGGGGCGTCCCCGGAAGGTCCGGCGGACGCCTTGGGGCCGCCGCCGCACGCGGTCAGCAGCAGGGCGCCGGTCAGCAACAGGGTGGCGCGTCGGGCGGGACGTGCTATCGGCACTGGTGGTGGTTCCTCTGGCGAAGGGCGTTCATGGCTGGGTCGGCTCCCCCGGGGCGGAGCCGAAGCCGGCGCGGCGGGTGGGTCAGTGGCGGGGGAGTCCGAGCGGATGCCGCCCCTCATGGGCGCTGGGTGCCGGAACGGCGGGCTGAGCCATGGCGACCTCCTGGGAACACGCGTCCCGGTTGTTGGTACTCGCACGACGGCGCCGGGTCTGACTCGCCCGCCGGACGCCCCGCATCAGGAGGCTTTCCACCGGACACACAGTGGCGCGACCGTGCCGGGTTCTCACCGGGCTTCCGTCACGCCGTCGTTTTCCATGAGACCGTAACGCGCGACACCCGGCCGCCGCTACGGCGCGGTCGCCGGAAGCGGCGCCCCTACGTGGGCGAATGGTATGGAAAAGGGGAACAAGGTGGTGCATGTCACCCTGCTGGCGCCCGCGGTCAACGCGGCCCTGCGGCAGGTGCGATTCGACGATGCCCCGCCGGACGCGGCCGCCGCGCGGCGGGCCCGGTCCGCCGCGGGCGCCCTGCCGCATCACGACGTGACGTTCACCGCACCCTCGGCGCGCTGCCGTGGCACCGCGGAAGCCCTCTCCCTGGACCCGGCGGTGGCGCCCGGACTGCGCGACCTCGACGTGGGCCGCTGGCGCGGCCGGTCCCTGGACGAGGTGGGGCGGGAGGCGCCCGAGGACGTCGCCGCCTGGCTGGCCGACCCGGCGGCGGCGCCGCACGGCGGTGAATCGCTGCTGGAGCTGATCGAACGGACCGGTGCCTGGCTGGAGTCGAGGGCCGGGCAGGACGGACGGGTGCTCGCCGTCGCCGAACCCGCCGTGATCCGCGCCGCCCTGGTCCACGCTCTGGACCTGCCCCCGCTGACCTTCTGGCGGCTGGACGTCGCCCCGCTCACGGCGACCGCGCTGAGCGGCCGCTCCTGCCGGTGGAACCTGCGCTGCGGCGAGCCGCTGACCGCCCCGGAGTGAGCGGGCCGCACCGCGATTCCCGGCCGCGTCACAACAGCCGCGCTCCGCGGTGAGCGCGACGCCGATCCCGCCCGTATGAAGAGGGAGGGCCCTTGCCGGCCGAGCCCTGGCTCTGGTTGTCGGCGACGCGCTGGATCGACGTAAGGAGACGTGGTGGTGAAGCACACGCGGCGAGGCGTGCGCCATGCAGTACGGTACGCGGCCGTCGGTGCCATGGTCTGTGGCGGACTGCTGGTCGCCCAGACCTCACCGGGCGGATCGGCGCACGGGGCGGAGAGCGGCGGCTCCTCGCAGGTCCTGGACGGGGAGAACGCCCAGGGCGGCGGAAGAACCGATCTCGGGAGCCGGCTGGTTTCCGAGCTGGGCGCGTCCCGTACGGCCGGGAACTGGGTGGCCGCGGACGGGAAGCCGGTGGTCGCGGTGACCGACGCGGACGCGGCCGACGAGGTCAGCCGGGCCGGGGCACGGCCCAAGCGGGTGCGGTACAGCATGGACCGGCTGAAATCCGCCACAGAGACGCTGCGCTCGGCGCCCCGGGTGGCCGGCACCGCCTGGATGGTCGACCCGAAGTCCAACAAGGTGATGGTGCTGGGCGACAGCACCGTCTCCACCTCCGACTGGTCACGGATGAAGGACATGGCCGCGCCGATGGGCGACGAGGTGAGCATGCGGCGCACCACGGGGACGTTCACCACCAAGACCAACGGCGCGGCCCCGATCTTCACCAACGGCAGCCGCTGCTCGGCCGGTTTCAACGTCACCAACGGCCAGACCGGCTTCATCCTGACGGCCGGGCACTGCGGCCCGCCCGGAACGCCCTGGTTCCAGGACAGCTCGGGCAAGACCAGCATCGGCACCACCGTGCAGACCAACTTCCCCGGCAACGACTTCTCCCTGGTGCGCTACGACAACACCAAGCTCGTCCAGAACAGCATCCTGGACGTGGGCAACAGCCAGCAGGTGAAGATCACCAACGCCGCCGACCCGACCGTGGGTCAGGAGGTCTTCCGCAGCGGCGCCACCTCCGGACTGCGCTCCGGCAAGGTGACGGGGCTGAACGCGACGGTGAACTACCCCGAGGGCAGCGTCAGCGGGCTGATCCAGACCACCGTGTGCGCCGAGCCCGGGGACAGCGGCGGTCCGCTCTTCGTCGGGAACACGGCGCTCGGCGTGACCTCGGGCGGCAGCGGCGACTGCACCAAGGGCGGGGTGACCTTCTTCCAGCCCGTGACCAAGGCGATGACGGCGCTCGGCGTGACCATCCCGGGCACCAGGATCGGTGAGGCGGGCGGCTCGGCCGACAATTCCGCCATCGCCTCGGGCGCGCAGACCGCTCAGGACGACGCGACGTCGTTCGACGGCATCATGGAGCGGGTGCGGGCGTTCGGCCCCGGCCTGTGGATCATCGCCGGTGGCGTCGTCGGCTTCGCCATCAGCCTGCGCCCGCGCCGGCGGCGGTACAACGGATACCGTGCCGGCTGGGGGTGACCGGGCACCGGCCGGCACGGGCCGTTCGGCCGGTGCTTCCTGGAGACCCACGCCTCAGCCTTCCGGGACGTCGAGCAGCACGATCCGCTGGGCGCCCCTGGCCTCCCCGGGGTACCGACTGACCAGATCCAGGCGCAGACGGGAGGTGCGCACCGGGTCGAAGGTGACGACGGTCGGCTCGCCGGAGGCGTCGGCCCAGGTGACCTCCGCCCCGCGGACCGGGGTGAAGCGGCGGCCGTCCCAGGCCGACACGGTGATCGAGGCGGGCAGGGTGTGCGTCGCGTCGAGGGTGAAGGACGCCTCGACGCGGCGCACTCGGCGTTTCCTGGCCCAGGTCACCGAGACCCAGTCGGCCTTCCTGGCCCCTTCGAAGGCGGGCAGCAGCGCGGTGGCGGGCTTGTGGAAGGCGTTGGACCAGCCGGTGGCCGGGTCGCCGTCCAGCATGGCGGCGGGCAGGGTGTCGGGTGAGCCCGAGTAGCCGGCGTCGGCCAGCGGGTACGTCGGTGCGGCTGGTCCCGGGTCGGGGGTGAAGGGCGGGGGAGGGGTGACCCGGGCGGACGTTCCACCGGTGGCGCGGATGGTGGTGGTGGCTTTGCGCAGTCCCGTGGAGCGGGCGGTGAGGGTGAGGGGTCCGGGTTTGGTGCCGGTGCGGATGATGGCCAGGGCTTTGCCGTGGTAGGCGGTGCGGGTGCCGGCCTGGTAGCGCTCGGCGCTCTCCTGGCGGCCGTTGTCGACGCCTGCCAGCGCGCCGCCGGACACCTGGAAGGAGATGAGGTGGTCGGCGTCGGGGACGACCACGCCGTGTGCGTCGACCACTTCGGCGGTGACGAAGCACAGTGACCGGCCATCCGCGCTGATGGTCTTGCGGTCCGAGGTGAGGCGGAGTGCGTCGGGTCGTCCTGCCGTACGCAGCACATCGGTGGCCACGACGCGGCCGTCGCGGCGGGCCACCGCTTTGAGCTCACCGGGTGCGAAGGGGACTTTCCAGGTGAGGTGGAGTTTGCCCGCGCTGCCGTTGGGGCTGGTGTAGCTGCCGGGGTAGGGGCCGGAGGTGACGGTTTTGTCGTCGCCGGTGGCTTCGGTGGTTTCCAGGTAGGTGCGGCCGTCGGTGGTCTTCTTGGTGTCGAAGTGGCGTACGCCGAGGGAGTGGCCGTTGAGGAACAGTTCCACGGTGTCCACGTTGGCGTAGGCCCAGACCTCGACGGTCTCGCCCGGCCGGTGATCGGTCCAGTTCATCGGCACCAGATGCACCATCGGCTCACTCGTCCACTGGCTCCTGAACAGGTGGTACATGTCCTTGGGGAACCCGGCCGTGTCAACCGCGCCGAAGAAGGACGCCTTCACCGGGAACACGTCGTACGGGGTGGGCTCACCGATGTAGTCGATGCCCGACCACAGGAACTGCCCGGTGAAGAACTTCCGGTCGCGGTCCTTCTTCAGCCCGTACTCGCCGCTCATGGTCCAGGAGGCGAGGTTGTTGTCGTAGCTGGACGGCTCGCGCTTGCCGGGGGTGTGGTTCTCCCCGGTGTTGAGGTGTTCGGGCTCCTGATAGGCCCCGCGGGAAGAGGTTTCGGAGGAGGACTCGGACTCGAAGAGGAACAGGTGCGGATAGCGGGCGTGCAGGGCGTCCACCGAGGCCGCGGTGTTGTAGTTGAGGCCCAGCCCGTCCAGCTTGGCGAGCATGCGGTCGGCGGCGGAGCCGGGGGAGGGCAGGGAGCGGTACTTGTCGGAGCCGATCACGACCGGCCGGGTGTCATCGGCCTTCCTGACCGCGTCGATCAGCCGCTCCGCCATGCCCAGTCCGGCGGTGCTGGTGGAGTCGGGGATCTCGTTGCCGATGGACCACATGATGACGGCGGGGGAGTTGCGGGCGGCGCGCACCATCTCGGTGATGTCCGCCTCACAGTGCTCGTCGAAGAAGCGCCCGTAGTCGTACGGGTTCTTGCCGGTGCGCCAGCAGTCGAACGCCTCCACCAGCATGACGATGCCCAGCCGCTCGCAGATCTCGATCATCTCCGGGGCGGGCGGATTGTGCGAGGTGCGCAGGGCGTTGACGCCCATGCTCTTCATGATGGTCAGCTGGCGCAGCGCGGCGTCGGCGTGGAACGCGGCGCCGAGCGCTCCCAGGTCATGGTGGAGGTCGACGCCCTGGAGCTTGGCGTATTCGCCGTTGAGGGTGAGGCCGTGGTCGGGGTCGATGGTGACGTGGCGGATGCCGAAGGGGGTGCGGTAGCGGTCGGTGGTCTGGTCCCCGACCCGTAGCTCGGTCTCCAGGGTGTACCGATGGGGTGTGTCGAAGGACCACAGCCGTGGCTTCTCGACGGTCAGTTCCTGGGTGGCGTCGCGGGTGGTGTCCGCGACGACGGTGAGGGTGGAGCGGGTGTGGGCGACCGTTCGGCCGTCGGGGTCCTTGACCGTGGAGAGGACGGTGATGGACTTCTCGTCGCCCGACGCG
>NZ_JBIBJI010000009.1:0-237747 GCF_042958345.1 Streptomyces sp. NPDC007983
TTTCCCTCCGGCCTTTCAGCCTTTCGGCTTTCCGGCCTTTCGTGTTTCCAACCTTACCAGATCCGTTTTCCGTTCCGTTTCCGGTCCGAATTCCGCTTCCGGTGGCCGTTGGAGGGCCTTCCCTTTCGGTGTCTCCGACTTTATCAGAATCCTCTGAGCCGGATTTCCACCCCCGCCTTCGGGCTCCTCCGAAGCGGTATGAGTGCTCCGGGTTCCCCCTCTGGCGGAGCCGTAAACGTACTGGAGCGGGGCTCCTCGATGCAAATCGAGGAGCCCCGCCCGGGGTTCAGCGCTCTCCTGGAGCTGAGGTCGCGTCAGACCTCGACCACCACGGGGAGGATCATCGGGCGCCGGCGGTAGCTGTCGGACACCCACTTGCCCACGGCGCGGCGCACGAGCTGCTGGATCTGGTGCGAGTCCGCGACGCCGTCGGAAGCCGCCTTGGCCAGGGAGTCCTCGATCTTCGGGAGGACCGCGGCGAAAGCGCCGTCCTCGATGCCGGAGCCCCGTGCCTGGATGTGCGGACCACCCACGATCTTGCCGGTCGTGCTGTCGACGACCACGAAGACCGAGATGATGCCCTCCTCGCCCAGGATGCGGCGGTCCTTGAGCGAGCTTTCGGTGACGTCGCCGACCGAGAGGCCGTCCACGTACACATAGCCCGCCTGCACCTTGCCGGTGATCTTCGCGATGCCGTCGACGAGGTCGACCACCACTCCGTCCTCGGCGATGACACAGCGGTTCTTCGGGACCCCCGTGAGGGCGCCCAGCTCGGCGTTGGCGCGCAGATGGCGCCATTCGCCGTGGACCGGCATCAGGTTCCTGGGCTTGCAGATGTTGTAGAAGTACAGCAGCTCACCGGCCGAGGCGTGGCCGGAGACGTGCACCTTGGCGTTGCCCTTGTGGATGACGTTCGCGCCCCAGCGCGTGAGCCCGTTGATGACCCGGTAGACCGCGTTCTCGTTGCCCGGGATGAGCGACGACGCCAGGATCACCGTGTCGCCCGGGACGATGCGGATCTGGTGATCGCGGTTGGCCATCCGGGACAGCGCGGCCATCGGCTCGCCCTGGGAGCCGGTGCAGACGAGCACCACCTCGTCGTCCGGGAGGTCGTCGAGGGTCTTCACGTCCACCACGAGGCCCGCCGGGACCCGCAGATAGCCCAGGTCGCGGGCGATCCCCATGTTGCGGACCATCGAGCGGCCGACGAAGGCCACCCGGCGCCCGTACTCATGGGCCGCGTCGAGGATCTGCTGGATGCGGTGCACATGGCTGGCGAAGCTCGCGACGATGATGCGCTTCTGGGCACTCGCGAAGACCTGGCCCAGAACGCCTGAGATGTCGCGTTCCGGCGGGACGAAACCGGGGACCTCGGAGTTGGTGGAGTCCACCAGCAGCAGGTCGATGCCCTCCTCGCCGAGCTTGGCGAAGGCGGGAAGGTCGGTGAGACGGCCGTCCAGCGGCAGCTGGTCCATCTTGAAGTCGCCGGTGTGCACGGCCAGGCCGGCCGGGGTGCGGATGGCGACCGCGAGGGCGTCCGGGATGGAGTGGTTGACCGCCACGAACTCGCACTCGAAGGGGCCGATCCGCTCCAGGTTCCCCTCCTCCACCTCCAGCGTGTAGGGGCGGATCCGGTGCTCCTGAAGCTTCGCCTCGATCAGGGCGAGCGTCAGCTTGGAGCCGATCAGCGGGATGTCCGGCTTCTCGCGAAGCAGGAACGGGACGCCGCCGATGTGGTCCTCGTGGCCGTGCGTGAGCACGATGCCGTCGATGTCGTCGAGGCGGTCCCGGATGGACGTGAAGTCCGGCAGGATCAAGTCGACTCCGGGCTGCTCCTCCTCGGGGAAGAGCACCCCGCAGTCGACGATCAGCAGCCGGCCACCGTATTCGAAGACCGTCATGTTGCGGCCGATCTCGCCGAGGCCACCGAGAGGGGTGACACGCAGGCCACCCTCCGGGAGCTTCGGCGGCGGGCCGAGCTCGGGATGCGGATGACTCAAAAGACTCTCCTCACCACGCGCGCCACATGCCCCCTGGGGCACATGGCGCGCGTGACATTCGTGCACTTGCTGATGTGTCTGTATGCAGTTGTGAAGTATGAAGGTGCGATCATCGCGTCTTTGACTAGAGCTGTACCCCGCCGGCGGCAAGATCGCGCTTGAGCTGTTCCGTTTCCTCGGGGGTCAGCTCGACGAGCGGCAGGCGCAGCGGCCCCGCCGGCAGGCCCTGGAGGGCGAGCGCGGCCTTGGACGTGATGACGCCCTGGGTGCGGAACATACCGGTGAAGACCGGGAGCAGCTGCTGGTGGATCTCCGTTGCCTTCGCGACGTCGCCCTGGAGGTGGGCCTCGAGCATCGCGCGCAGTTCGGGGCTGACGAGGTGGCCCACCACGGAGACGAAGCCGACAGCGCCGACCGACAGCAGCGGCAGGTTCAGCATGTCGTCGCCGGAGTACCAGGCGAGGCGGCTGCGGGCGATGGCCCAGCTGGCACGCCCGAGGTCGCCCTTGGCGTCCTTGTTGGCGACGATGCGCGGGTGCTCGGCGAGCCGGACCATGGTCTCGGTGCTGATCGGAACGCCGCTGCGGCCGGGGATGTCATAGAGCATGACCGGCAGGCCGGTGGCGTTCGCGATGGCCGTGAAGTGGCGGAGGATGCCCTCCTGCGGGGGCTTGCTGTAGTACGGCGTGACCGCGAGCAGGCCATGGGCACCCGCCTGCTCCGCCCCGCGGGCCAGCTCCACGCTGTGCCTGGTGTCGTTGGTGCCGGCTCCGGCTACGACGTGGGCGCGGTCGCCGACCGCCTCGACCACGGCTCGTACGAGCTCGGCTTTCTCCACATCGCTGGTGGTCGGGGACTCGCCGGTGGTGCCGTTGACGATCAGGCCGTCATTGCCGGCGTCCACCAGATGAGTGGCGAGCCGCTGGGCGCCGTCGAGGTCGAGCGCTCCGTCAGCGGTGAATGGCGTGACCATGGCGGTCAGCACCCGCCCGAAAGGGGTCTGCGATGTGGATGTCGGTGCCATGGGCACCACGCTACTCGTAGCGCGCCCCGCGGCGCTCGCTCGGGGCGGCGGAACAGCGCCATCAGAGAGGACCCGGCACTGCCTGCTCGGGGGTTCAAGCAGTGCCGGGCCCCTTTGTTCAGCCTAGATGAACTTCTCGAAACGTCGCAATACGGACACTTCGCTCGCGCTACGGAGCGACCCGGCCATTGGCGTTGAACGCGGCGTGGGTGAGCGGCATCAGCCCGGCCCACGCCTCCTCCATCTTCTCGCCCACCATCTCGATCTCCCGCTGCGGGAAGGACGGCACGGCGGCCTGCTCGTGCTGGGTGCGCAGGCCCAGGAAGTGCATCAGCGAGCGCGCGTTGCACGTCGCGTACATCGAGGAGTACAGGCCGACCGGGAGCACCGCGCGGGCCACCTCGCGGGCGACCCCGGCGGCCAGCATCTCCTGGTACGCCTCGTACGCGTGGCGGTAGGCGTCCTCCATCGCGCGGCCGGTCAGCGCGTGCTGCTCGGGGGTGCCCTCGACGAACTCGTACTTCCCCGGGCGGCCCTGCTGGACCAGCTTGCGGTCCTCGCCGGGCACGTAGAAGACCGGCTCCAGACGGCGGTAGCGGCCGGACTCCTCGTTGTACGACCAGCCCACGCGGTGCCGCATGAACTCGCGGAAGACGAAGATCGGGGCGCTGATGAAGAAGGTCATCGAGTTGTGCTCGAACGGGCTGCCGTGCCGGTCGCGCATCAGGAAGTTGATCAGGCCCTTGGAGCGCTCCGGGTCCTTCGTCAGCTCTTCTAGGGACTGCTCACCCGCGGTGGACACCCTCGCGGCCCACAGGACGTCGGAGTCGGCGGCGCTGTGCTTCACCAGCTCGACGGTCACATCGCTGCGGAAACTGGCCTTCTCGGTCTCGGCCGGGCTCTCGGCGGGGGTGTCGCTCACCGACGGGTCCTTCCATGTCGCATCGCTCGGGGCGGGCCCAGCTTACGGGCCGCCACCGACAGCTCCGCTCCCCCGGACCCCCGCACGGGCACTCGCGCGAACACGCGCCCGGACCCCCGCAGAAAATTTTGACTGAAGTTCTTGAAACAGGGCACCAGGACGGTCGTTCACACGTCCTACACACTGAAGTACCCGCGCTCGAGGTTCCAAGGAGAGCCCGCTCATGTTCCGCCGGCGAGAGCCCGTACCGTTCGCCTTCGTCGCCGAAGCCGACCGTTTCCGCAGTAATGTCACCCCGCCACCCCGCCCCCGGGCGTCCCGGTCCGAGATAACCGGCCGGACGCTGATGGGGCTGACGATCGTCGCCGGTTTCGTCGGCGCCCTGATGTTCGGCATGCCCGCGCTCGACAGTCAGTCGCACCCCACTCACCAGGCGCAGGAGGCCTCGAACGGGCGCTGAGCTGTGCTGAGATAGCCTCACTCAGCACAGACCACCGGACGTGTGTGTGAGTGAGGACAATCCGTGCCACTGCCCTTCCTGACAGCCGACCGCGCACATGACGACGACCGAGCGGGGCCCGAAGCGGCCCCGCTCGCGCATGTCGACGTCACGCATGCCGATGTCGCTTACGAGGACCCCGAGCGCTGGCGCCGCCCGTACCGGCCGGGGCCCTGGAAGGTGGGCGGAGCGGCGGTGCTGTTGCTGCTCGCCTCGTACCTCCTCTTCTCGGCGCTGATCATCGCCCTGGCGGGCTCGGGATCGGCCGCGGGGGTGTGCGTCGCCGCGGCGGCGCTGGTGATGGGCTTCGCGGTCCGGATGGTGCAGGCGGGCGTCCGGGCGAACGAGCGGGGGCTGCGGCGGACCGGGCTGCTCTCGTCCACCACGGTCGCCTGGCAGGACGTCGCGTCGATACGTACGGTCCAGCAGCCGGTGCGCCGGCTGGGCCTTCCGCTCACGGTGCAGGGGCAGGCGGTGCTCGCCGAGCGGACGTCGGGCGGCGCCCCGCTGACCCTGATCACCAGCCATGACACCGATTTCCTGGGGCGCCCCGAGGCCTTCCGGGCGGCCGCCGACGCACTCGACGAGCAAGCGGCCCGGCGCGCCCGCTGAGCCCGTGGCGCCGTCAGCCGGAGCTGTCCGCGGCCCGGACCGGCTTGCCGTCGTGGAGGGCGATGGCGCGCTGCATCGCCTTGCGGGCGCGGGCGGTGTCGCGGGCGTCGTGGTACGCGATGGCGAGCCGGAACCAGGAGCGCCAGTCCTCCGGCGACGCTTCCGTCTCGGCCCGCCGCTTGGCGAAGACCGCGTCCGCCGAGTCCCGGTCGATGCGCCCGCCGGGCGTCCGTACCAGCTCGTCGACCGGAAGGCCGCCCTCGGCGTCCAGTTCGCGCGCGAGCCGGTCGGCGTTGCGCGCGAACTGGGTGGTCTGCCACAGGAACCAGCCGCCGATGAGCGGCAGCACCAGCACGGCCGCGCCGTAGGCGATAGTCACCGGGGTGCCCTCCCGGATGAGGAGCACCCCGCGGTCGCCGACCAGCACGAAGTAGACGACCAGGACGGCCGCGAGGACGAAATACGTGATCTTTGCGCGCACCGGTGTGCCCTCAGTCCAGATCGAGGAAGTGTTCCAGGCCGAAGGTCAGGCCGGGGGTGGTCACCACGCGCCGCGCGCCGAGCAGGATGCCCGGCATGAAGCTGCTGTGGTGGATCGAGTCGTGCCGGATGGTGAGGGTCTCGCCCTCGCCGCCGAGCAGGACCTCCTGGTGGGCGAGGAGCCCGCGCAGCCGTACCGAGTGCACCGGCACGCCGTCCACCTCGGCGCCCCGCGCGCCCTCCAGCGCCGTGGCCGTCGCGTCCGGCTGCGGGGCGCAGCCCGCCTCGCGGCGGGCCTCGCCGATCAGCTGGGCGGTACGGGCCGCGGTGCCCGAGGGAGCGTCCACCTTGTTGGGGTGGTGCAGCTCGATGACCTCGACCGATTCGAAGAAGCGGGCGGCCTGGCGGGCGAAGCGCATGGTCAGCACGGCGCCGATGGAGAAGTTCGGGGCGATGAGCACGCCGGTGCGGGGCGAGCCGTCGAGCCAGCCGCGCAGCTGCGCGAGGCGCTCGTCGGTCCAGCCGGTGGTGCCGACGACGCCGTGGATGCCGTGCCGTACGCAGAAGTCGAGGTTGCCCATCACCGAGCCCGGGTCGGTCAGCTCGACCGCGACCTCGGCGCCCGCCTCGACCATGGTCTCCAGCTTGTCGCCCCGGCCCAGCGCGGCGACCAGTTCCATGTCCTCGGCGGCCTCGACGGCTCGTACGGCCTCGGAGCCGATCCGGCCCTTGGCACCGAGGACGGCCACGCGCAGCTTGCTCATCGTTCCTCTTCCTTCGCGTTCTCCGGTCGGACGGCTTCTCCGGCCGGGCGGCTCTTCTCCGGCTAGGCGACGGCCTCGTCCAGCCGGGCCGCCTGCTTGTCCTTCAGCGGGCCGATGACCGACAGCGAAGGACGCTGCCCCAGTACATCGCGGGCCACCTCGCGCACCTCGTCCGGGGTGACCGACTGGATCCGGGCGAGCATGTCGTCCACCGACATCTGGTCGGCCCAGCACAGCTCGCTCTTGCCGATGCGGTTCATCAGCGCGCCGGTGTCCTCCAGGCCGAGCACCGTGGAGCCGGAGAGCTGGCCGATGGCGCGCCGCAGCTCCTCGTCGGTGAGACCGTCGCGCGCGACCTGGTCCAGCTCGTCGCGGCAGATCTTGAGGACGTCGTGCACCTGGCTCGGGCGGCAGCCCGCGTAGACGCCGAAGAGTCCGCAGTCGGCGAAGCCGGAGTTGTACGAGTAGACGCTGTAGGCGAGGCCGCGCTTCTCCCGGACCTCCTGGAAGAGCCGGGAGCTCATGCCGCCGCCGAGCGCCGTGTTGAGCACGCCGAGCGCCCAGCGCCGGTCGTCGGTGCGCGGGATGCCGGGCATGCCGAGGATGACGTGCGCCTGCTCGGTCTTGCGGTTCAGCAGCTCCACCCGGCCGGCGGTGCGGATCGCCCGGGAACCGGCGCGCGGGGCGACCGGGACCGCGTCGGCGCGGGTGAGGGCGCCCGCCTGCTCGAAGGCGTCGCTCACCTGCCGGACGACCGCGTCGTGGTCGACGTTGCCCGCGGCGGCGACGACCAGGTGGGTCGGGTCATAGTGCTTCTTGTAGAAGCGGGCGATCTGGTCGCGGCCGAGCCCGTTGACGGTGTCGACGGTGCCCAGGACCGGGCGGCCGAGCGGGGTGTCGCCCAGCATGGTGTGCGCGAACAGGTCGTGGACGCAGTCGCCCGGGTCGTCCTCGGTCATCGCGATCTCTTCGAGGACGACGCCGCGCTCGGCGTCCACGTCCGCCGCGTCGATCACCGAGCCGGTCAGCATGTCGCAGACGACGTCGATGGCCAGCGGCAGATCGGTGTCGAGCACCCGCGCGTAGTAGCAGGTGTACTCCTTGGCGGTGAACGCGTTCATCTCGCCGCCGACGGCGTCGATGGCCGCGGAGATGTCGAGCGCGCTGCGCCGCCGGGTGCCCTTGAAGAGCAGGTGCTCCAGGTAGTGGGTGGCGCCGTTCAGCGTGGGGGTCTCGTCGCGGGAGCCCACGTGCGCCCAGATGCCGAAGGTGGCGGAGCGCACGGACGGCAGGGTTTCGGTGAGGATGCGCAGGCCGCTGGGGAGCGTGGTCCTGCGGACCGTCCCGATGCCGTTCTCGCCCGGGAGAAGCGTTTGGGTACGGGCGACGGCCCGCCCCTCCGAAGAGGTGCGGGCCGTCGTCACGTCGTCGCGGGACGTCACTTGGCGGCTTCGTCCTTCGCCTCGTCGTCCTGGTCGGCCTTGTCGTCTTCACCCTCGATGACCGGGTGCAGCGAGAGCTTGCCGCGCTGGTCGATCTCGGCGATCTCGACCTGCACCTTGGAGCCCACCGCGAGCACGTCCTCGACGTTCTCCACGCGCTTGCCACCGGCGAGCTTGCGGATCTGCGAGATGTGCAGCAGCCCGTCCTTGCCCGGGAGCAGGGAGACGAAGGCGCCGAAGGTGGTGGTCTTCACGACCGTGCCCAGGTAGCGCTCGCCGACCTCGGGCATCGTCGGGTTGGCGATGCCGTTGATGGTCGCGCGGGCGGCCTCGGCGGCCGGGCCGTCGGCGGCACCGATGTAGATCGTGCCGTCGTCCTCGATGGTGATCTCGGCGCCGGTGTCCTCCTGGATCTGGTTGATCATCTTGCCCTTGGGGCCGATGACCTCACCGATCTTGTCCACCGGGATCTTGACGGTGATGATCCGCGGGGCGTTCGGGGACATCTCGTCCGGCGTGTCGATGGCCTCCATCATCACGTCGAGGATGTGCAGCCGGGCGTCGCGGGCCTGCTTGAGGGCCGCGGCCAGGACGGACGCCGGGATGCCGTCCAGCTTCGTGTCCAGTTGGAGGGCGGTCACGAACTGCTTGGTGCCGGCGACCTTGAAGTCCATGTCACCGAACGCGTCCTCCGCACCGAGGATGTCGGTGAGGGTGACGTAGTGGGTCTCGCCGTCGATCTCCTGGGAGATCAGGCCCATCGCGATGCCCGCGACCGGGGCCTTCAGCGGCACACCGGCGTTCAGCAGCGACATCGTGGAGGCGCAGACCGAACCCATGGAGGTCGAGCCGTTGGAGCCGAGCGCCTCGGAGACCTGGCGGATGGCGTACGGGAACTCCTCGCGGGTCGGCAGCACCGGCAGCAGCGCCCGCTCGGCCAGCGCGCCGTGGCCGATCTCGCGGCGCTTCGGGGAGCCGACGCGGCCGGTCTCACCGGTGGAGTACGGCGGGAAGTTGTAGTTGTGCATGTAGCGGCGGCGCGTCTCGGGCGAGAGCGTGTCGAGCTGCTGCTCCATGCGGAGCATGTTCAGCGTGGTGACGCCCAGGATCTGGGTCTCGCCGCGCTCGAACAGCGCCGAGCCGTGGACCCGCGGGATCGCCTCGACCTCGGCGGCGAGCGTACGGATGTCCGTGACGCCGCGGCCGTCGATGCGCTTCTTCTCCTTGATGACGCGCTCGCGCACCAGGGACTTGGTCAGCGAGCGGTACGCGGCGGAGATCTCCTTCTCGCGTCCCTCGAACTGCGGCAGCAGCTTCTCGGCGGCCAGACCCTTGACGCGGTCCAGCTCGGCCTCGCGCTCCTGCTTGCCCGCGATGGTCAGCGCCTGGGACAGCTCGTCGCGCACGGCGGCGGTGAGCGCCTCCAGCACGTCGTCCTGGTAGTCCAGGAAGATCGGGAACTCGCCGGTGGGCTTGGCGGCCTTGGCGGCGAGGTCCGACTGGGCCTTGCACAGGACCTTGATGAACGGCTTGGCGGCCTCGAGGCCGGCCGCGACGATCTCCTCGGTCGGCGCCTCGGCGCCGTCCTTGACCAGCTGGATGGTCTGCTGGGTGGCCTCGGCCTCGACCATCATGATCGCGACGTCGCCGTCCTCCAGGACGCGACCGGCGACGACCATGTCGAAGACGGCGTCCTCCAGCTCGCTGTGGGTCGGGAAGGCGACCCACTGGCCCTTGATCAGGGCGACGCGGGTGCCGCCGATCGGGCCGGAGAAGGGCAGGCCCGCCAGCTGGGTGGAGCAGGAGGCGGCGTTGATCGCGACCACGTCGTAGAGGTGGTCGGGGTTGAGCGCCATGATCGTCTCGACGACCTGGATCTCGTTGCGCAGGCCCTTCTTGAAGGACGGGCGCAGCGGGCGGTCGATGAGGCGGCAGGTGAGGATCGCGTCCTCGGACGGGCGGCCCTCACGGCGGAAGAACGAGCCGGGGATGCGCCCGGCGGCGTACATCCGCTCCTCGACGTCGACCGTCAGCGGGAAGAAGTCGAGCTGGTCCTTGGGGTTCTTCGAAGCGGTGGTGGCCGACAGCACCATGGTGTCGTCGTCCAGGTAGGCCACGGCCGAGCCGGCGGCCTGACGGGCCAGGCGGCCCGTCTCGAAACGGATGGTGCGGGTGCCGAAGGTGCCGTTGTCGATGACGGCCTCGGCGTAGTGGGTCTCGTTCTCCACCAGGGAAATCTCCTCGTCTGCGTCCCCGTCCGTATGACGGTGGACGGTGGTGGAGCAGCGCCTCCGGGCCTTGCTGTCCGGCTGCCGGGCCGGTCTTCGATCGAAGCCACCGGAATTGCCAATTCCGGGAGCCACTACCGAGGACCGGCTCCTATGGCGCCGGTGCGGCGGGAATGAGGCGCTCCTCCTCGTGCGTTATGGCGTTGTTGGGACCAGACTACAAAGCTTCGGCCATCATCACGATGGGTCTTTGGTCTGGCGCGTACGGGACGTAGCGGACATACGCTCCGTGCCGAGGGGCCGAGGCGGCGCAAGAAGCCGCGTACGGCAAAGGGAGCGGCCCCCTGACCCGGGAACCGCTCCCTTCACGACGACTTACTTGGCGCCCGCCGCACCGCGACGGATGCCGAGGCGCTCGACCAGCGCACGGAAGCGCGTGATGTCCTTCTTCGCCAGGTACTGCAGCAGCCGGCGGCGCTGGCCGACCAGCAGCAGCAGACCACGGCGGGAGTGGTGGTCGTGCTTGTGGGTCTTGAGGTGCTCGGTCAGGTCCGAGATGCGGCGCGAGAGCAGCGCGACCTGGACCTCCGGGGAGCCGGTGTCGCCTTCCTTCGTGGCGAACTCGGTCATGATCTGCTTCTTCGTAGCGGCGTCGAGCGACACACGTACTCCTAGGTTTCTCAGTTTCAGCCGCCGAGTGCCCCTGGTCGGTGTCTCAGGGGATCTTCCGTGACTCGGAAGGCGGGGTCCGCTGGGCGCTGTCTCCAGGACCTTCGCAGAAGGCTCCGGGGGCGCGTACGCAAACGGCCAGCACACAGAGTACCAGTGTCCCGGGCGGGGTCCTCCAGGCCGCCGCCGGATGGTCACCGGGCAGCCGCCGCCGGACGGTCACTGGGCACGGGCCGCCGCAGCACTACGCACTGGCGGCCGCGGCCTCCACGGCGTCCAGCAGCGGGCGGACGACCCGCTTGACGGGCTCCAGGGCCGGATCCACCGGGCGCCGCTCGTGCCAGTCGGTGACCGCCTGATAGGCGGCGACCACCTCCAGCAGGCGATCCTCCTCGTACGGCGCCCCGCCGAGGATCGCGCCGGTCGGCACACCGGCCGTGAAGCCGATGGGGAAGCCGATCTCCGGAAGGCCCAGGATGTCGAACGGTACCGGGCTGGTCTGCAGCAGCACGTCGCAGTGGTCGAACGGACCGTCGAGCACCGCGCGCAGCAAGTGGTGCTTGGCGCGCTGCGCGGTGATCCACTCGTCGCCGGAGATCATCAGCCCCTGCAGCCAGCCCAGCACCGAGACGCCGAACTTCGTCAGGTCCTGGCGCAGCCAGTGCCGGAAGGGCTCGGTGCGCTCGCTCAGGCGCGCGGCGTTGAACGCGCTACCGGTCAGCAGCGACCAGTCGGCGGGGTAGCGGACCTCCACGAGGGTGACGCCGGGCAGATCCGCCAGGGTGTCCAGGAGCGCCTGGCGCCGGGCGATGCCGTCGGTGAACCCCGGCGGCACCCCGATCCGGGTGGGCCGGCGCAGCCGTACCTTCCCCTTGGGCGAGACCACGGGGGTGGCCGCGCGCACCAGGTCGGGCAGGCGCGGCAGGCCCTGGGTCCTCGGATCCTCGGCGTCCGGCCCGGCCATGACGGTGAGCATGATCGCCGCGTCCATCGCGTCGCGGGCGATCGGACCGCAGTGGTCCCGGGTGTACGACAGCGGGATGACGCCGTTCAGGGAGACCCGGCCCATGGTGGGCTTCAGGCCGGTGAGGTTCTGCCGGTTGGCCGGGTTGACGATGGAGCCACCGGTCTGGGTACCGATGGAGGACGACGCCATCCGCCCGGCGACCGCGCAGGCCGGTCCCGTGGACGAACCGCCGGGGTCGATGAGCGGATTGTCGGGCGTCCAGGCGTTGACGGTGGTGATCAGGCCGTTGGGCGTGGTGGCACGGGTGGTGGCCAGCGGTCCCATCTGCCCCTTGCCGAGCAGGATGCCGCCCGCCACCTTGAGCCGGGCGACGGCGGTGGCGTCGGTGACCGGCACGAAGTCTTCGAAGATGAAGGAGTTGGCGCGGGTGGGCACGCCCTTGGTGAAGTAGTTGTCCTTGACGCACAACGGAACCCCGGCCAGCGGCCCGCGCTTTCCGTTCTTGTGCGCCTGGTCTGCCGCATAGGCAGAGAGCAGCGCCTGTTTGCCGGTCACCTCGGCGTACGCCTGGTACGTCTTGTCGTACTTATCGATACGGTCCAGATACGCCTGGACGAGGTCCGCGGAGGTGAGGCGGCCGCCGCGGATCAGGACGACGGCCTCGGCGAGCGTGGCCTCCGTGGGGTCGTGCCGCGCCGCCTCGCGCACCGGCAGATCGGGCACCGAGACAGCGGGGACGGCAGGAGCCTCCGGCCTACGGGCCGGGGCCGCGGCGGCCGGTGCGGCGGACGCGGCGAGGGCGCCACCGCCACCGGCGGCGGCCGAAGCGGCGAGGAACGTACGGCGGTTGAGGTCGCGGCCCATCAGCGGTCCGCCTCCCCGGTCCAGCCGGTGGTGATCGACGGGTACGCGAGCGGCGCGGCCTCCTGCTGCGCGTACGCCGCCCCCGGCGCGCCGCCCACGCCGCCCGTCGGCGGCGCCCAGTCGGCCAACGCGCCGGGGGTCGTGGCGACGAACTCGCGCAGCGCCACCATGATCACAGCCCGGGTGGGCGCGCCGGTCTCGGGGTCGGCCACGTCGGGGAGCTGGTCGATGTCGACCCCGGCCAGTGTCAGTCGGGCCCGTATGTACGCGTCCAGCGCGTCGCTGTCCAAGGGTGTCTCCGGATGATCGCGTCGGTGTGGCGGTGAATCAATCTGTAGTCCTGGAACGGCCGTCCTAGAACACCGGCATGGCCGTCAGCTTCTCGTTGTGCAGCAGGAAGACCCGGTTTCCGGCTCCGGCCAGCCGCCAGCCGCCCGCGCCGCCCTGGGCGTACGGCCAGGCGACGCTTCCTCTGCGGGCGTCCACGGCCACGATGCCCCGCTGGCCGAAGTCGTCGATCATCGCCCAGACGCTGTTGCCCTGCACCACCGGCGGCGTGAGCGGATGCTGTTCGGACGCGAAGGGCACCGTCCAGGTGTCCGAGCCGTCCGATGCCCGGCGGGCGGTCAGGTCGGTGGCGTCCACGGCGTGGACGACGCCGTCGCGCACGGCCGGTGCGCTCCAGCCCAGTTCGCCGGTGGCGGTGCGCGCCCACTTCTCGTCGCCGTCCGCGAGCGAGAGCGCGGCCAGGGTGCGTCCGCCCAGGAAGACCGTGCCGTCGGCGACGGCCGGGGCGACGGGGTCGGACCCGTGCTGATCGCGGCGCCAGACGGGCCTGCCGTCGGCGGTGTCGTACCCGGTCACCTTGCCGTCAGCAGCGTGGACCACCAGCCGGCCTCCGGCCACCACCGCGGCGGGGGTGTCTCGGCCGCCGGGCCCCGGAGCCGTCCACAGGGCCGCACGGGAGGTGAGCGATACGGCGCGGATCCGGCCGTCGCGGGTGGTGAGGTAGACGGTCTGTTCGTCGGCGGCGAGCAGAGCGCGCGCGTCCGCCCGGTCGGCCTTCCACCGCTGCTTGCCGTCCGCGGCGCGCAGCGCCCATACCGCGCCATGGGCGTCAGTCGCGAGAACGGTGCCGTCCGTGTCTTCGGTATCGCCGGGGACCGCGAGAGCGCGGCCGGTCAGGCCGGTGGCCTTCGACGTCCATCGCGGCTTTCCGTCGCGTACGCCATAGGCGCGCAGACGGCCGCCCGCCGACGGGACGACGACCAGGTCATGGACGGGGAGCGGCGCGGGCACGGCCTTGTCGGCGAGGCGCAGGGGGCCGATGTCGACGGGGCCCCACAGGGGCGACGGCGCGGTGCCCTCGTCGTACTTCGCCAGCGGCTTCGCGTCCCAGGGCCGCGTACCGTCCGCCGCGTCCTCGTCGTCGCGCAGCAGCCACCACGCCCCGGTCCCGCCGCCCGCAGCGAGCACCGTGCCGCCCACGGCAAGGGTGGTGAGCAGCCTGCGCCGGGTGGGGCGGGACTCCTCGTCTCCGGGCATGGTGGCCATCCGGCGGGCGTCCGTCTCGCGCCGCGCGATGTCCGCCGCGAGCGGCCCGGTCCGCCAGACCCGGCCGGCGCCGCGGGGCGGCGCCAGCTGCCCGGCGATGGTGTCAAGGGCGGGCCGGGCCGCGGCCTCCTTGGCGAGGCAGGGGGCGACCAGGGCCCGTATCTCCTCCGGCACCGCGCCGAGTTCCGGTTCGCCGTGCACCACCTGGTACTGCATGGCAGCCACGTGCCCGCCCTCGTAGACCGGCCGCCCGCCCGCCGCGTACGCCAGGACCACGCCGAGGGAGAACACGTCTCCCGCGGGCCCGGTCCGCCGCCCCAGCACCTGTTCGGGCGCGGCGTAGCCGGGGGTGGCGAGCGTCTGTCCGGTGGTGGTGAGGGTGAGCCCGTGTTCGGGGCGGGCGATGCCGAAGTCGATGATCTTTGGGCCGCGCGAGGTCAGCACGATGTTCGACGGCTTGAGGTCACGGTGCACGAGCCCGGCCCCGTGGATCTCCCGAAGCGTCGTCACGAGCGCCGCGCCCAGTGCCCTGACAGCGGGTTCACCGAGGGCCCCGTACCGTTCGACGGCCTGGTCGAGGGTGGGCCCCACCAGGAACTCCGTGGCCATCCACGGCCGTCCGCCCTCGGTCTGCGCCGCCAGCACCCGCGCCACCCCGCCGCTGCGCACGGCCTGCGCCGCGTACGCCTCGCGCAGGAAGCGCCGGGCCATCTCCGGATCGTGCGCCAGCTCGGGCCGCAGCACCTTGACGGCCGCGGTCCGGCCCGCCGCGTCCCGCCCGAGGTACACCTGCCCCATCCCGCCGGCGCCGAGCACACCGGTGAGGCGGTACGGGCCGAGGCGGAGGGGATCGCCGGTGCCGAGGGGGTTCATGGGGCTCCTGTAGTGGGTGGGGATGGTCGATGAGCGGATGGCCCATAGCTGCTCGTCTGCTCGTCCACTACTCGTCGAGTGGAAGGGCGCACACGCTGGTACCGCGCACGGCGATGAGCCGCTTGGCCTTGGGGAGCGTCATGATCGTCGGGGATATGCCGCCCCGGTCGCCGAGGGGGCTCTGGAAGGTCCAGGCCACGCGGTGGGTCCGCAAGTCGATCGCGGCGATCCACTGGGCGTCGTTGTCCGGCGAGACGTAGAAGTACCTCCCGCTCACGGTGGAGTTGGCCGCGAAGGAGAGCGACGACGCGTTGGCCTTGTCCTCTTCCCACAGCAGGCGGCCGCTGCGGGCCTCCAGGGCGATGAGGCCGTTGTCGCGCTCCGTCGTGTAGACGACATCGTCCTTGAAGACCGGCGGGCCGTAGTGGCCGGCCGACGCGTCGTAGTCCTCGCCGAACTTGCGGCCCTTGCCGAAGCTCCACGTGGTCCCGCCATCGGAGAGCCGCAGCGCGAGCAGTTCCTCGGCACCGAGGAACAGGTGGTCCGAGGAAACGGCATGCCGCCTCCCCCCGTTCAGACCGCCCGTGTTCTTCTTGGGGACCCGCGCCGACCAGCGGGTCGCCCCGGTGCGGGCGTCGATCCGGGAGACCGACTCCCCCTGTGTGCGGAGATACGACGAGCCCATGGGGGTCGCGGTCAGGTCGTCGAAGGTGTCGGCCGGCGTGGGCATCCGGCGGCGCCACACCTCCTTGCCGGTCCGGGAGTCGACGGCGAACCGCACCCAGCCCTTGCGGGTTTTCCCTTCCAGGACCAGGGAGCGGCCCATCGCGATCACCAGACGCGTCTCCAGCACGTCGAGGCCGTCGATCCGGGCCAGCGGCGCCCGGAAGCTGCCCGTGCCGAGGTCGACGGGGACGAGGTGCTGCGGGTCCCTGTCGTCCAGCGTGAACAGCCGCTCACCGTCTGACAGGACGGTCTTCGGGTCACCCACCAGCTCGCTCTCCGCACGCCGCTCGCCGGTCCTCGCGTCGACGAGGAGCAGCCGGCCCTCGGTGACCAGCGCCAGGTCGTCTCCGACGGGGAACGGGACGATGTCTCCGATGCCCTCGCCCTCGACGTTGGCCTTCCACACCATGCGCGGCGCTCCCCCGGACGCCTTCGGGGACGGCCCCGTCCCCGGGGTGCCCGCGCTGTCGTCGTTGCGGGCGAGCAGGCCCCAGGCGCTCGCCGCGCCGCCCGCGACGAGCACGCCCCCGCCGAGGGCGAGCAGCCTGCGGCGGGTGACGCGGGGCCGTCGCGACGGAGAGGTCAGGGTGGTGAAGTCCTCCTCCGGTACGGGCAGTCGGGCGGGCTGGATCTCCCATACGGCCGCGCTGCGCTGCGCGATGTCGGCGAGCACCGCGTCCGGAAGGTGGTCCACGATGTCGCCGATGCCGTCAGCCGCCCCGTCGTGGAAGAGGGTGCCGAGTTCCGCCGTGCCCGGGCGCCGCGCCGGGTCCTTGGCAAGGCATCGCTCCAGTGCGGGGCGCAGCCCGTCCGGCACGCCGGTCAGGTCCGGCTCCGCGTACCGCACCCGGTAGAGCAGGTCCGCGGGTTGTCCGCTGCCGAAGGGCGGGCGGCCGGTCGCCGCGAAGACCAGCACCCCGGCGAGGGCGAAGACATCGCCCGCCGGTGTGTGTTCGCCACCCACCGCCTGCTCCGGCGACATATAGGCGGGCGTTCCGGCCGCCGCGCCCGTACGGGTCAGCCGGTCGTCGCCCGCCGCCCGGGCAATGCCGAAGTCGATCACCTTGGGACCGAGGGCGGTCAGCAGGATGTTGGACGGCTTGAGGTCCCGGTGCACAACGTCCGAGCGGTGCAGTTGGGCGAGCGCGTCACACAGCACCGCGCCCAGGACGCGCACGGTCGGCTCCGGCAGCGCCCCGGCAAGCGCGACCGCCTCGTCGAGCGGCGGACCGAGGACATATTCAGTGGCGAGCCAGGGCGTCGGAGCAAGCGGATCGGCATCGACGACCTGCGCGCCGTACCGTCCGCCGACGACGCGGGCGGCGTCGATCTCCAGCCGGAAGCGGGTGCGGAACTCGGTCTGCGCGGCGAACTGCCGGTGCATGGTCTTGAGCGCGACCGTGCGACCTCCGGCCGACCGGCCGAGGTACACGGTGCCCATGCCGCCGCTGCCGAGGCGGGCGACGAGGGTGTACGCGCCGAGCCGCTGGGGGTCGTCGTGGGTGAGGGGATGCGCCATGTCCGAATCAGTCCACCGGCAGTGCGTAGAGGGAGCTTCCGTTCACGACGAGGGCCAGGCCGGGCGCGGTGTCCACATAGCCGCTGAAGGCGCCGGCGCCCTGGCCGCTGCCGACGGGGGTGAAGCGCCAGCGCAGCGATCCGTCGGCAGCGTTGAGCGCGTCGATCTCGGAGGCGTTCATCTGGAGCACGGTCCGGCCCGCGTGGCTGATCACCGTCTCGCTGTAGCGCATCTGGCCCATGGCCTCGACGGCCGCCGCGTGCCGCCACCGCAGTCGACCGGTGCGTGTGTCGACGGCGTACGTGACACTGTCCTCGTCGGTGACGCAGAGGGTGCGGCCCCGGATGGCGGGCTTGGTGTACATGTATCCCTTGGTCGTGAACCGCCAGCGCCGCCTGCCGCTGGTGAGGTCGTGCGCGCGGACGGCCCTGTTGTCACTGGCGATCAACAGGTCTCCGGGGGCGACGGTCCGGAAGACCCCTTGGTATGCGGCGGTCACACCGTCATAGGTGCGCGTCCACAGCGTCTTGCCGTCCCGCTGCCGGAGCGCCGCGTACGACCAGGTCTTCTCCTCGGTGCCGAGAAAGCCGCTGCCCGGCGGGCCGTTGTTCTCGACGATGAGCGTGCCGCCGTTGGGCACTCCGGGGCCCTGCTCGTCGCCGGCCGAGCCAAAGGAAGACAGCGGAGTGCGCCACAGTTCCTCACGCTTCTCGAGGTCATAGGCGATCACCATCGGCTTCGGGCGGTCTCCCCCGCCGGAGGTCCCGGCCATGAACCAGAGCGTGTTGCCGCGGTTCGCCAAGGGGCCCAGAAACGCGGGGAGTTTGCCACCGTCGTACCTCCGCTCGGTCCACGTGACCTTTCCGGTGCGCACCGAGACGGCCGCGAACTCGCTTTCGGCCATGCCCGCGCGGGAGCTGAGGAAGAGTCCCCCGGCGAGAGGCATGAGCGTCTGCGAGGCCCACATGTTCTCGCGGGTCCAGAGCTTCTTGCCGTCGCGCAGTCGCACCGCCGTCACGGCGCTCGTTCCGGCCATCAAGGCGACTTCCCCGCCCGCGAGCACGGGCGGACCTTCGAGGACGAAGTCGATGTCGCGCCGCCACAGCGGGGCGGGAGCGGCCCCGCGTACGGACAGTGGAGCCGGACGGGTGGGTCCGTCGTCCGCCGTCGCGCGCCACGCGGCCACCCCTCCCGACCCCAGGACGAGCCCCGCCACACCGGCCAGGCCACCGAGGGTCAGTGAACGCCGGGACGGTCCGCTGCCCTCGTCGCGGCCCGTGGGCTCCGTCGCGTCCGGCGCCACCTCCACCGGATGGCGTGCGACCTGTTCGGCGAGGGCTGTCGCGATGGGCTCCGGCAGACCGCCGCCGCCCGAGCCCGTGGACGTACGGAGCGCCTGGAACAGGGCGGCGGGCTGGGGCCGGTGCGCGGGGTCCACGGACAGACAGGCGGTGATCACTCCCCGGAAGGCTTCCGGAAGCGCTCCGGTATCGCCCGGCGACGCCGCTGTCCCGCCCGGTATCCGGCCCGTCGCGGCGTAGGCCAGCACCGCGCCGAACGCGTACACGTCGCCGTGCGGGTGCGGCCGTTCGCCCGCCCGCTGCTCCGGCGGCAGGGCGGCGGAGTCCACGCCGAGCAGTCCCGCACGCTCGGTCCGGTCCAGCGCCGCGGCCCGGACCAGCCCGTAGCCGGTCAGCCGCGGGCCATCGGCGGTGAGCAGCACCGCCCCCGGCGAAACCCCAGCGAACACCAGGCCGTTGGCATGCGCGCCCACCAGCGTCTCGGCGAGGGCCACGCCCAGCGCACGGACCACGGGCTCCGGAAGCGGGCCGCCGTGCACGGCTAGGGCGGAGGGGAGGGTGAGCGCGGGGAAGCAGCCGTGGGCGACCCAGGGGAGCGGTGCGTCGGCCGGCGCAATCGCCTCGACAGGCGCTGTCCAACGGCCGGTCACCCGCCGGGAGTTCTCGGCCTCCGCCCGGAATCGCACCCGATAGGCCGGGTCGTCGACCAGCGCCGGGTGCGGCAGCGTCAGGACCACGGTGCGGCCCCTACGGTCGTCGCGCGCGAGGCAGCGGCGCGCATCCTGGGCCGCGCCGTGTCCGTCGGAGCGCGCGGCTCCGCCCGCGGTGTCCCCGTCCCACGGGGTGAGGACACGGTACGGGCCGATCCGCTCCGTACCGTCGTCGGTCGCACCGACCCGGCCGTGCACGTACGGCGGTTCCATGGTTCCTTCCCTAGTCCAGCGGCAGCGCGTACACGCTCTTGTGGCCGATCACGACGACCCGGTCGTCCGTCGCCGCCACCTTGCGGCGGGTCGGCCCCTTGCCCGCGGCGCCGCCCGCGTCGGCGAAACGCCACAGCAACGCGCCATCCTCGGCGTCGAACGCGTCCACTTCCGTGTCCCCGGCGATCAGCATCCGGTGTCCCGCCGGGCTGACCACCGTGTCGGGGGTGCGCGGCGCGGACAGTGCCTTCATCACGAATCCGTACGTGCGCTGCCAGCGGATCCGGCCGGTCGCCGCCTCGATCGCGTGGAGGGCATAACCACCGTCCGCGGCGTACACGGTCTTCCCGTGCAGGAGGGGCAGCCCGAAGTCGGTGCGATGGCCCTCGCCGTCCTTCCCGAGGGCCGCGACGGACCACAGCCCCTTGCCGCCCCGGACCGCGTCGAACCCCCGCAGGGTGCTGCCGACCGCGGCGATCAGTGTGCGCTCGGCGTCGGTCGTGACCATCCCTTCTGCGCTCACATCCGGATAAACCCGCTGCCACAGCTTTTTTCCGACACTCCGACTGAAGGCCATGGCCTCCTTGGTCTTCGCCCTCTGGCCACCATGGCTCAACACCACGAGCGCGTCCTTGAGGAGATGCCCCTCGGTGAAACCGGCCGGCAGCGCACCGCGCCACACCTCATCGCGTCGACCGACGTCATAGGCGACCACGACACGGCCGCTCCCCTCCCGCGTCTCGGCCGTGAACCACACCGTGGTCCCATCGACCGCGAGCAGCCCCTCGAAGGACGTCGGCGCGCCCGACCGGAAGTCCTTCGACCGCCACCGGATACGCCCGGTCCGCGGCTCCAGCGCCGCGATCCCGTCCCCCGGCACGAACAGCGCGTCCTCGCCACCCGCCCAGGGCTGTCCCTTCGGGCGGAGTCCGTCCTGCGTCCAGAGCCGCTTGCCGGTCCGCAGATCGATTCCCGCGACGGATCGCTCCCCGGTGAGGACCGCGACCGCGTCACGCCAGATGAACGGGGCGTACACCGGAGCCGCGCCCTCGATGCCGTAGCGCCACGCGGGCGCGGGCGGCGCGCCCTCCACACGCCGCCGAGAGCGGCGGGCGGCGGCGAGGCGCTGGGCCGGGGTCGGCGGGGCGGGCGGGTCCGGCTCCGTCACCGCCCAGGTGAGACCGCCGCCCGCGGCGAGACCCGCCGCGCCTCCGGCAACGCCCACGAGCAGGGAGCGCCGGGAGGGGCTGAGGACCTTCGGGGACGCGGGCGTCCCCTCGGTGGTCCCGCCGGACGCCTCCGTAGCCTCGGTCGGCAGCGCACCCGCCGCCGTCCCGGCCTCGGGCACCGACTGCGGGTCCGGCTCGATCTCGGCCGCCAGCACCGTCGAGGACTGCTCGGACAGCGCGACGACCAACCGCCCGGGCAGCCAGCCCGGTCCGAGCAGGCCCGCGGCCCGGCTGATCCCAGCGTCCAGAGCGGTCGCCCCCGGCCCGCAGCCGTGCGTCGCGGACGGACCGCCGAAGGCGCCGTCGACGACCGCGGGCAGCGCCCCCGCGGGTGCCCGAGCCGCGCTCGGGGCGGGCAGCGGGACGCGTACGCCGCGCATCAGCTCGTCCAGCAGCGCCCTCGCCGTCGGCCGGTCCGCCGGGTCCGGGGCGAGGCACGAGCGCAGCGTGTCCCTCAACTCCTCCGGCAGCGCGTCCGCTTCGGGCCGCGGCCGCCCCGTCGCGGCGTACGCCAGCACCGAGCCCAGCGCGAAGACGTCCCCCAGGGGGCGCGGCCGACCGCCCGCGAGCTGCTCCGGGGGCAGGGCGTCGGCGTCCAGCCCCGGCAGCCCGGCTCGCGCCGCGCCGTCCGGCCCGGCGGCCCGTACCGCGCCGAACCCGGCCAGCCGGGGACCGTCGTCCGCCAGGAACACCGTGCCCGGCGCGACCCCGGCATGCGTGAAACCCGCCTCGTGCACCTGATCCAGCGCCTCAGCCAGCGCCGCGCCGACCGCCCTTACGGTGCGCACCGGCAGCGGCCCGCCGTACACCTCCAGCGCGGCGGACAGCGGCAGCATCGGCAGGTACGGAGACACGCTCCACGGTGGCTCCGTACCGTCGCCCGAGACCTCCACGACAGGCACGATCCCCCGGCATCGCGAGGCACCGGCCAGCAGCCGCGCGTTCTCCGCCTCTGCCCGGAACCGCTCCCGGTACCCGGCGTCGTCCGCCGACGCCACCGGCGGCGCACTGACGACGACCGTACGATCGCCGCGGCCGCTGCGGGCGATGAAGCACCGCGCCACCACCGCGACGTCCCTCGCACCCGGATCCAACCGCGCGACGAGGTGATACGGCCCGATCCGCCGCGGGTCGTCCCGGCTCAGCGGCTCCACGAGCGCCTCCCACCGCCGACGGGGGTGTGCACCACGTCAGCCACCGCTCAGGCTCCGCTGTCCGCGCCTGCGCCCATGCCTGTGCTCATACCGAAACAGGTCGCAGCGAACGTACTCACGTGCAAGGCCCCCTCGTTGTACTGCTTCCTGCTCGTGTCATGCGCGCGGCAGTCACCCTACCCGGCGGCTCAGGGCCACCTCCTTTCGGCATGGACTGGCGGTGTTCGATTGCCGCTTTGCGCAGTGGTGGATGAGACTGTCCGTCAAGAGCCGTGCGGGTCGTTCCCGCGGTATTGCGAAGGGATTCTCCACCGATGGCTGACGCCAAAGAGAAGGCCGAGCTGTACGCCCTCGACATTTCCGGTGTCGAGTGGCTCAGCGCGCCGGGCAGCACCACCGAGGAACGAGTGGAGATCGCCTATCTGCCGAACGGGGCCGTGGCCATGCGCAACTCGGCCGACCCCGAGACAGTGCTGCGCTACACGGAAGCCGAGTGGCGCGCCTTTGTGCTCGGCGCGCGGGACGGGGAATTCGACGTGCGCTGAGCGCGGTTCGCGCGATGCGCGCAGGGGGCGCACACCGGCGGGCGTACGCCCCCTCGGCACGTCCCGCGGCTTCCCTGCGGAGGCCCAGGGTGACGTGTACCGGATCTCGCTCCGTGCAGGGAAGCTGAAACCAGGGGAACTGACCGCTCGGTGAGCCAGATGCCGCCCAGGTCGTGGACCGGAAGCGGACTCGATACCGCCGTGCCTCCGGATTTCAGGGAGCCGATGTCGACGGGGCCCCACAGGGCGGCGGCGCGGTGCCCTCCTCGTAGTGCGCCAGCGGCTTCGCATCCCAGGGCCGCGCACCGCCCGCCGTATCCTCGCCGCCGCTCAGCGGCCATCACGCCCCCCGCCGCGAGGATGGCGAGCAGCCTGCGCCGGGCAGAGCGGGACAGCTCGTCACCGGGCATGGCGGCCACTGCCCGCCCTTATACAGGCCCGGTCCGCCACCCCAGGACCTGGTCGGGCGCGGCATAGCCGGAGTGGCGAGCGACCGCGGTGGTCGTGAAGGTGAGGCCGTATTCGGGGCGGGCGATACCGAAGTCGATGATCCTGGGGCCGCGCGAGGTCAGCACGATGTTCGACGGCTTGAGGTCACGGTGCACAAGTCCGGCCCGTGGATCTCCCGCAGCGTCCTCACCAGCGCCGCACCCAGCCCTGTCGCCCGGCGCCCCGCACCGCTCGACCACCTGATCGAGCGTGGCCCCACCAGGAACTCCGTAGCGATCCACGGCCGCCCGCCCTCGGCCTGCGGCGCCAGCACACGCGCCACCCCGCCGACCCCAGTACCCGTAAGGCGATACGGACCGAGGCGACGGGGATCACCAGTGCCAAGGGGGTTCATGGGGCCGGGTCTCCTGGCGATTGGGGGACGGAAGCCGAGGGGCGGGGGAGAGAAAAGGTCATTCGAGCGGGATGGCACACACGGTTTTCCCGTTGGTGATGATGACCATGCCCGCGCGGTGGTGCGCCGCCATGACGGAAGGGGAAAAGGTGTCCTTGTCGCCGGAGGGGCCCTGGAATGTCCACGCGGTGCGATGGGTCCGCAAGTCGACAGCTCTGGCCCACTGGTTGTCCTCGGGCGCGCAGTAGATGTATTTCTCGCCGACGAGCGGCGTGGATTCATAGGCTTCGGAGGTCGTCATTTGCCTCCCGGCTTCCTTCTTCTCCTCCCACAGGAGGTCGCCGCGCTCAGCGTCCAGGGCGAGGAGGCCGTTCCCGCGCTCCGTACAGAAGACCACGCCATCTTTGACGACTGGTGGTCCGTAGTGCTCCTTCGCCGGATCGTAGGTGTCGCCGAACTTCCGCCCCTTGCCGAATCGCCAGGCGATCTCTCCGTCGGAGGCGTGCAGCGCCAAGAGTTCCCGTCCACCGGTGAACACTCGATTCCCCGCGGCTGCGAAGCAGGTGTCCAGGGACGTCACAGCGTCCGATCCGCGCGGGATCTTCTTCGACCAGCGCGGGGTCCCCTTGCGCGGATCGATCGAAGCGGCCCGGTCACCGGAGAAGCGCAGGAGCGAGGAACCGGTGGAAGCCGCGGCAACCGGGTCACTGGTGTTCGGGGCGATGGCACGGTGCCAGAGCCGCTTGCCCGTGTGCAGACTTACGGCGGAGCGCTCGTCGCCACTTCCCGTATAAGCCTCTGTGAACAGCGTGCCGTCCGCCACGGTGAGGAGCTTGACCTGCATGCCCAAATCGTCGGTACCCACGATCGGCGACTCGAGGTTTCCCGTTTCGAGGTTGACAGGGAGGATGCCGGAGGCATCGTCCGCGCTGTCCGATTGATAGGTGAGCAGCCGGTCGCCGTCGACGACGACGGGAAGCGTCCGGTCGGTCTCCCCACGCTTTTCGCCCGTCTTGGCATCCACACAGAGGAGTCCGTCGTCGTGCACGATGACGACATGATCGCCCACGATGAGCGTCTTGAGCTCGCTGAATGCCGAGGGCACCCGTACCTTCCATCCCAACAGCGGCGCCGCACCGGCCGGGCGTCGGGTGGAACGGGCCTTTGCAGCTGACTTTTCACCGGGCGTGCTGTCCGACCGGACCAAGGCCCAGGTGCCGGCCGCCGCACCTGCCGCGAGCGCACCGCCACCACCCACGGCGGCGATCAGCTTGCGCCGGGAGAGCCGGGCACCGAGCTCCCTCGTCCGAGCCGTTTCCGTGCTGGGCTCCGTCTCGGGCGCGGGAAGTCTGGCTGGCTGGATCTCCCATACGGCGGCCCCGAGCCGCGCGACCTCCGCCAGGACGAGGGGCGGCAGATGGGCCGCGAACTGCCTGGTGCCGGTGCTGCCCAGCCGCTCAGCCAGCTGCGCCGCACTCGGCCGTTGGCCGGGGTCCTTGGCGAGGCACTCCGCCAACGTCGCGCGCACCCCCTCCGGTACTTCGGAGAGTTCCGGCTCCGCGTACCGCACCCGGTAGAGCAGGTCCGCGGGTTGTCCGCTGCCGAAGGGCGGGCGGCCGGTCGCCGCGAAGACCAGCACCCCGGCGAGGGCGAAGACATCGCCCGCCGGTGTGTGTTCGCCACCCACCGCCTGCTCCGGCGACATATAGGCGGGCGTTCCGGCCGCCGCGCCCGTACGGGTCAGCCGGTCGTCGCCCGCCGCCCGGGCAATGCCGAAGTCGATCACCTTGGGACCGAGGGCGGTCAGCAGGATGTTGGACGGCTTGAGGTCCCGGTGCACAACGTCCGAGCGGTGCAGTTGGGCGAGCGCGTCACACAGCACCGCGCCCAGGACGCGCACGGTCGGCTCCGGCAGCGCCCCGGCAAGCGCGACCGCCTCGTCGAGCGGCGGACCGAGGACATATTCAGTGGCGAGCCAGGGCGTTGGAGCAAGCGGATCGGCATCGACGACCTGCGCGCCGTACCGTCCGCCGATGACGCGGGCGGCATCGGTCTCCAGCCGGAACCTCGTGCGGAATTCGGCCTGCTCGGCAAAGTGGGCGTGCACGGTCTTCAAAGCGACCATGCGTCCCGTGGAAGAGCGGGCGAGGTAGACAGTGCCCATTCCGCCGCTGCCGAGGCGCACGATGAGGGTGTACGACCCAAGGGTTCGCGGGTCGTCGTGGGTGAGAGGAGCAACCATCGGTATCGGTATCAGTCCACTGGCAGTGCGTAGAGGTTCTGTCCGTTCAGAATGAAGACGCGTCCTGGCGTGGAGCCCACGACAAGGCCGGGAACGGCGGCCGTTTGCCCCTTTCCAGTCGGCGCGAAGCGCCACCGCAGCGAACCGTCCGCCGCATCGAGGGCCTCGATTTCCGAGTCGGTCACCTGGAACACCGTGTCTCCCGAATGACTCACCGCAGTCTGACTCGTCAGCCAGGTGGACCCGGTGGGAATGGAGCTCCGGCGCCGCCAGCGCAGACGGCCACTGCGCACATCGACGGCATGCGTGACGGCGTTGCGATCCGTAACGTAGACCGATCGCCCGTGGGCCACCGGGCTGCCGGGCGAGCTTCCTTCGGTCCCGATCCGCCACCGCTCCTTACCACTGTGGATGTCGTGCGCCCTTATCCCGTCGTCTCCGCAGAAGATCAGAAGGTTTCCGGGGACCACCAGACGTGCCTCGTCGGAATCGCTCTTCGCACCCCGATACGTCCGACTCCACTGTTTCCGGCCAGTACGGCGGTCGAGGGCCATGAACGACCCGGTCTCCTCGCCCTCGTCGTCATAGGCCGGCAACAGCAGCATGGTGTTGAGCAGAAACGCGGAGGGCGGACCATCCGGTTGATCCGAACCCTCTGCCCGATACGGTGCGGGAAGCGGGGTGCGCCATACTTCCTTCCGCTTTCCGCAGTCATAGCGGACGAGCGCGTGGTCACTGCCCGACAAATCCCCATCCGTGTACTTCTTGATCTTGAACCACACGGTGTCCCCGTCCGCCCCGAGGGTCTGGTAAATCATGGGCTTTTCGACGCCGCTGTACCGCCTCTCCACCCACCTGATCCTTCCGGTGGCCAGCGAGACGCCGGAGAAGGCGGTGGTGTCCGGGGAAAGGAACATGCCGTTCCCGAGCAGTGTCAGAGGATCCATGGGGTAAAGATCGTTTCGTGACCAGATCTTTCTGCCGCTCCGCAGATTCAGCGCGGTCACGGACTCGGCGGTCGCGACGAGGGCGGTCATCCCCCGCCGTGGCAGCTCTGCCCGGTCCAGTTCGCTCCCGAAGTCATAGCGCCATAGCGGCGCGGGCGCGGTGCCCCGCAGCATGGCCGTCCGACGAGGTCCTGACTCTTCCCCGGCCGCCCGCCATCCGGCCACCCCACCCGCTCCGAGTGCGAGGCCCCCAGCGCCGGAGAGGGCACCGATGAGCACCGCGCGCCGGGACGGCCGCGGCCGTGCGGTGGCGCGCGCCTCCTCGGAGGGCGATTCGTCAAAGGGGCCGGGCGGACTCCCGGGGGCCTTCGCGGAACACTCCGCGGCCTGCTCACCGATAGCCGCGACGACGGTCCTCGGGAGACTGTTCGCGGTGTCGCGGGCCGATGACGCGCGGAGACTCCTCGCCAGAGCAGCCGGCTGGGGCCGCTGTCCGGGTTCGTGGGACAGGCAGGCGACGATCAGGTCGCCCAGCCCGCCCGGCATCAGCGCGCGAGTCTCGTCGGTGAGATCCCTGCGCCCCGTCGCGGCGTAGCAGAGCACCGCGGCCAGCGCGTATACGTCTCCCTCCGGCCGCGGCCGTTCACCCGCCGCCTGCTCCGGCGGGAGACTGAAGGGGTCGATGCCGTACGGCCGAGGGCCACAGGACCCGGCCAGTGCTGCGGCCCGCGCCAGTCCGTACCCGGTCAGCCGGGGGCCGTCGGCCATCAGGAACGTCGCTCCCGGCGATATCCCTGCGTGTACGAGGCCGCTCGCATGCCAGTGGGCGAGCGAATCCGCGAGGACCGCGCCCAGGGCTCGCACCGTGGATTCCGACAGCGGACCGTCGTGAGCGGCCAGGGCGGAGGGGAGCGAAAGGGCTGGGAGGCAGGCATACGCGACCCAGGGGAGGCTCGCGTCGGGCGGTCCCACGTCGATGACCGGGGCCTCCCAGAAGCCCGTCATACGGCGGGAGTTCTCGGCCTCCGACCGGAAACGAACCCGGTAGCCGAGATCGTCTGCGAGCTCTTCGTGCGGCAGCATCAGCAAGGCCACACCACCCGTGCGGTCGTCCCGCGCGATGCGGCGACGAGCGTCGTCGGTGTGCTCCTCGGCGCCCGGCATGCCGAGGAAGCGATATGGGCCGAGCGCCGTGGGCTCGGTCTGCTGCTGGGATTCCATTCACTCCTCCGGACGGCCGTGACTCAGCGCAACGGCAGTGCGTAAACGCTCCTACCGCTGACGACGACCGCCAGGTCGTCCGTGAGAGCCACCCTGCGCCGTGCCACGACGGTCCCCTTGCCGACCGCGGCACCACCATCGGTGAAACGCCACCGCAGTGTGCCGTCATCCGCGTCAAAGGCGTCCAGCTCTACGTCGTTCGCCATCAGCACGGTGTCTCCTGAAGGGTTCACCGCCGTATCGGGTGCACGAGTCCCGGACACCCCCGCCATAGCGAAGGCATACGTGCGCTGCCACCGCACGCCCCCGGTGGCCCTGGACAGCGCGTGTACCGCATAGCCGCCGTCGGCGGCGTACACCGTGTCACCGTGCACGACGGGGGAGCCGAAGTCGGCCGGGCCCCCGGATTCGGCCTCGCCCTTTGCCTTGACGGTCCACACAGGCCGGGTGCCGCGTGCCATGTCGTATCCGCGCAGGGTGGTGCGGACGGCGGCGACGAAGGCGTTGTCAGCCGCGACGGCGACCGGTGTCCCTGCCGTCACGTCCTCGTAGGAGCGCCTCCACCGGCGCGTCCCACCGGTACGGTCGAACGCCATGAACTGTTCGCCGCGTACGACAAGGGCGTCCTTCGTCAGGTATCCCTCGTCGAAGCGGCCGGGCAGCGGGCTACGCCACAGTTCCGCCCGCCTGTTGAGGTCATAGGCGATCACCGCACGGCTGTCGACCCCCTCCTTCCGGCCTTCCACCGTGATCCAGACAGTGCCGCTCTCCGCCGCGAGTACTGCGCCGTACGGAGTTCTGCCACCGGAGCGGAACTCTTTCGGCAGCCACTCCATGTCTCCTGTTCGGGGATCCACAGCCGCGAGCTCGGCACCCGGCACGAGCACCAGGTTGTCTCCGACGGGCTGGAGCGGGCCCCGGGCGCGGACGTCGTTCCGGGTCCAAAGCCGCTTGCCCGTACGGGCGTCGAGGCCCGTGACGTCCTTGTCAGTGATGAGGACGACGGTCCTGCCCGCGCAGACGAGCGGAACCTGTGCCGACGGCCTGCCCTCGACGTCGTATCGCCACAGCGGCCTGGGCGGGGCACCTTCGAGTCGGCGGCGGGAGGAATGGGCGGCTGCCAGGCGTTCGGCCGGTGAGAGCGGCGGGGCGTCCTCGGCTGTCCCGGCCCACATCGTGCCCCCTCCCACGGCGGCGCCTGCCGTGCCACAGGCCGCGCCGATGAGCAGGGCTCGTCGGGAGGGAGGGGCGGCGTCCTTCGCCCCGGTGCCTTCGGCGGTGTCAGAGCGCCCGGACACATGGGTCGGCGGATGCGGGACGCCGGTCGTGCCGCGCCGGTCGGCGGTGGTGCGCTCGGGCGTGGCCGTGAGGCCGGTCCCGGCGGGGGCCACCACCTCCTGTGGGGTCGCCGTCTCCGCCGCTTCGGCCGGCGCCACCGCTTCGACCTCCGCGGCCAGCACCGCCGAGGACTGCTCGGACAGCGCGATGACCAGGCCCACCGGCAGCCAGCCCGGACCCAGCAGGCCCGCGGCACGGCTGACCCCGGCGTCCAGAGCGGTCGCCCCCGGGCCGCCGCCCTGCACGGGCGGACCACCGGAGACGCCGTCGACAACCGTGCGCATCGCACCCACAGGTGCCCGGGCCGCACTCGCGGCAGGCAAGGGGCCACGTACGCCACGCATCAACTCCTCCAGCAACACCCGCGCCGTCGGCCGATCCACCGGATCCGGAGCAAGGCACGAGCGCAACGCGTCCCTCAACTCCTCCGGCAGCGCATCCGCTTCAGGCTGCGATTGTCCCGTCAACGCATACGCCAGCACCGAGCCCAGCGCGAAAACATCCCCCAACGGCCGCGGTCTCCCGCCCGCGGCCTGCTCCGGTGGCAGAGCACCGGCGTCCAGCCCCGGCAACCCGGCCCGCGCCACACCATCCGGCCCCGCAGCCCGCACCGCACCGAACCCGGCCAGCCGAGGCCCATCACCCGCCAAAAACACCGTGCCCGGCGCAACCCCGGCATGCGTGAACCCCGCCCCGTGCACCTGGACCAGCGCCTCAGCCAACGCCGCGCCCACCGCCCGCACGATATGCACCGGCAGCGGCCCTCCATACGCCTCCAACGCGGCGGACAACGGCAGCATCGGGAGATAGGGCGACGCGCTCCACGGCAGCTCCGCACGGTCCCCCGGGCGCGTACCGTCACCGCCCGAACCGTCGCCCGCGACTTCCGTGACGGGCACGATCCACCGGCAGTGCAAGGCACTGGCCAGCAACCGCGCGTTCTCCGCCTCCGCCCGGAACCGCTCCCGATACCCGACGTCGTCCACCGACCCCATCGGCGGCGCACTGACGACGACCGTACGATCACCACCGCCACTGCGACCGATGAAACACCGCACCACCAGCGCGACATCCCCCGCACCCGGATCCAACCGCGCGACGAGGTGATACGGCCCGATCCGCCGCGGGTCATCCCAGCTCAGCGGCTCCATGCTCCCCCCCGTGGTCTACTGAACGATGCCGCTCGAGCTGATGGGCATGCCCGCGGAATCCGTAGCGCCCTCCACCCTACCCACCCCAACTCTGCCGCCAAATGACGGCCGTCGGCGGCCCGGAAACAGCGGCGCCCAGCACAGCAAGGGGCGTGCACCATGCGGCGCGCGCCCCTTGGCTTGCGGGACTGACCCCTTCAGCACCCGGTCAGCTGGTCATCCCCCGCGCAGAGGAGTACAGGTCCAGAACCGCCAGGCACAGGGGCACCAGGGACAGCAGCAGGGCACCCTCGGCGAGGTCCGAGAACCTGCCCCAGAAAGGTGTGAGGCCCTTCTTCGGGACGATCAGACCGATCGCGGTGATCAGCGCGGCGCCCGCGGCGACGGCCGCCGTCAGCCAGACGGTACGGACGTCCATGTCGCCGTGATGCCCCAGCACGAGCTCCCGCACCGCGGAGGCCGGCGGGTTGAGTGACAGCCCCAGAATGAGCAGCGCAATGGCCGCGAGCCCGGCGCCGAGCACGCACATCACCTGTGCGGTGTAACGGAACAGCCGACCGCGGAACAGCATCGACAGGCCACCGGCGAGGGCGAGGAGCTGCCCCCAGACGGACGAGGAAAAGCCGAGCACGGCCGCCGCCCCGACGACGACCGCGGAACAGCCGCCGACAAGTCCGAGCAGAAGTTCGTGGCCACGCCGCGCCTGGACGGCGATGCGCTCGGCGTCGACGGGCTCCGCCGGGGCCGGGCTCTCCGGGTCCTCGTCGAGATCGATCCGGTCGGCCTGGCCCCGGGGGGCGACGTAGGCGATGGGCAGGCGGGCGACACGAGCGGAGAGACCGGGCAGGAACGCGATGGCACCGACCCCGACCGCCATGCTGACCGCCGCCGTGTCCGCGGCACCGGCGCCGGTGAGGATCTGGCAGAACGACGCCAGAGTGCCGAAGACGGAGAGGAAGACCGCGGCCACGAAGGGAGCGTCACCGGACGGCATCAACGCCACCAGGGCAACTGAGACGACCAGGACGCACACACAGCCGAGCAGGAACTGCAGCCGCCCGATGCCCTCCCCTCGGTCCAGCGGGAGAATCCCCGAACCCGCGATCATGGCGTGGGGCAGGGAGGCCAGGCCGAGGGTGATGGCGGATGCCTGGTCCTGATACACCCTGGCGCGAACGCCCGCGTAACCCGCCAGGAGCACACTGACCAGGCCGGCGATGATGCCGGGCAGGCTGTGCATGTCGTGCCGGACGGGGTCGGCGAACCAGGCCGCGAAGCCCATGAGGATCAGTAGCAGGGACCCGCCGACGAGGCCGGAGACACGCAGGAGGCCCTCGTCCCACAGGGTCCGGTCACGGGTGACCGCGGAGGCGATGGCGTCGGAGACGTCATCGTGCACCGCGGGCGGCAGGGACTGCGAGAACGGGCGCATGAACAGCAGATCGCCGTCGAGCGTCCGCTGGGCCGCGAGTGAGCGGTGACCGTCCAGGACGGTGCCGTCACGGCGGACCAGGTGAAATCCGACCGGGGCGCCCACAGCCTGGCTCTGACCGGTCAGCCGCAGAATTTCCGGATAAAGATCCGCCACGGCGATATCATCCGGAAGAGCGACATCGATCCGACTGTCGGGCGCGACGACCGTAACTCGGCAAAAGCCGGTCGTAATGGTCGAATTCATCTGCAGGTTCCCCTTACTCGCTGTCGCGCACGCTGCGGCGAATCACCCTACCGGGAACCATCCGACGCCCATGCACGTAGTATCGCCCTGCGTCGCGCGCGAGGTGCCGCCACGGGGGCGCCGGTCCACAACTGTCCAGCCCATGCCGAGGGATTGATACGCCGGTGAGTCAGATCGTCGTGAAGCGACCACCTCGGGCCACTCCGCCCGAAGTTCCCACGAATGAACTACGCCTCGAGGCGCCTCCCGAGCTTTCCCGCGGCCAGCGGGAAGGCATGGCGATGCAACTCCTGCCGATGCTCGGCATGGGTTCGTCGGTCGTCTTCTTCTTCATGCCGAACTCTGCCCCGTTCATGAAGATCATGGGCGCGATGATGCTGGTGTCGACGGTCGCCATGGTGATCGCGCAGGTCGCCCGGGCCCGCAAGGATTCCCAGGGGGAAGCGGCCGAAGGCCGCCGTGACTATCTGAAGTATCTGGCGAACGCCCGCCGGAAAGTGCAGCGCACGGCCCGCGCTCAGCGGGACACCCAGTTCTATCTGCACCCCAGCCCCGAGCAGCTGTGGTCGCTGGTGGCCGAGGGCAGCCGACTGTGGGAGCGGCGGATCGGCGACGACGACTTCGGGCAGGTCCGCATCGGTCTGGGCCCTCAGGAACTGTGGACGCCCCTGGTGGCGCCCGAGACGGCACCGGTGGATGAGCTGGAGCCCCTGTCCGCCGGGGCCATGCAGCAGTTCCTGGCGGTCCACGGCACGCTCGAGGACCTGCCGATGGCCGTGTCGCTGCGGGCCTTCTACCACATGACCATCTCCGGAGAGCAGGAGTCGGTACTCGGCAGCGCGCGCTCGCTGATCGCGAGCCTCACCGCGCTGCACTCCCCCGACGACCTGGTGGTCGCCGTCGTGACGGCGGCCGGGACGACGGACCAGTGGGACTGGATCAAGTGGCTGCCGCACGCGCAGGTGCCCGGCACAGTCGACGGAGCCGGGACGAAGCGGCTGTTCAGCGACAACGTTCCTGAAGTCGAGGATCTGCTGAAGAGCTGGCTGGACGGGCGGTCGCGGTTCAACCCCGAGGGACAACCGCTGCTGGACCAGCCGCACGTCGTGGTCGTGCTCCAGGGATGCTCGGTGCCGCCGGACTCGCTCCTGGCCGCCCCGGAAGGGCTCCAGGGGGTGACCGTGGTGGAGGTCGTGCCCCAACAGATGGACGAGCCCAGGGGCGGACTGTCCCTGGTCGTGCATCCGGACCGGCTGCGGGTCGAGGCGGGTACGGCCGTCTACCGCGGAAAGCCGGACACACTGTCGGTCGAAGCGGCCGAAGCGCTGGGACGCCAACTCGCACCGCTGCGGATGAGCGTCGGCGGCGAGGACGACGAGCCCCTGCTCTCCAATCTCGAATTCACCGATCTGCTCGGACTGGGCGACGCGGCGGCCGTGGACACGAACGTCACCTGGCGCCCCCGGTCGACCGCGGAGCGGCTGCGCGTGCCGATCGGTATCGGCGAGGACGGCTCACCGGTCATGCTCGACCTCAAGGAAGCCGCTCAGGAAGGCATGGGTCCGCACGGCCTGTGCGTGGGGGCGACCGGCTCCGGCAAGTCGGAGCTGCTGCGCACGCTGGTACTGGGCCTGGCCGTCACCCACTCCTCCGAGACGCTGAACTTCGTCCTCGCGGACTTCAAGGGCGGTGCGACCTTTTCCGGAATGGCGACCATGCCGCATGTGGCCGCCGTGATCACCAACCTCGCGGACGACCTCACCCTGGTCGACCGCATGCGGGACTCGATCAGCGGTGAGCTGCAGCGCCGACAGGAACTGCTGCGCTCTTCGGGCAACTACTCCAACCTTCACGACTACGAGAAGGCCCGCGCCGCCGGGGCGCCCCTGGAGCCGCTGGCCTCCCTCGTCCTGGTCATCGACGAGTTCAGCGAACTCCTCAGCGCCAAACCCGACTTCATCGAGATGTTCATCCAGATCGGGCGCATCGGCCGCTCACTGGGTGTCCATCTACTGCTGGCCTCGCAGCGGCTGGAGGAAGGGCGGCTGCGCGGACTGGACACCTACCTCTCCTACCGGGTCGGTCTGCGTACCTTCTCCGCCGCCGAGTCCCGCGCCGCCATCGGTGTGCCCGACGCCTACCACCTGCCCTCGGTGCCCGGCTCCGGCTATCTCAAGTTCGGTACCGAAGAGATGGTGCGCTTCAAGGCCGCCTACGTCTCCGGGACCTACCGGGCCGCCACCACCATGGTGGCGGGAAGCGGCCCCCTCCCCACCGACCGGCGGCCGATGCTGTTCACCGCCACACCGGTGCCCGTGCGTTATGTGGAGCCCGACGCGGACTTCACCTACACGCCGGAACGCACTGACGACGCCCTCGCCGACACGGTCCTCGATGTGATCGTGCGGGGCATAGAGGGCCAGGGGCCGGCAGCCCACCAGGTATGGCTTCCGCCGCTCGACGAAGCCCCGGCCCTGGACCAGATCCTCTCCACGCTCGCCGTCTCGCCGGAGCGCGGCCTGCATGTGACGGACTATGCGCGCAGCGGCGGCCTGGTCGTCCCGCTCGGCATCGTCGACAAGCCCATCGAGCAGCGGCGGGAGATCCTTTACCGCGACTTCTCGGGCGCGGCCGGCCACATGCTCGTCGTCGGCGGCCCCCGCTCCGGGAAGTCGACCGTGCTGCGCACGCTCATCAGCACCTTCGCCCTCACCCACACACCGCACGAGGTCCAGTTCTACGGCCTGGACTTCGGTGGCGGCGGCATGATCGCCATCGATGATCTGCCACACATCGGCGGAGTGGCGTCCCGCCTCGACCCCGAGAAGATCCGTCGTACCATCGCCGAGGTCACGGGCATCCTCAATCAGCGTGAGGAGTTCTTCCGGGACAACAACATCGATTCCATCGCCACCTACCGTCAGCTGCGCGCCTCCGGGCAGTTGCCGGGCGAGCCATGGGGCGATGTCTTCCTGCTCATCGACGGCTGGCAGTCCTTCAAGACGGACTACGAGATGCTGGAGCCGATCGTCGCCGACATCGCCACGCGCGGTCTCGGCCTCGGCGTCCACCTGGTCGCCACGGTCACCCGCTACATGGAAATGCGGGCGGCGCTCAAGGACCAGTTCCTCGGCCGCCTGGAGCTGCGGCTCGGTGACCCCCTGGACTCCGAGTTCGACCGCAAGGTCGCGGCAAACGTGCCGGTCGGCTCACCGGGCCGAGGGCTCACCCCCGAAAAGCTCCACTTCCTGGGCGGTCTTCCCCAGCTCGAAAGCACCTCCGAGGACGGGCAGGCGGCGGCCACCGCGACCTTCGTCAAGGCGGTGGTCGACAACTGGCCCGGCCCTCACGCGCCGCAGGTCCGGATGCTGCCGAGGACGCTGCCGGTCCGGGACATCCCAGGCGGTGCCGACGAACCCCACCGCGGGGTCGCCATCGGCATCGACGAGATGCACCTCAAGCCGGTCTTCATCGACTTCGACAACGACCCGTTCCTCGCGGTCTACGGAGAGACGGAGTCCGGGAAGACCGCGCTGCTGCGGCTGCTGATCAAGCAGATCACCGAGCGGTACGGCCCCGACGAAGCGCTGTTCATCGTCGGCGACTACCGGCGCAGCCTGCTGGAGTGCGTACCCCAACCCCATCTGGCCGGCTACGCCACCACACAGAACGCCTTCGACAAGTACGTCGCCGACATGGACACCCTCATCGGCAGCCGTATCCCCGGCACCGACGTCACACCCCAGCAGCTGCGCAACCGCAGCTGGTGGAAGGGGCCGCGGGCCTTCATCGTGGTGGACGACTACGACCTGGTCGCCACGTCCTCCGGCAACCCCATGGCCCAGCTGGTGGACAACCTTCCCTACGCGCGTGACGCGGGCGTCAGCATCATCGTGGCCCGCAACACCGCGGGCGCCGGCCGCTCGTCGTACGAGCAGTTCATCCAGCGCTTCAAGGAACTCGGCGCGCAGGGCGTACTGCTGTCGGGCCCCTCCGCCGAGGGTGAACTCATGGGCCCGGTGAAGGCACGTCCGCTCCCCCCCGGCCGTGCCGTGTTCGTCTCCCGCCGGGGAGACGCGTCGCTGGTCCAGACAGCCTGGCTGCCCACCGACTGATCCGGGCAGCGAAACGGTTGAAGCCCTCGGCGGTCCTGGACCGCCGAGGGCTTCAACCGTTCGTGTCACCGCGCGCGGTGGCGTACCCGTCCACCTCCGCCGCCGCGTCCAGCAGGGCCCGGTGACGGTCCGCGTCGAGCACGGCCGCTGCGCGGGCCGTCATCCGTACGAGGATCCCGCGCACGCCCTGTCCGCCCGCGGCCAGGGAACAGCCGACGGCAGGGCGCCACGGGGGCTCCGGGGTGGCGGTGAGGAGGTCCAGCCGCACCTCCGCGGTCCCCAGGGGCACCGGGCCCAGCGCCTGCTCCATGGCGTCCACGAGGGGGTCGGCGTTGTCCTCTAGCGTCCCGCGGCGCAGCCGGAACTCCCGCTCCATGTGCACCGTGCCATGCCCCCGGAACCCGACGATTCGAGCCCCCACCGCGCGAGTCGTCAGGAGTCCGTGGCGGTGCAGCACATAGGCGAGCACCAGGGCCGTTCTGACCAGGTCGGATACGACGTCTGCTGTTGCGGCGCGGGACAGCTCCCACTCCTGGCTCCAGGGCTCGACGCGACGGGGCGCGCGGCCCTCGGCGAGCGACACCAGCCCCTCGGCCGCGGACTCGCCCAGCAGCCACCCGCCACTGTGATCAACGGCGAACATCCGTCCCTTCTCATCCACCGCCAACAACGCGTCGGCCTCGGTGCGGCCGAAGGGAAACAGCCGGCTCCCCAGCTCCTCGGCCAGACCGGCGAAGGTGCGCACGGCGTGGCACCCCAGAGTCGGATCGACCACACAGCCGGTGGGCGCGACATCGATCCCCGGCCCGGCCGGGGCAACGGTGAGGCCGTGGAATTCCCGTAACGCCCGCTCGGCAGCGGGAAACGGCTGTCAGGCGGAAGCTCCGTCCAGAGCCACCACGCTCGTCGTCTCGAGCATGCTCATCAGGGCACGCTGCCCTTCGTCCCGTCCGGGACGCCACCCAGCAACCGTCAGCGCCTCGCGACCTCTGCCGCTCACGGCTGCATGATCTCCACGCCGAGCCGCTCGAGGAGAGCGGTGCAGGAGCGGCAGGGCCTGGTCGTACGGCCATGCTCGGGGTCGCCGTGTTCCCGGATCAGCTTGGAGACGATCACCGCCCCCGCGAAATGCCCCCGACCTCGTCGAGCCCGGTCCGGCCCCCGTCGGGCCGGGACTCGTCCAGGGACCACAGCTGGTCCGAGATCAGCGCGGATTCGGCACAGTAGCCGAGGAACGGCTCACGCAGCCGGGTGGGGAGTGCGCCGAAGAACGCGCTCACCGCGGGGTGAAGGTCAGGCTCTCCGTCGCCCGTGAGGTTCGTCTGGCTGAAGATGTTTCCCTGGATCAGCAGACTCGAGGAAACTCCGAGGTCGATGTCAGACATAGTACTGACTCGCATGCACAGTCTTTCCTGTCAAGCGATTGACCAACATCTCAGTGGGTCCACGGCCGAGGAAGTAGGGCCCTGTGTCGTGCAGGTAGAAGAAGCGGCTGTCCTCGTCGATGAGGAGAACGCCTCCTTCATAGGTTTCGTACCCCACGGGAAACAACGGGACACCGAGGTCTCCGGCCAGCTCAACGATGTCCTCGGCATCCTCTTCGTAGCCGCCCGTCGGGTCGAGTACGAGGGTGACCGTCGGACTGATGGGGAGCCTCAGCAAGCCGTAGGAGTGCAGGAAGGAACGTGCGGTGGACAGCGAGGCCAACTCCTGCCCCTGGCTGTGAAAGTCCTCGATCCGCTCAGCGATGAGCGCGTCAGCACGGTCTCCGATGTCTCGCCCTGGGGACCATCCGTGCTCGGCGAGCCAGTCTTCGAGTTCACCAGCGGAAGAGGGCCGGTGCATGGGCCGGTGCATGGGTTGTCCTACCTTTCAAGGGTGGTTGCTCTGGTCATTCGTAAGATCGGAGGGCCCAGGGGTTCTGGGTATGGCTGCCATGGGCAAGCCGGTTGGATGGCTCAAAGGACTTGGCCGCCCGGAGCCCCGCGACGACTCGACCGCCAATTGGGAGACGCGACTCCGATCGCTGCTGTAGGACAACGTCGGCGAGGTCGTCTGCGGGTGTGATGTGACACGGCGAGCTGGCGGAGGGGAACGTGCCCGAGATCTGGGCCGGAGTGGACATCGGCAAGGAACACCACCACTGCGTGGTGATCGACACGGACGGCAAGCGGCTGTTGTCCCGCCGGGTCCTGAACGACGAGACCGAGCTGCTCCAGCTCATCGGCGACGTCCTGGCGATATCCACCGACGTGCTGGACCGTCGACCTCAACCATGGCGGCGCCGCCCTGCTGATCGGCCTGCTGCTCAGCCACGACCAGCCCATGGCCTACCTGACCGGCCTGGCGGTCTACCGCGCCTCGGCCACCTACCGCGGCGAGGGCAAGACCGACGCGAAGGACGCCTTCGTCATTGCCGACCAGGCCCGCATGCGCAAGGATCTCGGCCTGCTGCGGCCGGGCGACGAGATCGCCGTCGACCTGCGCACGCTGACGACCCGGCGCCTGGACGTGGTCTTCGACCGCACCCGGCAGCTCAACCGTCTCCGGGCCCAACTGCTGGAGATCTTCCCCGCGTTGGAGCGGTCGCTGGAGCTCGTCAACAAGGGGCCGGTGATGCTGCTGACCGGATACCAGACCCCCGCCGCAATTCGCCGGGCCGGTGCCAAGCGGATCGAGACCTGGCTGAAGAACCGCAAGGTCCGCAGCGCCGCCGTCCTCGCGAGGACGGCCGTGGAGGCCGCCCAGGCCCAGCAGACCGCGCTGCCCGGTGAGAAGCTGGCCGCCGCCATGGTGGCCCGCCTCGCGAAGGGGGTGATGGCCCTCGATGAGGAGATCGCCGAGCTCGACGCCCTGATCGAGGCCCGGTTTCGCGAGCATCCGCATGCCGAGGTGATCCGCAGCCTGCCCGGCATGGGCCCGAAGCTCGGTGCCGAGTTCATCGCCGCGACCGGTGGCGACATGGATGCCTTCGGCAGCGCCGACCGCCTGGCCGGCTTCGCCGGCCTCGCTCCCAGACCCCGCGACTCCGGCCGCGTCAGCGGCAACCTCCGCAGGCCCAGGCGATACCACCGCGGCCTGCTGCGGTCGATGTATCTCTCGGCGATGGTCAGCACCACGACGTGCCCCGCGTCCAAGGCGTACTACCAGCGCAAGCGGAGCGAGGGGAAGGGCCACAAGCAGGCCCTGCTCGCGCTCGCCCGCCGCAGGCTCAACGTCCTGTGGGCGATGATCCGTGACGGACAGTGCTATCAAGGTTCACCTCCCGTCACGGGAGCGGCTTGACATCACGATTGGGAAGTCCTTTCTCCGTGGACGAGGCTATCGATGGGCCTCGATCCCCAACCGGGGGAGCATGGTCCTACAGGAATCGCACGGCTCTTTGTAGTCTCCGTGCGCGAGGGGAATCTCACCCTTCTGGTTTCCGATCTGCCGGGTATGAACGACTGCTCCCGAACAGTTTCTCGCGTATGTCATCCTCTGTCGTGATGGACTGGCCCGTGGGGTCGAGTTGATGCAAGCGATCGGAAATCAGAGCTACTTCAGCACATTTGCCGTGCCCGATCCCCTTGACTCCATTACCCGCGTCGGCATCCGCTTCGATGCTGTCCAGGGTACGTTGCAGGGCCGGATGCACATCCGGCGTCTGCCCAGCCTGCTCCCTCGCGCGCTCGTGCTCCGGCAGGTCATCGCTCACCTTCTTCGCCTGAAAGCTGGTGTGCGAGGTGATCTGCCCGTCGTGCATCAAGCTTCCGGCGCAGCCCGTCTGCACACGGCTCTTTCCGATGGGCGCCACACCCTTTTCGCTCTGCGGCCGCGGTTCTCTCGCCTTATCGGCAAGGCGTTTCGACTCTTCCTCCAGCGCCCGCCTCTGCTCCTCGGGAGGCCGACCCCGGACATCACGGACGTCCAGACGGTGGTGCCGTGTCTCCCGGGCCGTGCGGCCATGCCAGTTCGGCCCGCCGCCCGATCCGCCGGCGCCGCCGCCGGGAGGGTTGCCGCCACCGCCGCCCCCGTTCGCGGGAGGCAGGCCCCGTTCGGATCGCGGTCCTTCTCGAAGCTCGCGCGCGCCTTCTGGTTCTGGGCCGTCTGCCCCCCGCCGGCCTTGACCAGCCCGTCCCCGACCTTGTTCAGATGCGTCTTCAGCTTGCTGTGCGCGTCGCCGAGGGACGTCATCGCCTCCTCGACGACCCCTTCGATCGCCTGGGCCAGCGACCCACGACCCTTGGTGCGGTTGAAGGACATGCGCCCCCGGCCGAGGTGGGCCCCGCCCTTCTCGTCAAGGTGGCGGGAATGGTCGCTCACCCGGGTGGCGAACAAACCGTGCTCGTGATCGTCGAAGACGAGATCGCCGACGCCGCCGCCCGCTCCCCCGCTTCCCACGCCGGCGAGCACCAGCCCGCCGCCCCCGGCGCTCGCCAGTTGCACGCCGTCCTTGCCGGCCTGTGCGGTCTGCCCCAGGTCGACCCCGTCCTGGATACCCGCCCCGTCGGCGGCTACTTGGACGATGAGGTCCGTCGCCATGGCACCCAGCGCGGCGAAGACGGGTCCGGTGGCGATGGCGAGCAGTTCCTCGGCGGCGTACTCGGCGGCCTCCTTCAGCAACCGCTTCACGATGGTGCGCGTGGTCGCCACGCCCGCCACGGCCCCGAGTTCGGACAGGCCCAGCGTGAAGGGCGCCGCGGCCTGGGGGCCGCGACCTCCGCGGCGAGAATGCCGAGCTGGACGATCGCCGCGCCCTTGGCGCTCTCGACGATCACCGCGGCCCCGTCCAGCGCACCACCCAGCAACCGGCCCGCCTGGGCGAGATTGTGCAGATGCTCGGCGTTGAGCTTGCGCATGTGCGCGTCGATGGCGTCGGCCATCTCGCCGCGGTTGGTGGAGATCAGCCTGTTCAGGGCGGTGTTGGTGTCGCCCCGCCCCGTGTCGACGTCGTCCGCGAACGTACGCAGCGCGTCGGCCATGTCGCGATAGTCGTCCTCATCCACGTTCGGCCAGGCCACGCCGATGAGGTCGAGCACGAAGGCCAACTCATCCGGTAAGACGACACCCATCCCCACACCCCCGTATGGCATGTCAGATCCCGAGGAACCAGGACAAGATTACGGGGGGGTGGGTAAGGTTGTGTCGCTTCTTGATGCTTTTGTCGTCTGCTGTGACAGAGTCATTGCGGTGCGATGAAGTGACGCGGAACCCAGAAGTTGGCCCCCGGCGTGCAGCTCTCACAACTCCCTGACGAGCTGGCGCGCGACATCCTTGGGAAGCAACCTGTATCGGGCCCGAACGGCGAGGACAGCCAGCCACTCCCCCTTCTTCGCCCGGATCCGCCGCAGCTCGTCCATATCCAGCGACGCACGCAGTTCGTCGATCGACGAGAAGTTACTCGCATACCACTCACGTCGCTTGCGGCGCTGCGCGTACGATTCCGCGCATACCGGGCCGAGAGCGGCGACGAAAAAGAGTACGGAGATCAAGTAAATATTACTCGGCGAGTTTCTGGCATCACCGGTCCACACTCCCATGCCAAACCACCCGAACGACAGAATTGTGGCGCACCACAGGACAATCCGAGGCCCGTACATACCGACTCCTCACCTCTTGAACCGAACGACGAGGCGGATACCTCAACAGGTCACAGGCATCCTCAACCAGCGTGAGAAGTTCTTCCGGGACAACAACATCGATTCCATCGCCACCTACCGTCAGCTCCACGCCTTCGGACAGCTGCCGGGCGAACTGTGGGGCGACGCCTTCCTGATCATCGACGGCTGGCGGTCCTTCAAGACGGACACGAGACGCTGGAACCAATCGTCGCCGACATGGACACCCTCATCGGCAGCCGTATCCCGGGCGACGCATCGCTGCCCCCGACGGCCTGGCTGCGGGAGGAGTGAGGCAGCGGTGACGCCCGAGCCCCGGGTGCGGTCCGGGGCCCTCAAGGCTTCGTTTGCCACGAACGGCAGGACCACGCAGCGGTGGTCAGCGACGCTCGCGCTGCTGTTGCCGTCGCGCAATCACCTCACCCACGGCCGGAGATCCTGCACCCAGCACACAGAGGATAATGATCACCGGCTTGGGCGCAGGCCCGACGGCATGGTCAGTGAGAACTGGCATCTGCAACCACAACACCGCCAGACCCGTGATGGTCCAGGCGACAAGGCGAGCGAGCACAGGTCCACTCCAATCTTCTCGGGTCAGGCGGTTCCGCTCGGCCAGTGGCCGTCCTCCGGGAACCCGGTGTCGTCCACGGAGTCACCCTTCAAATCTCCGAGGGCCTTCGACGCTTCACTGAGTATTTTCGCCAGTGCCGCCAGAGCACCGCCGACGACGAGCCAGCCGGCCGCCCCCTCGCCCATGGCCGTGACCACAGCGATGGGGATGCCGATCCCAGTAGCCGCCGTGCCAGCGGCAGCGATCACGGCGAAGATGAACTGGACCAAGAAGGCGCCCATCGCTGCGTAGAAGAGAATGCCCGCATTGGCAACTGAGCTGAGCGTATCTGATATGGAAACAGCACTGGTGCTCACTCGACCCGCGGCGGCTGACTGCCCCCAAATGGCACCTACATAGCTGTCGGCACCATCCCCTTCCCACTTCCTAGGCGCCAGCAGGTTTACCTTCATAGTATTGGAGGAGGCGCTGCTCGCCTTTCCCCGTACGGTTTCGTCCTGCCAGACGAGAGAGTCCAGGTGCAGCGTGAGAGGAGCGAACGAGCCCTTGAAAAGATCAGTGAGCTTCTTGGTCACCCAGTTAATGAACTTGACCAGCTTGTTCACCGCAGCAATAATCACCCGGGCAAGCGGGCCGGGTATATACCATTTATTTGCCGCACTTTCGCCTTTCTTGGCGAAATCGGCATTATGCTCCCCGAGCTTCCGAATATTGCGCTCGATTTTCTCGATGAGTTCTTCAAACGCCGTCTTACTGAACTCCATTACCTTCCCCGCCTCTCCAGCTTCCGACTGCTAGTATGCGCCTTCGACGGATTTCTTGGTTTCTGCCTCATGGTTGTCATACGCCTTCGCGTTCTCGACCAGTGCGTCGGCTATTTCCGTCATCCGGTTCTTCCCCTCGGAGCAACGATCGGCCAGGTGATCGATGGCGCCCGTGTAAGCGGATACAAGAGGCGTGAACATGCCCCACTCGACCAGTCCGGGGCGCAGCCCCTTGATCGTGGTCCCGACCTCGCCTATGGCTTTGGCCTGCCGGTCCCACATCCGGGCTTCACTGCGTATCGCGTCTGTCACGACCTTGAGATGCGATTTACTCATATGCTGTCAGTTCCCTTCAGAGCCAGTCAGCGAAGCTGCTGAGGATCGTTGAGCATGGCGAGAAACTCGCTCATAAGGCCTTGGCCCTGCGCCCCCAAGTTCGAAGCGCCGGCCGCACCGGGACTTTGAGTCGTGGCCAACTTGGCGCGGGCGTTGTTCAACGCTTCGCTGAGCGCCTGGTTCAACCGGACAGTTGACTGCTTACTTGCCCACTGGGGATCGATCTCGCAGGAGACGAGGGTCTGCGGGGTCACGGCAACGATGACGCGGCGCGCGGCGGACTCTCCCCTGACCTCGGGCGGCTGGAACGAGTCCGTGTCAAGTCGTTCAAGGGCCTCGAAAGCCGAGAGTGTGTCCTCGATCGCATCCTGTGCGGGGCGGTGAACGGCCTGGTGCGCCCCCTGGCTGCCCATCCATTGCGGGATGGGGGGCGACGCCGACGACTCGGACAGTTCGAAGTCTTTGTCGATCCGTTCGGCCCGCTCCTCCCACCCTGTTTGTTCGAGGCTGCGTGACCAGCCTTCCATCAGTTCCCGCAACGCGGACTCATACGCCTCGAAGACTGCTTGACCGAGGCCGTCCGGGCTCTGCCTGCGTTCCCAGTCGGAGGCCACTTTGATGGACTCTGGAAGTTTGTCAGGACCCAGCTGGACAGTGACGGCCCCCTGCACGTCTTCGCCTACAGCATGTTGCGGAATCTGCTCCTGCATATCCGTCATAAGTTGCTGGAGCTGTTCCGCATATTGCTGGAACTCCCGCATCCCTCGAAAGATGTCGTCAGTCACACTTCCCCCTGTCTGGCCGCGTACGATCCTTTTGCCCCTTGCGTTCACACATCAAAGGCCGCACGCCCATCCGGAACTCGACTCTCGAACGCTAGCACGACACTGACGCTGGGGCATCAATTATCACGCGTGGCACTCCAATTGAATCGTCCCCCTGACAGGAATGAATCAATCTTCACCGGGAGGTCACAACCAACGGCCCCCGGTCACTCGCTCAGCGAAGTGACCGGGGGCCGTTGCCGGATGTGAACGACCAGCGTCCGTCCTACTACGGCGGGGGGCCGAACGAGTTCGGGGGTGTCTGGTGGGGCGGAGTCGTCGGGGGCGGCGGAGCTCCGTACGGCGTGTACGCGAAGGGCGGTGCGCTCGGCTGAGGCGGGAGCGACTGCGCTCCGGCCTTTCGGCGGCGAAGGACCACGAACAGTGCGAGGGCCGCCACGACCACAACAGCGACGCCGGCGATAACCCAGGGAATGACGCCGCTGCCCTTGCTCTTCTTGCCCACCGCCTTGTCCGCCGCGCCTGCCGAGGAATCGGCGGGTGCGGCGGATTTGCTCTTCGAAGGCGCCGACGGCGCGGGGCTCTTGGAGTCACCCGAAGAAGAATCGTCCGGCTTGTTCGCCTTCACGAGTGGATTCACATCAGCCGGCCCCGGATCGCCCTTGCCGTCCAGCAGGTTGATGCGGGGGCGGACGGTGCCGTAGCCGATGTAGCGGCTGGGGATCTTGCCCTCGGTCGGCTTGGCCGCGGTCTGCATCATGACTCGGAGGACCTGGTTGCCGGTCCACTTGGGGTGCTTGGCCCAGATGAGGGCGGCGGAGGCGGAGGTGATGGCTGTTGCCTGGCTGGTGCCCCGACTCTTGCAGTAGCCGGGCTTGTTGTTCATACAGCGAATGGGGATGTCGTCACCCGCGGCCGCGAGCGCCACATGCGGGCCGTATGACGAGAACTTCGTCACGGTGAACGTGTCGTCTACCGCTCCGACAGCGGCCACACCGTTGCTGACCGACGGATACGTCACGTCATTTCCTTCGTCGCCAGAATTCCCTGACGCAGCGAACAGCAACTTGCCGCGACTTATTGCGTAGTCAATCGCCTTTTGAAGCTGCGACCTTTGAGTAGCCGTGACTTGATAATACGGGGTCCCCAGCGACATGCTGATGATCTGCGCATCACTGTCGGCCGCATAACGGATCGATTTGATCAGGGCAGGCACATTGTTCGTACCAGCCTCTTTGGTCGAACCAAATACCGTCAACGGAAGGATGCGCGCATCCGGGGAAAGACCCTTGATTCCCTGGCCGTTCAAGCCATTGCCGGCAACGAGCATGGCCATCGCCGTACCGTGACCATCCGGGTCCTGACGAGCGTCCTTGTCCGGTTCGACGAAGTTCTTCCCCTTGAGGACCTTGCCCTTCAACTCCGGCGCGGAGGCGTTGACCCCGCCGTCCACCACGGCGACCGTGATGCCCTTGCCCGTGCTGACCTTCCACACCCGCTCGGCCTGCATACGATCGAGATACCACTCGCGGTCACGCATGGTCTCTGCCGCAGCGGAGGGGGCCATGACGCCCCCGACGACGAGCATGGAAGCGAGCAGGGAGGTCACCGCTCGCCATTTCCTCCACGCAAGCGTGCCTGTCGCTTCCATGCCACCCACCGTTCTTCACTCACCATCGACGGCTGCTGCTCCCACAGCCCGTCCTACTCGATCACGGGAGGCACGATGTCGCGCCGTCCGATGTTCTGATCATCATCGTCCATGAGGTAGCCCGGGCGTGCCCCTTCCTCACGGTCATCGTTCCGGCGCCGAATCTTCGCGGGCGTGCCACCGATCGGTCCCACGTAGCCGTTGGCGTTCGTGGCCCCGCGGACCAGTCCGGAGCCGCCGGAAGTGAAGTTCCTGCGCGCCCCCTGGGTTCCGGACGAGCGGGGACCGCCGCCCACCGCTCCATGGGTTCCGCCACCCATCATTCCGCGCCCGACGGCTTGGGAGGACTCATTACCGATGACCGTGCCGCGCACCTGACCTCGTGGCGCGTTCGTTGGGCCATGCGTCGGCATGCCTCCCACGATGGGCCTGTTGGGGCCTGGCGTGAGGGGAGGCCGACTCTGAGGGTTCGTTCCAGGACCCACCGGTCCGGGGCCGGTGGGCGTGACGCGCCCCACGGGCCCGGGACCCGGGCCGGGCCGTCCTACAGTCGGCATGGGGCCCGGGCCCTTCCCGGAGCGTCCCCCAGTCGTCATGGGGGGAGTGCCGGTGGGAACGGGCGGCATCACGCGTCCCGGGCCAGGGTCCCCGGGAGTTGGGGAAGGGACGGTGCGCGCATCGGACGGCGTTGGTGTGACAGGCGGCGCCTCCGGCATGTGCGTTCCGTCGATGTTCGTACCTGTCGCCTCAGGGACGTGCACTTGCCCGACGTCTTTGGGACCGCCCCCAGCACTCCCCCCAGATCCCACATCCGCCGGAGAGACGGAGAGATGCTGATTGCCGGACGAACCGCCAGCGTACGGGGCTGCTTGCACGCCCCCGACGCCTCCGGAGGAACCGTATGCGGACTGGCCTTCTCCGAGTTGGGGATCTGGAACGATCTGAGTGGGCAGTGGCTTGAAGACCGGCGGCTTGGAATTGTCAATGGCCATCTTGCCCGAGGTGTAGGCGTTGGCCAGCGGGATCATGTACTTAGTAGCGAAGTCGTCCCGAAGCTGGTCCGTCTTCTCCTTCCGCTCGGCCAGCGTCTCGTCTTTCTCACACGGCGGCAGCCCGGGCTTGTTCTTGATGGCCTTGTGGGCAGCTGTGCTTGCGTGGTCCATAAGGGCGCCCACGTCCCCCGTGAACTTCGACAGCTTCAGCACTTCCTTGGCGAACTGGTCTCCCCACTCCCGGAAAGCATCGCCGCCCTCGCCCTCCCACTTGACCCGCTCCACGCGCTTCTTCAGCTCGTCGCCGATCTTGTCGAGCGCTTTCGACGCGCTCTTGAGAGCATCACCCTTGTCCTGGATGGCCTGCCAGTCCGCGCCCTCGATCATGGAAAGAAGCTCGTCGAGATCCCGCGTCATGAGGTGGTTCCCGTCCGAGCAGGAAGGCGCCTTCTCCTTTGGATCACCCATGTCCGTGCACCCCGTTCAAGTCAACCACCGGCTCCGCCGCTGCCCTTGCCCTTGCCGCCACCATCTTCCTTGCCGTGCTCGGGCGGCTTGGGGGGATTCTTTTCCTTCTGGTGCTGCTCCCAGAACCGCTCGGTGCGCTTCTGGATCCTCCGGAGGCGCAGCGCCTCCTCTTCGTCGATCTGCTTGTAGTCGCCCTCAGCCATGTGGACCGTGATCCCCATAGCCTCGAGCTGCTGCCCGAGCGTCGCGGACAGCAGTTCCAGTTGCGCGTGCACCGTCTCGTAGGCCGTGGCGAACACGCCGGCCTCCGTGAAGCTCTTTGACCCGAACGCGGTCTGGGCCAGCTTGCTGCCCGTCATCTTCTTGTGGCTGGCCTCCGACTTGTCCAAGTCATCGATCAGCCTGTCGACACGCTTCTTGAACTCCCCCAGGTCTTCACCGACATCGAGCTTGCCTTGGGAGGAGCCATGTTTCTTCCCCCCCGACTCTTCGTGCCCCACAACGCACCTCCCCGTTATTCCTGAAATCGACAGATGTGGGTGTGAGATGCTCTGATCGCATCTCACACCCACGAAGTCGGAGAATCCCCCCGACCGTTTCCGGCCCGTTCCTTCAGCCCTGGAAGCGGCGAGCCTGGGCCTTGTCGTTGCTCTGGTAGCCCTCGGTGGCCTTCGTCATCTTCGACGAAATCGACAGCAGGTGCTCGTGAAGGTTGCCCACCTGCGTTTCCCAGTCGCGCTGACGGTCGTAGAACGCCCGCTGGGTTTCACCGTCCCAGGTGGCGACGACCCTCTTCACCTGGCCCATGAGCGTGTCGAGCTCGCTCTTCATGGTGTTGGCGGTGTGCTTGACCTGGTTCGCGGCCTCAACGACGCGAGAGTAAGTAATCTCCATGGAAGCTGTGTCTCCTATGACGATGCGGGCGGGTGAGGGGGATCAGGAGACCTGGAACTGGTCGAGCACGTGGTTGCTTCCCACGCCTTCCGCGGCCCGCTTGAATTCGTTGAGATGCTCGACCTCTTGCGCGTCGAAGCCCCCCTTGCTCGCCTCCACCGCCTCCCTGGTGAAGGCCAGAAGCTTCTGGATGCGCTTGACGTCCTCGTTCGCCTGTGTCTGCAGATGGTTGTACGCGTTGGCCGCGATGCCCTTCCAGTGCCCCTCAACCGAGTTGATCACCTCGTTGAGCGCGTTGAGCCTGCCGGTCAGCCCGTCTTCCATGTGCTGGAGATCTTTGATCAACTTGTCGATCTCGCTACCTGTAAGCCGAAGCTTGTCTGCCATATCGCACCTTCCCCCATGAAATCCGGTATGAGACGGCCGCCACCTCGACGGCACCTCGCCGGGGCGTGGATTCATGTCGTCGCCAGTCACTCTAACCGCCCACGAAACAATGGGGTTGGCGAGGTGGCCGGTTGTGACAGCGCCGTTACGACTTTGATCGAGTGCGACCGAGTTGTCCAGTGCTATTCCCCATGAGGCCGCCGACGACGCCAGTCGCGGAGGACGACCGCTCCGCCCGCCGTGAGCGAGACCAGAACCGCGGCGATGCCCAGGGCGTAGGTGGCAAGCCGCTCTTGACGCTCTTGGGGTGTCTCCCCCTGGATGAGCTTCGCGGCCTGCGGCTGCGGAACGTTCTTGGTGGCTCCGCGGTTCTCGGTGGGCCGGTCGATGGCATGGGCGTCGTCGGTGAGGGCGCGGACCGGGTCCACGACCCCCCAGCCGACGAAGCGGTCATGTCCGCTGACGCCGCGCTCCGCGGTCTGTTCGATCTGGGCGACGACCTGGTTCTGCTTCCAGTCCGGATGCTTGGCCCTGACGAGAGCCGCGACGCCCGCCACGTAGGGGGCCGAGAAGCTGGTTCCGTTGTCGACGCACTGGCCGCCCTTGGGGACGGTCGAGACGATGTCGACCCCCGGTGCCGCGACATCCACGAAGTCACCGCTCTGCGAGAAGACCGCACGTTCGTTGTTGCGGTCGGAGGCCGCCACGGCGAGCACGCCCGGATAGGAGGCGGGGTAGGTGTTCTTCGACTTGCCGTCGGCGCCGTCGTTGCCGGCGGAGGCGACGACGACGACATTGCGCTCGATCGCGTAGGCCACCGCCTCCTCCAGGACGGTCGAGGGGCGGGCCCCCTTGGTGTCCTGAGAGATGTTGATGACCCCAGCCCCCTCGCCGACGGCCCTCTTGATGGCCTGCGCCATCGTCGCAGGGGTGCCCCGGCCGCGCTCGTCGTTCTGCTGGAGGGGGATGATCTTCGCCTCCGGGGCCAGGCCCACGAAGCCGGTCCCTTCATGTGGACGCGCGGCGATGATGCCCGCCGCCTTGCTGCCGTGGCCGACCAGATCGTCCGTGCCGTCCTTGGACGGCGGTTTCTCGGACTCGGGCGCGTTCTTGTCCTTCGGGAGGTAGTTGTATCCGCTGCCGGCCTCGATCGCCGTCTTGAGCTGGGGGTTGGTGTCGTCCACTCCCGTGTCGATCACGGCGACCCGCACCGGCTTCCCCTTGGAGTCGCGGCCCTTGGTGTCCTTCCACAGCTGATCGAGAACGATGCGCTGCAGAGCCCAAGGGGTGCCCTTGATCTGCTTCTTCATCGGGAACGTGCATTCGCCGCTCCCGTCCGGGACCGTGCGGGAGGGATTGGACGACGGGGAGTCGGCCGCCGCGGAGTGGACGGGGCCCACGGCTCCGGTGAGTCCGACGAGCAGGCCCGCTGCCACCAGCCTGGCGACATGCTTCGTGGACGGCACTGCGTTCAGTGGGTTCACCCGTGGCTTCTTCTTCGGCACTACGATCCCTGCGGCTTCCTGGCGCTGTTGTAGTCGAGCCGCGGTCCGATGGGAAGGAACTCCGACCACGTCGCCGGAATCGGCAGCGGGTCAACACCTTCGTAACCCAGCCGGATCTGCGCCTGGTTGACGTTCGACGGGTTCGTCTGGTCGGCCTTGGCATCGCCGTCGCCGACCTTCGGCTTCCCCGCGCTGCTGTCACCGTTCGACTGGACCTGGTAGCGCAGGCCGGTGTCGGTCACCAGGAAGACCGATCCGGTCTTGGTTCCCCTGCCCTTGTACTGCCGGTAGAGGAGTCCGGTGCCGGGGGTGACGTATGCGCTGGTGGCGCCGTCGACGACGGTCGCGGGGTATTCGGTGCCCGCCCAAGCACCCAGCTTGGGGGTCCCGTTGCCGCTGACCCCTTCGAGGATGCTGCACACCGTGTCACGCGCCGCGCCGCCCTCGGCGGCGTTGACGGAGTTGGCCTGCCGCGGCGCGAGGCTGGGCCAGTCGTTGTCGCCGTAGAACTCCCCGCCGTCGGACGCAAAGTCGGCCGCGCTGACGCGCTCCGGCACCCCGGCCTGATCGAGCGAACGCAGCTGATCACTGCCGAGCAGCAGCCTGGCGACGAAGTCCGAGATGCGTGCGACCTTGCCGGGCAGCACCACATAGTGCTGGGTCCCCGGCCCCGTCTTGGCCTGCAAGACCATGCCCACCCGGTTGGCCTTCGCGCTCAGAGTGTCGACCCCGGCATCGGCCTTGATCTCCCCCTGGACCGAGGGGAAGCGGATGGGCGAGCCGTCCTTGAAGGTGTTGAGCCAGTCGTTGGTCACCTGCTGGGGCTTCGCCCCGTCGTGGAAGAGGACACGCAGCAGGAGGTTGTACTCGCCCTCGCTCGTGGACTGCTTGCCCTTCTCGCCCCCGATCAGGTACTTCGTACCATTCGGATCCACGAGGTAGCGCGCTCCCCCGCTGCCCTCCACGTAGAGGGCCTTGTTGCCGCGCAGCCGCTGGGTGCCCTCGACCTTCCTCGCCTCGCGGTCGGCGAACAGGAAGACCGCCTTCTGCGTGGTGTTCTGGTTGCCGCCGGGCTGTTCGCAGACCGCCCAGCGCTTCCTCTTGCGGGCTTCGCTCTCCGACGGCATGCGGTCCGGGGCATACGGGATACCCAGGGTGGGCCCGCGAGGAATGTGACCGTCGTCCAGCTCCGACTCCTTCACGTCGACGATGCTGGACTTGTCCGGCGTGAGGAGGAGCTTGGCGGAGGCGAAGTTGAGCACTGGATGAAGCTGCTTCTTGCCACCGGTCTTGAGGATCACATAGCGCGTCGTCGAATCGCTGCCGACGATGATGTGGGACTCGGGCTCGTCCCAGCCCTTGGGCGCCGTGGGTTTGAACATGCCCCACGCCCCGAACCCCGCCAGAATCAGCGCCCCGATCACAACGCCTGGCACGACCGAGCGCAATGGCCGCGGTGCGGCCTCTTCCGAGACGCCGAACGAAGGCCGTAGAAACGCCGCAACAGTCCGCTTTTTCGCAAAGGTGTAAGCGTTGAGCTCATCTCGCCGCGATGCCATGTGTCGCCGCTTCTCCCCGGTTATGTGTCCTTGGCCCGAACAATCAGGCGCCGACTCGGGCCCGCTACCGGCCCCCGGCTCTCTACTATGCCGGTAAGCGATGCGGGCGCGCGATCGAGGTGGGCGAGGAAGGCAAGACGGTGCTCAACAGCCATACGGCTTTCCGATACCGTGACAGCGCGATCCGCCGTCCCGCGAGCCGTGTTGTACCAACGAAAAAGGACAAAGTGGTCTCCTGATGAGCTCTGCCACTCACACCCGCGCACGCTCTCCCGAGCGTGGCGCCTCGCGGCAGCCTTCACGTGGCACGGGATTCAGGTTTCTGCGGCTGCAACAGCTCGTGCTCCTCGAGGTCGCCGCCGCGCTGCTCCTGATCGCGTGGAACAGGCCACTGCTGGCGGTCGCCGCCCTGCCCTTCATTCTCTTCGCGGTGTTGCGCCGCCGACAGCAGCCGATCTCCGAATGGATATCCACGGCGAGCGCACTGCGTCACCGCCAGAAGCTCGCCAAAGAACCGATTCCCGCCGATATCGACCCCTCTCTCGCACCTGCGGTCGAATGCGACCCGGCGCTGCGCACGTCCACGTACGTCGCTCGTGACCGACGGCAGATCGGAATGATCGGCGACGGGACTTTCCTCACCGCCGTCCTCCAGGTCCAGGGCACGGACAGCCCGCTGCGCCCGGCGCGCACAGAACGGCCGCTGCCGGTCGAGCTGCTGCACGACACGCTGACGGTGGACGACATCCGCCTGGAGTCCGTCCAGATCGTGCTGCACACCCAGCCGGCGCCCGCACCGCATCTGCCCCAGCAGTCGGTCGCCGCGCGGAGCTATGCGCCGCTCCATGAACAAAGCGGCGCTCCTGCCGTCCGCACGACCTGGGTGGCGCTCAAGCTGCATCCGGAGCTGTGCCCCGAGGCGATCGAGGCACGCGGAGGCGGACTGGAAGGTGTGCAGCGCTGTCTTGTGCGGGCCGTCGACCAGCTGTCGAGCCGGTTGACGGGCGCGGGCTTCGCGGCCAAAGCGCTGGACGAGAGCGAACTGGCCGCCGCCGTCGCGACGTCCGCGTGCTCCAACCCGATGGCGACCACCCAGGCAGGACGCGCGAACACGTCCTCGCGCCGCACGGTCGAAACCTCACGCGCCTGGCGATGTGACGACCGCTGGCACACCACCTACTGGATGGCGCGCTGGCCGCAGTTGGGCGCGGGCAGCACCCCGCTGCCGCAGGTCGTCGCGCTCCTCACTTCCCTGCCCGCCCTCGCGACCACCTTCAGCCTCACTTTGTCCCACGCGAGCCGGAACGGAAGCGACCTGCGGGCAGGTGCGCACGTGCGGATCACCGGACGCAGCGATTCCGAGCTGGTCGACTCGCGCAAGACGCTGGAACGGGCGGCCCGGGGCGTGAAGGTCGGGCTCGTACGCTTGGACCGCGAGCAGGTGCCGGGCATGCTCGCCACTCTGCCGTTGGGAGGCACACGCTGATGGCCATCACCGCCGCTCCCCGCGGGGGCACCACCTCTTCGGACCCGCAGGACCCGAACGCGCCCACCGCGGCGCTCAGGACGCGGCCCGGCTTCGGGCTCATCGGACCACGAAGGGAACGGCATCTGCTGTCGGCGGACCAGTTGGAGGGGCTGGCACTCCCCGTCGGTGACGACGGCGTGGTCGTCGGCGCCGACGAGCAGGGGCAGCCGGCGGTTCTCGGCTTCAGCCGCCCGGAACCGTTCGATGTGGTGCTGATCGGCGGTCTGTGGACAGCACAGGCGCTGGCGCTGCGAGCCGCCGGTACGGGCACGCGGATCGCCGTCGAAACCGGCCGCCCCCGGATGTGGGCGAATCTCGTGCAGGCCGCGGGCGGCGGACAACAGTGCATGACCGTCTTCGACGTGGGCCGCGTGCCCCCGCAGGGTCCTTCGGTGAGCAGCCCGGTGCTGGTCGTGCGGGACTGCGGCATGCGGCCGCCGCGCGGCCGGGTTTCCGCCTTGCCCTGGCAGTCGGTGCTCACGCTGCTGCCGTATCTGAGTCCCGCGGCCCCCCGGCTGCTGGAGCACGCCGGACTGGTCGGGATCCAGCGGGTCTCGCCGGACGAGGCGAAGGAGATCGGCCGGATCATGGCACTGCCGCAGGCGGATGTCACGGCCCTGTCCAACATCCCCGACTGGGTCACCCTGTGGTGTACGCGCGGATCGCGGCGCTACGTATCGCTGCAGGCGACCGACGCGGAATCCGGGCTCCTGGGAGCCCCGCGCCGGGTGGACTGACGCACTCCCGGCACCGCGGGGTGGGACGGGCCTGCCAAAGGGTCGCTCATGGTGATTAGGCTTGGTGTGTACGCGGTGGAGAACCTGATCAGGCTCCCCGGGTCGCAACAGGGGAAAGCCGAACGGTCGGACGACAGTAGCGATCGGCAACAGATCGGCCTCGCCATGAAGTTCAAGGGTGTTCGACCACACCAGGAGGCATTGTGAGCAGCGATCGGGACGAGATCCGCACGGGCGGAACCACACCCGGCGATGATCGGTCCGACGCCGAGACCGAGCACACGGGCGAGTTCACCATCGACTACACCCCACCGGCCTGGTACACGCAGAACGCTTCGCCGTCGGCACCCGCCACGGGGACCGGGGCGGACGCGGGGGCCGGGGCGGTACCGCCTCCGCCGCCCCCGCCGCCGGTCGGCAACCCGGTGTCCATGCCCGGGCCGCCGGAACCGGACAGCTTCCAGGGGGCGTGGACGCCTCCGCCCGCGGCGCCCTCCCCCGAGCCCGCGCCGGTCGAGCCTTCCGTGCACCAGGCCGCGCCGGACGGGACCGCCGAGGACGCGGGCGACGCGGAGGCGGAAGCCAGGCCGCGGGACGACGAAGCCGACGGAACACCCTCTTTGCCCGATTTCGCCGCAAACCCTGTCGCTCCGGGCCCGGCTGACGCCAGGACAGGTGACGACGACACGCCGGACGGCGACCGCGTCGAGCAGCACGCGTCCGGCCTTCCCGACGCCGCAGCCGAGGACGACGACTACGCGCTGGCGCCCGCCGCGCCCCCGTCCCCGCCGGTTGCCGCCGCCGAGACGCCCGAAACGGGCGACGACGACGGCGAGCCCGACAGCGGCGCCGTGGGGGGCAACTCCACGGTGCGGTTCTCCACCGCCTCGCTGCGGCGTGAGATCGCGGAGCAGAAGCAGGCCGCCGACGCCGAATCGGGCGCCGCCGGGACGGACGACGACGCCGACACCGGGACCGGCGAGGTGCGCAGCGAGGGCACCATGCGCTTCTCGGCGGCGTCGCTGCGCCGGGAAGCCGAGGAGCGCGCCAAGGCGGCGAGCGCCGAGGCCGAGCAGGACGCCGCGCCCGACTCCACGGCACCGCCGCAGGAGACCGGCAACAGCTGGGCGCCGCCCGCCGCTCCGCAGTCCGGGCTGCCGCCGCTGCCGCCGGACTTCCAGCCCGCCGCGCCGGATTCGGGCGGTACGGGCGGTGGCCCGGCCCCGGTCCCGGAGCAGCGTACGGGCGGGCCCGGCGCCGCCGGTGGTCCGCTGCCGCCGCAGGCCGGTCCCTGGGCGCCGCCGATGACGGGTGCGCAGGGTCAGCCCGCTCCCGGTCCGGCCGCCCCGGCTCCGGGGCCACAGCCCGCGGCGGAGCCGAATCCGGCTGCCCAGCCGGGTGGTTACCCTCAGGGCGGTCCCCTCGCGCCCGGTCCGCAGGGGCCGCAGGGGCCGCACGGTCCCCAGGGTCCGCAGAGTGCGCAGAACCCGCAGGGGCCCCAGGCTCCTCCCCCGGCCCCGCAGGCCCCGCAGGCTCCGCAAGCGCCCCAGGCTCCTCACTACGGCTATCCGCAGGCCGGACAGCAGCCCCCGGTGCCCGGCCCGGACGGTTACGGCTATCCGCGCCCGGACGCACCCGCGCCCGCACCCGCGCCCGCGCCCGCGCCCGCGCCTCAGCAGCCGTACCCCGGCCCCCAGCAGGGCCAGGGGCCGTACCCGCCGCCCGCCCCGCAGCAGCCCCAGCAGCCGCAGCCACACCACCAGCAGCCGCCCCAGCCGCAGGACGGCTACGGCTACCCGCGCCCCGACGCCGGCGCACCGGCCGATCCCCGTACCGGCGGCTGGCCTGTCGTCACGCCCGACCAGCGGCAGCGCCCGGGCGCCGGGCAGGGCAACGCGGGCGCCCCGCTCGGGTACACGGCGGCGGTCGAGCTGTCCTCGGACCGGCTGATCCGGGGCAAGCAGAAGCCCAAGAAGAACAACACCGGCGGTTCGCGGTTCAAGCTCGGCGGCAAGAAGGAGGAGGCCGAGCGGCAGCGCAAGCTGGAGCTGATCCGTACGCCGGTCCTCTCCTGCTACCGCATCGCGGTGATCAGCCTCAAGGGCGGTGTCGGCAAGACCACGACGACCACCGCGCTCGGCTCGACCCTGGCCACCGAGCGCCAGGACAAGGTCATCGCGATCGACGCCAACCCCGACGCGGGCACGCTCGGCCGCCGGGTGCGGCGCGAGACCGGCGCGACCATCCGCGATCTGGTCACCGCGATCCCGTACCTCAACAGCTACATGGACATCCGGCGGTTCACCTCGCAGGCGGCCTCCGGGCTGGAGATCCTCGCCAACGACGTGGACCCGGCGGTCTCGACGACGTTCAACGACGACGACTACCGCCGCGTCATCGACGTCCTGGGCAAGCAGTACCCGATCATCCTCACCGACTCGGGCACCGGTCTGCTCTACAGCGCGATGCGCGGGGTGCTCGACCTCGCCGACCAGCTGATCATCATCTCCACGCCCTCCGTGGACGGTGCGAGCAGCGCGAGCACCACGCTCGACTGGCTGTCCGCGCACGGGTACGCCGACCTGGTGTCGCGTTCCATCACGGTCATCTCGGGGGTCCGCGAGACCGGCAAGATGATCAAGGTCGAGGACATCGTGTCGCACTTCGAGACCCGCTGCCGCGGCGTGGTCGTCGTGCCGTTCGACGAGCATCTGTCGGCGGGCGCCGAGGTGGACCTCGACATGATGCGCCCGAAGACCCGGGAGGCGTACTTCAACCTCTCCGCCATGGTCGCCGAGGACTTCTCCCGCGCGCAGCAGGCGCAGGGGCTGTGGACGGCCGACGGCGGCGCCCAGCCGCCGCAGATGGCCCCGCCGCTGCCCGGGCAGGGCCAGCAGCCCTACCCGGGGGCGTACGCGCCGCAGCAGGGCCAGCAGCCGCCGCCGTACGGGTACGGCTATCCGCAGCAGGGACCGCCCCCGCAGCAGCCGGGCTACCCCCAGCCGGGCCAGCCCGGTCACCCCGGCCAGCCCGGACCGCAGCAGGGCTGGCAGCCGCCGCCGCAGCCGAACCAGGCGCAGCAGCAGCCCCAGCCGGGCCAGCCCTGGCAGCAGGAGGGGCAGCCGTGGCAGCAGGGCCAGCAGGCGCCGCCCCAGCAGGAGGGGCAGCCGTGGCAGCACCAGCCGCCGCCCCCTCCGCCCCCGCGGTAGCCCCGTACGAAAGGCGATCGCCCCGTCGGACCGGTTGAACACCGGTCCGGCGGGGCGATCGCCTCGTTACGACGCTTGCGTACGGAGAAGCGGGGTCAGCGGCGGCTGCCGTGCTCCTCCACCAGCTCGCTCGCCCGCTTCACATCGGCCGCCATCCGCTCCAGCAGCGCCTCGATGGAGTCGAACTTCTCCTGGCCGCGCAGGAACGCGAGGAAGTCCACCTCGACATGGAGTCCGTACAGATCCAGGCCGACCCGGTCGATCGCGTACGCCTCCACGGTCCGGTCGGTCCCGTCGAACTGCGGATTGGTGCCGACCGAGATGGCCGCGGGCATGGCCTCGCCCTCGGCCGTCAGCCAGCCCGCGTAGACGCCGTCGGCCGGAATCGCGGTGTGCGGCAGCGTCTCCAGGTTGGCCGTCGGGAAGCCCAGTTCGCGCCCGCGCTGCGCGCCGCGGACCACGACGCCCTCGACGCGGTGCGGCCGCCCCAGGACCTCCATGGCGCCCGTGACGTCCCCCTCGGCGACCAGCCTGCGCACCAGGGTCGACGAGAACGGCTCGCCGCCGCCCGCCGCGCCGCGCTCGTACAGGTCGATCACCTCGACCTCGTAGTCGTAGGTGGCGCCCAGCTCGCGCAGCGAGTCGACGTTTCCGGCGGCCCGGTGGCCGAACCGGAAGTTGGGGCCTTCCACCACCACTCGCGCGTGGAGCTTGTCGACCAGCACCTTCACCACGAAGTCGGCGGGGGTGAGCCGCGAGAACTCCTGGGTGAAGGGCAGGATCAGCACCGCGTCCACGCCCAGCTCCGCCATCAGCTCCGCACGCCGCTGGTGCGGGGCGAGCAGCGGCGGATGGCTGCCGGGCCGCACGACCTCACTCGGGTGCGGGTCGAAGGTGACCACCACCGCCGGTACGCCCAGCTCCCGTGCGCGGGCCACCGCGCGGCCGATGATCAGCTGATGCCCGCGGTGCACTCCGTCGTAGGAACCGATCGTGACGACGCTGCGCCCCCAGTCCTCGGGGATGTCCTCCAAGCCACGCCAGCGCTGCACTATGCCCGCTCCTCGCCCGAACCTTTGACTCTGCCGACTTATCGCTTTCGCAGATCTAAGACTGCCATGCCGCCTGCCCCCGCCGTGCACCGGAGGCCGGTCGGCGGGGGACCCGCGGACCCCTCAGACGAAGACGGCGAGGCTCTTGGCCCGGCCCTTCGACTCCTCCACCAGGGCCAGGAAGCGCCCCTCCGGCCCGAAGACCGCCACCGGGCCCGCCCCGGCGCCCTCGCGGGGCGGCATGTCGATCCGTACGCCGTTGCCCAGCAGCCGGGCCTGGTGCGCGTCGACGTCCCAGCGCGGGAAGGCGGCGGCCGCTGCCTCGGCGATGGGCATGATCCGGAGGGACTCCTCCAGCTGCTCCAGCGTCCGCGCGGCCCCCAGCCCGTACGGGCCGACCCGGGTGCGGCGCAGCGCCGTCAGATGGCCGCCGGTGCCGAGCCCGGCGCCGAGGTCGCGGGCCAGGGCGCGGATGTACGTACCCGAGGAGCACACGACCGTGACGTCGAGGTCCAGGACGGGCGTGCCGTCCTCGGTCTTCGCCTCGCGGCCGTCGTGGAGGACGAAGGACGAGACGGTCACCGGCCGGGCCGGGATCTCGAACTCCTCGCCCTCCCGGGCCCGGGTGTAGGACCGCTTGCCGTCGATCTTGATGGCGCTGACCTTGGACGGCACCTGCTGGATGTCCCCGGTCAGCTCGCCGATCCCGGCCCGCACGGCGTCGAGCGCGGTCCCGGCCGCCCCGGCCGAGGCGGTGATCTCCCCCTCGGCGTCGTCGGTGACCGTGGTCTGGCCGAGCCGGATGGTGGCCGTGTACTCCTTCTCGGTCAGCGCCAGATGGCCGAGCAGCCGGGTCGCCTTCTCGACGCCGATCACGAGCACGCCCGTGGCCATCGGGTCCAGCGTCCCGGCGTGCCCGACCCGGCGCGTACCGGCGAAGCGGCGCATCTTGGCGACGACGTCGTGCGAGGTGAACCCGGCCGGCTTGTCGACGATCACCAGGCCGTCCGGCGCGGCGGAGGCGGCCCTGCCCTTGCGTGTCATGCGCCCGCGGCACCCTTGCCGCCGGAGGGGGACTCGCCGTCGTTCCCGTCCGTGTCCTCGTCCTCGTCCTCCTCGCCGGGCTTGCGGTACGGGTCCGCCTCACCGGCGTACGTGGCGCCCGAGGACGCCTCGCGGACCTCGGCGTCGGCCGCCTTGGCCTTGGCGAGCAGGTCGTCGATCGTACGGGCGTTGTCCGGCAGCGCGTCCGGTACGAACGTCAGGGTCGGAGTGAATCGCACCCCGGTCTGCCGTCCGACCTCCGACCGCAGCACGCCCTTGGCGCTCTCCAGGGCGGCGGCGGAGGCCGCGCGCTCCTCGTCGTCGCCGTAGACCGTGTAGAAGACGGTCGCCTCCCGCAGATCACCGGTGATCCGGGTGTCGGTGATGGTCACATAGCCGAGCCGCGGGTCCTTGATCCGCCGCTGCAGCGTCTCCGCGACCACGACCCGGATGCGGTCCGCCAGCTTGCGTGCCCGCGCGGTGTCGGTCATGCGTCTTCTTCTCTCTTCTTCGCTTCACTCATCGATGGTCAGGGACGGTCGTCGACCGGCCGCCGGCCCCCGGCCCTCACTCGTCGTGGCCACCGTGGAACCGCCGTCGTACCGACAGCAGCTCCACCTCCGGGCGCCCCGCGACCAGCCGCTCGCAGTGGTCGAGGACTTCGGTCAGGTGGCCCGCGTCCCCGGAGACCGCCGCGAGGCCGATCTCGGCCCTGCGGTAGAGGTCCTGGTCGCCGACCTCCGCCACGCTCACCGCGTACTTGCGGTGCAGCTCGGCGACGATCGGGCGGACGACGGAGCGCTTCTCCTTCAGCGACCGTACGTCGCCGAGGAGCAGGTCGAAGGACAACGTCCCTACATACATGCATTCCGGGTCAAGCCACCCGTGGGGCCTCGGAGGTTCGGGCTTCTCGAACCGTACACGCAAGGGCCGGGGCCGATCGACGGAAATTCTCCGCCGACCGGCCCCGGATGAGAGGCAGCGCGTCAGCCGCGCGGCTTCTCGCGCATCTCGTACGTCGCGATGACGTCGTCGATCTTGATGTCGTTGTAGCTGCCGAGGTTGATACCGCCCTCGAAGCCTTCGCGAATCTCGGTGACGTCGTCCTTGAAGCGGCGCAGGCCCTCGATGTTGAGGTTCTCCGCGATGACCTTGCCGTCGCGGACGAGGCGGGCCTTGGTGTTCCGCTTGACCTCGCCGGAGCGGATGAGCACACCCGCGATGTTGCCCAGCTTGGACGAGCGGAAGACCTCGCGGATCTCCGCCGTGCCCAGCTCGACCTCTTCGTACTCCGGCTTGAGCATGCCCTTGAGGGCCGCCTCGATCTCCTCGATCACCTGGTAGATGACCGAGTAGTAGCGGACGTCCACGCCCTCGCGCTCGGCCATCTGCGTGGCACGCCCGTCGGCGCGCACGTTGAAGCCGATGACGATGGCGTCGGAGCCGGTCGCCAGGTCGATGTCGGTCTCGGTGACCGCACCCACACCGCGGTGCAGGACGCGCAGGTCGACCTCTTCGCCGACGTCGAGCTGGAGCAGGGAGGACTCCAGGGCCTCCACCGAACCGGACGCGTCGCCCTTGATGATGAGGTTGAGCTGCTGGACCTGACCGGCCTTGAGCACCTTGTCCAGGTCCTCCAGGGAGACCCGGCGGGTGCGCTTGGCGAAGGCGGCGTTCCGCTCGCGCGCGGCACGCTTCTCGGCGATCTGACGGGCGGTGCGGTCCTCCTCGACGACGAGGAAGTTGTCGCCCGCGCCCGGCACGTTGGTCAGACCGAGCACCAGGACCGGGGTCGAGGGACCCGCCTCCTGGAGCTGGTTGCCGTTGTCGTCGAGCATCGCCCGGACGCGGCCGTACGCGTCGCCGACGACCATCGTCTCGCCGACCCGCAGGGTGCCGCGCTGGACCAGCACGGTGGCCACGGCGCCGCGGCCGCGGTCGAGGTGCGCCTCGATCGCGATGCCCTGCGCGTCCTGCTCCGCGTTGGCGCGCAGGTCGAGCGAGGCGTCCGCGGTGAGGACGACGGCCTCGAGCAGTTCGTCGATGTTCAGACCCTGACGGGCGGAGATGTCGACGAACATGGTGTCGCCGCCGTACTCCTCGGCCACCAGGCCGTACTCGGTCAGCTGACCGCGCACCTTGGTCGGGTCCGCGCCCTCGACGTCGATCTTGTTGACCGCGACCACGATCGGCACGTCGGCCGCCTTGGCGTGGTTCAGCGCCTCGATCGTCTGGGGCATCACACCGTCGTTGGCCGCCACCACGAGGATCGCGATGTCGGTCGACTTGGCACCACGGGCACGCATGGCGGTGAACGCCTCGTGACCCGGGGTGTCGATGAAGGTGATCTTGCGCTCTTCGTCGTTGACCTCGGTCGAGACCTGGTACGCGCCGATGTGCTGGGTGATGCCGCCGGCCTCGCCCGCGACCACGTTGGTCTTGCGGATCGCGTCCAGCAGTCGCGTCTTACCGTGGTCGACGTGACCCATGACGGTCACCACCGGCGGACGCGCGACGAGCATCTCCTCGCCGCCCTCGTTCTCGCCGAACTCGATGTCGAAGGACTCGAGAAGCTCGCGGTCCTCCTCCTCCGGGCTGACGATCTCGACGTTGTAGTTCATCTCGTCGGCGAGGAGCTGCAGCGTCTCGTCGGAGACGGACTGGGTCGCGGTGACCATCTCGCCGAGGTTGAGCATCACGGCGACGAGCGACGCCGGGTTGGCGTTGATCTTCTCCGCGAAGTCGGTGAGCGACGCACCCCGCGACAGCCGGACCGTCTGGCCGTTGCCGCGCGGCAGCATCACGCCGCCGACGGACGGGGCCTGCATGGCCTCGTACTCCTGGCGCCTCTGCCGCTTCGACTTACGGCCACGACGCGCCGGACCGCCGGGACGGCCGAACGCACCCTGCGTACCACCACGGCCACCGGGACCACCCGGACGGCCGCCGAAGCCCGGACGGCCACCGCCGCCACCGGGACGACCGGCGAAACCACCGCCGCCACCCGGACGACCGGCGCCGCCACCGCCACCGGGACGACCGGCGAAACCGCCGCCGCCACCCGGACGGCCACCGCCGCCACCGGGACGACCGGCGCCGCCGGGACCGCGACCGCCGCCGCCACCGGGGCCCGGACGCGGACCCGCGGCCGGACGCTGCGGCATCATGCCCGGGTTCGGACGCGGGCCGCCGGAGCCGCCGCCGGGACGGGGGCCGCCGCCCTGGGCGCCCTGCGGACGCGGCATCGAACCCGGAGTGGGACGGGGACCGCCGGCACCCTGGCCGCGACCGGCACCGGGACCACCCTGGCCGCCGCCCTGCGGACGCGGACCGGCACCGCCCTGGCCGCCGGGGCCCGGACGGGCGCCGCCGCCGGGACGGGGCGCCTGCGGGCGCGCCATGCCGGTGGAGCCGCCGGAGGTGAAGGGGTTGTTACCCGGACGCGGACCGGACGGACGACCGCCGCCCGGACGCGGACCACCGCGCTCCTGACCCGGACGCGGGGCGCCGGGACGACCGCCCTGGCCGCCCTGACCCTGGCCACCCTGGCCCTGACCGCCCTGACCGCCCTGGCCACCGGGGCCGGGACGGGCGCCGGGGCGCGGGCCGGGCGTGGCGCCCGGCTTGGCGGGGCCGCCCGGGCCCGGCTTGGCCGGGGAGGGCTTGGGGCCGGGCGTGGCCGGCGGGGCCGTGAACTCGGGCTGCGCCGGAGCCGCGGGCTGCGCCGGACCCGGCTTGGGACCGGGGGTCGGGCGGGCGCCCGGAGTCGGGCGCGGGCCCGGAGTGGGCGCCGCGGACGGCGTGCTGCTCGGACCCTCGGCGGCGGCCGGCTTGGGGCCGGGCGTCGGGGGCCTGGGGGCAGCGGGACGGGCCGCCGACGCCGGACCGGGCGTCGGGGGCTTGGGCGTCGCCTTGCGCGGCGCCGAAGGCTTGCCGGAGGCACGGCCGGAGCCATTGCCACCCTGGAAAGCGTCAGTCAACTTGCGGACTACCGGCGCCTCGATCGTGGAGGACGCCGACCGTACGAATTCACCGAGCTCCTGGAGCTTGGCCATGACGACCTTGCTCTCAACGCCGAACTCCTTGGCGAGTTCGTATACCCGGACCTTAGCCACTTCGCTCCTTTTAGGTCCGGGTTACCGCCGGACCGTCGCTACTTCATGGGCGTACTCATCGCGTACTCATCGAGTGCTCATCGCAATCTCGACCTACTTCCGACTCGCGAGGTACCTGACCGCACGGTTGTCCCGTGCCGTTCTTCTTACGGGGGTGACTGGTCACCCTGGTGCTCGACATAACGGCGCAGTGCCGTGGTGTCGAACGCCCCCGGTCCCCTGAAGGCCCGGGGGAAGGCCCGGCGGCGGACCGCCAGGTCGAAACAGACCCGTGTGGGGTGCATATAAGCTCCCCGACCGGGCAGCGTACCGCGCCGATCGGGGACGCAAACACCCTCGACCGCCACGACGCGCAGCAGATCATCCTTGGCCGCCCGATCCCGGCATCCCACACAGGTTCTCTCAGGGCAGGCACGAGCTCGCGTGCGGCCAGACACTGCTTAAGTCTACCTCCCTGCGCCGACCTCACCCCTTGGGGGGGAGTGATCGAACCGTCACACGATTTCGGCTGGATCCCGCATGTCCGCGGCTTGAACAAGCCTTGATCTGTGCTCGATCAGCTGTAATCAGGCTTGCTCGGCGGACTGATCGGTGTCCGGCCGGATGTCGATCCGCCAGCCCGTGAGCCGGGCAGCGAGCCTGGCGTTCTGCCCTTCCTTGCCGATCGCCAGTGACAGCTGGTAATCGGGCACGGTGACCCGCGCGGACCGGGCCGCCAGGTCCACGACCTCGACCTTGCTCACCCGGGCAGGCGACAGCGCGTTCGCCACCAGTTCGGCGGGGTCGTCCGACCAGTCGACGATGTCGATCTTCTCGCCGTGCAGCTCGGCCATCACGCTGCGTACCCGGCCGCCCATCGGGCCGATGCACGCGCCCTTGGCGTTCAGACCCGAACGGGTGGACCGGACGGCGATCTTGGTGCGGTGGCCCGCCTCACGGGCGATCGCCGCGATCTCCACCGAGCCGTCCGCGATCTCCGGGACCTCGAGCGCGAAGAGTTTCTTCACCAAATTGGGATGCGTACGCGAAAGGGTCACCGACGGCCCGCGCACACCCTTGACCACTCGTACGACGTACGTACGCAGCCGGGTGCCGTGCGCGTAGTCCTCGCCGGGCACCTGTTCCTGCACCGGCAGGATCGCCTCGAGGCGGCCGATGTCCACCAGGATGTTCTTCGGGTCCTTGCCCTGCTGCACGACGCCCGCGACGACATCGCCCTCGCGTCCGGCGTACTCGCCGAAGGTGATCTCCTCCTCGGCGTCCCGCAGCCGCTGCAGGATGACCTGCTTGGCGGTCATGGCGGCGATGCGGCCGAATCCGGAGGGGGTGTCGTCGAACTCGCGGGGCTCCTCGCCCTCCGTGAGGTCGTCGGCCTCCTCCTTGGCCCACACGGTCACATGGCCGCTGGTGCGGTCCAGCTCCACCCGGGCCCGGCGGCGGCTTCCCTCGGTGCGGTGGTAGGCGATGAGGAGCGCCGACTCGATCGCCTCGACCAGCAGGTCGAACGAGATCTCCTTCTCCCGCACCAGACCCCGCAGGGCACTCATGTCGATGTCCACGGCTACGCCTCCTCCTTGCTCTCGTCGCCCTCGGGCTTGCGGTTGAACTCGATCTCCACGCGCGCCTTGGAGATCTCCTCGAAGGCCAGCCGCCTCGCGGTGGGCTTGCGCCCCTTCACGCCGGGGACTTCCAGATCCAGCCCGTCGTCATCCACCGAGATGATCCGGGCGATCAGCTCGCCGCCCTCCACCAGCTGCGCCTTCATCAACCGGCCGGTGGCCCGGTGGTAGTGGCGCCGCTCTATCAGGGGGCGCTCGGCGCCGGGGGAAGTGACCTCCAGGACGTACGGGGTCTGACCCATCGCGTCCGACTCGTCGAGCGACTGCGAGATCGCCCGGCTCAGCTCCGCACACGTATCCAGCTGCACGCCGTCGTCGGAATCCACCACGATGCGAAGGACGCGCCGCTTCCCGGCCGGTGTCACCTCGACCTCTTCCAGATCCAGGTCCCGTGCGCTGACGAGCGGTTCCAGCAGTCCGCGCAGCCTTTCGCTCTGGGTCGTGCTCATCCGGGTGACTCCTCGGCCGCGTGTGCTGTTGTGGGAAGGTCGCGTGTCAGCTCAAAGCCTATCTGTTCCGGCGGCGGGCTGACGATTCGGTGGCCGCTGCCCGGCTTTCCGGCCCCGCGCGGGTACGCTCGCCTGCTGTGATCACTAACGGCGGCCGGGAGCTGCCGCAGCCCGGAAAGAGGAACGTGTCGATCACGAATCCCCCACCTCGACCCACGTCCCCGTCACTCCCCCAGGCCGCGTCCCCGCGGCGTCGAAGTCTGCTGCTGGCCGGCGGTTCGGCCGGGGCCGCCGCGCTGCTGGTCGGCTGTTCCGGTGATTCGGACGACGGACACCGCTCGTCCGGTTCCGCTGCCGCCGCGGCGCTGCGCGCCCGGGGCGTACGGGACTCGGCCGCGCTCCTCGCGCGCTACGACGCGACCATCGACGCCCATGCCGGGCTCGCGCGGCGGCTGCGGCCGCTGCGGGCGGAGACGGCGGCGCACATCGCGGCGTTCGGCTCCACGGACCCCTCCGCGTCCGCCTCCGCGAGCGCGTCCCGCTCACCGGCCGCGGGCGGGCGGCGGCTGCCCGAGGTGCCCGAGGAAGAGAAGAAGGCCCTCGGCGCCCTCGCCCAGGCCGAACGGCACACCGCCGACAGCCGCACCACGGCGCTCCTCGGCGCGCCGCCCGAACTGGCCCGGCTGCTGGCCTCCGTCGCGGCCTGCGGGGCCGCCCATGTGTACCTCCTCACCCAGGCCGACCCGGACTCATGACGTTCCCCCTCTTCAGCCCCCCTCCGCGCGGAAGGAGTACCCGGATGAACCGTGCCGCGACGCTCAAGGCCACGCAGGCCGCGCTCGCCGCCGAGCACGCCGCCGTGTACGGATACGGCGTCGTCGGCGGCCGGATCGGCGACGACCGTCTCGCCGAGGCGCGCGAGGGGTACGCCGCGCACCGTTCCCGCCGCGACGACCTCGTGCGCACCGTGCGCGGCATGGGCGGCACGCCGCAGAGCGCCGCCCCCGCGTACGCCCTGCCGTTCGCGGTGCCCGACTCGGCCGCCGCGGTCCGGCTCGCCGCCGAACTGGAGAGCCGGGTGGCCGCGGTCTACGCCGACCTCGTACGGACCTCCGACGGCGCCCTGCGGCGCCAGGCGGCGGGCGCGCTGCGCGAGGCGGCGGTCCGGTCGGTGCGCTGGCGAGGCGGCGGCGTAGCCTTCCCTGGGCTCACCGAACGCGCCGCGCCGGCCACCCCGTCCGCCTCGGCGACCGGGGCCGCCGACGGGGTCTGACAGTTCGAGACGATCGTGTACGTGCGTTGGTTCGGTGGCGCACGTGCGTGGGTGACAGGGGGCAGCTCGGAATGGCAGCGGAGCGGGAACCCGGCACCGGGGACAGAGCCTCCCTCCAGGTGCCGAAGCGGCTCCTGGACGCGGTGGGCGACGATCCGGCCGAGCCCGTACGGAGCTGGCTCGCCGCCCTGCCGGAGCTGGCCGCGCGGCGGCTGCTGGAATGGGAGCTGACCCCCGAGCGGGTGGTCGCCCCCGGCGGCCGCGGCGGCCTGGTGGTGCTCGTACGGCAGGCGGACGGCACCCCCGCCGCGCTCAAGCTCCCCGTGCCCCGTCCCGGCGCGGCCCATGAGGCGGCCGCCCTCGCGCACTGGAACGGCTGGGGCGCGGCACGGCTCCTGCGCGCCGGCCAGGACGACGGCGTGCTGCTGATCGAACGGCTCCAGTCCGCCGTGTCGCTGCGCTCCCTGCCCGAGGCGAAGGCGCTGCTGGAGGCGGCGGGCACGGTACGGCGGCTGTGGGTGCCGGCGCCCGCCGAGCATCCGTTCGACTCCGTCGAGGGGCGGACGGGGGCGGCCGCCGAGGTGCTGCCCGTTCTCGCCTCGGGGGTCTGGGCGGCCGACGTACGCCCGCTGGCCGACGAGGCCCTGGAGCTGCGGTCCGGGCTGACCGCCCAGCCGCCCGAACGGCTGCTGCTGCACGGCGACTTCCGGCAGGGCAAGGTCCTGGCCGGGGAGCGGGCGCCCTGGCTCGCGGTGGGGCCCGCCCCTGTCGTCGGGGAGCGCGCCTACGACCTGGCGCGGCTGGTCCTCGACCGCTGCGAGGACCTGGCCGCGGGCCCCGGCCCGGCCGCGGCCGCGCGCCGCCGCATCGCGAAGCTGGCCGACTCGCTGGACGTGGACCGCGACCGGCTGCGGGGCTGGGCGCTCTTCCGGGCCGTGGAGGCGGGCCTGCGGTACGGGGCGGCCGGTGACCGGCGGCGGGCCGAGCTGCTGCTGGAGTTCGCGGGCTGGCTGTAGTCCCCCGCCCCGCCCCTTCCCGCACCTGTCGATATGCGGCTCCGCCGCGTGGCAGGGACTCCGCCCCCGGCCCCCGACGCGCGGGTGCCACCCGGCGGGGAGGGCACGCGACGCAAGCAGGGGCGCTCCGCGCCCGAGCGGGGCGCGGAGGGGCGCAGCCCCGGCGCGGGCCCCTGGGCCTGGCGCCCAGGCGCGGCGTCCAGCGTGAGACGAGAGCCCGACGGCCGGGCCCGGCGCCACGGCCCCCTGCGCGGGGCCGTCAGCACCGGGCCGGACGCACAACAGGCGCAGCACAACGGGCCCGGACAGCCCCTTGGGCCCGGCGCGCAGCGTGGAGCGAGCAGAGCGACGGCCAGGGTCGGGGCCACAGCCGCGGGCGCGGCGTCGGCGCGGGACGTAGCCGAACCACGGCCGGGACCGGCGCCGCGGGGCACAACGCGTCGGCCCGGCAGCCCCCGGGACGCACGCACAGACCCAGCCACCAGCACGGCACACAGCACCATGGCCCCGTGCGCGGGCCCAGGCCCGGGCACGACGCCCAGCGTGGAGCGAGCAGAGCGCCGGCCGGGACCGGGGCCACAGCCGCGGGCCGGACGCGCGGGCGCAGCCCCGGCGCGGGACGTAGCCGAACCACGGCCGGGACCGGCGCCGCGGGGCACAACGCGTCGGCCCGGCAGCCCCCGGGCCGGGCGGGCGGGCCCGGCTCCGGGGATGCGGTGGCAGACCCTTGGCGGGGTGCGGGGCGGGGGTCAGGACGTGAGGCGGGTGATCGCCTCGTCGATCGGGAGCTCCTCGCGGTCGCCGGTGCGGCGGTCCTTCAGCTCGACCACGCCGTCCTTCGCGCCGCGGCCGACGACCAGGATCGTCGGGACGCCGATCAGCTCCGCGTCGGTGAACTTCACGCCCGGGGAGACGCCGGCGCGGTCGTCCACCATGACCCGGACGCCCGCCGTGCCCAGCTTCTCGGCGATGTCCAGGGCCAGCTCGGTCTGGAGGGCCTTGCCCGCGGCGACGATGTGGACGTCGGCCGGGGCCACCTCGCGGGGCCAGCAGAGGCCGGACTCGTCGTGGGTCTGCTCGGCGAGGGCGGCGACCACGCGCGAGACGCCGATGCCGTACGAGCCCATGGTGACCCGTACCGGCTTGCCGTTCTGGCCGAGCACGTCGAGCTGGAAGGTGTCGGCGTACTTGCGGCCGAGCTGGAAGATGTGGCCGATCTCGATGGCCCGGTCGAGTGCGATGCCCGCGCCGCACTTGGGGCAGGGGTCGCCCGGCTCGACGACGACGACGTCCAGGTAGTCGTCGACCTCGAAGTCGCGGCCGCAGACGACGTTGCGGGCGTGGGTGTCGGGCTTGTTGGCGCCGGTCACCCAGGAGGTGCCGGGGGCGACCCGCGGGTCGGCGATGTAGCGGAAGGACTTGCCCGCCAGTCCCTGCGGGCCGACGTAGCCGCGGACCAGGTCGGGGCGGCCCTCGAAGTCCTCGGCGGTGACCAGCTCGACCTCGGCCGGGGCCAGGTGCTCGCCCAGCTTGCCGAGGTCGACCTCGCGGTCGCCGGGGACGCCCACCGCGGTGATCTCGCCGTCGACCTTGATCAGGAGGTTCTTGAGGGTCGCGGAGGCCGGGACGCCCAGGTGCTCGGCGAGGGTCTCGATGGTGGGGGTGTCGGGGGTGTCCAGTTCCTCGACCGGCCCGTGCCGGCCGCCCTCGACGGGCGGGACGGTGGTGGTGACGGCCTCCGTGTTGGCCGCGTAGTCGCAGTTCGGGCAGTCCACGAAGGTGTCCTCACCGGCCGCGGCGGGGGCCAGGAACTCCTCGGAGGCGGAGCCGCCCATGGCGCCGGAGACCGCGGAGACGATGCGGTAGTCGAGGCCCAGGCGCTCGAAGATCCGCTGGTAGGCCTCGCGGTGCAGCCGGTAGGACTCGGCCAGGCCCTCGTCGCTGGTGTCGAAGGAGTACGAGTCCTTCATCTGGAACTCGCGGCCGCGCAGCACGCCCGAGCGCGGCCGGGCCTCGTCCCGGTACTTGGTCTGGATCTGGTAGAGCATCACCGGCAGGTCCTTGTAGGACGTGCACTGGTCCTTGACCGTCTGGGTGAAGATCTCCTCATGGGTGGGGCCGAGGAGGTAGTCGCCGCCCTTGCGGTCCTTCAGCCGGAACAGCAGGTCGCCGTACTCCTCCCAGCGGCCGCTCGCCTCGTACGGCTCCTTGGGGAGCAGCGCGGGCAGCAGCACCTCCTGGGCGCCGATCGCGTCCATCTCCTCGCGGACGATCCGGGAGACGTTGTCCAGGACCTTCTTGCCGACCGGCAGCCAGGTCCAGATGCCCGCGGAGGCGCGGCGGACGTAGCCGGCCCGGACGAGCAGCTTGTGGCTGGCGGTCTCGGCGTCGGCCGGGTCTTCGCGCAGCGTCTTCAGCATCAAGGTGGACATGCGCTGGACGTGGGCGGCGTTGGCCATGGGGTCTTCTCCTGCGTACGAGATGGATGTCAGGAGGTTAGCCGCCCGGGGACGCAACCCGGAAATGCGCTATCCGGAGGCGCGCGCTAGCGCCGCAGCGGCAGGGGGGCGCCCATGACGGCGTACGGGCTCGGCGCGCTCGGGAAGAGCACCGGGCGGGCCAGGTCGCGGTAGCCCAGCGAACGGTAGAGGCAGCGGGCCGGGCTGTCGGTGTCGAGGGCGGAGAGGATCGAGCGCGGCTGGACGGCCCCGTCGGTGATGGCGGTGATCAGCCGCCGCCCGATGCCGTGGTTCTGGTAGTCGGGGTGGACGTGCAGCTCGGTGATGACGAAGGCGTCGTCCAGCCAGTCCTCGTGCCCGGCGGCGCGCAGATAGGGCTGGACGATGGTGGACCACCAGTGCGTGCGGTCGTTGGGCATGCCGTACACGAAGCCCACGAGCCGCCCCTGCGGGGTGGTCGCGCCGAGGGCGCGGGCGCCGGGGCTGGTGAGGTGGCGCAGCACGATGTGCCGCCGTACGCCGATCTCCTCTTCCGTCAGCCCGAAGGCCACGGCCTGCACGGCGAGCGCCTCGTCCACGCGTGCGGCGAGGTCGAGCGGGCCGACGACGGCACCTCGGGGGTCCGGGGGATGGCCCCCGGGCATCTGCAGCATGGGCGGCACCCTACTGGCCCGGTCCGGCGATCAGAACAGCACGCTCATGAACGCGCCGACCTCCTGGAAGCCGACGCGGCGGTACGCGGCGCGGGCCGCGGTGTTGTAGTCGTTGACGTACAGGCTCGCCACGGGCGCGATCTCGTTCAGCGCGTAGTGCAGCACGGCGGCCATGCCGGTCTCGGAGAGCCCGCGGCCGCGGTATTCGGGGGCGACCCAGACGCCCTGGATCTGGCAGGCGTGCGGGGTGGCGGCGCCGATCTCGGCCTTGAAGACGACGCGGCCGTTCTCGACGCGGGCGAAGGAGCGGCCGGCGGCGACGAGTTCGGCGACGCGCGCCTGGTAGAGCAGTCCGCCGTCGCCCGCGAGCGGTGAGACGCCGACCTCCTCGGTGAACATCGCCACGCACGCGGGCATGATCACGTCCATCTCGTCCCTGCGGATCCGGCGCACCCGCGGATCGGGCGGGACGTCGGCGGGCATCGAGGCGGTGACCATGAGCGGCTGACGGGCGCGGACCTCACGGGCCGGGCCCCAGCTGGGCTCCAGCAGGGACCACAGCTCGGCCGTGGTGTCGGCGGGGCCGACGATCGAGGAGCAGCGCCGCCCGGACCGGCGGGCCCGCTCGGCGAAGGCGCGCACGGCCTCGGGGGTGGCGCAGATGGGGACCAGGTTGGCCCCCGCGTAGCAGAGCGACTCGAGCCGTCCGCCGTTGTACCAGCCCCACATCTCGCCGCCCAGCCGCCAGGGATCCAGGCCGGCGACCTGGACGCGGGCGGCGACGAAGGCATTGGAGATGGGGTCGCGGTTGAGCACCGCGAGGGCCGAGTCGAGCTCTTGGGGCTCGAGGACCCTGGTGGTGGACGTCGTCAGCACGTGTCGGATTGCCTCACCGGTTGCGGGGCCTGCGGGCCGGAGGGGAGTCGATTCCCCGCACTGTACCGCCCTCTTCCGAGAAGGCTCGGTCTGCCTCCGGGGGAGCCTCCCTTGGCTACCGCTGGGAGGTGCCCCCGGCCGGGAGGGCGGGGGCACCCCTGTGTTTTCAGCCGCCGACGGAGACCTGGGGCTCGCCGGAGGCGATGCCGTCCTTCTCCATCTGCTCGGCGATCTTCATGGCCTCGTCGATCAGGGTCTCCACGATCTTCGACTCCGGCACGGTCTTGATGACCTCGCCCTTCACGAAGATCTGCCCCTTGCCGTTGCCGGACGCCACGCCGAGGTCCGCCTCGCGCGCCTCGCCCGGGCCGTTGACGACGCAGCCCATCACGGCGACGCGCAGCGGGACCTCCATGCCGTCGAGTCCGGCGGTGACCTCGTCGGCCAGCTTGTAGACGTCGACCTGCGCACGCCCGCACGACGGGCAGGAGACGATCTCCAGCCGCCGCTGGCGCAGGTTCAGGGACTCCAGGATCTGGATGCCGACCTTGACCTCCTCGGCGGGCGGCGCCGACAGCGAGACCCGGATGGTGTCCCCGATGCCCTCGCTCAGCAGCGCGCCGAAGGCCACCGACGACTTGATCGTGCCCTGGAACGCGGGCCCGGCCTCGGTGACGCCGAGGTGGAGCGGGTAGTCGCACTGGGCGGCAAGCTGGCGGTAGGCGTTGACCATCACCACCGGGTCGTTGTGCTTCACCGAGATCTTGATGTCCCGGAAGCCGTGCTCCTCGAACAGCGAGCACTCCCACAGGGCCGACTCCACCAGCGCCTCGGGCGTGGCCTTGCCGTACTTCTCCAGCAGCCGCTTGTCCAGCGAGCCCGCGTTGACGCCGATGCGGATCGGCACGCCCGCGTCCGAGGCCGCCCGCGCGATCTCCTTGACCTTGTCGTCGAACTGCCGGATGTTCCCCGGGTTCACCCGCACGGCCGCGCATCCGGCGTCGATCGCGGCGAAGACGTACTTCGGCTGGAAGTGGATGTCCGCGATGACCGGGATCTGCGACTTCTTGGCGATCACGGGCAGCGCCTCGGCGTCGTCCTGCGACGGGCAGGCCACGCGCACGATCTGGCAGCCGGACGCCGTCAGCTCCGCGATCTGCTGGAGCGTCGCCCCGATGTCCGCGGTCACCGTCGTGGTCATCGACTGCACCGAGATCGGCGCATCGCCGCCCACGGCGACCGGCCCGACCTGGATCTTCCGGCTGACCCGGCGGTCGGCGAGCTTGGTCGGTACGGACGGCATTCCTAGCGAGATCGCAGTCATCTGGTTCGTAGCCCCAAGAAGGTGTTTGAGTGGCCCGAGATCAGCGGGCTCCGGATCCGAGATTACGGCACCGGGTGGTGCCCCAGCACACTCCGGCCCCGAAGTCCACCCAAAGGCGAACTTCGGGACAGTTCACATCATCAGGAAATTCGCACGGGGTTCACCACGTCGGCCACCAGAACGAGCAGCGTGAAGCAGATGAAGATGCCGGCGATCACATAGGCGACCGGCATCATCTTGGCCACGTCGAAGGGGCCGGGGTCGGGCCGCCGGACCAGACGGGCGAGCCGCCGGCGCAGGGACTCCCACACCGCGCCCGCGATGTGGCCGCCGTCCAGCGGCAGCAGCGGCAGCATGTTGAACAGGAACAGCGAGAGGTTGAACCCGGCGACGAGGAAGAGCATCGTCGCGATGCGCTGCGAGGGCGGGATGTCGAGGTTGGCGACCTCGCCGCCGACCCGGGCGGCGCCGACGACGCCCATCGGGGAGTCCGCCTTGCGGGGGGCGTCCCCGAAGGCCGCGTTCCACAGGTCGGGCACCTTGGAGGGCAGGTCGACCAGGGACTGGACGCCGTCCTCGACCATGGTGCCCATGCGGTCCACGGACTGGCCGAGGGACTGCTTCACCACGCCGTTGGCCGGGGTGAAGCCGAGGAACCCGGCGCTGACGTACTGGCCCTCGACGTAGCCGCCGTTCCCGTCGGACTTGGCGACCTTGTTGGTGATGAGGTTCGCATGCAGGGTCTTGCGGGCGCCGTCCCGCTCGACGGTGATCGTCGCGGGGCCGGTGGTCTCGCGGATGTCCTTCTGGAGCGTGCCCCAGTCGGAGACGCGGTGGCCGTCGAAGGCGACGATCTTGTCCCGGGGCTGGAGGCCCGCGGCCTTGGCCGGGGAGTCCTTGGCGCCCTTGGGGCACTTGTCGGCGGCGGCCGAGGCCGGGACCACACAGGCGGAGACGGTGCCGACGCTGGTGGTCTGGGTGTTGACGCCGAAGCTCATCATCACGCCGACGAAGATCACCACGGCGAGGACCAGGTTCATGAACGGCCCGGCGAACATCACGATCACGCGCTTCCACGGCGCGCGCGTGTAGAACATGCGCTTCTCGTCGCCGGGCTCCAGCTCCTCGTAGGCGGCCGACCGGGCGTCCTCGATCATGCCGCGCCACGGCGAGGTGGAGCGCTGGGTGACCTTGCCGTCCTCGCCGGGCGGGAACATCCCGATCATGCGGATGAAGCCGCCGAGCGGGATCGCCTTGATGCCGTACTCGGTCTCCCCCTTCTTGCGGGAGAAGACCGTCGGCCCGAAACCGACCATGTACTGCGGGACCCGGATGCCGAACCATTTGGCCGTGGAGAGATGGCCCAGTTCGTGCCAGGCGATCGAGATCCCCAGCCCGACGGCGAATACGACTATGCCGAGGACCGTCATCAATGTCGTCATGCGTGACCCTCCGGGGTCGCCTTCGCCGCGCGGGCGGCCAGTTCACGGGCGCGGGCACGGGCCCACGTCTCGGCTTCGAGGACGTCCGCGACGGTGAGCTGAGTTCCCGCGGAGGGGGCGCCGTGCTCGGCGACCACTTCCGCGACCGTATCGACAATTCCGTTGAAGGGCAGCTTCCGGGCGAGGAAGGCGTCCACGCACTCCTCGTTCGCCGCGTTGAAGACGGCCGGGGCGGTGCCGCCGAGGCCGCCGACGTGCCGGGCGAGGTCCACCGAGGGGAACGCCTCGGTGTCCAGGGGGAAGAACTCCCAGGTGTGGGCCCTGGTCCAGTCGCAGCCGGGGGCGGCGTCCGGCACCCGCTCGGGCCAGCCGAGGCCGAGCGCGATCGCCATCCGCATATCGGGCGGGCTCGCCTGGGCGAGCGTCGAGCCATCGGTGAATTCAACCATCGAGTGGATATACGACTGAGGGTGGACGACCACCTCAATCTCCTCGAAGGGAATGTCGAACAGCAGATGGGCCTCGATGACCTCCAGCCCCTTGTTGACGAGGGTCGCGGAGTTGATCGTGACGACCGGGCCCATGTCCCAGGTGGGGTGGGCCAGCGCCTGATCCGGGGTGACCTGGGCCAGCTCACGCTTCGAACGCCCGCGGAACGGGCCGCCCGACGCGGTGACGACCAGCTTGCGGACCTCCTGGCGGCCGCCGCCGAGCAGGGCCTGGAAGAGCGCGGAGTGCTCGGAGTCGACGGGCACGATCTGCCCCGGCTTGGCGACCGCCTTGACCAGCGGCCCGCCCACGATGAGGGACTCCTTGTTGGCCAGTGCCAGCACCCGGCCCGCCTCCAGGGCGGCCAGGGTGGGCGCGAGGCCGATGGAGCCGGTGATGCCGTTGAGCACGGTGTGGCACTCGGAGCGGGCCAGTTCGGTGGCCGCGCCGGGCCCGGCCAGGACCTCCGGGAGCGGCTCGCCCGCGCCGTACCGCGCGGACAGCGCCGCGCGCACCTCGGGCACCGCGTCCTCGCGGGCGACCGCGACGGTGGCGGCCTTCAGCTGGTGGGCCTGCTCGGCGAGCAGCCCGGCCCGCCCTCCGGCGGCGGACAGGGCGGTCACCCGGAAGCGGTCCGGGTTGCGCAGGATCACATCGATGGCCTGGGTGCCGATCGATCCGGTGGAGCCCAGGATCACGATGTCGCGGGGGCTGCCGGGGTCGGCGGGGGCTGCCGGGGGGCGCAGATGCGGGTCAGCCAGGGAATCCGTCATCTGCCCATTGTTGCCCGTGTCGCTGCCCGCGGATGACCGGGCCCGGCCCGCCCCGGGCCGCCGGGCTGGATCCCGCCGTCCGGATCCAGCCCGCCGGTACGGCGGTCACCTGATGGGGCGGTGGACGTTGTCCCTGGTCGACGGGCCGGGGGTGGCGTCGGCGATCCACGGGCCGTCGCCGCTGGGGTCGAGGACGCCCGCCTCCAGCCACTCGTACGAGCCGGAGAGCACCCCGGAGACCACCTTGCGGTCCAGGTCGTCGGTGTTGGTCCACAGCCGTCCGAACAGTTCGTCCGCGCGGATCCGGGCCTGCCGGCAGAAGACGTCGGCCAGCTGGTACGCCTCGACGCCGTGGTCGCCGCGGCTGCGCAGCATCTCGGCGCGTACGCAGGCCGCGCTCATCGCGAACAGCTCCGCGCCGATGTCCACGATCCGGCTGAGGAAGCCCTGTTTGGTCTCCATCCGGCCCTGCCAGCGCGACATGGCGTAGAACGTCGACCTGGCGAGCTTGCGCGCCGAGCGCTCGACGTAGCGCAGATGCGGGGACAGGTCCCGGTGGCCGGGCGGGGAGAACTCGGCGTAGGCGCGCGGGAGGTGGCCGGGTCCGGTGACCAGGCCCGGCAGCCAGCGGGCGTAGAAACCGCCCGCCTTGGCGGCCGCCTTGCCCTTGTCCGACAGGGACTTGTCCGGGTCGATGAGGTCGCCCGCGACGGACAGATGCGCGTCCACGGCCTCCCGGGCGATCAGCAGATGCATGATCTCGGTGGAGCCCTCGAAGATCCGGTTGATGCGCATGTCGCGCAGGATCTGCTCGGCGGGGACCGCCCGCTCCCCGCGGGCGGCGAGGGAGGCCGCGGTCTCGAAGCCGCGGCCGCCGCGGATCTGGACCAGTTCATCGGCCATCAGCCAGGCCATCTCGCTGCCGTACAGCTTGGCGAGCGCCGCCTCGATGCGGATGTCGTTGCGGTCCTCGTCGGCCATCTGGGAGGCCAGGTCGATGACCGCCTCCAGCGCGAAGGTGGTCGCGGCGATGAAGGAGACCTTGGCGCCGACGGCCTCGTGCCGGGCGATCGGCTTGCCCCACTGCTCACGGGCCGCGGACCACTCACGGGCGATCTTCAGACACCACTTCCCGGCACCCGCGCACATCGCGGGCAGCGAGAGCCGCCCGGTGTTGAGCGTGGTCAGCGCGATCTTGAGACCGGCGCCCTCGGGGCCGATGCGGTTGGCCGCGGGGACCCGGACCCGGTGGAAGCGGGTCACCCCGTTCTCGATGCCGCGCAGCCCCATGAACGCGTTGCGGTTCTCGACGGTGACGCCCTCGGAGGCCGTCTCCACGACGAAGGCGCTGATCCCGCCCTTGTGGCCGTCGGACTTCGGCACCCGGGCCATGACGACGAGGAGATCGGCGACCACGCCGTTGGTGGTCCACAGCTTGACGCCGTCGAGGATGTAGTCGTCCCCGTCCGGGATCGCGGTGGTGGCGAGCCGGGCCGGGTCGGACCCCACGTCCGGCTCGGTGAGCAGGAAGGCCGATATGTCGGTGCGGGCGCAGCGCGGCAGGAAGCGGTCCTTCTGGTCCTGGGTGCCGAACAGCTTGACCGGCTGCGGTACGCCGATGGACTGGTGGGCGGAGAGCAGCGCGCCGATGGCGGGGCTGACGGAGCCGGCCAGCGCGAGGGCCTTGTTGTAGTAGACCTGGGTGAGACCCATGCCGCCGTACTTGGTGTCGATCTTCATGCCGAGCGCGCCGAGTTCCTTGAGACCGTTGATGGTCTCGTCGGGGATCTGCGACTCGCGCTCGATGCGGGCGGGATCGACCCGGGTCTCGCAGAACTCATGGAGCTTGGCGAGGAACGCCTCGCCGCGCCGCACGTCGTCCGGCGCGGGGGCGGGGTGGGGGTGGATCAGGTCGAGGCGGAAGCGGCCGAGGAACAGCTCCTTGGCGAAACTCGGCTTGTGCCATACCTGTTCGCGTGCGGCCTCGGCGACCTGGCGCGCTTCACGCTCGGACACCGGCCTGACGGATGATGCGGTCATCGGTGCTCCCTTGCCGCAAATGACGATCTCGTGACATTACCGGCACGTACCGCTGTTCAGTGTGCCTCCGGCGGGCCGGGTCGGCAAAGCGGTGCGGCGCGGATTCACCGTGTTGAAGCGCTTCGACATACTCTGGACAGTGCTCCCCTCGAGGCTTACTGTCTGCATCGAAGCGCTTCGCAGTCCCCTCCCCGCCGGACGGAGTTCCCTGCATGGTCACTCTCGCCGAGGTCGCCCGCCACGCCGGAGTCTCCGCCAGCACGGTGAGCTACGTCCTCAGCGGCAAGCGCTCGATCTCGGCGCCCACCCGGGAGCGCGTGGAGCGGTCGATCAAGGAGCTGGGCTACCACCCGAACGCCGGAGCCCGCGCCCTCGCCAGCAGCCGTTCCAACATCATCGCGCTGATGGTGCCGCTGCGGACCGATATCTACGTACCGGTGATGATGGAGGTGGCCATCGCGGTCGCCACCACCGCTCGCGCGCACGGGTACGACGTGCTGCTGCTCACCGGTGAGGAGGGGCCGGCGGCGGTGCGCCGGATCACCGGCAGCGGGCTCGCCGACGCCATGATCCTCATGGACATCGAGCTGGAGGACGAGCGGCTGCCGCTGCTGCACGCGGCTCGCCAGCCCACCGTGCTGATCGGACTGCCCGCCGACACCATCGGCCTGACCTGCGTCGATCTCGACTTCACCGCCACCGGCGCGCTGTGCGCTGAGCATCTGGCCGCCCTCGGCCACCGGGAGATCGCGGTGATCGGCGAGGCGGCGGCGGTCTACGAGCGCCACACCGGATTCGCCGAACGGACCCTGGACGGGCTGCGCACGACCGCCCGCGAGCTGGGGCTGCGGCTGCTGCACCGCCCGTGCGAGGGCAGCTACGAGTCGATGGACGGCACCCTGTCCCGGATCTTCGACGAGCGCCCCGGCACCACCGGCTTCATCGTCCAGAACGAGGCGGCCATCGATCCGCTGCTGAGCCTGTTGCGGCGGCAGGGGCGGGCGGTCCCCGAGGACGTCTCGGTGGTCGCCATCTGCCCCGACCAGGTGGCCACCAGTGCGTCCGTGCGGCTCACCTCGGTCGCCATCCCCGCGCAGGAGATGGGGCGGCGGGCCGTCGAGCTGGTGGTGGCCAAGCTGCAGGGCGACGCCTCCGAGCAGGTGGCGCTGCTGGCACCGGAGCTGACCGCACGGGCCAGCTCGGGCCCGGCCCCCGCCTAGCGCCCCTAGCGCCGCGACCCGTACGCACCGACCGTACGCCCCCTCACCGCCGCACCCCCGAGGAGCGCATCCGTGAACCCGTCGCCGCCTTCGCCCGCCTCTTCCGTCTCGCCCGCCTCTTACTCGCTCGCCCAGTCCTCCCCCACCGTCGGCACCTTCGCCGAGCGCGGCAGCGCGCTGGAGTGGAGCGGGCGGCAGGAGACCGTACGTCTGGAGCCGTGGGGACCCGACGCGATCCGGGTGCGCTCCCGGCTCAGCGGACCGCTGCTGGAGGACCTGCCCGGCGCGCTCCTCGACGGCCCGCCGAAGGCGGCCGCGCGCGTCGCGATCGGGGCCGGGGAGGCGTCGCTGACCTGCGGCGCGATCACCGCCCGGATCTCCGCGGAGGGCATGATCCGGTTCGAGACCACCGAGGGCGGCCGGGAACTGCTCGCCGAGCAGCGCGCCCACTTCTGGTGGCCGGGGCCGCGGCTGCGCACCGCCACGGGCAACGGCTACCACCGCATCGAGCAGCGCTTCGAGGCCTACGAGGGCGAGCGGCTGTACGGTCTCGGCCAGCACCAGCACGGTCTGCTGGACCAGAAGGGCGCCGTGATCGACCTGGTGCAGCGCAACTCCGAGGTGTCCATCCCGCTCCTCACCTCCAGCCGCGGCTACACCCTGCTGTGGAACAACCCGGCGATCGGGCGCGTCGAGCTGGGCGCGACCGGCACCCGCTGGGTCGCCGACAGCGCACGCCAGATCGACTACTGGATCACGGCCGGGGACCCGGCCGCCGCGCAGCGCCGCTACTCCGCGGTGACCGGCCGCGCGCCGATGCTGCCGGCGTGGGCGGCCGGGTTCTGGCAGTGCAAGCTGCGCTACCGCACCCAGGAGGAGCTGCTGGCCGTGGCCCGCGAGCACAAGCGGCGCGGGCTGCCGATCGACGCGATCGTCTGCGACTTCTTCCACTGGACGCACCTGGGCGACTGGAAGTTCGACCCGGTGGCCTGGCCCGACCCGGCGGCGATGACGCGCGAGCTGGACGACCTGGGCATCAAGCTGGTGGTCTCGGTGTGGCCCTCGGTCTCCCCGCTGAGCGAGAACCACGAGACGATGGAGCAGCGGGGCTTCCTGGTGGGCACCGAGTACGGGCCCACGGCGCACGCCGACTGGCCCGATGTGCGCGAGGGCGAGCGGATCCACGTCGCCTTCTACGACGCGACGCATCCGCGGGCCCGGGAGTTCATGTGGTCGCGGGTGCGGGAGAACTACCTGGAGCCGTACGGGATCCGCGCCTTCTGGCTGGACGCCTGCGAACCGGAGATCAAGCCCGGTTTCCCGGCGAATCTGCGCTATCACGCGGGGCCGGGTCTGGAGGTGGGCAACCTCTACCCGCGTGAGAACGCCCGCGCGATCCACGAGGGCTTGCGCGCGGCGGGCGAGGAGGAGGTGGTGACCCTCAACCGCTCGGCGTGGGCGGGCAGCCAGCGCCACGGGGCCGCCCTGTGGTCCGGCGACATCGGCACCGACTTCGCGACCCTGCGCCGCCAGATCGCCGCCGGGCTCAACGTGGCGCTGTCCGGCATCCCGTGGTGGAACACCGACATCGGCGGCTTCCACGGCGGCGACCCGGACGACCCGGCCTACCGCGAAGTGCTGATCCGCTGGTTCCAGTTCGGCACGCTGTCGCCGATCATGCGGCTGCACGGCTTCCGCGACCCCGGGCTGCCGCTCGGGCCCGGCATGACCGGCGGCCCGAACGAGGTGTGGTCGTACGGCGAGGAGGCCGAGCGCGTCCTGGGCTCCTGTCTGCGGCTGCGCGAGCGGCTCAAGCCGTATGTGCTGGCGCAGATGCGCGCCGCCCACGAGGAGGGGCTGCCGCCCATGCGCCCGCTCTTCCTGGAGTTCCCCGGCGACGAGGCGGCCTGGGGCGTCGCGGACGCCTTTCTGCTCGGCCCCGACCTGCTGGTCGCCCCGGTCCTGGAGGCGGGCGCCACTGATCGGACGGCGTACCTCCCGGCGGGGGCGCGCTGGACGGACGCCTGGACGGGCGAGGAGTACGACGGCGGCCGGTCGGTGACCGTCCCCGCCCCGCTGGACCGCATCCCGCTGTTCCTGCGGGACGGCGCCCGGCTGCCGGTGCGGGAGCCCTGACGGGCGGTCGGCGCCCGCCTCAGCCGTCGACCGGCCGCTCAGCCCTCGGCCGGCCGCTCCAGCGCCACCTTCGGCAGCCGCCGGGCGAGCGGGCCGGGCAGCCACCAGGCGTGCCTGCCGAGCAACCGCATGACGGCCGGCACGATCAGACAACGGATCACCACCGCGTCCAGCAGGACGGCCACCGCGAGGCCGAGGCCGAACTGCTGGAGCATGCGGCTCGGGCTGAGGACGAACGCCGCGAACACCACGATCATGATGGCGGCGGCCGCCGTGATCACCTTGCCGGTGGCCGCGAGACCTTCGCGTACCGCGTGGGAGTGGTCCCGAGTCCGCTCCCACTCCTCATGGATGCGGGAGACCAGGAACACCTCGTAGTCCATGGAGAGGCCGAAGACGATCGCGAAGATCATCACGGGAACGAACGCCTCGATCGGGCCGGGCTGGGCCCCGAACCAGCCTTCCTGGAAGACCAGGGTGATCACTCCCAGGGCGGCCGCGATGGACAGCAGGTTGAGCAGCGCGGCCTTGAGCGGGATCAGTACGGACCGGAAGACGACCATGAGGAGCAGCGCGGACAGGCCGACCACGACGGCGACGAACAGCGGCATCCGGTCCGCGACGGAGTCGGCGAAGTCCTGTGCGGCGGCCGTGGACCCGCCCACCAGATAGTCGGCGCCGGTGCGCTCGCCGAGCCGCGGCAGGACGCGGTCGCGCAGCGTGTGCACCAGGTCGGCGGTGCCCTCGTCCTGCGGGGAGGTGGTGGGGAAGGCGAGGACCGTGGCGACGGCGCCGTCCTTCGAGGGCAGCGGCGGGGTGGTGGCGGCGATACCGTCGGTGCGCGCGAGCGTGGCGCGCAGCTCCCGGGCGGCCACCGCGTCGCCCTGGCTCACCACGACCAGCGGGCCGTTGAACCCGGGGCCGAAGCCCTCGGCGAGCAGGTCGTAGGCGCGGCGGCTGGTGGACGTGGCCGGGTCGTTGCCCGCGTCGGCGAAGCCCAGACGCAGGCCCAGCGCGGGGGCGGACAGCGCGAGCAGCGCCATGACGGCGGCCAGCAGCGCGGGCAGCGGTCGCCGCTGCACGGCGAGGGCCAGGTCCCGCCAGCGCCGGCCCTCCTCCTTCCCCTTGCTCCGGGCGCGTTCGGCGCGGCGCAGCACCTGGCGCCTGACGCGCCCGCCGAGGACCGCGAGCAGCGCGGGCAGGAGGATCAGGGAAGCCGCCATGGTGACGAGCACCGTCAGCGCGACCGCGAGCGCCACGCCCCGCAGCGCGCCCAGGCCCAGGGCGACCAGGCCGAGGAGCGCGATGATGACGGTGCAGCCGGCGAAGAAGACCGTACGGCCGGCCGCGTCCAGCGCGGTGCGGGTGGCGGTGTGCGAGGCGGCGCCGCCGATGAGTTCGTGCCGGTAGCGGTAGAAGATCAGCAGCGCGTAGTCCACGCCCACCCCGAGCCCGACGAGCATCATGACGGGCGGGGTGAAGTCGGCGACCGTGAACACGTGCGAGGCCAGGGCGATCAGACCGATGGCGCCGCCCACCGCGAACAGCGCGGTGACCAGCGGCAGCGCGGCCGCCATCAGCGAGCCGAACAGCATGACGAGGATGACCAGCGCCGCGAGCATGCCCGCGCCCTCCGCCGCGCCGCCCTCCTCCTCGGCGCCGCGCACCGCCTCGCCGCCGAGCGCGACCGTGAGGCCGTGCCCCTCGGCGGCCTTCGCGATGTCGATGATCCTGGTGATGTCCCCCTTCGGCACCTGCTCCGCCTTGCCGTCGAGGGTGACCGTCGCATAGCCGATGGTGCCGTCCCGGGAGATCGCGGAGGCGTCCGCGTACGGGCCGCGCACCTCGGCGACGCCGGGCAGGCCGCCGATCCGGGCGAGCGTCTTCCCGACGCGGCCGCGCTCGGCGCGCAGCCCGCCCTCGCCCTCGTCCTTGAAGACGATCTGCACGCTGTCGCCCGCCTGCCGGGCTCCGTGTTCGGCCATCAGGTCGGTGGCGGTCTGCGAGTCGGTGCCGGGCAGGGCGAAGTCGTTGCGGTAGGCGCTGCCGACCGCCTGCGATCCGAGGGTGATCGCGGCCACCACGAGGACCCACAGGAGCAGGGCGCCCCAGCGATGGGTCTGGGACCAGGAGGCGAGGCGCCCGAAGGCGCCCGCGGGGTGGGGCGTCCGGCCCGCCGGGGGCTCGGTCGTCGCGGTCGTGTCGCTCGTGTCGCTTCTGTCGCTCATGGGCCGCAGCATCCGGGCCCGGTGTGCCCCGGGGCGTCGGCCCGGGGCGGACATCTGCCGTACCCCACGGGTTGCCGGGCGCCGCGCCCGCGTACTGCCCCGGTCGCGGTCGTGGCCGTGGTCCGCGGAAAGGGCCGCGCTACCCGGCCAGCCAGCCGGGGCTGACCATCCCGGACTCGTAGGCCAGCACGACCAGTTGGGAGCGGTCCCGCACGTCCAGCTTGGTCATGATGCGGCTGACGTGGGTCTTGGCGGTGGCCGGGCTGAGCACCAGCCGGGCGGCGATCTCGTCGTTCGTCAGCCCGGCGGCCACCAGCTCCATCACCTCGCGCTCGCGGCCGGTGAGGGCGCGCAGCCTCGGGCCCGGCTCCGGGGCCCTGACCCGTCCGGCGAACTCGGCGATCAGCCGACGGGTGACGGAGGGGCTGATCAGCGCGTCACCGCGGTGCGCCACCCGCACAGCATGGATCAGCTCCTCCGGTTCGGTGTCCTTGACCAGGAAGCCGGTGGCGCCCGCGCGCAGCGCGCCGTACACATAGTCGTCCAGGTCGAAGGTGGTCAGGATGACGACCTTGACGCCCTCCAGGCGGGGGTCCGCGGTGATCCGCCGGGCCGCCTCCAGGCCGTCGGTTCCGGGCATCCGGACGTCCAGCAGCGCCACGTCGGGGCGCAGCGCGCGGCAGGCCGAGACGGCCTCGTCTCCGTCGCCCGCCTCGGCGACCACCGTGATGTCGTCCTCGTCCTCCAGGATCGAACGGAATCCGGCGCGCACCAACCGCTGGTCGTCCGCCAGCAAGACCTTGATCATGGCTGCCATGGTGCTCCGTTCCGGTGCGGCAGTCTGGCCCGTACGGCGAAGCCGCCGCCCGGCCCGGGTCCCCCGGGGCCGACGACCAGCTCGCCGCCCAGCGCGCGGACGCGCTCGCGCATGCCGCTGATGCCGCTGCCGGGGGCGGTCCGGTGCGGGCCGCGCCCATTGTCCGTGATCTCGATCCGGACCTCGCGGGGCGCGTGACCGACATGGACGGTGACGGCGGTGGCCCGGGAGTGGCGGACCACATTGGTGAGCGCTTCCTGGACGATGCGGTACGCGGCCAGCTCCACTTCGGTGGGCAGCGGCACCCGCTCACCGCTGGTGTCCGCGCGCACCTCGAACCCGGCCGACCGCGCCGCCTCGACGAGTTCGCCGATCCGGGACAGGCCCGGCGGCGGCGCTGTGGGCGCCGCCTCGTCGACCTGCCGCAGCAGGCCGAGCGTGGTCCGCAGCTCGCGCAGCGCCTCACGGCTGGACTTCTTGATCGCGGCGAGGGCCGTCTCGGCCTGCCCGGGGTCCTTCCTGATGCGGTGCAGGGCGGCCGAGGACTGGACGCTGATGAGGGAGATGTGGTGGCCGATGACGTCGTGCAGTTCCCGGGCGATGCGCAGCCGCTCCTCGCCGGCCGCGCGCTGCTCCACCTCGTGGACGTGGGCCAGGCGGGTGTGGCGCGCCCAGCCGAGCGCGACCACCGCGACCAGCCAGCCGGTGAGCATGAAGAGGGCGACCCCGTTGACGTCGCCGTTGCCCTCCAGCGTGCCGACGCCGACGGCGACGACGCTCAGCGCGGCGACGGCGACGGCCGCCCGCGGCTGTCCCTGGGCCGCGACCGCGTACAGCGCGACGACGAACGCGACCATGAGCGGCCCGTCGTAGGTGCTGGTGAGGTAGTAGGCGGCGGTGGCGGCCAGCACGCCGAGGGCGACGGCCACCGGACGGCGGCGGCGAAAGCAGAGCGCCCCACAGGCGGCGACGATCATCGCCCAGCCGAAGGCCGTCACCGGCCAGGGCTCCGCGCGCTCGCCGACGAGCGGCCTCATGCCGCCCACCGCCGCCAGCACGAAGACACCGCCGGCCGGCACCGCGTCCGCCCACCGGCCGCGCGGCGGCCACACACGCGCGAGAGAGCCGCGAGACACCATGCGCTCACCCTAGAGCCGCCTCGCGTACGCGCCCCTCCTCCGCATGGCGGAGCGGCCCGGACCGGACCGCGACTCGGGGAGTACGCGGGGCGGCGGGGGCGCAACCGGAGGGGCACCCCAGGTGTCGTCGGCGGGCCGATGCCCGGCCGCGGGCCGTACCGCCACGCTGCGGGCATGAACGCGTACGACAAGCGCCGCCGCACCGCACCCTGGCATCGTCGGCTCCATCCGCCGCTGGTGGCGGGCCTGACCGCCGTCGCGCTGATCCGGCCCCTGTGCTCCGTCACCGGCCTGAGTGACGCGCTGGGGAAACCGGCGACGCCCCTCATCCTCACCGCGGCCATCTCGCTGACCTGGATCCTCGTCGTGGGCCTCGGCCGCGCGCCCGGACCCGTGCCGACGCTTGTCGCCGCCGGCCTCGGATACGCGCTGGCCGTCCTCGTGCTGAGCGGCGTCCTCTCGCCCGCGCTGACCGGGCGGCTGCAGGGGCCGCTCGCCCAGCCGATCGCGATCGTCCCGCTCTTCGCCGTCAACGCCCTGTGGGGCGCGTTGTGCGGGGTGTGCGCGGAGGGCCTGCGCCGACGGCGCGCAGGGCGCTCCTGAACGCCGTGTGCCGCCGCTCCCGGGGAGCGGCGGCACGCGGTGGCGGCGGGCGGGATCAGCTGGAGGACACGCCGAAGCTGTTGGTCTTGAAGTCCAGGCCGCCGGACGAGGAGGTGATCTCGTAGCCGAACTGGACGTCGCCGATGGTCACGTCGCCGAACCAGCCCTTGGTGTTCTTGATCCAGTTCACGAGGGACTTGATGTCCACGGTGCCGGAGCTGGAGTTGGAGCTGCGGATGAAGGAGAAGACCTGGTTGGAGCCGTTGCTGCCCTTGTAGACGGTCCAGGTGTGACCGCCGAGGGTGACGGTGCCCTGGGAGGTGCCGAGGGGGCCGACCGGGCCGGTCTTGTTGACCCACAGCATGATCTCGTACGCGTGGTTGCTGTCCCAGATGTCGTACGAGGTGTTGTACGCGCCCGAGGACGGCACGGTGACGTTGTAGCTGCTTTTCAGGCTGTTGATGGCGCTGATCTTCTTGCCGACGACCTTCTTGGCGTTGGGGTAGGACTTGATGCCGCCGGTGTTCGGGTGGTTGGCCCAGACGCCCCAGTCGCTGGCGGAGTTGGCCCAGATGGACTGGGCGCCCGCGCCGGAGCCCCAGATGTTGTTGTAGAGCGTGTAGCCGCCGGTGGACCAGTTGCCCCACTGCTCCGAGGAGGACCAGGTGGCGGCGTGGGCGGGGGCGGCGGCGAAGCCGATGAGCGCGAGGAGCGCGAACAGCGGTGTCAGGAAGAGCTTTCGAGCGGCTCGGTGCACGGTGCTGCTCCCTTCGGGTGGGGGGAATCGAGCGGGGTCAGGACCACGGCCGCATAGCGGTCGAGGTGGACCTGGGTGTCGTACACGCGGCCGGTGAGCAGGTCGGTCCGCGCGGACGGGAGGGGGACGACCGCGGGGGCGCGGCCGTGGTTGAGGAGGAAGAGGCAGTCGCCGCGCGGCACGGCCTCGACGCCCTCGGGGATGCCGGGCAGCGGTGGCCGCAGGCCCGCCTCGCCGGCGGCGCGGGCCAGCAGGGCGCGCAGGGCGGCGGGTTCGGGGAGGGTGGAGACGTACCAGGCGGTGCCGTCGCCGTAGGCGTTGCGGGTGACGGCGGGCAGTCCGTCCAGCTCGCCGCCCTTGATCCGGGCGACGGTCTCGGCGGTGGCCGGCTCCAGGTCCTCGGACCAGAGGGTGCCGGTGAAGGGGCCGAGCCAGGGGCTTTCGGCGGTCACGGTCTCGCCCTCGTCCAGCGGCCACCACTCGTGGACCGTCCGCAGGCCCAGGATGTCGCGCAGCCGCTGGTCGACCCCGCCGGGGCGGACCCGGTCGTCCTCGTCGGCGACGCCGGTGAAGAAGCCGCAGACGAGGGTGCCGCCGCCGCGGACGTAACCGGCCAGGTTCTCCAGCGCCTCATCGGTCAGCAGATAGAGATGGGGCACGGCGACCAGGGCGTAGTCGGCGAGGTCGGCGTGCGGATGAGCGAAGTCGGTGGTGAGGTTCCGCTCCCACAGGGCCTGGTGCCAGGCGCGCAGCACTTGGTCGTAGTGGAGCCGGGAGGAGGGGCGGCCGTCCTGGACGCTCGCCCACCAGGCGTGCCAGTCGTGCAGGATCGCGGCCCGGGCGGGCACGTCGCTGCCCGCGACGGAGCCCAGCTCGCGCAGCTGGGCGCCGAGTTCACGCACCTGGGAGTAGGTGCGGCTGTGCTCCCCGGCGTGGGTGACCATGCCGGAGTGGAACTTCTCGCTGCCCTGCCGGGACTGCCGCCACTGGAAGAAGCAGACGCCGTCGGCACCGCGCGCGACGGCCTGCAGCGACCACAGCCGCATCAGGCCCCGTGGCTTGGGGTGGTTGACGCCGCGCCAGTTCACCGGGCCCGCGGCCTGTTCCATCAGCACCCAGGGCCCGCCGGCCTGGGAGCGGGTCAGGTCGTGGATCATCGCCCCGTACGCGCCGCTGTGCGGGTCCTTGGGGTCGGGGTAGACGTCGACGGAGACGACGTCCTCCTCGGCGGCCCAGGCCCAGCCGTCCTGGCCGATGAACAGCGACATGAAGTTGGTGGTCACCGGGATGTGCGGGGTGCGGGCGGCCAGCGCGTCGCGCTCGGCGGTGAAGCACTCCAGCAGCGCGTCGCTGGTGAAGCGGCGGAAGTCCAGCGCCTGCCCGGGGTTGCCGAGGTACTGGGCCCGGCGCGGCGGAATGATCTCCTCCCAGGAGTCGTAGCGCTGGCTCCAGAAGGCGGTTCCCCAGGCCTCGTTGAGCGCGTCGAGGCGGCCGTACCTGGCGCGTAACCAGCGGCGGAAGTGGGCGGCGGTGGTGTCGCACCAGCAGTGGGTGCCGTACTCGTTGCCCACGTGCCACATCCGCAGGGCGGGGTGGTTCCCGTAGCGCTCGGCCAGGTCCTCGGTGATGCGCAGCGCGTAGTCGCGGTAGACGGGGGACGAGGCGCAGAACTGGTTCCGCGAGCCGTACCAGACGACTCCGCCGGTCTCGTCGCGCGGCAGCGTCTCGGGGTGGCGGGCGCCCATCCAGGGCGGCGGGGAGGCGGTCGGGGTGGCCAGGCACACTTCGATGCCGCCCTGGTGGAGCAGGTCCATGACCCGGTCGAGCCAGTCGAAGTCGCGGGCCCCGGGGCGGGGTTCGAGCGTGGCCCAGGAGAAGACGCCGACCGTGACGGTGGTGACGCCCGCCTCGCGCATCAGCCGGACGTCGTCGTGCCAGACGCTCTCGGGCCACTGCTCGGGGTTGTAGTCGGCGCCGTAGAGGACGCGGCCGCGGGTGGCGTCGTTCAGGTCGGGCATTCCGGCTCTTTCGGGTCGGGGCTGGCTGGTGGAACGGGCGGGCGGCTCGCTCGGATCAGCCCTTGACGGCGCCGATGAGCATGCCCTTGGTGAAGTGCTTCTGGACGAAGGGGTAGAGGATCGCGACCGGGATCAGCGCGAGCACCATGACGGCCATCTGCACGGCCAGGCCCGGGACCTGCTGGCTGGAGATCATCTGGGACATGCCCTGCGGCGCCTGCTGTTTGATGACGAGCTGGCGCAGGATCATCTGCAGCGGCCACATCTGCTGGTCGTTCAGGTAGAGCATCGCGTTGAACCACTGGCTCCAGTAGCCGACCGCGTAGAACAGCGAGACCACCGCGATCACCGCCTTGGACAGCGGCATCACGATCCGGAACAGGATCCGCCACTCCCCCGCGCCGTCGATGCGGGCGCTGTCGACCAGCTCGGGCGCGGTGTCCTGGAAGAACGCGCGCAGCACCAGCACGTTGAAGACCGAGATGGCGCTCGGCAGGATCATCGACCAGTAGCTGCCCTCCAGGCCGACCCCGGTGACCAGCAGATACGTGGGGATCAGACCGGCGTTGAAGAACATCGTGACGAGCAGCAGCATCAGGATCGGACGGTGCAGGAACGACCCGGAGCGGGACAGTCCGTAGGCGCACAGCACGGAGACCACCGTGCTGATCGCGGTGCCCACCGCGGTGAGCGCGAGGCTGACGAGCGTCGCGCGGGTCACCGTGCCGCCGCTCAGCAGCTCGGTATAGGCCCGGAAGGTGATCGTCTTGGGGACGATGACCAGACCGCCGGCGTCGGTGATGGTCCTCTGGTCGGAGAGGCTGGTGACGATCACCACCCACAGCGGGCCGAGGATCGCCAGGCACACTCCGGTGAGGGTGATGCCCTTGAGCCCCTGGCCGACCTTGCCGGGCTCCTCCTCCCACACCGGGCGCTTCTCCCCGCCGCGCCGGTGCAGGGGCTGGGCGGAGGGCGTCGCGGCGGGGGCGGCGGGCCGCTCGGTCACGGTCATGTCCGGCGTCATTTCCGGTAAACCCCCTGCTCGCCGAGCATATGGGCGACTTTGTTGGCGATCAGCACCAGGATCAGGCTGAAGACGCCCTTGATCAGGCCGCCCGCGGCGGCGATCCCGTAGTCGGTGTTGGCGATGCCGACCCACCACACATAGGTGTCGAAGACCTCCGAGGCGCCCGGCCCCACCGCGTCACGCTGGAGCAGGATCTGCTCGAAGCCGACGGTCAGCGCGTCGCCGACGCGCAGCACGAGCAGCAGGGCGATCACCGGGCGCAGCGCGGGCAGCGTGACGTGCCACATCCGGCGCCACCGTCCGGCGCCGTCCACGGCGGCCGCCTCGTACAGGTCCTGGTTGACGGCGGACAGCGCGGCGAGGAAGACGATCACACCCCAGCCCGCGTCCTTCCACACCAGCTGGGCGGTGACCAGGAACTTGAAGACGCCCGGGTCGGTCATCAGGTCGAAGCCCTCGTACCCGTGGGAGCGCAACTGCTGGGCGAGGAGCCCGGCGCCGCCGAGCATCTGCTGGAAGATCGTGATGACCAGCACCCAGGAGAAGAAGTGCGGCAGATACAGGATCGACTGCACCAGTCCCCGGAGCCGGTCGCTGAGCACGCTGTTGAGGAGCAGCGCGAGCGCGACCGGCACCGGGAAGAACAGCACCAGCTGGATGAAGGTGATGCTGAGGGTGTTGGCGAAGGCGTCCCAGAAGCGGCTGTCCTGGAAGAGCAGGGTGAAGTTGTCGAACCCGGTCCAGGGGCTGGTCCACAGCCCCTGGGTGAACGGGTCGTAGTCCTTGAAGGCGACCGTGGTCCACAGCAGCGGGACATAGGTGAAGAGCAGGAGCAGAGCGACGGCGGGGGCCGTCATCAGCAGCAGGGTGCGGTCGCGGCGCAGCCGGTGCCACCACCGGACGCCATGCGCGGGGCGGCGGCCGTGGGCTTCCGCCCGGTCGCGGAGGTTCCGGTCGCGGAGGTTCCGGTCGCGGAGGTTCCGGTCGGGGAGGTCCACCGCCATCAGGCGCCGCTGCCGTTCTCGTCGAGGAGCTTGGCATACCAGTCGCGGAGCCGGTCGCCGCCGCCGCTGCGCCAGTCGCTGATGGCCCGCTGGGCGTCCTTGATCGACTTGCGGCCGCGGGTGACGTCCTTGGCCAGGTCCTCGAAGGGGGTGTAGAGGGAGGCGTAGCGGTTGGGCTCCTGGATCTGCATGCCGTAGAAGAGCGGCTTCTTCGCGAACTTGCCCATGCGCTGCATCCAGCCGCAGTAGTCCTTGACCATCTGCGGGAAGTCCGGGTAAGCGACGCTGGCCTGCGGGGACACGATGAAGCGGTAGGTGTCCTGGACATCCCGCACACCGGTGGCGTTCTTGACCGGGACGCCGTCCTTCATGGTGTGGTGCACGCCCTCGACGCCGTAGTCGATGAGCCGCTGCTCCTTGGTGCCGAAGGGCGCGGCGATGAAGTTGGCGACGGCGAGGATTTCCTCGATCTGCTCCTTGCCGAGGTTCTTGCTGAGGAAGGACCAGATCTGGGCGGGCGGGTCGAGATAGATGACCGGGTCGCCGCCGTCGGGACCGAAATAGTCCATTCCCTGGATCTTGAAGCCGGGGTTGGGCTCGGCCTGTTCGAAGGTGGCGCCGTACCATTTGCCGTCGCCGTCGTTGTAGATGAGGGTCTGGCCGGAGGTGAAGCGGGTCAGCGCGTCATTGGCCTTGCCCGCGACCGCGTCGGGATGGACATAGCCCTTGGCGAAGAGCTTGCGGCACCACTCCAGGGCCTCGAGGTAGTTGTCGGTCTCCACCTTGTGGACGAGCTTTCCGTCCTTCTCCACCCAGTAGTACGGCTTCTCGCCCGGGCAGCCGAAGAATTTCTGCGCCGCCCACCACATGTCGTCGCACGCCCACACCTTGCTCTTGGGCCGGGTGATCTCCTTGGCGAGGGCGAGGAATTCGTCCGGGCTCTTCGGGACCTGATATCCGTTCTTCTTGAACAGGTCCTCGCGGTAGTACGGGATGACCCCGGAGAGCGGGCGGGCGGGCATCGGCAGGCCGCGGAGCTTGCCGCCGAAGACGGACATCTGCCAGGCGGCGGTGGGAATGGCGGCCAGGTTGGGGTATTTCTTGACCTTGTCGCCGGAGAGATACGGGCCGAGGTCGGCGAATTTGGCGCTGACCGCGCCATGGATCTTCCCGCCCATCTCCCACAGCGGAATCATCACGATGTCGGCGATGTCTCCGGAGGCGAGGACGGCGCTGAGCTTCTCACCGTAGGTGTTGCCGTCCTGTGGCTGAAGTTTGATCGTCGCGCCGAGCGCTTCGTTGACGGCCTTGTAATAGGCGTTGTTCTTGGGCGGCGGAGTGCCCCACAGCGGTTCGAACATGGTGTAGCTGCCGCCGTGGCCGGGCTTGCCCTTCACGGAGGCGACCAGGGCTGCGGCGGGCGGGGCCTTGGTGTAGCCGGGGCTGGAGCCGTTGACGCTCGGAATATCCGGGTCCGCCACCTTCGAGGCCACATAGGTCGGCAGCAGCTTCTTCAGGTCCTTGCCGGAGGTGGTGCCGTTCTTGCCGCCGCTGTCCTCCGTGGAGCACGCGGACAACAGCGGAACGCCTCCCGTCACGGCCGCCGCGGCGATCGCCGTGGAGGCCAGGAAGGTTCTCCGGCTGGGAGGGGAAGTGGAGGCCGAAGCCTGGGAGTTCGGCATTGCGTCAACCCTTCGTGGCGAGCCCGCCGTACGACCGATGGTCGAAGCGCTTCGATATTGCGCTGAGATTAAGTCGGGGGGTCAGGTCGCGCAAGGGCCGGGCGGGAAGGAGTCGGCGAAGGCCCGTTGATTCTTGTGCCATCCCAACCGGGTGGCGGAAAAGGCGCGTTGACTGATCAAGCCTTGACAGGGCGCGGTTCGGCCCTCCAGCATCGAAGCGCTTCGAATCACACCTCCGACCTCCGCGAGGAGACCTGTGAGCGGTTGCGAGCCCGGTGCGCCGGCGACCCGTCCGCCCTTCCGCGATCCGCGGCTGCCGCTCGGCGCCCGCGTGGACGACCTGCTCACCCGGCTCACGCCCGACGAGCGGATCGCGATGCTCCACCAGTACGCCCCCGCGGTGGAACGGCTCGGCCTCGCCGCCTTCCGCACCGGGCAGGAGGCGCTGCACGGCGTCGCCTGGATGGGACCGGCGACCGTGTTCCCGCAGGCCGTCGGGCTCGGCGCCACCTGGAGCCCGGACCTGGTGCGGCGGATCGGCGAGGCGGTCGGCGCCGAGGTACGGGCCATGCGCGCCCGCGACCCCCGGGTCGGGCTCAACGTGTGGGCGCCCACGGTCAATCTGCTGCGCGATCCGCGCTGGGGCCGCAACGAGGAGGGGTACGCCGAGGATCCGTACCTCACCTCCGCCCTGGCCGCCGCGTACACGCGCGGGCTGCGCGGCGACCATCCGGACCGCTGGCGCACCGCCCCGGTCCTCAAGCACTGGCTGGCGCACAACAACGAGACCGCCCGCGACACCACGTCGTCCTCCGTGCGCCCGCGCGTCCTGCACGAATACGACCTCGCGGCCTTCCGCGGCGCGGTGCGGGCGGGCGCGGTGGCCGGGGTGATGCCCGCGTACAACCTGGTCAACGGGCGGCCCAACCATGTCTCCCCGTATCTGCGGGACCACTTGCGCACCTGGACCGGCCAGGAGCTGGTGGTCTGCTCGGACGCGGGCGCGCCGTCCAACCTGGTCGACTCCGAGCACTACTTCGCCACCCATGAGGAGGGCGTGGCGGCCGCCCTGCTGGCCGGGGTGGACAGCTTCACCGACCACGACCAGGACGCCTCGAAGACGATCGGCCGGGTGCGGGGCGCGCTGGAGCGCGGGCTCATCGACGCCTCCGTGATCGACACGGCGGTGCGGCGGCTGCTGACGATGCGGTGCGCGCTGGGCGAGTTCGACGGGGACGACGATCCGTACGCCGACCCGCGGAGCGCCGGTTTCGACACGCCCGCGCACCGGGCGCTCGCCCTGGAGGCCGCCGAACAGGCCGTCGTCCTGCTCAAGAACGACGGGCTGCTGCCGCTGTCGCCGTCCACCACCGGCACGCTGGCCGTGGTGGGCCCGCTCGCCGACGAGTGCAAGCTCGACTGGTACAGCGGCGCTCTGCTGCGCCGCAGTTCGCCGCGCGAGGCGCTGGCCGCGCGGCTCGGCGCGGACCGTGTGGTGTACGTGGAGGGAACGGACACCGTACGGCTGCGCACCGCGGCGGGCTGGGTTCGGGTGCCGCCCGGTGCCGTGGCCGGGGATAGGGACCGGGAGGGGGCGCGGGAGGCGTCGCTCAATCCGGCGCAACTGGCCGCGCGCACCGATCTGCCGCCGCTGACCATCGGCGACACCCCCACCGACCTGGCGCTGGCCGACTGGGGCGGGGGCGTGTTCACGCTGCGCGCCCCCTCCGGCCGCTATCTGACGGTCGCCGGGGACGGCTTCGTACGGGCCGCCGCCGAGCAGCCCGGCGGCTGGGTGGTCCAGGAGACGTTCGCGCTGGAGCGGCACGGGGACGGACATCTCCTCAGACACGGCGGGACGGGCGGATATGTCTGTGTCGCCGCCGAGGGCCTGAAGGTTGCCGACCGCTCCCGGGCCGAGGTCTTCCACCGGCACGTCGTCGAACGCGGCGAGGACGCCGTCGCGCGCGCCGCCGCGGCCGCCGACACGGTCGTCGTCGTCCTGGGCAACGATCCGCACATCAACGGCCGCGAGACCGAGGACCGCGCCACCCTCGCCCTGCCCGCCGGGCAGGACCGGCTGTGGCGCGCGGCCCACGCCGCCAATCCGCGCACCGCGCTGGTGCTGACCAGCAGTTATCCGTACGCCGTCGGGGACGCGGCCGACGCGCTGCCCGCCCTGCTGTGGACCGCGCACGGCGGCCAGGCGGCGGGCACCGGACTGGCCCGGGTGCTGTTCGGCGACGTCTCACCGGCCGGGCGGCTGCCGCAGACCTGGTACGCCTCCGAGGACGAGCTGCCCGACCTGCTGGACTACGACATCATCGCCTCCCGCGCCACCTACCTCTACTTCGACGGCGCCCCGCTCTTCCCCTTCGGGCACGGCCTGTCGTACACGCGTTTCGACTACGACGACCTGTCGGTGCGGCAGCACGACGACACCGCCCCTGCCGGGGTGCTGGACGTCGAGTGCACGGTCACCAACTCCGGCCCGTGCGACGGCGACGAGGTGGCGCAGATCTATGTGAGCGCGCCGGGGGCGCGCGTGCCGCGCCCGCACCGACGGCTGATCGCCCACCGCCGGGTGGCCTTGCGCCGGGGCGAGCGGGTGCGGCTGTTCTTCACCGTTCCGGTGGACGAGGCACTGGGGTTCTGGGACGTGGCGCACGGCCGCTGGACCGTCGACCCGGACCGTTACGAGATCCACGCGGGCGCCTCCAGCGCGGACATCCGCCGCACCACCGCCCTCACCCTCGACGGCCCGCCACCCGCCCCGCGCCCGGTGCTGCGGCGCGGGCTGGAGGCCGCGGACTACGACGCGGCGGACGGCACCGTGCTCGTCGACCGCGCCAAGGCGCGCGGTGACGCCGTGGCGTGCGGCGACGAGGCGGTCGGCCGGCTGCTCTTCCGCGCCTGCGACTTCGGCGCGGGCGCGACGGCGGTCACGGTCGAGGCGGCGCGCGAGGGGGCGGCCGGGGCGACGGGCAGCGGCGCGACGGACAGCGGCGCGGCAGTCGACGAGGCGGCGGTCGAACTCCACTTCGCCGACGGCACGCCCCTGGCCACCGTCGCCATCCCGCCCACCGGCGGCCGCTACGCGTACACGGCCGTCCGCGCCGATCTGCCCACGCCACCGACCGGCGTGCACGACCTCCACGTCACGCTGCGCGGGGCCCTGCGGCTGGCCCGCCTCGGCTTCGAAGGCTGAGGGCCCGTAGAAGCCCGGGGCGGGCCGTATCCGATCCGGCGGTGGGCCTACAGGTCGATCCCGGTGAGGACCATGACCCGCTCGTAGGTGTAGTCCTCCATCGCGAACCGCACGCCCTCGCGCCCCACGCCGGACTTCTTGGCGCCCCCGTAGGGCATCTGGTCGGCCCGGTACGACGGCACATCGCCGACGATCACCCCGCCGACCTCCAGCGCGCGGTGCGCGCGGAACGCGGTCTGCACATCGCGGGTGAAGACGCCCGTCTGCAGCCCGTACTTGGAGTCGTTGACGGCCGCGAACGCCGCCTCCTCGTCCGCCGCCCGCTGGATGGTGAGCACCGGGCCGAAGACCTCCTCGCAGGAGATCGTGACGTCCGCCGGGACGTCCGCGAGTACCGTCGGGGCGTAGCTCGCGCCCTCGCGCTTGCCGCCCGTCAGCAGCTTCGCACCGGCCTGGACCGCCTCGTCCACCCAGGACTCGACGCGCTTGGCCGCGTCCTCGTTGACCAGCGGGCCGACATCGGTCGCGTCCTCGGACGGATCGCCGGTGACCTGCGCCTCGACGGCCGCGACGACCTTCGGCAGCAGCCGCTCGTACACCGACGCGTCCGCGATCACCCGCTGCACGGAGATGCAGGACTGGCCGCCCTGGTAGTTGGAGAACGTGCCGATGCGGGTGGCCGCCCAGTCGAGGTCGGCGTCGGCGGCGTAGTCGGACAGGACCACCGCCGCGCCGTTGCCGCCCAGCTCCAGCGTGCAGTGCTTGTGCGGCACGGACGCCTGGATCGCGTAGCCGACCTTGTCCGAACCGGTGAAGGAGATGACCGGCAGCCGCTCGTCCTGGACCAGCGCGGGCATCTGGTCGTTCGGCACCGGCAGCACGCTCCAGGAGCCCGCCGGAAGGTCCGTCTCCGCCAGCAGCTCGCCGAGGACCAGCGCGGACAGCGGGGTCGCGGGCGCCGGCTTGAGGATGATCGGCGCGCCGACGGCGAGGGCCGGGGCGACCTTGTGCGCGCACAGGTTCAGCGGGAAGTTGAACGGCGCGATGCCGAGCACGGTGCCCCGCGGGAAGCGGCGGGTCAGCGCGAGCCGCCCCTCACCCCCGGCGTCGGTGTCCAGCCGCTGGGCCTCGCCGCCGTTGAACCGGCGGGCCTCCTCCGCCGCGAGCCGGAAGACGGAGACGGCGCGGCCGACCTCACCGCGCGCCCACTTCATGGGCTTGCCGTTCTCGTCCGAGATGAGCCGGGCGATCTCTTCGGTGCGCTCGGCGAGCCGTCGCGCGACGTGGTCGAGGGCGGCGGCCCGTACGTGCGCGGGCGTCGCGGCGAACTCCCCGCGCACGGCCTCGGCGGCCGCCACGGCCTCCTCGATCTGTGCCTCGGTGGGGACGCTCACCGCGCCGACGCGCCGGCCGTCCCAGGGCGACGTGACCTCGAGCGTGCTCTCGCCCGTCGCCTCGCGACCGGCGAGCCAGAACGCATGGGTGACAGCTTCGTTTGTGTCTGGCACAGCGGATCCCGACCCTTCTGAAGTGGTGGGGTGATGGTGCGGTTGTCTCTCGCCTCCCACCGTAGGCGCGTGGGACGCGCGGCGCGTTTGTCCGAGGCGGCGCAGTCGGCGCCCGCAGCGCACCGCAATGGCGTGACCCCCTGTGGCTTCCTCAGGACGACTTCAGCGTGGGCGTCGCCGGGGCCGTGGCCTTCAGGGCCAGCCAGAGCTCCATGCGGACATCCGGGTCGTCGAGGGAACGGCCCAGGATCTCCTCCACGCGGCGCATCCGGTAGCGCAGGGTGTGCCGGTGGACGCCCAGGTCGGCGGCGGCCGCGTCCCACTGCCCGTGCCGGGACAGCCAGGCGCGCAGCGAGGCGACCAGGTCGCCGCGGCCCGTCGCGTCGTGGTCGCGCAGGGCGCGCAGCATGCCGTCGGCGAAGGCCCGTACGGCGTCGTCGGCGAGCAGCGGCAGCAGCGAACCCGCCGCGACGTGCTCGTGCTCGACCAGCACCCGGCCGCGCCGCCGGGCCACCGACAGGGCCTGCTCCGCCTGCCGGTAGGCGGCCGCCGCCGCGATGGGGCCCGCCGGGGCGGACAGGCCGATGACCAGGTCGCCGCCCTGGGCCGCGGCGGCGCCGCGGTCGCGGGGGCGGGTCGCCGTACCGCGGCGGCTCTCGATCCCCTCGGCGTGCTCCGTACAGCCGGCGACCGCGGCTCCGCCGTCCGGGGCCAGCACGATCAGCCGTTCGCCGTCGGGCACGACGAGCACCGCCTCGCCGGCGCGGGCCGCGGCCGCCTCCATGGCGTCCACGAGCGCGCCGAGGGGATCGGCGCGGTCCGGGTCGCCCGCGCCACCGCTCGTATCGCCGTCCGCGGATGTCTCCGCCGCCGTCTCGTCCGTGGCGTACGCCGTGTGCGACGCCTGCCCACCACCGCCCGGCACCGCCTCCGCGACCAGCATCCGGAAGGGGGCGTCCAGCAGTTCCCCGTACAGCCGCCCGGCCACCGCACGGGCATGGTCCGGCTCCCCCGCGAGCAGCATCCGCAGCACGGCGGTGCCCAGCCGCTGCTCGGCCTCCCGCAGGGCCCGGGAGCGCTCGGTGGTCAGGGTCAGCAACGCCACGGCCGAGTGCACGGCGTAGCGCTCGGCGGTGCCCAGCGGCGCGCCCGTACCGACCGCGAGGACGCCCCGGGTACGGCGCCCGGTGCCCAGCGACTGAAGCTCCACCCGGTCCGTCGCCTCGTCGCCCGCCTCCGCGCCGCCCCCGCCGACCACCACGCTCGCCGGGGCGGGCCGGGCGCGCAGCCGCTCGGCGTCGGCCGTATGCCGGGCGGCGCGGCGGGCCGCCCAGTCGGGGGCGGCGGCGACCACGGAGCCGGAGGCGTCGTAGAGCGCCGCCCAGCCGTCGACGTGCGCGGCGAGCCGGGCGAGCAGCGCGGCGGGCCCCTCGGCGCCGATCGCGGCGCGGGTCAGCTCGCGCTGCGCCTCGAATCCGGCGGTCACCGCGCGGTACTGGTCGGCGGCTATCGCCGCCGAGACGGCCTTGCTGATGGCGATGAAGGGCGTACGGCGCGGCACCACGAGCAGCGGCAGCCCCTCCTCCTTCGCCGCGGCCACGAGCGCCCCCGGCACCTCGTCATACGCGACGCCGACCGCGAAGCCCAGCCCCACCACCCCCGCGCCGACCAGCCGCCGGACGTAGCGGGCCATGGCGGCCGGGTCCTCGGCGTCCAGCTTCATCGCGGTGATGAGCAGCAGCTCGCCGCCCTCCATATACGGCACGGGGTCGGCGAGCTCGCTGACATGGGCCCAGCGCACCGGCGTCTCCAGCCGGTCCTCTCCCGCGAGGACGGACAGCTTGAGCGCGGTGTGGTGGACGAGTGAGGCGAGCGTGGGAGGCATGGCACCTTCGATGCGGATGCGACGACGAATGCGACTTCACGGAATGCGACTGCACCGCCCCGTATGAACGGCTACTGCCGATTCTGCCTCAATGGACGAATCCGTGGTATCCGCGCCGTTGCCGTACGGCGCCGGCCGGTCACCCGCGCAGATCCACCAGCACCGGCGGCCCGCCCTCGCCCCGTACCGACGTCACCGACAGCACCGCGTGCCCGGCGGGGACCGAATGCGCCAGCTCCGAGGCGGACCAGCGCTCGCGCTCCACCTTGCGCACCGTCACGGACTGGGTCGTGACGGCCTTCCCCGTCACGACCTTGCGAATGAAGTGCAGGACCTTGGTGAACGGCTCGTCCGAGATGATCTGCCGGTCGGTGACGTCCCGGGTCTCGACCCACTCCGTGCCCCACACCTCGGCGAACCGGGCCCCGTCCCACGTCGTCACCCCGGCGCAGGCCATCCGGCACCCGACCGCCCCCAGCAGCGCGCTGCGCAGCGCCTCGGGAACGTCGTCGAGGGTGCGGAGGGTGAGCACCGCGCCCGCGTGGGCGGCGCGGAGGCGCTGGATGCCGCGCAGCGCCTCGGGGGTGATGGTGTGCGACGCGTCGTCGAGGACCAGGCAGGCGAAGAGGGACCGGTCGGCGCGGCCCACGGCGCACTCGGTGAACTGCGCGAGCACGAGACGGGCCAGCATGCGGGACGCCTCGGCGTGCCCGCGCTCGGGCAGATCGATCCGGACCCGCAACGGGTGTTCGAGGGCGCGGAGGGAGAACGGACGGCGGTCGCCGGTGGTGTCGAAGAAGTCGGCGAACGCGGGCCGGTCCAGCAGCGCGATCCGGTCGGCCAGCAGCGCGCCGACGTCCCCGGGCGCACCCGACTGCCGTACCCGCGCCTCCAGCTCCCGCGCCTGCGCCCGCTCCCCCGCCGCCTCCAGCGCCTCGCGCAGCGCGCCGACCGCCGTCTTCGCGCCGTCGAGCAGCTCGCGCAGCTCCGGCACGGCCGGGAAGCGGCCGTGAGCGGCGCGATAGGGGCCGAGCAGCTGGGCCAGCGCCGTCGCTGCCCGGCGGCTGTCGCCGCCGGGCAGCGAGGCGGCCATGTCGCCGATCAGCGCCTCGGCGAGGATGCCCGCGGCCTCGTCGGGGTCCGTGGTGCCGCCGTAGAGGTCGAAGTCGTAGACGGAGTCGGGCCGGCCGATCTTCACGACGACGTCGAACGCCTCGTCGGTGCCCAGACCCGCCCCCGCCGCCCCCACGGCCACCACCGCGACCCGTCCGGCGAGCGCCTGCAGGCACAGCGACTCCACGACGGGCCGCACCAGCCGCCCGGTCTTCCCCGACCCGGGCGGCCCGACGGCGAGCAGCGAGGTCCCCAGCACATCGGGGTCGAGCGCGAGCCCGGCGCCGCGGTGCTGATACGGATTGCGCGGATCGTCGAGGGCGGTCCCGAGGCGGACCTGGCGGGCGAGCAGATCGTGCTCGGCCGTGCGCGCGGGGAGGTCCCGGGCGCCGGACGGATGGCCGTGCGAGGCGGCGCCGTGGCGCAGCACGGTGTCGGTGAACGCGGCGAGCGAATTCCGTCCGGCCCGCACGGACTGCCAGGCGTGCTCGATCCGCGCGTGATCGACGTCGTTCATCGCCCCGGCCCGCGCGTCGGCCGCCAGCCGATCAGCCGCCCCATGCGCCCCGGCGGCCCGCAGATGCGGCCACTCGACGGGGTCGGCCTCGGGCCGACTCGGCTCGGCCGCGGCGTCCGTCTCGTCCCAGGCCCGCCGGAAGAGGGGCGTGACGTAGCGGCGCCAGACTTCGCCCCAGTGGCCGACGCGGCCGAAGAGGACGGCGAGGACGGCGACGCAGACGCCGATATAGATGCGCTGAGACCACCAGCCTGCGTCTGTGTTGCCTCCGCGCTCGTACCACGAGTCGGGGGTCAGCAGATACATCGGCCACAGCCAGTAGCCGCCGAGGTACCCGTTCCAGAGCAGCGACCAGACCAACCAGCCGCAGAGGCCGGCGATCAGCGCGCCGCTGATCAGGCGTCGTCCGGGGATCCTTTCCGGATCCTCCGATGGCTTGGGCTTGTGCCCATACCGCCACACCCCCGGCCCCGCCTCCTCGGAGCGCGGCGCCCGCAGCCATGCGGCGAAGGACGGCCGCGCGCCTGAGACCGTCGCGGACGGGGTCGTGGGTGCTGCCGACGGCATGGGCGGCGGCCCCGCCGGCCGGCCCACGGCCGTCGCGGGCGCCTGCTCGGGGTACGGCTGGGCATACGGAGGCCGGTCAGGCACCCCGGGCGGGGCAGGGGGGATGGGCGGGGGGGTGGGTCGGGTGTTGCGGGAGTCGAACGTGCCCTCGGTGTCCATCTGCTACCCCTTGCCCCCTGACCGGCTGTGCCTCTGCGTTTCGCGCCACCGCGCCACCGCTCAATCTAGTGTTCCCGCCCGGGGAGTTCAGCGACCCCACCGGGGTGGCACCTCACAAGGTGCCGGGAAGGCGCCGGGGCCACGGCTATGGCCGTCGCGGACAACGCACCCCACCCAGTGCTCCCGAACGGAACATGCCGCTTCGCTCGCCGCGCGCCTAGCCTGCGAGTAAAGCCCCTGTCACGTCCCTTTCTTTCCGTGGAGTACCTCATGACCGAACTGTCCGGAGGCCCGTCCCTCCCCCAGGAGCGTCGCGTCGTCACCGCGATTCCCGGCCCGAAGTCGCAGGAGCTGCTCGCCCGTAAGAACGCGGTGGTCGCCGGCGGTGTGGGCAGTGTGCTGCCGGTCTTCACGGTGCGTGCGGGCGGCGGTGTGATCGAGGACGTGGACGGCAATTCGCTGATCGACTTCGGTTCCGGCATCGCCGTGACGTCGGTCGGCTCCAGCGCCGAGGCCGTGGTGCGCCGGGCGTCGGCGCAGCTGGCGGACTTCACGCACACCTGTTTCATGGTGACGCCGTACGAGGGGTACGTGGAGGTCTGCGAGGAGCTGGCGCGGCTCACGCCGGGCGATCACGCCAAGAAGTCGGCGCTGTTCAACTCGGGCGCGGAGGCGGTCGAGAACGCGGTGAAGATCGCCCGCGCGTACACCAGGCGCCAGGCGGTCGTCGTGTTCGATCACGGCTACCACGGCCGGACCAACCTCACCATGGCGCTCACCGCCAAGAACATGCCGTACAAGCACGGCTTCGGCCCCTTCGCGCCCGAGGTCTACCGGGTTCCGCTCGCCTACCCCTACCGCTGGCTGACGGGCCCGGAGAACTGTGCCGAGGAGGCCGCGGCCCAGGCCATCGACATGATCAGCAAGCAGGTCGGGGCGGAGAACGTGGCCGCGATCGTCATCGAGCCGGTCCTCGGTGAGGGCGGCTTCATCGAACCGGCCAAGGGCTTCCTGCCGAGGATCGCCGAGTTCGCGAAGGACAACGGCATCGTCTTCGTCGCGGACGAGATCCAGTCCGGCTTCTGCCGCACCGGCCAGTGGTTCGCGTGCGAGGACGAGGGCATCGTGCCGGACCTGATCACCACCGCCAAGGGCATCGCGGGCGGGCTTCCGCTGGCCGCCGTCACCGGCCGCGCCGAGATCATGGACGCGGCGCACTCCGGCGGCCTCGGCGGCACCTACGGCGGCAACCCGGTGGCGTGCGCGGCGGCGCTGGGAGCGATCGAGACGATGCGCGAGCTGGACCTCAACGCGAAGGCCAAGCGCATCGAGGAGGTCATGAAGGGCCGGCTGTCCGCGATGCAGGAGAAGTTCGACCTCATCGGCGATCTCCGGGGCCGCGGCGCGATGATCGCCGTCGAACTGGTGAAGCCCGGCACGAAGGACCCCAACCCGGAGGCGACGGCGGCCGTCGCCAAGGCCTGCCACGCCGCCGGACTGCTGGTCCTGACCTGCGGTACGTACGGGAACGTGCTGCGTTTCCTGCCGCCGCTGGTGATCGGGGAGGACCTGCTGAACGAGGGGCTGGACGTCCTCGAGGCTGCCTTCGCCGAGCTGTGACTGTGGGTGGATCGTCGAGCCGCGTGAAGAAGATGTGCGGGGCCGATGACAGGTGGGTGATCGGCCTGTCCGACAGCCTCTCGCTGCCGTACGGTCGTTGCAGATGAGAGAAACACCCCGCTCGCAGGGGACTGCGGGCGATGCCGAGCCGGTGCTTCCCCAGCCCCGACCCGGCTGTGCCCTCGCGCACACCACTGGAGCCTCCGGCTCCGGATCTCCTCACCGATCGGACGGCCGCCCGCCCCAAACCCCCCGGGGCGTGCGGCACACCGGTCGCCACGGCGGCCCCGGAACCACCCCCCCTGTTCCGGGGCCGCCGTCTGTCTTCCTCCGGGCGCTCGCCCTCCCCACGGTGCTGCTGGTGATCTTCGCGCTGTGCGCCTGGCAGGTCGCCGCCCACGGTCCGCTGCTGACGCTCGACGAGCGGCTCGGCCGCGCGATCGCCGGATCGCCCTTCCCCTCCCCCGTCGCGGAGTTCCTCGCCGACCTCGGCAATACGGCGGTGGCGCTCCCGGTCCTCGGCGTCGCGCTCGCCTGCGCGGCGTGGCGCTCCCCGGCGGCAGCGCGCCGCTGGCCTGGGCCGCTGGCCGCCGCGCTGGCGATGGCGGCGGTCCCGGCCCTGGTCGCGCCGCTCAAGGCGCTGATCGACCGCCCGGGCCCGCCCGGCCCGCTGGCGGGCGAGACCGGGTTCTTCCCGTCCGGCCATGCCGCGACGGCGGTCGTCGCCTACGGCGCGGCGGCCGTGCTGCTGCTCCCTCTCCTGCGCGGACGGCTCCGGGGGTGGCTGATCGGCGCCGTCGTCCTGCTCAACCTCGCGGTGGGGGTGGGTCTGGTCCGCCGGGCGTACCACTGGCCGCTGGACGTGGCCGGGAGCTGGTGTCTGTGCGGCTGTCTGCTGTGGGCGGTCCTGCGCGTACGGCAAAAGACCGGGTAAGCGGGCAGAGGGACCTCAGCTGTCGAAGCCCAGCCCCATCCGGTCCATCGCCTTGAGCCACAGGTTGCGCCGTCCCCCGTTGGCGTCGGCCCGGCTCATCGACCACTGGGTGAGGCCGATCCCCGCCCAGCGGACCGGTTCCGGCGGGAACGGCAGCGGCTTGCTGCGCACCATCTCCAGCCGGGTCCGCTCGGTGTGGTCCCCGGCCAGCAGGTCGAGCATCACCTCGGCGCCGAAGCGGCTCGCGCCGACGCCGAGGCCGGTGTAGCCGAGGGCATAGGCGACGCGTCCGCCGTGTGCGCTGCCGAAGAACGCGGAGAAGCGGGAGCACGTGTCGATCGCGCCGCCCCAGGCATGGCTGAACCGCACGCCCTCCAGCTGCGGGAAGCAGCGGAAGAAGTGCTGGGCGAGGGTGCGGTAGGTGGCCGGGTGGTGGTCGTATTCGGCGCGCACCCCGCCGCCGTAGCGGTAGACGATGTCGTGGCCGCCCCACAGGACGCGGTGGTCGGCGGTGATGCGGAAGTAGTGGAAGTGGTTGGCGGTGTCACTGAGGCCCTGCCGCCGCTGCCAGCCGATCGCGGCGAGCTGGGCGCCGGTCAGCGGCTCGGTCATCAGGGCGTGGTCGTAGACGGGGACGATGTACGGGCGGACGCGGCGCACCAGAGCCGGGAAGGCGTTGGTGGCGAGGGCGACCCGCCGGGCCCGTACCCGGCCGTAGGGGGTGCGCGCCAGCATGCCGGAGGTGCCGGTTCCGGCGCGGCTCAGCTGCTCGGCGGGGGTGTGTTCGTAGATCCGTACGCCCAGCTCGGCGCAGGCCCGCTTCAGGCCCCAGGCGAGCTTGGCGGGGTGCAGCATGGCCACGCCCCGGCGGTCCCACAGCCCGGCGAGGAAGGTGGGCGAGTCGACCTCGGCGCGCACCGCGTCGCGGTCCAGGAACCGGGGCTCGGTGACGCCGAGCGCGGCGGCCCGGGCGGCGGTTTCGCGCAGTTCGGCGATCTGGTGGGGCCGGGTGGCGACGTCGATCTCGCCGGTGCGCTCGAAGTCGCAGTCGATGGCGTAGCGGGCGACCGCGGCTTCGATGGCGTCGAGGTTGCGGTGGCCGAGCCGTTCCAGTGCGGCCAGTTCCTGGGGCCAGCGGGCAGCGCCGTTGCCGAGGCCGTGGGTGAGGGAGGCGGCGCAGAAGCCGCCGTTGCGGCCGGAGGCGGCCCAGCCGGACTCCTGGGCCTCGACCAGGACCACGTCGCGGCCGGGGTCGCGTTCCTTGGCGGTCAGGGCGGTCCACAGTCCGCTGTAGCCGCCGCCGATGACGAGCAGGTCGCAGCGCTCGTCGCCGACCAGGGCGGGGTTCGGGCGGGGCCGTCCGGGGTCGTCCAGCCAGTACGGGGTGTAGGCGACGTCGGCGAGGGCTTCCAGGACGGGCGGTCCGGGAGCGTCGCTGCCTCCGGGAGAGCGGGGCATGGCGTCTGCGGCCATGGTGGTCAGCTCCTCTTTCGGCGGGCGCCGGCCAGTTGACCGGCGAGGACGCACAGCACCGCGAGGGCGAACATCGCCGTTCCGATCACGTTGATCTGGACGGGGGTGCCGCGCTGCGCGGATCCCCACACGAACATGGGGAAGGTCACGGTGGATCCGGCGTTGAAGTTGGTGATGATGAAGTCGTCGAAGGAGAGCGCGAAGGACAGCAGCGCACCGGCGGCGATGCCGGGTGCGGCGATCGGCAGGGTGACGCGCAGAAAGGTCTGCGCCGGTGAGGCGTAGAGGTCCTGGGCGGCCTGTTCCAGCCGGGGGTCCATGCTCATGACGCGCGCCTTGACGGCGGTGACGACGAAGCTCAGGCAGAACATGATGTGGGCGATGAGGATCGTCCAGAAGCCGAAGCCGACGCCCATGTTGAGGAAGAGCGTGGCGAGGGAGGCGGCCATGACGACCTCGGGCATCGCCATCGGGAGGAAGATCAGGCTGTTGACGGCGGGGCGGGCCCGGAAGCGGTAGCGGGCCAGCGCGAAGGCGATCATCGTGCCGAGGACGGTCGCGCCGAGCGTGGCCCACACCGCGAGCCGCAGGCTCAGCGCGAGGGAGCCGCACAGGTCGGCGACGCCGCACGGATCGGTCCAGGCGTCGGTGGAGAACCGCTGCCAGGCGTAGTTGAAGCGGCCGTTCGGCTTGTTGAACGAGAACACCAGGACGACGACGTTCGGCAGGATCAGGTACGCCAGGGTGGCGAGCCCCGCGAGGACCACCAGGTTGCGCCGTGTCCAGCGGATGAGGGCCATCAGACGAGATCCTCCGTCCCCGCCTTGCGGATGTAGACGGTGACCATCGCGAGGATCGCCGCCATGAGCAGGAAGGACAGCGCGGCGGCCGTCGGGTAGTCGAGTACCCGCAGGAACTGCGACTGGATGACGTTGCCGATCATCTTCTGGTCGGTGGAGCCCAGCAGCTCGGCGTTGATGTAGTCGCCCGCGGCCGGGATGAAGGTGAGCAGGGTGCCCGCGACCACGCCCGGCATGGACAGCGGGAAGGTGACCTTGCGGAAGACCGTGCTGGGGCGGGCGTAGAGGTCGCGGGCGGCCTCGTGCAGCCGGCCGTCGATGCGTTCCAGGGAGCTGTAGAGCGGAAGGATCATGAAGGGCAGGAAGTTGTACGTCAGCCCGCAGACCACGGCGAGCGGGGTGGCCAGCACCCGCTGCCCCTCGGTGATCCCCAGACCGCTGGTCACGTCCAGGATGTGCAGGGAGTTCAGCGCCCCCACCACCGGGCCGCCGTCCGCCAGGATCGTCTTCCAGGCGAGCGTGCGGATCAGGAAGCTGGTGAAGAACGGCGCGATGACCAGGATCATGAGCAGATTGCGCCAGCGGCCCGCCCGGAAGGCGATGAGGTACGCGAGCGGGTAGCCGAGCAGCAGGCACAGCACGGTGGCGGTGGCCGCGTACAGCACCGAGCGCAGGAACTGCGGGGCGTATTCGGTGAGCGCGTCCCAGTAGGTCTGGACGTGCCAGGTGACGGTGAAGCCCTCTTCAAGGGAGCCGGTCTGGACGGAGGTCGACGCCTGGTAGACGAGCGGGGCCGCGAAGAAGACCAGCAGCCACAGGATGCCGGGGAGCAGCAGCCAGTAGGGCACCAGCCGCTTGCGTACGGATGGCTTACGGGGCGTGGCACCCGCGGCGGGGGCCGCGTCGCGCGTCTCCGTGGCCGTCACGCCGCCTCCCCGCCGGTGCCGGCGCCGGAGCCGGAGCCGGGGCCGGTGGCGGAGCCGGGGCCGGTGCCCGCGTCGGTGCCCGCGTCGAGGCCCCGGGCCGGGTCGAGGCCGAAGGTGTGGGCCGGGTTCCAGTGCAGGACGACCTCGGCGCCGGGGACGAGCCGGGGGTCGCGCTCGATGTTCTGCTCGTAGACGGCCAGTTCGGCGCCGTCCGGGGTGGCCACGACGTACTGCGTGGAGACGCCGATGAAGCCGGCGTCCGCGATGCGGCCGGTCATCCGGTTGCGGGTCGCGGGGACGGCGCCGGAGCCCTCGGCGGGGGTGAGGGAGATCTTCTCGGGGCGCACCCCGACCAGCACCGTGGCGCCGGTACGGACGGCCGCGCGGCATCGCCCGACGGGCAGGGTGAGGCGGCCTCCGGCGGCCGTGAGCAGGAGGTCGCCGCCGCTCTTGTCGGTGATCTCGGCCTCGATGAGGTTGGAGGTGCCGAGGAAGTTGGCGACGAAGGTGGTGCCCGGGCTCTCGTACAGCTCGGCCGGGGCGCCCAGCTGCTCGACGCGGCCGCCGTTCATCACCGCGACCGTGTCGGCCATGGTCATGGCCTCCTCCTGGTCGTGGGTGACATGGACGAACGTGATGCCGACCTCGGTCTGGATGCGCTTCAGTTCCAGCTGCATCCGGCGGCGCAGCTTGAGGTCGAGCGCACCCAGCGGCTCGTCGAGGAGCAGCACCCTGGGGTGGTTGATCAGCGCGCGGGCGAGGGCGACGCGCTGCTGCTGGCCGCCGGAGAGCTGCTGGGGCTTGCGGCGGGCGAGGTCGCCGAGCTGGACGAGGTCCAGCATCTCCCCGACCTGCTTCTTGACGGACTTGATGCCGCGTCGGCGCAGCCCGAAGGCGACGTTCTCGTAGATGTCGAGGTGCGGGAAGAGGGCGTAGCTCTGGAAGACGGTGTTGACGGGCCGCCGGTGCGGCGGGAGGGCCGTGATGTCGTCCCCGGCGAGCCGGATCGTGCCGGTGGTGGGCTCCTCCAGCCCGGCGATCATGCGCAGGGTGGTGGTCTTGCCGCAGCCGGAGGCGCCGAGCAGGGCGAAGAAGGAACCGGCAGGTATGTGCAGGTCCAGTGGGTGGACGGCGGTGAAGGACCCGTAGGTCTTGCCGATCCCGTCGAGCCGGACGTCGCCGCCGGTGGTGGTGGGCTGGGTCATGGGGTGGGCATCCTCGCGTGTCAGGCCGTCAGGCGCCGGTGAGCTTGGCGAACGCGTCCTCGAACGCCGTCTCTTCCTTGCTCGACAGGGAGCGGAAGGCATGGGACTTGGCGGCCATCTCCTCGTCGGGGAGGATCAGCGGGTTGTCCGCCAGTGCCTGATCGATCTTCGCGAGTTCGGCGCGTACGCCGTCGACCGGGCAGACGTAGTTGATGTAGGCGGCGACCTTCGCGGCGACCTCGGGCTCGTAGTAGTAGTCGATGAGCCGTTCGGCGTTCTTCTTGTGACGGGCCTTGGCCGGGATCAGCAGGTTGTCGGTGGCGGTCATGTAACCGGCGTCGGGGACGGCGAGTTCGATCTCCGGATTGTCGGCCTGGAGCTGAATGAGGTCCCCGGCCCAGGCCATGCAGGCGGCGAGGTCGCCCCGGGTCAGGTCGCCGGTGTAGTCGTTGCCGGTGAAGCGGCGGATCTGGCCGCGGTCGGAAGCCTTCTGGAGGCGGGCGATCGCCGCGCCGAAGTCGTCGGCGGTGACGTCCTCGGGCCGTTTGCCCATGTCGAGAAGGGTCAGCCCGACGGTGTCGCGCATCTCGGTGAGCAGGCCGACCCGGCCCCTCAGCCGGGGGTCCTCCAACAGCTGGGAGACGGAGGTGACGCTGCGGCCGCCGGTGGCCTTCTTGTTGTACGCGATGACGGCGGGAATGCCGGTCCAGGGATAGGAGTGGGCGCGGCCCGGGTCCCAGTCCGGATCGCGGAATTCCGCCGCCAGGTGCGTATAGGCGTGGGGCAGGTTGGCCGCGTCGAGGGTCTGCACCCAGCCGAGCCGGATCATCCGGGCGGCCAGCCAGTCGGTGACGCAGATGAGGTCGCGCCCGGTGTCCTGGCCGGCGGCGAGCTGCGGCTTGATCTTGCCGAAGAACTCCACGTTGTCGTTGATGTCCTCGGTGTACTTCACCGTGATGCCGGTGCGGCGCCGGAACTCCTCCAGGGTCGGGCGGTGGCCGCCCTTGGTCTCGTCCATGTACTCGGTCCAGTTGGAGAAGTCGACTCGCTTCTCCTCGGCGGAGTGGTCGTCGGCGGCGCCGGCGGCGCCGGTGCGCCCGGCGGGCGGGATACCGCAGCCGCTGAGCGCCCCGAGCCCGCCGACGGCGAACGCTCCGGCGCCGCCCGCACGCAGCAGCCCACGGCGGCTCAGCGCCATGCGGCCGCCGGTCACGCTGCGCCGGATCGCGGCGAGCTGCGGCGCGGACAGGCTCTCGGGCTCGTGCCGTGACTCCATACGCTGTGCCCCCTCGGCGAACCGCCGCTCCGTCGGACCGCATCGCTGATCCATCGCCTGATCTCCTCCGCCGGACCGCCCTCCCAGAGGGAAGGCGGCGTAGCTCCAACCGGAATCGGAGGCTGATCCTGGCAGAGCTCCCCCACTTCAACAAGGGATTCCGTTGTTGCTTTTTGGTTTCTCGACGGATTCGGTGACGACGCCCCGAGGGTGACCGGCCTCGGATCCCGGTGCGCTGTCAGTGGCCGGTGCGAGAATCCGGGGCATGGAAACGAACGGGGTGACGGTACCGGCCGAGCCGGACGGCGGCCCGCGCTCGGTCGAGGAGCTGGTGGACCGGACCGCGCGCGGCGAGACCTTCGAGTACGTGCACTTCTGGGGCCATCGGCCGCGGCGCGACGGTGGCTTGGGCGCGGGGTGCTTCAGCCAGTGGTGGCCCGCGCCGTTCGAGGTGGCCGGCATCACCTACCCGACCGCCGAGCACTGGATGATGGCCGGGAAGGCGCGGCTGTTCGGCGATGCGGACGCCGAGCGGCGGGCGCTGACCGCCTCGCACCCCAAGCAGGCCAAGGACGCGGGGCGTTCGGTGCGCGGTTTCGACGAGGCGCGGTGGCGGGCGCACCGCTTCACGCTGGTCGTCGAGGGCAGTGTGCACAAGTTCGGGCAGCACCCGCCGCTGCGCGACTATCTGCTGGGGACCAACTCCCGGGTGCTGGTGGAGGCCAGCCCGGTGGACCGCATATGGGGCATCGGACTGGCGGCGGACGACGAGCGGGCGGCGGATCCGGTCCGCTGGCGGGGCCTCAATCTGCTGGGGTTCGCGCTGATGGAGGCGCGTCAGTGGCTCATATCGGCGGACGGGACCACCCGCACCACCGACATGTCCGCGTAGCCGGAGTCGTCGGAGGCGCCCGAGCTGTCGTGGTTCGCGGCCGCGACATAGACGAAGATCATCACCACGCCCGCCACCACGGCGGCCGCCCCGAGGATGAGCCCGGCGAGGGCCGAGCCGCCGTTGGTCGCCTCGCCCCGGCCCGCCTTGGCGCGGCCGAGCACCCCGAAGATGATCGCGAGGACGCCGAGGATGATGCCCAGTACGACGCTGGCGAAGAAGACCAGCCCGATGATGCCGAGCACCAGGGCGGCCGTGCCGGTGCCGTTGTCCGGCATATAGGTCCCGCCCGGCTGCCAGCCCTGGCCGTAGCCCGCGCCCGGGTAGGCGCCGCCGGGGTAGGCGGGGTACGCCGAGCCCGGGTACGCCGTGCCGGGGTAGCCGTAGCCGGGTCCGGCGCCGTACGGGGCCTGGCCGCCGTAGCCCGGCTGAGCGTAGCCGCCGGTGCCGTACGGCCCGCCCTGGTACGCGCTCGGGGTGCCCGGGCCGGTCGGGGCGGGCGGCGGCGGGGGCACCGCGCCCGGCAGGGCGGCACCGCCCGGCAGCGTCGCGCCGCCCGGCGGCGGACCCGGTGCGGCGGGCGGCGGCCCGGGGACGGGAGGCGGCGGACCCGGCACGGGCGGCGGGGGCGGGGCGGGCGGCCCCGTGGGCAGGGAGGTGAGCGTCTGCTGCTCGGCCACCGAGGGCCGGGACGGCGGCTTGTCCAGGGACGTCCGCGGGGCCGGCGGGGCCCAGGGGTCGTGGTCGCGCGGCTCCGGCTGCCGCTGCTGGTGGTCCTGGTCGGGCTGGTCAGCCATGTATCTCCCCCACAGCGATGTCCGCCCATGCTACGGCCTGCGAACACCGCCCCGGGCCCCCGCATCTACGATGACCGGAGCCCGCCGCCGGCGGCCGTCACCCGGAGGTTCTCGTTGACCGATCTCACCGCCTTCATCGCCGGACTGCCCAAGGCGGAGCTGCATGTGCACCACGTCGGCTCGGCGTCCCCGCGCATCGTGGCCGAGCTGGCCGCCCGCCATCCGGACTCCAAGGTGCCCACCGATCCGGAGGCGCTGGCCGACTACTTCGTCTTCCGTGACTTCGCCCACTTCATCGACGTCTACCTCTCCGTGGTGGACCTGATCCGCGACGCCGAGGACGTGCGGCTGCTCACCTACGAGATCGCCCGCGACATGGCCCGGCAGAACATCCGCTACGCCGAACTGACCGTCACCCCCTACAGCTCGACCCGGCGCGGCATTCCGGACACCGCGTTCACCGAGGCGATCGAGGACGCCCGCAAGGCCGCCGAGGCCGAGTTCGGCACCGTGCTGCGCTGGTGCTTCGACATTCCCGGCGAGGCCGGGCTGCAGTCCGCCGAGGAGACCGCCCGCATCGCCTGCGACCTGCGCCCCGAGGGGCTGGTCTCCTTCGGCCTCGGCGGGCCCGAGGTCGGTGTGCCGCGCCCGCAGTTCAAGCCGTACTTCGACCGCGCCATCGCCGCCGGGCTGCACAGCGTTCCGCACGCGGGCGAGACCACCGGGCCGCAGACGGTCTGGGACGCCCTCACCGAACTGCGCGCCGAGCGGATCGGCCACGGAACCAGCGCCGTCCAGGACCCGAAGCTGCTCGCCCATCTCGCGGAGCACCGCATTCCGTTGGAGGTCTGCCCGACCTCCAACATCGCCACCCGCGCGGTCGCCGCCCTCGACGAGCACCCCGTCAAGCGGATGGTCGAGGCCGGGGTGCTGGTCACCATCAACAGCGACGACCCGCCGATGTTCGGCACCGACCTCAACACCGAGTACGCGGTCGCCGCCCGGCTGCTCGACCTGGACGCGGCGGGTGTCGCGGCCCTCGCGAAGAACGCCGTCGAGGCGTCCTTCCTGGACGCGCCGGGCAAGGCGCGGCTGGCCGCCGAGATCGACGCGTACACGGCGGTCGCGGGCCGATGACGGCGGTGGGCGCGGCCTTCACCCCGGTCGGCCACCGCGGCGATCCGTACACCCACCGCGAGAACACCCTGGCGTCGGTCGGCTCTGCGGTGCGCGCGGGGGCGGGCGCAGTGGAGATCGACGTACGGCTGACCCGCGACGGCGTCCCGGTCCTCCTCCACGACGCCACCCTCAAACGGCTGTGGGGGCACGACCGGCCGCTGTCCGCGCTGACCGCCGAGGAGGTGCGGCGGCTGTCCGGCGGGGGCATACCCACGCTGCGCGACGCGCTCGCCGCGACCGGCGGGGCCCGGCTGCTGATCGACCTGCCCGACGCGTCGGCCGCCCTCGCGGCCGTCGCCGAGGTGCGCGAGGCCGGGGCCGCGGACCGGGTGTACTACTGCGGCGGGCTGTCCGCGCTGCGCCGCGTGCGCCGCGCGGACCCCGGCGCCGAGATCTCCCTGACCTGGACGACCCTCGCGCCGCCCCGGCCCACCCTGCTGGCCGATCTGCGGCCCCGCTGGCTGAACTACCGCTTCGGCTTGGTCACCCCCGGCCTCGTCGAACGCGCCCACGCCGACGGTCTGCTGGTCTCCGCCTGGACCGCCGACACCCGCCGCTCCATGGCGCGGCTGCTGCGGGCGGGTGCCGACGCGATCACCACCAACCGCATCGGCACCCTCTGCGCCCTGCTCAGCCGCCGCTGACGCAAAGGCCCTTATGGGCCATCAACCCAGCGACGTCATCACGTGCTTGATGCGGGTGTAGTCCTCGAACCCGTACGCCGACAGGTCCTTGCCGTAACCGGACTTCTTGAATCCGCCGTGCGGCATCTCCGCGACCAGCGGGATGTGGGTGTTGATCCAGACGCAGCCGAAGTCCAAGGCCTTGGACATCCGCATCGCGCGGCCGTGGTCCTTGGTCCACACCGACGAGGCGAGCGCGTACTCCACGCCGTTGGCGTACTGGACCGCCTGGGCCTCGTCGGAGAACGACTGGACGGTGATGACCGGGCCGAAGACCTCGTGCTGGACGATCTCGTCGTCCTGCTTGAGCCCGGAGACCACGGTGGGCGCGTAGAAGAAGCCCTTCTCGCCGACCCGGTGGCCGCCCGCCTCGACCTTGGCGTGCGCGGGCAGCCGCTCGATGAAGCCGCTGACCTGGGTCAGCTGGTTGGCGTTGTTGAGCGGGCCGAACAGCACGTCCTCGTCGTCCGGGGCGCCGGTCTTGGTGTCCGCGGCGGCCTTGGCCAGGGCGGTCACGAACTCGTCGTGGATCGACTCGTGGACGAGCACGCGGGTGGCCGCCGTACAGTCCTGGCCCGCGTTGAAGAAGCCCGCGACCGAGATGTCCTCCACGGCCTTGGCGATGTCGCTGTCCTCGAAGACCACGACCGGCGCCTTGCCGCCCAGCTCCAGGTGGACCCGCTTGAGGTCCTTCGACGCGCTCTCCGCGACCTGCATACCGGCCCGCACCGAACCGGTGATGGACGCCATGGCGGGCACGTCGTGCTCGACCATCAGCCGCCCGGTGTCACGGTCGCCGCAGATGACGTTGAAGACGCCCTGCGGATGGCCCAGTTCCGCCAGCACCCCGCCGATGATCTCGGCGAAGAGCACGGTGGAGGCCGGGGTGGTGTCGGAGGGCTTGATCACGACCGTGTTGCCCGCCGCCAGCGCCGGCGCGAACTTCCACACGGCCATCATCATCGGGTAGTTCCACGGCGCGACCTGCGCGCACACCCCGATCGGCTCGCGGCGGATGATGGAGGTCAGCCCCTCCATGTACTCACCGGCCGAACGGCCCTCCAGCATCCGCGCCGCACCCGCGAAGAAACGGATCTGGTCGATCATCGGCGGGATCTCCTCGTCCCGCGTGAGCCCGATCGGCTTGCCGGTGTTCTCCGACTCGACCGCGATCAGCTCTTCCGCGCGCGCCTCGAAGGCGTCGGCGATCTTCAGCAGGGCCTTCTGCCGCTCGCCGGGCACCAGGTCCCGCCAGGCCGGGAACGCGGCCGCGGCCGCGTTCATCGCCGCGTCCACGTCCGCCGCTCCGGACAGTGGCGCCGTGGCGTACGGCTCGCCCGTGGCCGGGTTGACCACCTCCGTGGTGCGCCCGTCCGCGGCGTCCCGGAACTCCCCGTCGATGTAGTTGCGCAAACGACGCAGCTCGGTGGTCACGTACGACCCCTCCTGTCGGCTGTCCAATGGGTGAGACACCACCCTAGTCGCGAGGACGACGCTTTCAACATACCCGCCACACCAGAACAACGGAATCAGTGATTTAAAACCCTTCGAACAACGGAATTCATTGATCGAGGGTTGCCAGACCGTCGAGGCTCGTGCACAGTGAGCGTCGTGGCCACACCTGACAAGAACGGCACGCCGTCGATCGACTCCGTATCCCTGGCGATCATCGAACAGCTCCAGGAGGACGGCCGGCGCCCGTACGCCGCCATCGGCAAGGCCGTCGGCCTGTCCGAGGCGGCCGTACGGCAGCGGGTGCAGAAGCTGCTCGACCAGGGCGCGATGCAGATCGTCGCCGTCACCGACCCCCTCACCGTGGGGTTCCGGCGCCAGGCGATGGTCGGGGTCAACGTCGAGGGCGATCTCGACCCGGTCGCGGACGCGCTGACCGCCATGGACGAGGTCGAGTACGTGGTCGTCACCGCGGGTTCCTTCGACCTCCTCATCGAGATCGTCTGCGAGGACGACGACCACCTCCTCGAAACGATCAACAAGCGGATCCGGACGCTGCCCGGCGTGCGCTCCACCGAGAGCTTCGTCTACCTCAAGCTCCGTAAGCAGACCTACACCTGGGGAACGAGATAGCCATGAGCGCGGACCTCTCCAAGACGGCGTACGACCACCTGTGGATGCACTTCACCCGCATGTCGTCGTACGAGAACGCCCCCGTGCCGACGATCGTGCGCGGCGAGGGCACGTACATCTACGACGATCAGGGCAAGCGCTACATCGACGGCCTGGCCGGGCTGTTCGTCGTGCAGGCCGGGCACGGGCGCGTCGAACTCGCGGAGACCGCGTACAAGCAGGCGCAGGAGCTGGCCTTCTTCCCGGTGTGGAGCTACGCCCATCCCAAGGCCGTCGAACTGGCCGAGCGCCTGGCCGGCTACGCGCCCGGCGACCTCAACAAGGTCTTCTTCACCACCGGCGGCGGCGAGGCGGTCGAGACCGCCTGGAAGCTGGCCAAGCAGTACTTCAAGCTGACTGGCAAGCCCACCAAGCACAAGGTCATATCCCGCGCCGTGGCCTACCACGGCACCCCCCAGGGCGCCCTGTCGATCACCGGTCTGCCCGGGCTCAAGGCCCCCTTCGAGCCGCTGGTCCCCGGCGCGCACAAGGTGCCCAACACCAACATCTACCGGGCGCCGATTTACGGCGACGACCCCGAGGCGTTCGGCCGCTGGTGCGCCGACCAGATCGAACAGCAGATCCTCTTCGAGGGCCCGGACACCGTCGCCGCGGTCTTCCTGGAGCCGGTGCAGAACGCGGGCGGCTGCTTCCCGCCGCCGCCCGGGTACTTCCGGCGGGTGCGCGAGATCTGCGACCAGTACGACGTCCTGCTCGTCTCGGACGAGGTCATCTGCGCGTTCGGGCGGCTGGGCACGATGTTCGCGTGCGACAAGTTCGGCTACGTCCCGGACATGATCACCTGTGCGAAGGGCATGACCTCCGGCTACTCCCCGATCGGCGCGTGCCTCGTCTCCGACCGGCTCGCCGAGCCGTTCTACCGGGACGGCAACACGTTCCTGCACGGCTACACCTTCGGCGGCCACCCCGTCTCGGCCGCGGTGGCCCTCACCAACCTCGACATCTTCGAGCGCGAGGGGCTGAACCAGCACGTGCTGGACACCGAGGCCGCGTTCCGCTCGACCCTGGAGCGGCTGCACGATCTGCCGATCGTCGGCGACGTGCGGGGGAACGGCTTCTTCTACGGCATCGAGCTGGTGAAGGACAAGGGCACGAAGGAGTCCTTCGACGCCGAGGAGACCGAGCGCGTCCTGTACGGCTTCCTCTCCAAGGCGCTGTACGACAACGGGCTCTACTGCCGGGCCGACGACCGCGGCGACCCCGTCGTCCAGCTGGCCCCGCCGCTGATCGCGGACCAGGCGCTGTTCGACGAGATCGAGCAGGTGCTCAGGGGTGTGCTGACGGAGGCGTGGGCAAAGCTCTGACCGGGCCGGGGGCGCCACGCCCCAAGCCCGGGATCGGGCGGCGCCTCGCGTCCGGGATCCGGCAGGGCCCGCCGGCGCGGGGGTCCGCTGCCGGCCCCCGTGGCCGGGGCGCTCCAGGCGCGGGCGCCGCCCCGCGCCCCCGGAACAGGGGCTATCGCTCGCGGGCGTCGTCCCTGAGCCCGGGCGCGCGCCGGGCGGTGGGCGTGGCGTCGCGTGCGGAAGGGTGCGGGCAGGCCGGGGCGCCGGGCTGCTGCTCGGCGGGGCTCACTACCACTTGAGGGCGAACCACAGCTCCATCCGTACGTCCGCGTCGCCCAGGTCCGCCTCCAGCAGGGCGGCTGTGCGGGCGATGCGCTGGCGGACCGTATTGCGGTGGATGTCCAGTGCCACCGCCGTACGGTCCCAGCTGCCGTGCAGCGACAGCCACATCCGCAGCGTCTCGCGCAGCGCCGGGGCGTCCTCCAGGGGCGCGAGCCGGGCGCGGCCCAGGGCCTCGGCCTCGGCCGGGTCGACCAGCGAGGCGACCCCGCCCGGCTGTGGAGCGTGCCGTACGACGGGCAGCCGCTCCGCGACCGCCCGGCGCAGTGCGCGGGCCGCGTCGGCGCCGGCGTGTGCCAGCCCGGAGGCGGGCACCGGCGCCCCGGCGCCGAGTGTCCAGCCGGGCTGGGCCCGTACCTCCGCGTCGCCGGGGACCAGAGCGCACAGGTCGTCCCCGTCCAGGTCGACCAGCGGCGTACCGAGCCCGGCGGCGAGCGCCGCCGCGGCCAGCAGCCCGTCGTCGCCGCTCCGGCCGCGGCGGCGCCCGCGCACCACGGTCCACATATCCGCGCCGCTCAGCAGCGCGGCGACATCGGCCGGTTCGGCGCCCAGCATCAGCCGTACCAGCGCGGTGCGTTCGGCCCCGGCGTCGGCCGTGCGCCGTCCCGTCAGCAGGGCGAGCAGCACCATGGCCACCCCCACGACCGCGCTCTCCGCCGCATCGCGCCGGGGCGCGCACACCCCGAGGGCGAGCGGCCGTTCCGGCCCGCCGAGGCCGTAGGCGCTCAAGGAAGCCCCGTCCGCCGTGCCAGCGGCCGAGGCCGGGCCCGCCCGCAGCCGGGCGGCCAGCGAGGCGAGCGCGGTGCGCGCCTGCTGGGACGGCCGGGGGCCCGCCGCCGCCAGCTCCGCGCCGTCCGGCCCGTACAGCACCGCCCAGCCGCCCAGATGGCGCGCGAGTTGGCGCAGCACGGCGGGCACCGGATGGGGCCGCGCGGCAGCCGCCGCGAGCGACTGCTGCACCTCGGTGATCCGCCGCAGCTCCTGGTGGCGGCGCTCGGCCATCGCGTCCCACACGGCGCTCGCCACGGCCGTGAACGTCGTCTCGCGTGGCACCTCCACCAGCGGCAGCCCGTGCCGGTCGCACGCCTCGGCCAGCGCCCGCGGCACCTCCTGGTGCACCGGCGCGATGCCGAACCCCAGCGCCGTGGCACCCGCCTCGACCGTGCGGGCCACATAGCGGTCCCAGTACGCGTCCGTCGCCTCCGGGCCGTGCACCCCGGCGCTGAGCAGCAGTTCACCGCCGAGCAGATACGGAACCGGATCCTCCATCTCGCTCGTGTGCACCAGGTACACCGGCGCCTCGCCGCGCGGCCCGGCGATCTGCCGCAGCCCGAGGCCGGGGTGGTCCAGCAGGACGGCGAGGGGTACGGGCACGGTCTGCGGCATGGCCGTTTCCTCCATCCCGGGATCCACGAGTGGAGGAAACGTACACTTCCCGGCCTCCTCGGCGACACCCTAGGGTCGCGGTCACCGTCCCACCGTGAGGAGCCCCACCATGACCGCTGTCGACTACACGGTGATCGTCGTCTATCTCGCGGGCATGCTCGCGCTCGGCTGGTGGGGCATGCGCCGCGCCACCTCCACCAGCGACTTCCTGGTCGCGGGCCGCCGTCTGGGCCCGGCCATGTACTCCGGGACGATGGCCGCGATCGTCCTCGGCGGCGCCTCCACCATCGGCGGCGTCGGCCTCGGCTACCAGTACGGGCTCTCGGGCGCCTGGATGGTCCTCACCATCGGCTTCGGCCTGCTCGCGCTGTCCGTCTTCTTCTCGGCGCGCATCGCCCGCCTCAAGGTGTACACGGTCAGCCAGATGCTGGACCTGCGCTACGGCGGATCCTCCGGGCTGATCTCGGGCATCGTCATGTGGGCGTACACCCTCATGCTCGCGGTCACCTCGACCATCGCGTACGCCACGATCTTCGACGTGATCTTCGGTCTCGACCGGGTGGTGGCGATCGTGCTCGGCGGGGCCATCGTGATCTGCTACTCCACGCTCGGCGGCATGTGGTCGATCACGCTCACCGACATGGTGCAGTTCGTCGTGAAGACCGTCGGTGTGCTGCTCCTCCTGCTGCCGATCGCCGTCGTCAAGGCGGGCGGCTTCGCGGCGATGAAGGCCGAACTGCCGGCCGGCTACTTCTCCCCCATGGGCATCGGCGCGCAGACGGTCTTCACCTATGTGCTCATCTACTCCTTCGGCATGCTCATCGGCCAGGACATCTGGCAGCGCGTCTTCACCGCCCGCGACGACAAGGTGGCCCGCCTCGGCGGCACCGCGGCCGGTACGTACTGTCTGGCGTACGCGGTCGCCGGCGCGGTCATCGGTACGGCGGCGAAGGTCCTCTACCCGAACCTCGGCTCCCCCGACGACGCGTTCGCGACGATCGTCAAGGACGCGCTTCCCATCGGCGTCAAGGGGCTCGTCCTGGCCGCGGCCCTGTCGGCGGTGATGTCGACCTCCTCCGGCGCGCTCATCGCCTGTGCCACGGTCGCGAACAACGACATCTGGGCCCGCCTCCGGGGCCGCCCCGCCGCCGCCTCGCACGACGAGGTCGCGGGCAACCGTCTGTTCATCCTCGTCATGGGCCTGACCGTGGTCGGTGTCTCGATCGCGCTGAACAACGTCGTCGAGGCGCTGACCGTCGCCTACAACGTGCTGGTCGGCGGGCTGTTGATGCCGATCCTGGGCGGTCTGCTGTGGAAGCGCGGCACGGGTGCGGGGGCGCTGGCCTCGGTGGCCGTTGGCGGTCTGACGGTGATCGGGCTCATGGTCTGGAAGGGCATCCTCGCCAGCGAGCCCATCTACATCGGCCTTCTGGCCTCGCTCGTGGCGTACGTGGCGGTGAGCCTGGCCACCAAGCCGACGGACGCCGCGGTCCTGGACGCCTGGCACCGCCGCCTGGCCGGCGACCCGGCCCCCGAGCCCACCCCGGCCCACGCCTAGGGGTGTCTTGCACCCCGCGGCCACACCCGCCACCCGCACCATCAGGAAAGGGCACCCATGCGCACCGCACAGGGCGAGCGCCACGGCGGCGATCTCGTCGTCGAATCCCTCACCGCGCTCGGCGCGACCACCGTCTTCGGGCTCCCCGGGCAGCACGCGCTCGGCGCCTTCGACGCCCTGCGCCGCTCCGGCCTCGACTACGTAGGGCTGCGCGTGGAGAACAACGCGGGGTTCGCGGCCGATGCCTTCGCCCGCGTCACCGGCACCGTCGCCCCGCTGCTGGTGTCCACCGGCCCCGGCGCGCTCATGACGCTGGCGGCGCTGCAGGAGTCGGCCGCGGCGTCCGCGCCGGTGCTGGGGATCGGCAGCCAGGTGCCCACCCCGGGGCTCGGCGGCGGCCGCAAGGGATATCTGCATGAACTGGTCGACCAGAAGGCGTCGTTCCGCGACATCGTCAAGTCCGTCCACACCGTCCGCACGGCCTCGCAGATCCCGTCCGCCCTCGCCGCCGCCTGGGCGTCCGCCCTGGAGGCACCGGCGGGCCCGGTGTGGCTGGAGATACCGCAGGACGTCCTGCTGGCCCCCACCTCCGTACCGCAGGTCACCACTCTGACGGCCACACCGCGCCCGCTGCCGCCCCGGCCGGAACTCATGGAACGGGCCGCACAGCTCCTGAGCACGGCCGAGCGCCCCGTGATCCTCGCCGGAGGCGGGGTCGTGCGCGCGGGGGCGTGTGAGGAACTGCGCGCGCTGGCCGAGCACCTGGACGCCCCCGTGGCCACCACGTTCGGCGGGAAGGGCGCGTTCCCCTGGGACCATCCCCTCTCCCTCCGGTCCTGGCTGGAGGACCGGCACACGACCGACCTTCTGGAGGACGCGGACGTCCTGCTCGTGGCCGGCTCGGGGCTCGGCGAACTGTCGTCCAACTACCACACGTTCCGCCCCCGCGGTCAGGTCATCCAGATCGAGGCCGACCTCGGCAAGCTGGAGTCCAACCACCCGGCGCTCGGCATCCACGCCGACGCGAAGCCCGCCCTGACCGCCCTCACCAGCGAGGTCACCCCCCGCCCGGAGTCGGCCGGTGCCGCCACCGCGGCCGCGCTGCTGGCCCGCGTACGGCGGCGGATCGCGGCGCAGGACCTGGACCTGGAGCAGCAGGTCCTGAGCGCCGTACGGGAGGCCCTGCCCGATGACGCGGCCAGCTTCTGGGACATGACGATCCTCGCGTACTGGGCCTGGTCCGCGTTCGACCCGCGGGCGGGCGCGATGCACTCCGCACAGGGCGCGGGCGGCCTCGGCTACGGGCTGCCCGCCGCGCTGGGGGCCGCCGCCGCGGACCGTACGCGGCGGCGGCCCGTACTGGCCGTGTCGGGCGACGGCGGGGCCATGTACTCGATCGCCGAACTCGCCACCGCCCGCCAGTACGACCTGCCGGTGACCTGGCTGATCGTGGACGACGGCGGCTACGGGATCCTGCGCGAGTACATGACGGACGCCTTCGGCGAGGCGACGGCCACCGAGCTGGCCCGCCCGGACTTCGTCGCGCTCGCCGGGTCCTTCGGCGTACCGGCCGTACGGACGGCACCCGACCGGCTGCGCACCGATCTGGCGGCGGCGCTGGCCGCACCGGGCCCCTCGGTGGTCGTGCTCCCCGCCCGTCTGCGCATGTTCGCGCCCACCCACCTCGAAGAACCCGATCGGCCACCGCACCAGGGCTGATCGGAGGAACTGGGCCCGCACCCGGCCGAGCCTCAGGCGCTGGTCCCGGCCGGAGTCCTTACCGTGCCAGTGACCCATTGGCTCCGGTCTCGTTCACCCCGTCGGGGGAACGAGTCGATCGCAGGTAAGGCGAGGTGCTCTGGATGGTGGCTCCGCCGGACGACGACGTGCTCCGGGCACGCACCCTGTCGTACGCCCATGACGGCTCGCCCGCCCTCGCCGGTGTCTCCCTCGGTGCCCGCGAGGGCGAGATCCTGGCGGTGACCGGTCCCCGTGGCTGCGGGAAGACCACGCTCCTCAAGTGCCTGTCGGGCCAGTTCGTCCCGGAGCACGGCGAGGTCTGGTTCAAGGACACCGCCGTGCACTCCCTCGCCCCGCTGAGCCGCGAGCGGCTGTGGCGCGACCACTTCGGCTGGATCGACACCGAGCCGCAGCTCGTGCCGGAGCTGACCGGGTGGGAGAACGCCGCGCTGCCGCTGATGCTGCGCGGCACCGGGCGGCGCGCCGCGAAGAGCGCGGCGTGCGAGTGGCTGGAGCGGCTCGACGTCGCCGAGTGCGCGGGGTCGCGCCCCGGCGCGCTGTTGCAGTCGCAGCGTCAGCGGGTCGCGATCGCGCGGGCGCTGGCCCCGACGCCGAGTGTGCTGTTCGCGGACGAGCCCACCGCGCCGCTGCACCGCGCCGACCGCGCCCAGGTGCTGCGGGCGCTCACCTCGGCGGCCCGTACGCACGGCCTCACCGTCGTACTGGCCACCCAGGACCCGGAGGTGGCCACGCTCGCCGACCGCACCGTGACCCTGCTGGACGGCCGCCTGGTGGACTCGGCGGCGTCCCCCGACGCGGAGGGCATCGCGGCGTGCTCAGCCTCCGCCTAGCCCGCGGCTCCCACCCGCTGGTCCTGTTGCGACGGTCGCTGGTGGCCGTCGCGGCGGCGGGCGCGAGCTTTCTGCTGCTGTCCGCCCTGGGGTTCGCGGCGAGCCACCCGGCCGACCCCGACGGGGCGCTCGCGCGGCTGCTGTGGTGCGTCGTCCCGCTGGCCGCGACCGTGCAGCTGGCCATGTCGGTCGCCCGTGCCGACCCCAGCACCCGGCCGGGCGCCGGGTTCGCCGCGGCCGGGCTCGGCCCGGCCCGGCTGGCGCTGCTGGCGGGCACCGTGACGGCGACGGCCTGCGCGGCCGGGAGCGCGCTGGCGCTGCTGGCCTTCCTGCATCTGCGCGGCGATGTGGGCGGCTCGTGGCTGCTGTGGGCGGGCAGCGGCGCCGCAGGGCGCGCACTCGGCGGGGATCGGCCGCTGCCGCTGGTCGGGGCGGTCACGCTGGTGGCCGTCGTACCGGTGGTGGCGGGCGCGGCGAGCGCGGCGGGGCTGTGGCCCCGGCAGCCGGGGGCCGGGGCGGAGGCCCGTACGGTACGGCCCGCCCTCCCCACCGTGGCGACCGGACGGCTCACCCCGCCTCCGCACCGCGCGGCGTCCGCCCTGCCGTGGGGCGTGGCGCTGACCACGGCGGGGCTCGCGCTGGGGGCGTACGCGGGGCGCGGCGCGCATCCGTCCTCCGGCGCCCTGGTGTCGCTGTCCGGGCGGTTCGGCGGCAGCGCGCCCGAGGTGGTGGGCGGCTGGGCGCTGACGGTGGCCGGGCTGATCCTGGCCGGGCCCGGGCTCGTGCACGGCTGCGGCCGGCTGCTGGCCGCGGGCCGGCCGGGCCCGCTGCGGCTGCTGGCGGGGCGGATGCTGCAGCAGGAGGCGGGGCTGATCGGGCGTCCGGTGGGGGTGCTGTGCGCGGTCGCCTCCGGGCTGTACGGAGCGCTGCGGCTGCACGAGGCGGCTCACGGCCGCCCCGGCGCCCACTCCTTCGGCCCGCTCACCGACCTGGGCGTGGCCCTGGTCCTGATGTGCGCGTTCACCGCGGTGCTCAACGCGGCGCTGGAGGCGCGGAGCGCGCGCAGGCGCACCACGGCCGCGCTGCTGCGCCTCGGCGCGTCGGCCCGTCTGCTGCGGGGCGCGGCCGTGACGCGCGGTGTGGCCCTGCTGCTCCTGCTGGCGCCGGTGGTGTGGGGCGTGGCCCAGTTGACGACGATGCCGTTCACCCATCGCTGACCGCACCGGCGTTCGATGTGATTAGCATGACGCCGTGCAGACCGATGACGCAGACACCCCCGCGCCCACCGCACCCGACGTCGAAATAGAGTCCCTGGAGGAGTTCGACCAGGTCGTCGCCCGCGGCACCCTGGCCGGATACCGGGTCCAGTCCGTCGACCTGACGGCCCGTACGTCCGCGCTGCTGTCCACCGACACCGACCGGGCGGTCTTCCTCGGCTGTCCGATGGAGCCGGAGGCAGCGGCGCGGGTGCGGGCGCGGGGCGCGCTGGTCTTCCCGCCCGTGCCGGACCTGCCGTTCGACCCGTACCGCGGCACCCTCTACACCGCGGCCGAGCTGTTCGAGGGCCTGGACGACGGGGTGGACGGATACGCGGGCACGCCGGACGCGCGCGCGTACGCCTGGTTCCAGCGGACCAAGGCGGACGGCGACATCTTCTCCTCGATGCTGCGCTCGATCCACGACGACGCGGTCTCCGACGCCCTGGACGAACTGCTCACCGGCGCCCGGGTGGTGGGCGTGATGGGCGGGCACGCGCTGGAGCGCGGCTCCGAGGGGTACGCGGGCGCCGCCCGGCTCGGGCAGGCGCTGGCACGGTCCGGGCTGACGGTCGCGACGGGCGGCGGCCCGGGCGCGATGGAGGCCGCCAACCTGGGCGCTTACACGGCGCCGCTTCCGGACGCGGCGCTGAAGGAGGCGCTGGAACTCCTCGCCCGGGAACCCTCGTTCCGCCCGTCGGTGGGCGCCTGGGCCGGGGCCGCGTTCACGGTGCGGGAGCGGTGGCCGGACGGCGGCGCGTCGGTCGGGATACCGACCTGGTTCTACGGGCACGAGCCGCCGAACGCCTTCGCCTCGCACATCGCCAAGTACTTCGCCAACGCGACCCGCGAGGACGGGCTGCTGGCCCGCTCGAACGCGGGCGTCGTCTTCCTGCCCGGCGCCGCCGGAACCCTTCAGGAGATCTTCGACAACGCCACGCCGAACTACTACGAGTCGCGCGGTGAGCCGACCCCGATGGTGCTCGTGGACCGCGACCACTGGACGCGCCGCCTGCCCGCCTGGCCGCTGCTCGAAGCGCTCGCTGAGGGGCGGTCGATGAAGGCCCGCATCGCACTGGTGGGCTCGGTGGACGAGGCCCCGGACGCGCTCGCCTCCCTGACGGGCTGAGCGCCTGGCCGACGGGCTGAACTTTTCTACGTCGAACCGAGCCGGGACGAGCCGAACCGGGACGAACCGAGCACCACCACGTCCTCGGCGTCGAAGGCCACCCCGACCCGCTCCCCCGCCTCCGGGGCGTCCCGCAGCGCGCAGGACGCCTCCAGGCGGGGTCCCTGGGACGGCTGGAGGATGAGCGCCACATGGTCGCCGCGGAAGGTGCGGGCCGCGACCGCGCAGGGCAGGCCGTCCTCGGGGGCCGTGAGCCGTACCCCGGCCGGGCGGACGAGCAGCCGGACCGGACCCGGCCGGGAACCGGGCGGCACGGGCAGCTTGCCCCACACGGTGTCGGCGTTCTCGCCGTGCACGGTCGCCTCGACCACGTTGTCGAAGCCCAGGAAGCGGGCGACGAACTCGTTCGCGGGGTGCCGCCACACCTCCAGCGGGGTGCCGGACTGCGCGATCCTCCCGTCCTCCATGACCACGACCCGGTCGGCGAGCGCGAACGCCTCGCCCTGGTCGTGGGTGACGGCGAGGACCGTGGTGCCCAGCCGGGCGAACAACTGCCGCAGCTCCACCACCAGCCGCTCCCGCAGCCCGCGGTCGAGCTGGCCCAGCGGCTCGTCCAGCATCAGCAGCCGCGGCCGGGGCGCCAGCGCGCGGGCGAGGGCGACGCGCTGCTGCTCACCGCCGGACAGCGAGTCGACCGGCCGCCGCTGCGCGCCGGGCAGCCCGACCAGGTCGAGCAGTTCGGCGACCCGGCGGTCCGCCTCCGCGCGCCCGGCCCCCCGCATCCGCAGCCCGAAGGCGACGTTGCCGCCCACGTCGCGCTGCGGGAAGAGCTGATGGTCCTGGAACATCAGCCCCACCCCGCGCCGGTGGGTGGGTATGCCGCTCTGGTCGCGGCCCCCGAGCCACACCCGGCCGGAAGCGGCGCGCTGAAGTCCGGCCACCACGCGCAGCATCGTGGACTTGCCGCTGCCGCTGGGGCCCAGCACACAGACCGTCTCGTGCTCGGCGACCTCCAGGTCGACGGCGTCGAGCGCGTCGTGGCGGCCGTAGCGGACCGTCACCTCGTCCAGGCGCAGCAGCGGCGGCGTCATCAGGATTCCCCCATTCAGAACTCCCCCGAGCGGTCGGTGCGGATGCGCTCAAGGGCCAGCAGGGAGCAGGCGCACACCAGCATCAGGATCGTGCTCAGCGCCATCGCCTGCCCGTAGTTGAGCTGTCCCGCCCGGCCCAGGAAGCGCGCGACGGCCACCGGGAGGGTGGGGAGGTCGGGGCGGGCGATGAACACCGTGGCCCCGAACTCGCCGAGCGATACGGCGAACGCGAAACCCGCCGCGACCGCCAGCGCCCGCCCCACCAGCGGAAGGTCCACCTCCCGCCAGGCGCGCAGCGGGGACGCGCCGAGCACGGCGGCGGCCTCCCGCAGCCGGTGGTCCACGGCCCGCAGCACGGGCAGCAGGGTGCGCACGACGAAAGGCACGCCCACCAGGGCCTGGGCGAGCGGCACGATGAGCCAGGAGGAGCGCAGGTCCAGCGGGGGTTCGTCGAGCGCGATGAGGAACCCGAAGCCCACCGTGACGGCGGAGGTGCCCAGCGGCAGCATCAGCAACGCGTCGAACCCGCGCACCAAGCGCCCCGCCCTCCGGGTCAGCGCGGCGGCGGCCAGTCCGCCCACGAGGAGGGCGAAAACGGTGGCGACGGCCGCGTACTGGAGAGAGTTGCCGATGGCGTCCACGGGGGCCACGAAGAAGGTGCCGCCGCTGTCGGCCGCGGATGCGAGCGCCCGGTAGTACGTGAATCCGTAGCCGTCCGCCCCGTGGAGCGAGCGTTCCACCAGCACCACGAGCGGCAGCACGATCAGCAGCGCGACGACGGCCAGCACCCCCGCGAGCAGCCCCCACTGCGCCGGGCCCTGCGGGCGGCGCGCGGTCCGGGCGGCGTCGACGAGCCGCAGGGCGCCCTCCCGGCGGCGTACGGTCCAGGCGTGCAGGGCGAGGACGGCCGCGACCGACGCGAACTGGACGAGTGTCAGCACCGCAGCCGTCGGCAGGTCGAGCAGCTGCGCGGTCTCCCGGTAGATGGCCACCTCCAGGGTGGCGTAGCGCGGGCCGCCCAGGATCTGGATCACGCCGAAGGAGGTGAACGTGAACAGGAAGACCATCAGCGCGGCGGCGGCCACCGCGGGGCCCAGCGCGGGCAGGGTGACCCGGCGCCAGGCGGCGAGGCGGCTCGCGCCGAGCACCCGGGCGGCCTCCTCCTGACGCGGGTCGAGCTGCGCCCACAGCCCGCCGACGGTGCGGACCACCACCGCGTAGTTGAAGAAGACATGGGCCAGCAGGATCGCCCAGACGCTGGTGTCGAGCCGTATCCCCCACAGCTCGTCCAGCAGCCCGCCGCGCCCGAGCAGCCCCAGGAACGCCGATCCGGCGACCACGGTCGGCAGCACGAACGGCACGGTCACCACGGCGCGCAGCAGCCCCTTGCCGGGGAAGGCGAAGCGGGCGAAGACGTACGCCCCGGGCAGCGCGACCGCCAGCGTCAGCCCGGTCGAGGCGGCCGCCTGCCAGCCGGTGAACCACAGGGTGTGCAGGACGGACGGGTCGCCCAGCACCTCGGGTATCCGCCCGAGCCGCCACCGGCCGTCGACGCGCAGCCCGCGGGTGACGATCGCGGCCACCGGATACGCGAAGAAGACGGCGAAGAAGGCGAGCGGCACGGCCATCAGGGCGAGCCGCAGGGCGGCGCCGCGCGGCCCGCCGCGGCCGGCCGCGGGCTTTACAGAACGAGCGAGGACCATGCCTTGACCCACGGCTCACGGTTCTCGGCGATCTTCCGCGGCGGCAGGGTGGCCGAGTCGGCGACCTTGACCCCGTACCGGGTGAAGACCTCCGGCAGCTTGGCGTCCTCGCGCACCGGATTGACGTACATGTTCAGCGGTACGTCCTCCTGGAAGCGCTTGGTCAGCAGGAAGTCCAGCAGCGCCTTGCCGCCCTTGGTGTTGCCCCCGCCCTTCAGCAGCCCGGCGAACTCCGTCTGCCGGAAGCAGGTGCCGTCCGCCACCCCGGTCGGGGCCTTGACGGGCTTCGACTTCGCGTCCGCCACCTCGGCGGGCGGGCTGGAGGCGTACGAGACGACGAGCGGCTTGTCCCCCTTGGCGCCGCCCGCCGAGCCGGAGAAGCGGTCGTAGTACGCCTGCTCCCAGCCGTCGACCACCTCGACGCCGTTGGCCCGCAGCTTCTTCCAGTAGTCCCGCCAGCCGTGGTCGCCGTAGCGGGCGGCGGTGCCGAGCAGGAAGGCGAGGCCGGGGGACGAGGTGGCGGCGTTCTCGGTGACCAGCAGGTTCTTGTACGCGGGCTTGGTCAGGTCGGCGAACGTCCTGGGCGGCGCGAGCTTCTCGCGCTCGAAGTAGGCGCGGTCGTAGTTGACGCAGATGTCGCCGTAGTCGACCGGTGTGACGCGGTGCTTCGCCCGGTCGGGCTGGAAGGCCGCGGGGACCTTGTCCAGCCCCTTCGCCTCGTACGGCGTGAACAGGTCGTTGTCCAGCGCGCGGGAGAGGAGGGTGTTGTCCACGCCGAAGAACACATCGCCCTGCGGATGGCCCTTGGACAGGATCGCCTGGTTGACAGCGGCCCCCGCGTCACCACCGGCCTGCACCCGCACCTTGTAGCCGGTCTTGCGCGTGAACTCCTTGAGGACCGCCTTGGACGCCGCGAACGAGTCGTGCGAGACCAGGGTGACGATCTTGGAGTCCTTGCCGTCCGCCGCGCCCCCACCGCAGCCCGCGAGGACGCCGGCGCCGAGGGAGGCCACGAGGGCGGCGGTGACGGCACGCCGAAGATGGCTGTTCATGCTGGGCTGACTCCCTACGCCGGTATGACCCGGATCAGGTTGGAGGGTCTGCGGCCGGGCCGCACTCTCAGCGCTGTCGCGCTCCCCTGTCGGAATGTTCATTTGTGCGTCGTCGCTGGATGGTTGTACGACGGTGGTGCGAAGGCACCGTATCAGCCGGTGGTCAGCGCTCCGTGGCCGCCAGCTGGCCGCACGCCCCGTCGATCTCCTGCCCCCGGGTGTCCCGGACGGTCACCGGCACCCCGTGCGCCTCCAGGGCCGCCACGAACGCCTTCTCGTCCTCGGGCCGGGACGCCGTCCACTTGGAGCCGGGCGTCGGGTTGAGCGGGATGAGGTTGACGTGCACCCGATGGCCCTTGAGCAGCCTGCCGAGCAGATCGGCGCGCCACGCCTGGTCGTTGATGTCCTTGATCAGGGCGTACTCGATGGAGATCCGGCGGCCCGACTTCTCCGCGTACTCCCACGCCGCGTCCAGGACCTCGCGCACCTTCCAGCGGGTGTTGACCGGGACGAGGGTGTCGCGCAGCTCGTCGTCGGGCGCGTGCAGGGACACCGCGAGCCGGCATTTGAAGCCCTCGTCGGCGAACCGCAGCATCGCCGGGACCAGCCCCACGGTCGAGACGGTGATCCCGCGCTGGGACAGGCCCAGGCCGTCCGGCTCGGGGTCGGTGAGCCGCCGGATGGCGCCGATGACCCGGTTGTAGTTGGCCAGCGGCTCGCCCATGCCCATGAAGACGATGTTGGACAGCCGGGCCGGGCCTCCCGGGATCTCGCCATCGCGCAGCGCGCGCATGCCGTCGACGATCTGGTGCACGATCTCGGCGGTGGACAGATTGCGGTCCAGACCCGCCTGGCCGGTGGCGCAGAACGGGCAGTTCATGCCGCAGCCCGCCTGGGAGCTGATGCACATGGTGACCCGGTCCGGGTAGCGCATCAGCACGGACTCGACGAGCGTGCCGTCGAAGAGCCGCCACAGGGTCTTGCGGGTGGTGTCGTCGTCGCAGCTGATGTGCCGCACCACGCTCATGAGGTCCGGCAGCAGCTCGGCCGCGAGCTTCTCGCGCGCGGCGGCCGGTACGTCGGTCCACTGGGCGGGGTCGTCGGTGTAGCGGGCGAAGTAGTGACGCGACACCTGACCGGCCCGGAAGGGCTTCTCCCCGAGGGCGGCGACGGCCTCGCGGCGCTCGGCGGGCGTGAGGTCGGCGAGGTGCCGCGGGGGCTTCTTGGCCCCACGCGGCACGGCGAAAGTGAGTTCTCCGGGCTTAGGCATGGCCGTACCAGTGTCGCAGACATGCGGAAGGCCCCGCGCCACGGGCGGTGCGGGGCCTTGAGCGGCAGCGATGCCGTACGGGGGTCAGCCGCCGCCCACGAAGATCACCAGCAGCAGCCACACCACGGGGGCGGTGGGCAGCAGCGAGTCGAGCCGGTCCATGATCCCGCCGTGGCCGGGCAGCAGCTTGCCCATGTCCTTGATGCCGAGGTCACGCTTGATCATGGACTCGCCGAGGTCCCCCAGGGTCGCGCTGACCGCGACGGCCAGGCCGAGCAGCAGCCCCTGCCACCACACGCCGCCCTCGATGAGGTACTGCATGCACAGCGCCCCCACGACCATCGCGAACGCCACCGCGCCCAGCAGCCCCTCGCGGGTCTTGCCGGGGCTGATGCGAGGCGCGAGCGGATGCTTGCCGAAACGCCAGCCGACCGCGTACGCGCCGGTGTCGCTGACCACCGTCAGCAGCAGGAAGGTCAGCACCCGCTGCGCGCCGTCGGGCGCGGCCAGTATGAGCGCCACGAAGGTGGCGAGGAACGGCACGTAGAAGGCGGCGAAGACGCCCGCGGTGACATCTCTGAGGTAGTTGTCGGGTGGCTCGGTCATCCGCCACACGAGCACGGCGAGCGCCGTGAGCGACACCGCCACCCATGCGCCCTGCGCCCCGCGCACATAGCCCGCGACGACCATGGCGACGCCGCCGACGGCGAGCGGCACCAGGGGGACCCGGATGTCCTTCCGCTCGGCCAGCCGGGAGGTCAGCTCCCACAGCCCGACGACCACGGCGACCGCTATCACGCCGATGAACACCGGCTTGTAGATGAAGAGCGAGGCGATGATGATCACGCCCAGCCCGACGCCCACGCCTATCGCGGCCCGCAGATCGCGGCCCGCGCTCTTCTTCTTCGCACCCTGATCGCCGCCACCGCCGGGCGCGCTGCCCGCGGACTCGGGGCCGGAAGCGGGGGGTGCCGGCGGCTGCCCGGGGGGCTGCCGGGGTCCGGGCCGCGGCTCCTGCTCATCGCGGAACAAGGGGCCGCCCGGCCGGGCGGCCCCCCGGTCACGGCCGGCGGCGTCGCCGGGGTCGCCGCCTGCGTGCGGCACGGTGGGCATGGGGCGAGTCTGCGCCGCTTCGGCCACCTCGTGCGCGGGACCCGCCGAAGAAGGGGGCACCTCCCAGCCGTAGCCGGGGGAGGTGCCCTGATCAGTCGGTCCCCAGAGTCCGGCGCGTGGTGGGGCCCCCCAGGAAGAGTCGTTCATCAGACCTCGAGCAGCTCGGCTTCCTTGTGCTTGAGCAGCTCATCCACCTGCGCGACGTACTTCGCGGTGAGGTCGTCGAGCTCCTTCTCCGCACGCCGGCCCTCGTCCTCGCCGACCTCGCCGTCCTTGATCAGCTTGTCGATCGACTCCTTGGCCTTGCGCCGGATGCTGCGGATCGAGATCTTCGCGTCCTCGCCCTTGCCCTTGGCGACCTTGATGAACTCCTTGCGGCGCTGCTCGGTCAGCTCGGGGAACACCACTCGGATGATGTTGCCGTCGTTGCTGGGGTTGACACCCAGGTCCGAGTCGCGGATCGCCTGCTCGATGTTGCGCAGCGCGCTCTTGTCGAACGGGGTGATCACGGCCATGCGCGGCTCGGGCACCGAGAACGACGCGAGCTGGTTGATCGGCGTCAGCGCACCGTAGTAGTCCGCCACGATCTTGTTGAACATCGCCGGGTGCGCACGCCCGGTGCGGATCGCCGCGAAGTCCTCCTTGGCGACCACAACGGCCTTCTCCATCTTCTCCTCGGCCTCGAGGAGGATTTCTTCGATCACCACTTGCTCCTGGTGTTATCCGTAAGCAGAGCCTCGCCCCTGCGTGCGTCTTCTCCTGCACGGTGTCCGACCGGCAGGCCGTTGTCCATCCCCCGAACGAGCCGTCAGGCCCGTGAGTCCTGGTCACTCACGAGCGTGCCGATCTTCTCACCCTTCACCGCGCGCGCGATATTTCCTTCGGCGGTCAGCTCGAAAACCAGGATCGGCAGCTTGTTGTCCCGGCAGAGGGTGATCGCGGTGGCGTCGGCGACCTTGAGGTCCCGGGTGATCACCTCGCCGTACTCCAGAGCGTCGAACTTGACCGCGTCCGGGTTCCGCTTGGGGTCGGAGTCGTAGACCCCGTCCACCCCGTTCTTACCCATGAGCAGCGCCTCGGCGTCGATCTCCAGGGCACGCTGGGCGGCGGTGGTGTCCGTGGAGAAGTACGGCATGCCCATGCCCGCGCCGAAGATCACCACGCGCCCCTTCTCCAGGTGGCGCACCGCGCGCAGCGGAATGTACGGCTCCGCGACCTGGCCCATGGTGATGGCGGTCTGGACACGGGAGTCGATGCCCTCCTTCTCCAGGAAGTCCTGGAGGGCGAGGCAGTTCATGACGGTGCCGAGCATGCCCATGTAGTCCGAGCGCGCCCGGTCCATGCCGCGCTGCTGCAGCTCCGCCCCGCGGAAGAAGTTGCCGCCACCGATCACGATGGCGATCTCGGCGCCGTCCCGCACCACGGCGGCGACCTCGCGGGCGATGGCGTGCACGACATCGGGGTCGACCCCGAGTCCCCCGCCCCCGGCGAACGCCTCGCCGGACAGCTTCAGCAGGAAACGGCCGTGTCGTACTGGACCGTCCGCGTTCTTGTCGGCGGCCTGTTTGGCGTCCGCGCCGTGATTCATTGGAGATCTCCTCGTGCACATACGAAGAAGGCCACTGCCGGGTCCTGGTACGACCTCTGCGGCAATGGCCTCCTCGTCACATCTGCGGCCGACCGGTTGACGGTTGGCTGCCTACGACCCTATCGGTGTCGCCGGTGTTTCGCTGCTCGGCTCAGACGCCGACGCGGAAACGGGCGAAGCGGGTCAGGGAGACGCCGGCCTCGTCCAGGACCTTCTGGACGCTCTTCTTGTTGTCCTTGGCGAACGCCTGGTCCACCAGGACGTTCTCCTTGAAGAAGCCGGTGACGCGACCTTCGATGATCTTCGGCAGGGCACCCTCGGGCTTGCCCTCCTCGCGAGCGGTGGCCTCGGCGACGCGACGCTCGTTCTCGACCGTCTCGGCCGGGATCTCGTCACGGCTCAGGAACTTCGGCGCGAAGGCCGCGACGTGCTGCGCGACGTCCTTGGCGACCTCGGCGTTCTCCTTGTCCAGCTCGACCAGGACGCCGACCTGCGGCGGCAGGTCCGGGCTGGTGCGGTGCATGTACGCGGCGACGTAGCCGCCGGAGAACTGCGCGAAACGGTCGAGGACGATCTTCTCGCCGAGGGTCGCGTTGGCCTCGTCCACGAACGCCTGGACGGTCTTGCCGGCCTCGATCTCGGAGGCGAGCAGGGCCTCCAGGTCGGCCGGAACGGTCTTGGCGACGTGGGCGGCGATGGCGTCGGCGACGGCGACGAACTTGTCGCCCTTGGCCACGAAGTCGGTCTCGCACTTCAGCTCGACCAGCACACCGGAGGAGTTGTCGTCGGCGATGAGGGAGACGACGGCACCGTTCTCGGCGCTGCGGCTCTCGCGCTTGGCCACGCCCTTCTGGCCCTTGACGCGGAGGATCTCGACGGCCTTGTCGACGCTGCCCTCGGCCTCGTCCAGCGCCTTCTTGCAGTCCATCATGCCGGCGCCGGTGAGCTCGCGGAGCTTCTTGACGTCAGCGGCGGTGAAGTTCGCCATGATCTGTGAATCTCTTCTCGAAAGTCGAAAGCTCTACGGGTGAACGACGGGGGCGGCGCCATCGCACCGTCCCCCGCCGTTGTACACCGTCTGAGTGGTCAGGCCTGCTCGGCGTCCGCGACCGGGGCCTCGGCGGGCTTGGCGTCCTCGGCGGGCTTCTCGGCAGCGTCCTCGGCCGGCTTCTCGGCCGGCTCCTCGGCGGCGGCCTCGGCCGGCTTGGCCTCGGACTCGTCGGCCTTCTTCTCGCCCTCGAGCAGGTCGCGCTCCCACTCGGCCAGCGGCTCGCCCGCACCCTTGTCGGCCTTCTCGTCGCCGGTGGCGACGCCGGAGCGGGCGATGAGGCCCTCGGCGACGGCGTCGGCGATCACCCGGGTGAGCAGCGTGACGGAGCGGATCGCGTCGTCGTTGCCCGGGATCTTGTAGTCGACCTCGTCGGGGTCACAGTTGGTGTCGAGGATCGCGACCACCGGGATGCGGAGCTTGCGCGCCTCACCGACGGCGATGTGCTCCTTCTTGGTGTCCACGATCCAGACGGCGCTCGGCACCTTCTGCATCTCGCGGATACCACCGAGGGTCTTCTCCAGCTTGGCCTTCTCGCGGGAGAGGACCAGGAGCTCCTTCTTGGTGAGGCCGGAGGCGGCCACATCCTCGAAGTCGATCTGCTCGAGCTCCTTCAGGCGCTGCAGGCGCTTGTAGACAGTCGAGAAGTTGGTCAGCATGCCGCCCAGCCAGCGCTGGTTGACAAACGGCATACCGACGCGGGTCGCCTGCTCGGCGATCGCCTCCTGCGCCTGCTTCTTCGTGCCGACGAACATGATGGAGCCGCCGTGGGCGACGGTCTCCTTGACGAACTCGTAGGCGCGGTCGATGTACGACAGCGACTGGAGCAGGTCGATGATGTAGATGCCGTTGCGCTCGGTGAAGATGAAGCGCTTCATCTTCGGGTTCCAGCGGCGGGTCTGGTGCCCGAAGTGGACGCCGCTCTCCAGCAGCTCCCGCATCGTGACGACGGCCATGGCCGTACTCCTTGAGGTACTCGGTTCCACGGCGGCCGGGCGGCCGCCGCTCCTGACGCCCCGGCGCGCCTGCCACGAACGAGGGCCCTGTCAGGGGCTCGTCCGAGGACCGAGGGGCGCGGCCGCCGTGCTGCCGATACGTGCTCGGGGCGCGGGCGGCGGGGCGTGCGAAGTCGATCCGGTGACCCGGATCGCCATAAGAAGTGTACGGGACCCGTGCGGCGCCGGGTGACGGCGATATCCACAACCCGTGGGTAGTCCCCAGTTCGCGTCCATGATCCACCGGATGCGCCGGTTGGCGTCACCGTGGATGACATGCGACGGCTTGGTGCGGTGTGGGCTCTTGCCCTGTGCTTTCTGATGTTTCCGGTCCTGGTCCCGGCCGCGGTGGCGGCGCCGGGTCCGGACGGCCGGTCATGGCCGGTGGCCGGACCGGAGGGGGCGCCACGGCCCTCGGTGCTGAGGGCGTGGCGGCCGCCGCCCGCGCCGTGGGCGGCGGGTCATCGCGGGGTCGATCTGGCGGCGGAGGCGGGTCAGCGGGTGCGGGCGGCGGCCGCGGGGCGGGTGAGCTTCGCGGGGCCGGTCGCGGGGCGCCGGGTGCTCACCATCGAGCTGTCCGGGACCGGCGAGCCCCCGCTGCGGACCTCCTACGAACCGGTGCGGGCCACCGTGACCAGGGGCGCGCGGGTGGCGGCGGGGCAGGTGGTCGGGGTGATGGAGGCGGGGCCGTTCCACTGCCCGGCCGGTTGTCTGCACTGGGGGCTGCGGCGCGGGGACCGCTATCTGGATCCGCTGTCGCTGCTGCCGCCGTCGATGCTGCGGGGCGGGCCGTCCCGGCTGTTGCCGGTCTTCGGCGTTCCGCCCGCCGCCCAGGGGTCTGCGGCGGCGTCGCTCCCGAGGGCCGGGGTGCGGCCCCGCCTGGCGGCCACCGCGTCCTCCACCGGCACGCCGGACCTGGCGGCGCCCCTGGCCCTGGCGGCCGCGGCCGCCTGGGCCGGGCGCCGCCTCCGCGGCCGGGTCGGCGTGGCGCGCCGGATGCGCCGCGCCCACAGCCGGTTCGGGGGCGCGCCCGGGTGGCCACCGGGGTCGCCGGGGCCACCACCGGATGGATGGTCCGGCGCGGCGGGGCGGGCGCGGGATCAGCCCCGCACGCCGCCCAGGGCCATGGCGACCGCCGCCTCCGTGATGTGCTCGGGGTCCTCGGCGGCTCCCAGCTCGATGCGGCGGACCGCGGCGTCCACGACGCCCTGCAGCAGCACCGCGGCGAGCCGGGGCTGCTGATGGCCGAGCGCGCCGAGGGCCTCGACCACCATGCAGATCAGCCCGCCGTGGGCGGCGCGGATCTTCTCGCGCGCACCCGCGTCCAGCTCGCCGGCCGAGATCGCCACCACGGCACGGTGGCGGCGGTCGCCGACGAGAGCGAGCTGGCGGCGCACATAGGCCTCGACCTTCGCCTCGGGCGTACCGGCCTCCTCCATGGCGGCCTCCACCTCGGCGGCCCAGACCGGGAAGTCGACGGCGCACAGCTCCTCGACCACGGCCGCGCGGGAGCGGAAGTACTCATAGACGGACGAGCGGGCGAGGCCCGTGCGCTCGGCGAGTGCGGGGAAGGTCAGCGCCTCCGTACCGCCCTCGGACAGCAAGGAGCGGGCGGCCTCCAGCAGGGCGCCGCGCTGCATCGTCCGGTGCTCGGCCACTGAGGCCGCTCGAATCCTGGGCACGTCACCACTCTACGGAGACGTCACGGCGACGTCACCGTGGCGGTTGATCCCGGCGGGACGATTCAGCGTCCGACGTCGGCGAGTTTGGCGCGCAGCTGGAGCACGGACTTGGTGTGGATCTGGCTGACCCGGCTCTCGGTGACCCCGAGGACCTGGCCGATCTCGGCCAGGGTGAGCCCCTCGTAGTAGTAGAGCGTGACCACGGTCTTCTCCCGCTCCGGAAGGGTGTTGATGGCCCGGGCGAGCAGCCTGCGCAGCTCCCGGTCCTCGGCCACCTCGACCGGGTTGTCCGCGGCGGTGTCCTCCAGGGTGTCCATGAGGCTGAGCCGGTCGCCGCCCTCGCCGCCCACGTGCAGCAGCTCTTCCAGGGCGACCACGTTGGCGAGCGACAACTGGCTGAAGACCCCGTGCAGTTCGTCGACGCTGATGTCCATCTCGGCGGCGACCTCGACCTCGGTGGGGGTGCGCCGCAGCGCCGCCTCCAGCGTGGCGTACGCCCGCTCGACCGCCCTGGCCTTCTGGCGCACCGAACGCGGGATCCAGTCCAGCGCCCTCAGTTCGTCGATCATCGCACCGCGGATGCGGGTGATGGCATAGGTCTCGAACTTGATGGCGCGCTCGGGGTCGAACTTCTCGATGGCGTCGATGAGTCCGAAGACACCGGACGAGACGAAGTCGGCCTGCTCGACGTTGGAGGGCAGCCCGACACTGACCCGCCCGGCGACGTATTTCACCAGGGGCGAGTAGTGCAGGATCAGCTGCTCCCGCAGCCGCCCGTCGCCCGTGGCTTTGTACGACCGCCACAGCTCGTCCAGCGAGGACGGTGCCGCGGGGCGCACCGCGCCGCGGGCAGCGGGCGGCGCCGCGCGGTCAGACCCGGAGATGTGCTGGGGCATTCGTCGCCTTGAGCCGTTCTGCCATGACATGGGTGAGGACGTACGCTTCCACCGGAAACCTTGTGAGCGTAGCGTGACTGCGACGTCGCGGTATGCGAAGGGCAGTGGCTCGACGGTGCGCGGATACGGTCATCGCCTCAACCCTTTCACCCGATTGCCCCGATTTGGGGGATCGCCTCGCCGTGTGCCGTCACTCCGGCGTGCGGGCGGCGCCAACTGCCAGCGGTCGCCATGGCGTTCGACGAAACCCAGGGCGAGCAGTTCATAGAGGCGGCTCACGGCCTCTTCACAGCTCGTCCCGGAATCCCTGGCCACCTCGCGTCCGTCGTTGCCGCCCTGTGCCGACAACGCTTCCAGCACCCGTGCCGTCACGGGATGGAGCAGGTCCCGCTCGACGAGGGGCCCTTCCCGGACAGGGGCGAGGTCCCCGATGCCGCCGATCAGCTCGACGACTTCGTCGGGGTCGGTGACCAGCACGGCCTCGCCGCGCAGCAGTTCGTGGACCCCCGCGGAAAGCCCGCTGGTGACCGGGCCGGGCACTCCCATGGTGGACCGGCCGAGCTGTTGTGCCCGGCGCGCGGTGACCAGCGATCCGCTGCGGTATTCGGCCTCGATGACGACCGTGCCGCGGGTGAGTGCGGCGATGACCCGGTTGCGCAGCACGAAGCGGCCGCGGGTGGGATGCGCTCCGGGCGGCAACTCGGCCAGTACCAGACCCTGTTCCGCGATGCGCTCGATCAACTCGGCGTGCCCCCGCGGATAGGGGGTGTCCACCCCGGAGGCGAGCACGGCGACGGTGGCCCCGCCCGCGGCGAGCGCCCCACGGTGCGCCGCGCCGTCCACCCCTTGGGCCGCGCCGGAGACCACCACCCAGCCCCGCTCGGTGAGCCCGGCACCCATCGTCGCCGCGACATGCGCGCCGTAGTCGCTGCAGGCGCGCGCCCCGACGACCGCGACCGAGCGCAGCGCCCACATGCGCAGCGACGCGGGGCCCCGCACCCATAACCCGACCGGGCGGGCGTCCCCGAGATCGTCGAGCTGACCGGGCCATTCCATGTCCCCGGGGCAGACGAACCGCCCCCCACGGGCCGCGATCAGGTCGAGGTCGGCCGCGGGGTCGAGCCCGGCGGCCCGCAGCGCGCATCCGGCCAGCCGCTGCGGGCTCGCCCCGCGCGGCGGCGGGGCCTCACCGGTGAGCGCCCGCCACAAGGCCACCGGCCCCAGCCGCCGCAGCCAGCGCCCCACCGCCTCGTCGCCGGGCTCCACGAGCCGGGTGAGGGCCGCGCGGGCGAGCCGCTCCTCGCCGTCCACGCCCGGCCCGGAGTCCCTGACGGGCGGCATTCCGGGCGCCGTGGCGGGGACTCCCGCCGGGCAGGCGGCCATCAGTACTCCCCCGCGCCGACGGGCACCCCGCGGGTCACCCCGGTACGCAGCTGAAGTGCCCGGGCGATGTCCGGCGCCAGTGGCCGGTCGTGCCCGGCGAGGTCGGCGACGGTCCAGGCGACCCGCAGCACCCGGTCCAGGCCGCGGGCGGTGAGCAGCCCGCGCTCCATGTCCCGCTCGGCCTCCCGGAGCGCCCCGGGACAGGCCTGCCAGCGGGTGCGCAGCTCATGGCCCGGCACCTCGCTGTTCAGCCGCCAGGGGGTGTCCGCGAGGCGCGCGGAGGCCCGCTCCCTCGCCTCACGCACCCGGGCCGCGACCGCGGCCGTGCTCTCCGCCGGGCCGCCCGCCCGGGTCAGCTCGGCCCGGCTCACCGCCTCGACGTGGACACGCAGGTCGACGCGGTCCAGCAGCGGGCCGGAGAGCCGCGACTGGTAGCGGCGGACCGTCGAGGGCGAGCATTCGCAGCCGTCCCCCAGCAGCCCGTGGCGCCCGCAGGGGCAGGGGTTGGCGGCCAGCATGAGGAGGAAGCGGGCGGGCATGCGCATCATGCCCGCGGAACGGGCGACCACCACATGGCCGGATTCCAGGGGCTGGCGCAGGGCGTCCAGGGCCCGGCCGCTGAACTCGGGCGCCTCGTCCAAAAAGAGCAGCCCCCGGTGGGCGAGGGAGACCGCGCCCGGCCGCGGCAGCCCGTTGCCACCGCCGACCAGGGCGGCCATGGTCGCCGAGTGGTGCGGTGCGCAGTACGGGGGCGTCTCCACCAGGGGCTGGCCCGGCGGCAGCACCCCGGCCACCGAGTGCACGGCGGTGACCTCCAGCGCCTCCTGCTGGGTGAGCGGCGGCAGCAGCCCGGGCAGCCGCTCGGCGAGCATGGTCTTCCCGGCGCCCGGCGGCCCGATGAGGAACAGATGGTGGCCCCCGGCGGCGGCGACCTCCAGCGCGGTGCGCGCGGCCCGCTGCCCGGCGACCTCGGCCAGATCGGGCCGCCCCACCCCGGCACCGGGGAGCGCGGCCACGCCGGTGCCCATGCCCGCGCCGGGCATGGTGAGCCCCGCCAGCATCGGATCGGGCCGCCCGGCTTCCAGCGGCTCGTCCTCCTCGGGCACCGGTTCGTCGGTGAGGACCGCGATCAGCTGGCGCAGGCTCCGCACGCCGAGCACCGAGACGCCGGGAACCAGGGATGCCTCGGCCGCGGTCTGCTCGGGGACGACGACCTGCCGGTATCCGGCCTCGGCGGCCGCGAGCACGGCGGGCAGCACCCCGCGCACGGGCCGGACCCGGCCGTCCAGGCCCAGCTCCCCGATCATCATCAGATCGGCGATCTCCCGTGGATCGATGCGCTCGGCGGCGCCGAGCACGGCGCAGGCCACGGCCAGGTCGAAGCCGCTGCCGCCCTTGGGGACGGACGCCGGGCTGAGCCCGACCGTGAGCTTCTTCTGCGGCCAGGCGGCGTCGGAGTTGACCACGGCGGCGCGGACCCGGTCCCGGCTTTCGACCAGGGATTTGTCGGGCAGGCCGACCAGGGTGAAGGCGGCCACGCCGGGCTCCAGATCGGCCTGGACCTCGACCACCACGCCCTCGACCCCGACCAGCGCGACCGAGCAGGTGCGGGCGAATCCCATTCAGGCCACCCCCCGCAGATGCTCGACCACGGGCGCGCCCCGCCGCGGCAGCACCACGCCCACCAGGTCGATCCGCACACCTCCCGGCGGCGGCCCGCCGTGCCGCTCCAGCCAGCGCTCGGCGAGCCGTCGCAGCCGGTCGGTCTTGCCGGGCCTGACCGCCGCCGTCGGCGGTTCGTAACCCTCCGCGCGGCGCGTCTTGACCTCGCAGACGACCAGTGCCCCGGCGTCCAGCGCGACAATGTCGATCTCACCGTCCCGGCACCGCCAGTTGCGCTCCAGGACGGCCATCCCGGCCTCGACCAGCCGGCGCGCCGCCAGATCCTCGCCGTAGCGGCCCAGTGCTCCCCGGGCGTTCATTCGGCACCACCTCCGGCACCGACTGTGACGCGCCCGCCCCGAATTCAGGGATCTTGGTGGATTTCTGTGGACGACCCGGCGCCGGTGGACAATCCGGCCACCCGGAAGAGTGAGTCAGCCCCGGAAGACCGGCAGGTCAGCCTCCCGGAAGATCGAGGTCGCTCTTGTTCAGCTCCTCGATATTCACGTCCTTGAACGTGAGTACGCGTACCTGCTTGACGAACCGCGCCGGTCGGTACATGTCCCAGACCCAGGCGTCCGCCATCGACACCTCGAAGAAGACCTCACCCTGGACGGAGTGCACCTGCATCTCGTAGTCGTTGGTGAGATAGAAGCGGCGCTCGGTCTCGATCACATATTTGAACAGACCGACGACATCGCGGTACTCCCGGTAGAGCTTCAGCTCCATCTCGGTCTCGTACTTCTCGAGGTCCTCGGCGCTCATGGCATGTTCCCCTTCAGCCGTGCGTCCCCCCATTGTGCGTCAGACGCGCTCAGTCTCCAGGATCACCGGTGTACTGGGCGGTCCCTCGTCGAGCAGCGTACGCAACAGTTCCACGAGCCGGGTCGGGTACACCGGCTCGGCCGCCCCGGCCAGCTCCTCCACGGTCCACCAGCGCAGCCCCGCCACGCTGCGCCGCTCCAGCTCCGTCAGCCCCTCCGGGCGCGTCGTGGTCTGCTCCGTACGGGCCAGGTAATACCACTCGTCCTGGTCCCAGCGACGGCCGAAGAACGGGAAGGAGCAGGTGCGCCGCCACAGCAGCGGGCCCAGCCGGACCTCGGTGATCCCGGTCTCCTCCGCCAGCTCGCGCAGGGCGGCCTGCTCGCGGCTCTCGTCGCCCTCCAGCCCGCCGCCCGGGGTGAACCACCAGGTCAGCGAGGGGTTGTCCGGTTCGAAGCCGTGCAGCAGAAGGATCCGGTCCCGCGGGTCGAGCAGGACCACCCGGGCGACCTTCCGCAGCGGCGTCGCATCCGCGCCGGTCTCTTCGGCCCCGTCAGCCACTGGCCGCCACCTTCTCCCGCGTCTCGTCCCGCCGGGCGGTGCCGCCTCCCATCCGGCGCGCGACCGGCCCGTAGGCCGCACCTCCCAGGATGAGCACGGCGCCGGTCAGGACCGAGACCGATACGAGCCGGAGCGGGCCGGGCTGCGAGACGCCGCCCGGCAGTTCCTTGAACACCTCCGGGCGTCCCATCATGCCGAAGGACCCCAGCGGCCAGGCGGTGGCGTCCACCCGGGCCGTCACGGCGCCCGTGGGGACGGCTCCCCGGCTGCTGTCGGTGAGGTGCGTCCGGGAGTCGAGGGAGTCGCTGCGGTGGTCGCCCATGAGGAACAGGCTCCCCTTGGGCACGGTGGTGGTGAACCGGGTCATCGAAGCCGGTTCCTTGGCCTGAAGATACGGTTCTTCGAGTGTCTTGCCGTCCACGGTGATGCGGTTCTGCTTGTCGCAGCAGACGACCTTGTCGCCGCCGACCCCGATGACCCGCTTCACCATCGGCAGGGCGCCCCAGACCTCGTCCTGGAAGACGACCACATCGCCGCGGCGCACCTCGCCCCCGTCGATGCGCTCCGCGAGCACCCGGTGGCCCTTGCCGATGGTCGGCGACATCGAATCGGTCGGGACGCTGTACGGCTTGTAGAGCACCGCGCCCCAGGCGAAGCCGCCCAGGAACAGCACACTGCCGACGGCCACCGCCAGCCCGGACAGCACGGCGCCCAGCCTGCTGCCCCCCGCCCCTCGGGCATCGCTCATTCCAGTGCTCCCACCGTGTCCCGCAGACATAGAAGGTCATGTTCCGCATGCCCTGTGGCACGAGATCGCACCTTACCCGCGGTACGGGGCGTCAGTCAGCCGTCCCCCGCACCTTCGCCGTCAGCCTGCGACGACGCCACAGCACGAGCGGCACCGCGCCCGCGAGCCCGAGCGCCGAGGGGGCCAGGGACGCCGCCGCGCTCAGCCCCGGCTGGTCGAAGGTGTCCGGAATCGACAGGGTGGACCAGCGGTTGACCGGCCAGGCCACCACGATCGCGCGCCCGACGACGTCGTCCACCGAGACGGTGCCGTTGTGCAGGTTCTGGTGGTAGCGGGAGTCCAGCGAGTCCTGGCGGTGGTCGCCCATCACCCAGATCCGGTCCTTGGGCACCTTGACCGGGCCGAACGGCTTCTCGTCACAGGGCGTGTTCCCGGGGAAGATGTACGGCTCGTCCAGCGCCTTGCCGTTGACCATCACCTTGCCGCCGCGCTTGCACGAGACCGTGTCCCCGCCGACCGCGATGACCCGCTTGATCAGGTCCTTCTCATCGGCGGACGGCATCAGGCCGACCTTGCTGAGCGCCTCCTGGATGCCCTCGGCGATCGGGCCCGAGTCCTGGGTCTGGGTCTCGCCGAGCCAGCCGCCCGGATCGTGGAAGACGACCACCTCGCCGCGCTCCGGCTTCGAGCCGAACCAGGGGGTGAGCTTGTCCACCAGCACCCGGTCGCCCCGCTGCAGCGTGTTCTGCATCGAGTCGGACGGGATCGAGAAGGCCTGCACCAGGAAGGTCTTGATCAGCAGCGCCAGCACCAGCGCGATGAAGATCAGGATCGGCAGCTCCTTCCAGAAGGAGCGCACCTTCCGCCCCTTCGCGGGCCGCCGCCCGGTCCCGGGCTCCGTGCCGTCCTCCTCGGAGCCGGTCTCCCGCTCCGCGCCGGGCCCGGTCCCGGGCCCCGGCCGGGGTGGTCCGGGAGGGCCGGAGGGCGGCGCCTCAGCCGGTCCGGCCGTGGGAGCGCCTCCCGCTTCCGGGGCCGCCCCGGGCGCTTCCGGTGCCTGGTCCGCGGTCCCCTCTCCCCTCGTACCGGGCCGCCTTTCGGGCTCTTCGTGACCGGATCGCGCGCCGACCGCCAAGTCCCCCACATTCACTCCTCACGCCGCTGCCGCCTGCTCCACGAACGGCGCAGGCCCACCACTCCCATAACGAGCGGGAGTTCCGCAGGGGTCGGGAGCTGGATCATTCCTTGCTGATCCATGGGGGACAGCCTATGCGGCGCACCGCTCGCCTGTGTCGCCCCACTCGGCGCGTCCCGCACGGACGCATACGTTCCGGGCTCGTCCAGCTGCCGCATATGGCCGAACGGCCACGCGATCACCACGGCGCGGCCCACCACGCTCGCGTCCGCGACGGTGCCCTGGTACGCCTCGTCGAGGTGCACCCGGGAGTCCGCCGAATTGGACCGGTGGTCACCCATCATGAACATCCGCCCCGCGGGGACGGTCACCTTGAACTTGCGCTGCGAAGGCGGATTGCCCGGGTAGAGATACGACTCGTTCAGCGGCGTCCCGTTGACCGTGACCCTGCCGTTCGTGTCACAGCATGCCACCGTGTCCCCGCCGACCGCGACCACCCGCTTGATCAGGTCCTGCTCGTCCGACGAGGGCAGCAGGCCGATGAAGGTCAGGAACTCCTTGCCCTGCTTGATGACCGGCGGATCGTCCTCGGGCGGCTTCCGCTCATCCTCCAGCCAGCCGCCGGGGTCCTTGAACACCACCACGTCCCCGCGCGTCGGCTTGGAGCCGAACCACGGGGTGAACTTGTCGACCAGCACCCGGTCGCCGATCTTGATCGTCTGCTCCATCGAGCCGGACGGGATCACGAACGCCTGCACCAGGAAGGTCTTGAGGACCAGCGCGATCACCAGTGCCACACCGATCAGGATCGGTATCTCCCGCACGGCGGACCGGCGTCTTCTGCGCTTGATCCGCTGCTGCACCCGGCGCCGCTCCGCACGGGTGGCGAGCCGCCGCTGTCCCGGCTCGCGCGGCGGTGCGGCGGGGGCGGAGGCGGGGCCGAGACCCGGCCGGCGGGCGCCGGAACGGGGGCGTCCGCGGTTACCCATGCGCACCGCCCGGGACCGTGCCCCCCGTCCCGCCCGGCCCGGGGACATGTGCGAAGGCTCCCTGGCCCCGGATGGCGGACCACCGGCCGAACGGCCAGCCGATCCAGTCGGCCCGCCCGATCACCTGGTCCACGGGGACGGTGCCGCCGCCCGGCTCGCCGAGGTGGTCGCGGGAGTCCCGGGAGGCGCTGCGGTGGTCGCCCATCACCCACAGCCGCCCTTCGGGCACGACGGTGTCGAACGGCACCCGCGAGGGGCTGTCCCCGGGGTACAGATAGTCCTCGTTCACGGGCCGGCCGTTCACCTCGATCCTCCCCCGCTTGTCGCAGCAGGTGACCCGGTCACCGCCGACGCCCACCACGCGCTTGATGTAGTCGGTCTCGGCGGGCTCGGCGAGGCCGACCGCCGCGGCCGCCTCGCGCAGCACACCGGTCACCGGGTTCCCGGACGGCTCCTCCTGGAGGAAGGAGCCGGTGCCGTCGAAGACGACAACGTCGCCGCGGCGCGGATCGTCCCCGAAACGGTAGGCGAGCTTGTTCACCAGCACCCGGTCCCCGGGGCGCAGGGTGTTCTCCATGGAGCCGCTGGGAATCTGGAACGGCTGCACCACGAACCCGCTCACCAGCAGGACCAGCGCCATGGAGGCGGCCGCGAGGAGCCCGGCCCGCCGCCACGGCCGGTCGCCGGCCGGCCACGCCCTCGGGCGCCCGGCGGGCGGCTGCTCCGCGGAGGGCTCCTCCGGGGCATGCGAAGAGCGCGATCGCTCCTCGTGCTCCGGGTCGGAACAGGAGGAGCGATCGCGCTCCGCGAGCCGTCCATCGATGTCCATCGGGCCAGAGCCTATCCGGCCCGGCCGGGACATCCGACGGGAGCTCAAGTGTCGAGCAAAACTCAGCTGGTGCGCTTCTCCTTGATCTTCGCGGCCTTGCCGCGGAGGTCACGCAGGTAGTAGAGCTTCGCACGGCGCACGTCACCGCGGGTGACGACCTCGATCTTCTCGACGATCGGGGTGTGCACCGGGAAGGTGCGCTCGACGCCGACGCTGAAGCTCACCTTGCGGACGGTGAAGGTCTCACGCACGCCGGAACCCTGGCGGCGGATGACGACACCCTTGAACTGCTGGACACGCGAGCGGTTGCCCTCGATGACGCGGACGTGGACGTTGACCGTGTCGCCGGGGCGGAAGGTCGGGATGTCGCTGCGCAGCGACGCGGAGTCGACGTTGTCGAGCAGGTGAGACATGATCGTCTGCTTTCCTCGCTGATGCCACAGGTCATCAGCGGCATATCGGAATGTTGATGGGAGTGCCGCCCTCATCGGGCGAGCGTCGGTCCCCCTGTGGCAGGGGCGCACACCCGGACGTACGGCAGCGGCCTATTCTTCCACGGCCCGGTCCGGCCGCCCAAATCGGGCCCGTCCCCCGGTTTCGCCCGCCCCGGGCAGCTCCTCCCAGCCCAGCTCGGCCAGGAGCGCCCGGTCGTGCTTGTCGAGCGTCGCCGGGTCGCAGCGCTCGATCAGGTCGGGGCGGTGGGCGCTGGTGCGGCGGAACGCCTCGTCCCTGCGCCACCGGGCGATCTTGCCGTGGTGGCCGCTGACCAGCACCTCCGGGATGTCCCGGCCGCGCCACTCGGGGGGCTTGGTGTAGACGGGCCCTTCCAGCAGATCGGCCATCGCGCCCGGGGCGAAGGAGTCGTCCCTGTGCGACTCGGCGTTGCCCAGCACCCCGGGCAGCAGCCGGGCGACGGCCTCGGTGATCACCAGGACCGCGGCCTCGCCGCCCGCCAGGACGTAGTCGCCGATGGAGACCTCGTGGATCTCCAGCCGCTCCCCGTACTCCTCGATCACCCGCCGGTCGATGCCCTCGTAGCGCGCCGGGGCGAAGACCAGCCAGGGGCGCTCGGAGAGCTCCACCGCGAGGGCCTGGGTGAACGGGCGGCCGCTCGGGGTGGGCACCACCAGCGTCGGCTTGGGCAGCCCCTCGCCCTCGCCGGACGCGATGACCGCGTCCAGCGCCTCGCCCCAGGGCTCGGGCTTCATGACCATGCCCGGGCCGCCGCCGTACGGGGTGTCGTCCACCGTGTTGTGCCGGTCGTGCGCCCAGGAGCGCAGGTCGTGCACGCGGACGTCCAGTACGCCGCGGGCGCGCGCCTTGCCGACCAGCGAGACGTTCAGCGGCTCGAGGTACTCCGGGAAGATCGTGACGACGTCGAGCCTCATGACGACGGCTCCTCACGGCCGGTGGCGATCTCCGCCTCGTCCTCGTCCAGCAGTCCCGGCGGTGGGTCGATGACCGCGCGCTGCTCCTCCAGGTCGATCTCCGGCACCATCTCGGAGACGAAGGGGATCATCACCTCGCCGCCGTCGGGCCGCTTCACGATCAGCAGGTCCTGGTACGGCAGATGGGAGATCTCGGAGATCCGGCCGACCGCCGTACCGTCCACGGTGACCACGTCGAGATCGATCAGCTGATGGTCGTAGAACTCCTCGGGGTCCTCGGGGACCTCCTCGGGGTCGACCTCCGCGATGAGCAGGACGTTGCGCAGCGCCTCCGCGCCCGTACGGTCCCGCACTCCCTCGAAGCGCAGCAGCAGCCGGCCGCTGTGCACCCGGCCGGTCTCGATGGTCAGCGGGCCAACCGACGCGGGCTCGGTGGCCAGCACGGCGCCGGGGCCGAGCCGCAGCTCGGGCTCGTCCGTGCGCACCTCGACGGTGACCTCGCCCTTGATGCCATGGGCACGGCCGATCCGCGCGACAACCAACTGCACGATGCATGTCCCTTTCACGCACACGGGCCGGGGACGGCCCAAAGCCCTCCCCGGCCCGTGCCGGTGCTCCTGTTGATCGCCTCTCAGCTGACCTGATCCACGTCGACGAGGTCGACGCGGATCCCACGGCCGCCGATGGCGCCCACGACGGTGCGCAGCGCGCGGGCGGTGCGGCCGTTACGGCCGATCACCTTGCCCAGGTCATCGGGGTGCACCCGGACCTCGAGCACGCGTCCGCGACGCAGGTTGCGCGAGGCGACCTGCACGTCGTCGGGGTTGTCGACGATGCCCTTCACCAGGTGCTCGAGGGCTTCCTCGAGCATCCTCAGGCCTCGGTCGACGCGGTGGACTCAGCGGCCTCGGCCGCCTCGTCCGACTTCTTCTCGGACTTCTTCGCCTTCGGGGTGATGGCCTCACCCTTCGGCTCGTCACCAGCGTCCTTGGCCGCGGCCTCGAACAGGGCGCGCTTGTCGGCCTTCGGCTCGGCGACCTTCATCGGAGCCGGGGCGGGCAGGCCCTTGAACTTCTGCCAGTCGCCGGTGACCTTCAGGATGGCGAGCACCGGCTCGGTCGGCTGGGCGCCGACCTTCAGCCAGTGCTGCACACGCTCCGAGTCGACCTCGATGCGCGAGGGGTTCTGCACCGGGTGGTACAGGCCGATCTCCTCGATGGCCCGGCCGTCACGGCGGGTACGGGAGTCGGCGACGACGATGCGGTAGTGAGGCGAACGGATCTTGCCCAGACGCTTCAGCTTGATCTTGACTGCCACGGAAGTGGTGTCTCCTGGTCTTGACGTGGTTGAGCACTGCGACGTGCCGCGTGGGGTTGCGGTACCCGAGTGCCCGATGGACGCGTCAGCCGGAGGAGAGAGGGGTCCTGGTCGGCTGTCGAGTACAGCGGACCATTCTGCCACACCGTGACCGGTCAGCCGACCGCGGCCACCGCGTCCGGAATGCGGAACGGCTTCCCGCAGCCGCCGCACATGATGGGCGCCTGGGCCAGCACCGACGGAACGACGCGGACGTTGCGCCCGCAGTCGCACACCGCCTTGACCCGGACCCCGCCCCCGGACGAACCGTGCCGCGCCGCGGGGCCGCGGAAGGCTCGGGAGGTTTCGGCCCCGGTCGCGACCGTGTGTGCCTTGAGGGCGCGGTGCAGCCGCTCGATCGTGGTCCGATAGCGCTTTCTCGCCTCGGGACTGAGAGTGACCAGCGAGAAGCCGCTGCTGGGATGCGGCTCCTCGGAGTGGTCGAGACCCAGCTCCTCGGCGATCGCCAGGAACCGGCGGTTGTGGTAGCGGCCGGCGCGCGAGGTGTCACGGACACCGCGGGCGGCGGCGATGCCGTGGACTGCCTCGTGCAGCAGCCGTTCGAAAGAGAGCTCGGCGCCACATGCGGACGACGACTCTCCGATCAGCGATTCGGGCGCGGCTAGATCCGGCAGCTCGGGGTGGTGCCGTTGAATATCGGCCCACGCCTGTGCCAGCTCTGCGGCGAGTACAGGTGGTGTCGTGCTCACGTCGTGCTAACGAGCGGGAGCCACCCGGTGTTCCGATTCCGGGGCATCCCAAATAATTTGCACGTACCAGTCAGTTCAGCGCTGATGCGTCGCGACGAGGGCGGGTGCGCACATGCATGGATGAGCCGCCCACGGCGCACCAAGGCGGTACGTACCGCCTCGTACGGCCCGGCCCGTAGACACCGGCCCGCGGACACCGTCCTTGGCACCGGCTCGTAAGGCCCCGCGCCACTCGGCAGGCGCGCCGCTCAGTAGGCGCGCGCCACGTAGGCGACGTTACCTGGCGCGTCATCGGCGTCCGGCACCGCCCCGTCCTCGGTGACCAGACACCGTACGGACACCGCCCGCTCGGCGAGCACGGCCTCGCCCTCCGGGCCCAGGTCGGCCCACCGCACGCGCGCCCAGCCGCCCGCGGCCGCCGCCTCCGCGGCCTCCTCCACGGTCCGCGCCTCCACCGTGCGCGCCGTGCGGCGCTCCCGCGCCTGGCGCAGCAGCAGCGCCTGGTCCTCCTCCAGCGCCTTCGGCACCACATCGGCCAGCAGGTCGGTGCGCGCCGGTTCCTTGCCGCCCGGGATCCGCCGGGCGAGTGTGGCGGTGCCGGCCTCCAGGTCGCGCGGGCCGATCTCGACGCGCACCGGTACGCCCCGCAGCTCCCAGTCCACGGCGCGGCGGCCGAAGGGGAGGTCGGTGCGGTCGTCGACGTGGACCCGTACGCCCGCCGCCGCCAGCCGGTCGCCCGTCTCGCGGACCGCGGCCAGCACCGCGGGGTCGCCCTTGACCGCGAGGACGACGGCCTGGACCGGGGCCAGCCGGGGCGGCAGCCGCAGCCCGTCGTCGTCACCGTGCATCATCACCAGCGCGCCGATCATGCGGGTCGTGCTGCCCCAGGAGGTCTGCCAGACCAGCTCCTGCTCGCCATCCCTGGACAGATAGCGGGTGCCGAAGGCGCGGGCGAAGTTCTGGCCCAGCTCATGGCTGGTGCCCAGCTGCAGCGCCTTGCCGTCGCCCATCATCCCTTCGAGGGTGAGGGTGTTGACGGCGCCCGCGAAGCGCTCGCGGGCGGTTTTGCGCCCCAGGACGACGTCCATGGCGAGCACGTTCTCCATGAAGTCTGCGTAGACGTCGCGGTGGATGCGGGCGGCGAACTCCCGGGCGTCCTCGTACGTGGCGTGGGCGGTGTGGCCCTCCTGCCAGAGGAATTCGGTCGTCCGCAGGAACAGCCGGGGCCGCAGCTCCCAACGCACCACATTGGCCCACTGGTTGATCAGCAGCGGCAGATCGCGGTAGCTCTGCACCCACTTGGAGAAGTACTCGTTGACGATCGTCTCGGAGGTGGGCCGGACCACCACCGGCTCCTCCAGCTCCTTGCCGCCGCCGTGGGTGACGACCGCGAGTTCGGGCGCGAAGCCCTCGACGTGCTCGGCCTCCCGGGTCAGGTACGACTTCGGGATGAAGAGGGGGAAGTAGGCGTTCTGGACGCCGACCGCCTTGATCCGGGCGTCCAGGTCGCCCTGCATCCGCTCCCACAGCCCGTATCCGTACGGTCGGATGACCATGGTGCCGCGCACCGGACCGTTCTCGGCCAGCTCGGCCTTGTTGATCAGATCCTGGTACCAGCGCGGGAAGTCCTTCGCGCGCGGGGTGAGAACGGGGGCTTTGGCCATGCGGCCGATCGTACGGCGGCGGCGCGGCCCACCGCGGCGAATATCGCCCGGGGCGGTCGCGGCGCCCCGGGGCGGGCGCGGGAGCGGGGCGGATGTGAAGTCGCGCGGGGGCGCACGGAGGGGGCACGCAAGCACGGCCGTGAAAGCTCTGGACGCGGGGACGGATGCGGAGTTCCCTGGCATACGGGGGTGGGACGCGACAGAGCGGGTGCCCTGTGGAACAGCCCTGCACAGCCCTGCAACATCCACACGGCACCCTCTGGCGCACAACGGCGGATCTGACGACGGCACTGCTCTTCGCTGATTGGGGCCCTTTCGATGACATCTACGCTCGTACGGCGGCACCGCCCGCACCCCTCCACGCCGAGCACGGCGGACCCCCATGCCCGCGCCCGCGACTGGGCGGAGATCCAGGAGCGGATGCTGGTGCCGCTGTACGAGGCCGTCTACGGACGGCTGGACGTCGGCGCCGGAACGCGGCTGCTGGGCCTGGGCTGCGGGGCGGGGCTCGCCCTTCTCATGGCGGCCGGGCGGGGCGCGTCCGTCTGCGGGGTCGACACGGACGAGGGGCGCCTCGCGCTGGCGCGGGAGCGGCTGGGCGACCCGGTGCGGCCGGCCGATCCGGTGCGGCTGGGGCTCGGCGGCCCGGAGTCGGCACCGGTGTCCGGCTTCACGGTGGTGACCGCCTTCGAGCCGCTGCCCGCCCCGGCGACGGGCAGCCCCGGCGGGCCGGCCGCGGCGGCGTCCACGCTCACGGCGGCCGCCGCGCTCGCCGAGCGCGGCGGGGCGGTGGTGCTGGCCGGGTGGGGCCCGCCGGAGCGGTGCGCCACCTCGTCGGTGCTGCGGGTGGGGGCCCGGCTCGCCGACCCGATGTGCGCCCCGGGGCGCTGGCGGCCGTCCGGCCGGGACGACCTGGAGACCCTGGCCGAGCGGGCCGGGCTGCGGCCGGACGGATCGGGGCGGGTGGCCTGCCCGTTCGGGTACGCCGACCTGGACAGCGCGGTGCGCGGGCTGCTGTCGACGGGGCTGTTCGACGCGGCGGAGCGGGCGACCGACCCGACGCAGGTGCGCAAGGAGATAGCGGAGGCGCTGCACCCGTATCAGCGGGCGGACGGGACGGTGTGGATGCCGAACGTTCTGCGGTATCTGATCGCCCGGGTCTGAACATACGGGTGCGCGGGCCCCTGCCTTCCGTGGCAGGGGCCCGCGCACTCGGTGTTCCGCGGGCGGTTCAGCCCATGAACTTCTTGAACTCGTCGGGGAGTTCGAAGTCCTGGCCGCCCTGACCGCCGCCGGGCATGCCGAACGCGCCGCCCTGCTGGCCCGCCTGCTCACGGCGGGCCGCGGCGGCCTGCTCGTCGGCCTTCCGCTTCATCGGATTGCCGCTGCGCTGCTTCCCCTTGACCTTCTTCTGCTGCTTGCCCTTGCGCTTGGCGCTGCCACCCGCACCCGGCATGCCCGGCATCCCGGGCATCCCCGGCATGCCGCCGCCCTGGGCCATCTTCGACATCATCTTGCGCGCCTCGAAGAACCGCTCCACCAGGTTCTTCACCGCGCTCACCTCGACGCCGGAACCACGGGCGATACGGGCGCGGCGGGAGCCGTTGATGATGTGCGGGTCCTGGCGCTCGCCCGGCGTCATCGACTTGATGATCGCGGCCGTGCGGTCCACGTCCCGCTCGTCCAGATTGTTGATCTGGTCCTTCATCTGACCCATGCCCGGCAGCATGCCGAGCAGCTTGGAGATGGAGCCCATCTTGCGGACCTGCTCCATCTGCGCCAGGAAGTCGTCGAGCGTGAACTCCTTGGGGCCCTTCGCCAGCTTGGCCGCCATCTTCTCGGCCTCTTGCTGGCTGAAGGTCTGCTCGGCCTTCTCGATGAGGCTGAGCATGTCGCCCATGCCGAGGATGCGGGACGCCATGCGGTCCGGGTGGAACGCGTCGAAGTCGTCCAGCTTCTCGCCGTTGGAGGCGAACATGATCTGACGGCCGGTGACGTGCGCGATGGACAGCGCGGCACCGCCGCGCGCGTCGCCGTCGAGCTTGGAGAGCACCACACCGTCGAAGCCGACGCCGTCGCGGAACGCCTCGGCGGTGTTCACCGCGTCCTGGCCGATCATCGCGTCGACGACGAACAGGACCTCGTCCGGGCTGACCGCGTCGCGGATGTCCGCCGCCTGACGCATCAGCTCCTCGTCGATGCCGAGGCGGCCGGCGGTGTCGACGATCACGACGTCGTGCTGCTTGGTCTTGGCGAACTCGACCGAGTCCTGGGCCACCTTCACCGGGTCGCCGACGCCGTTGCCCGGCTCCGGCGCGAACACCGCGACGCCGGCGCGCTCGGCGACCACCGAGAGCTGGTTGACGGCGTTGGGGCGCTGGAGGTCACACGCGACGAGCAGCGGCGCGTGGCCCTGCCCCTTCAGCCAGCGGCCCAGCTTTCCCGCGAGCGTCGTCTTACCGGCGCCCTGCAGACCCGCGAGCATGATGACCGTCGGGGGCTGCTTGGCAAAGCGGAGGCGGCGGGCGTCGCCGCCGAGGATGCCGATCAGCTCCTCGTTGACGATCTTGATGACCTGCTGGGCGGGGTTCAGCGCCTGGGAGACCTCGGCGCCGAGGCTGCGCTCCTTGACCTGCTTGATGAACGCCCGTACGACGGGCAGCGCGACGTCCGCCTCGAGCAAGGCGATCCGGATCTCGCGTGCCGTCGCGTCGATGTCCGCCTCGCTGAGGCGGCCCTTGCCCCGGAGGTTCTTGAAAGTCGCTGCGAGGCGATCGGAGAGGGTATCGAACACGGTGGTCGCGAATCCTTCGGTCGGATGTCGGGTCGGCGGTCGGCCTCCAAGGGTATCCGCACGCCGCGGTAACGGTCTGCCCCCGGGCGGGCGCCGCTCGGACGGAGCGTGTCTTTCCCCACCCCGCCCCTTCCCGAACCGGGGCTCCGCCCCGTCCCCCGGCGGGGGCTCCGCCCCCACACCCCCACCGGGGCTCCGCCCCTGGACCCCGCTCCTCAATCGCCGGAGGGGCTGGGGCTGGGGCATCTCCGCCCCCGAACCCCGCACCTCAAACGCCCGAGAGGCTGGGAGTGAGGCATCCCCGCCCCCGAACCCCGCACCTCAAACGCCCGAGAGGCTGGGAGTGAGGCATCCCCGCCCCCGAACCCCGCACCTCAAACGCCCGAGAGGCTGGGGTGGGGTGTCTCTGCCCCCGGGCGCGGCTGCTCAGGTGCCGGAGAGGCTGGGCGGTACGCCCGAAGGGGCTGGGCATGTGACCTGGTTGTGGGCCATCGTTCCGCAGAGGGGCACCCCCAGCGGTAGCTGGAGGAGGAACGGGTGGGCACAACCCGGCCACCGGCCCGCACCCCCAACGAAACCCCAGGGGGCGGCGCTGAGGCGGGCCGTCAGCGGAGGGCCTGCTCCACTTCTCGGGCCACCTCCGCCGCGCGCATCGGTGCCAGGGGCGCGGCGGCGGCGTCCGTGACGTAGAACGCGTCGACCGCGTTCGCGCCCAGCGTGCTGACGTGGGCGCTGCGGACCGTGACGCCGGCGGCCTCCAGGGCGCGGCCGATGCGGTGGAGGAGGCCGGGGACGTCCTGGGCGCGGACTTCGATCACGGTGGCGAGCTGCGAGCTGCCGGGTGCGACCGTCACGCGCGGCGGCGGGGCGTGGACGCCGCGGCGGCGCGGGTACTTGCGGTAGGCGGCCTCGCGCTCGGCGAGCCGGGCGACGATGTCGAGGGAGCCGTCCAGCGCCCGGAGCAGATCGTTCCGTAGCCGGGCGGCCTGGGGCAGCGAGCCGTATTCGGCCGCCACCCGCCAGCTCAGCAGCAGGACGCCGCGGTCCGCCCCGTCCAGTTCCGACGGCAGGTCCACGGCGCGCAGGTCGGCCGCCCGGACCGTGAGCCGGTGCAGGGCCAGCACCCCGGCGGCGGCGGCCAGTACGCCGGACTGGTCGGGGACGGCGATCAGCAGCTCGACACCGATCGGTTCCGGTTCCGCCGTCTCGTCGCCCGGCGGCAGCGCCTCCGGGCGGGCGTGCAGGGCCAGTACGGGGCCGCCGGTGCGCCGGGCCTCGATGGCGAGCCGTTCCTGTTCGGCCGTGATCTGCTGCGGGGCGTCCGGGTCCGGCGCGGGCTCCCCCGCGAGGACGGCGGCGACCCGCTTGACCAGGTCGGCGACGAGCGCGCCGCGCCAGGCGCTCCACGCCGCGGGTCCGGTGGCCAGCGCGTCGGCCTCGGTGAGGGCGTGCAGCAGCTCCAGGGTGCCGGGGCCGCGGACCGCTTCGGCGACCGCGTGCACGGTGGCCGGGTCGTCCAGGTCGCGGCGGGTGGCGGTCTCGACGAGCAGCAGATGGTGGCGTACGAGGGTGGCGAGGACGGACACATCGGCGCGGTCGAAGCCGATCCGGGCGGCCAGGTCCCGGACGATCGTCTCGCCCACCACCGAGTGGTCGCCGGGCCAGCCCTTGCCGATGTCGTGCAGCAGCGCGGCCACCAGCAGCAGGTCGGGGCGGCCGACGCGGCGGCTGAGCGCGCTGGCGCGCACGGCGGTCTCGACGAGATGGCGGTCGACGGTCCAGCGGTGCACGGGGTTGCGCTGCGGGCGGCAGCGCACCCGCTCCCAGTCCGGCAGCAGCCGCGTGATCAGGCCCTCGGCCTCCAGCGCCTCCCAGACGCCGACGGTGGACTCGCCCGCGCCCAGGAGGGTGACCAGTTCCTCCCGCGCCTCGGGCGGCCAGGGCACCGGCAGCGGGCGCGCGGCGGCGGCCAGCCGCCGTACGGCGTGCAGCGACAGCGGCAGGTCCGCCTGGGCGGCGGCCGCGGCGGCCCGCAGGGGGAGCACGGGGTCGCGCTCGGGGCGCGCGGCGCGGGCGAGCACCACCTCGCCGTCCTGCTCGACGACGCCCTCGGCGAGCGGGCTGCGCTCCCCCGGGGTCTGCGCGGAGCCGGAGCCGCCGCGTCCGCGGCCCCCGAGCAGTCCGCGCAGCCGCGGCCGGCCGGCCGAGCGGGCGCGCAGCACCCGGTCGACCTCGCGCCAGGTGACATCGCTCGCGTACGCGATGGTCCGGGCCGACTCGTAGACCTGGCGCAGCAGGGCGTCGGCGTCCAGCAGGCCGACCGCGGTCGCGATCTGGTCCTGTTCCTGGAGGGAGAGCCGGTCGGCGGCCCGGCCGGTGGCCAGGTGGAGCGCGTCGCGCGTGTCCAGCAGCCGCCTGCGGGCCTCGTCCAGACCCTCGCGGGGCGCGTCGGCGAGCCAGGAGGCGGCGATGGCGCGCAGCGCGGTGGCGTCGCGCAGTCCGCCGCGGGCCTCCTTGAGGTCGGGTTCGAGCAGGAACTGCAGCTCGCCGTGGCGCTCGGCGCGCTCCTGGCACAGCTCGCGCAGTTCGGGCAGGCGCGCCGGGGCCTGGGCGCGCCAGTCCGCGAGGACGGTGGTGCGCAGCCCGGCGGTGAGGGCGTCGTCTCCCGCGAGATGGCGGGCGTCCAGCAGGCCGAGCTGGACCTTCAGGTCGTCGGCGGCGGTCTTGCGGGCCTCGTCGGGGGTGCGCACGGAGTGGTCGAGGGCCAGCCCCATGTCCCATACCGGGTACCAGACGTGGTCGGCGAGCGCGGCCAGGGCCGAGGAGTCGGCGGAGCCGTCGTGCAGCAGGACGACGTCGAGGTCACTGCGCGGGGACAGCTCGCCGCGTCCGTATCCGCCGACCGCCACCAGCGCCACGCCGCCGGTGATGCCGGAGGCCTCGGCGCCGCCGTCGAGCAGCGCGGCCAGCCACTGATCGGTGAGCCCGGCGAGCGCGCTGCGGCGCGGTGGCCCGGACCGCGACTCCTCCTGGAGGAGTCGCAGCCGGGCCGCCGCGTAGCCGCCGGGGCCCGAGTCGGTGGTCCCTGTCCTTGGCTCGGCGCTGTCCGTCAACTCGGCTGCTCCCTGTCAGCTGGGCGTGCGGCCGGTGGCGGCCGCCTTTTCGGGGCTCGTCCTCACAGGGCGTCCGGGCCCCGTTCGCCGGTGCGGACGCGGACCGCGGTCTCGACGGGGACGCTCCACACCTTTCCGTCGCCGATCTTTCCGGTGCGGGCGGCCTTGACCACGACGTCGATGAGGTCATCGGCGTCCTCGTCCTCGGCCAGCACCTCGACGCGGACCTTGGGCACCAGGTCGACGGTGTACTCCGCGCCCCGGTAGACCTCGGTGTGGCCGCGCTGGCGTCCGTAGCCGCTGGCCTCGGTGACGGTCAGGCCCTGCACGCCGAACGCCTGGAGGGCTTCCTTGATCTCGTCGAGCCGGTGCGGCTTCACAACCGCCGTGATGAGCTTCACGCGTCCACCTTCTTCGGGTCCTTCGTCGCGTCCTTCTTCTTCGCCGGGCCGGCCGGGTGCGCCGACTGCAGGCTGCCGAGGGAGGTGCCGCCGCCCGCCCCCGCGAAGTCGTACGCCGTCTCGGCGTGCTCGACCTGGTCGATACCGGCGACCTCGTCGTCCTCGTCCACCCGGAAGCCCATCACCAGGTCGACGACCTTGGCCAGGATCGCGGAGACGATCAGGGAGTAGGCGAGGACCGCGAAGGCACCGGCGGCCTGCTTGCCGAGCTGGTCGAGGCCGCCTCCGTAGAACAGGCCCTTGGCGTCGCTCTGCACCCGCCCGGTGGCGAAGAGGCCGATGAGCAGGGAGCCGAGGAGGCCGCCGACCAGGTGGACGCCGACGACGTCGAGCGAGTCGTCGAAGCCGAACCGGTACTTCAGGCCGACCGCCATGGCGCAGACGACACCGGCGATGACGCCGATCGCGATCGCGCCGAGCGGGCTGACCGCGCCGCAGGCGGGGGTGATCGCGACGAGTCCGGAGACGGCGCCGGAGGCGGCACCCAGGGTGGTGAAGGAGCCGTGCCGGATCTTCTCGTACGCGAGCCAGCCGAGCATCGCGGAGGCGGTGGCGACCTGGGTGTTGGTGAAGGCGGCCGCGGTGACGCCGTCGGCTCCGAGCCAGGAGCCGCCGTTGAAGCCGAACCAGCCGAACCACAGCAGACCGGCGCCGAGCATGACCAGCGGCAGGCTGTGCGGCCGCATCGGGTCCTTCTTGAAGCCGACCCGCTTGCCGATGACGAGGATCACGCCGAGCGCGGCGGCTCCGGCGTTGATGTGGACGGCGGTACCACCGGCGAAGTCGATCACGCCGAGCTTGAAGGCCCAGCCGTCGGCGGCCCACACCCAGTGCGCGACCGGGAAGTAGACGACCGTCGCCCACAGGGCGATGAACAGCGCCCAGGCGGTGAACTTGACGCGGTCCGCGAGGGCGCCGCTGATCAGCGCCGGGGTGATGATCGCGAACATCATCTGGAACAGGGCGAAGACATAGACCGGGATGGTGTAGCCGGGCCACAGCTCGGTCAGCCCGATGTTGTGCATGCCCAGCCAGTCGAAGCCGCCGAACAGGTCGTTGCCCTTGTCGAAGGCGACGCTGAAGCCGTAGAGCGTCCACAGGACGCTGACGATGCCGATGCTGATGAAGCTCATCATCAGCATGTTCAGCACGCTTTTGACGCGGACCATGCCGCCGTAGAAGAAGGCAAGGCCCGGCGTCATGATCAGAACCAGCGCGGCGCACAGCAGCATGAACCCGGTGTTGGCCGCGCTGAGCGCGGCGTCGGGTGTGACCTTGTCCGCGGCAAGCGTCGTGATGCCCACTGGCATCGGCGTCTCCTCGCTGTCGAATCGGCCCGGGCGGGCAATAAACAAAAGGGCCGGTATTCGCCACGAGATTGGCGCAGCGCCGTTTCAGTCGATGCCGCTCGATGTTTCGCGGCAGTGACGAAGGGCGCGGGCGTGTTACGCGCGGATGAATTGACGGTACGGAGTCCTTCCGCTCCGTTACCGTGCGGCAACCCCCGCCGGGCGGTCTCAGACGGCCCTGGGGGCGCCCGGCTCCTCGGGGGAGTCGGGCAGCATGGCGACGAGCTTGTCGCTCAGCTCGGCGACCTCGGGCACGTCCCCGAAGTGGCGGACCGCCGTGTCCACGGTCTTGCGGAGGCGGTTGTTCACCCGCTCCGAGCGGATCCGCTGGGCGAGCGGCAGCGCCTGCTCGGCGACCTCCACGCACTGCTCGGGCTGCTTCTGGAGGAGGTGGACGGTGGCCATGCCGATCAGGTTGAGCGCATACGAACGCTGGTGCCCGCCCTCGCCCCCGGCGGTCTCCTCGCCGAAGAGGCGCACGGCGTTGCGCATCACCGGGTCGGCGAGCTTCGCGTAGGTGGGGCTGCGGCCCGCGACATAGGCGAGGTCGCGGTAGGAGTGGGCGTTCTCCGCGTTCAGCTCGGCCTCGGAGAAGAAGCCGATCCAGTCCGGGTCGCCGTCGCCCGCGGCGCAGTCGGCGAAGGTGTCCTCGGCCATCTTGACGGCGCGGTGGCACTTGCTGGGGTGGCCCATGTTGGCGTATGCCCGGCCCTCCATCGCGTACAGCATGGCCTGGGTGCGTGGGGTGGCGCTCTCCCGGCTGCCGTACTGCGCGAGGTGGATCAGCTCCAGCGCGTCGTCGGGCCGCCCGACGTGGATCATCTGGCGGCTCATGCTGGACAGGATGTACGACCCGAGCGGCCGGTCGCCGGATTCCTTGGCGGCGTGCAGCGCGAGGACGAAGTACTTCTGGGCGGTGGGCTGGAGCCCGACGTCGTAGCTCATCCACCCGGCCAGCTCGGCCAGCTCGCCCGCGACCTTGAACAGCCGCCTGGACACCGCCTCGGTGTGCGACTCCTGGAGCAGGTCGGTGACCTCGTGCAGCTGGCCGACCACCGCCTTGCGGCGCAGCCCGCCGCCGCACTGGGCGTCCCAGGCGCGGAACATCGTGATGGTGGACTCCAGCAGCTCCAGCTCCGGCTCGGAGAGCCGGGAGATGCGCCGTGAGCGGCCGCTGTCCGCGGCGCGCACGCCGCCGGGCGCCTTGCTCGGCGAGGGGACCAGCCAGCGCTGCATCGGCTCGATGAGGGCGGGGCCCGCGGAGAGGGCGAGGGAGGTGCCGAGGAAGCCGCGCCGGGCGAGCATGAGATCGCTGCGGGAGAACTCGCCGATCAGCGCGACGGTCTCGGGACCGGCCCAGGGAAGGTCCACTCCGGATACGGACGGTGACCGGTGGGCGGGGCGCAGCCCCAGGTCCTCGATGCCGACCACACAGCCGAAGCGCTCGGAGAACAGCTCGGAGAGGATCTGCGGAATCGGCTCGCGCGGCTGCTCCCCGTCCAGCCAGCGGCGCACCCGCGAGGTGTCCGTGCTGATGTGATGGGCGCCTAACTGACGTGCCCTGCGGTTCACTTGGCGCGCCAGCTCCCCCTTCGACCAGCCGCTGCGCACGAACCACGATCCCAGCTGCGCGTTGGGTCGCTTGTCAGCACCGCCGCCGCTGTCGCCCACCGGAACGCCCCCATCCCACGAATCTCTCCGGACCGCCACCAGAATGCCCTCTGTCACGGTCAGTTGTCCCCGCCATGCGGCGCATCAACCGTCCGCCGCGGGAACCGGCCCTTGCCAGTGGCAAGTACCGGACCGCGACCGGGCGGGTGCTCGGCAACGGGGATCGTGCACCGAAAGTAATCCTACGATCACGCCCTTCGCGAGGCGGACCGGGAAAACGCCACCATTCGCCACCCCTTCGAATGAACCCCATCGCGGATTCACACGATTCACTTGACACGGAGCGACCGGAAGAACGCGAAGAGGTGCACAGCGGGGCGCATGCGCCGTTCCGCACCACCCGTTACACCGCGACACACCACCCGCCGCACCACATCGGCGACGGAGTGTCATGAGTGCGCTCCGGCTCGTAACCATCGAGAGCGCGACCCGTTGGAGGGGGCATGGGCTTCACGATCGGCGGCATCCGGGAGATGCGGTCCGGCTCACGGCGCCGGGGCCGTGCGTCCGAGTCCACCACGGTGGCGGAGTACACCGGGCTGTGGGGCTGGGACGTGGTGCCGGGCGCCCGGGCCACGCGCGGCACGGGCGGCAGCAGAAACGAATGCTCCTGCGGTGCGGCCGACTGTCCCGCCCCCGGCGCCCATCCGCTCGGCTTCGTGCCCGGCGTGCCCGCGGGCGCCACGCTGGACGCGGCGGCGGCGGCATGGGAGGAGGTCCCGGGCGCGGCCGTCCTGCTGCCCGTGGGCCGGTCGTTCGACGTCCTGGAGGTGGCCGAGTACGCGGGGCGGCACGCCCTGGTGCGGCTGGAGCGGATGGGCCTGCCGCTCGGCCCGGTGGCCGTCACCCCGCACGGGCGCGCCCAGTTCTTCGTCGCGCCGGGGACCGAGGCCGAACTCCCCGAGCTGCTCTACCGCATGGGATGGGACGACGCCGACCTCGATCTGCGCTGTCTGGGGAAGGGCGACCACATCACCGCGCCGCCCTCCGACCTCGGGGGCCTGGGGCCGGTGCGCTGGCTGCGCCCGCCGACCCTCGACACGGCGGGCAGGCCGCCGCACGCCCGGCTGGTGCTGGGCACCCTCGCCTACGCGAGCCACCGCGCCGGGGCCCTCTGACACGCCCTGCCCGCATGCCGGACGGGCTTGAAACGCCGGACGGGCTTGAATCCGCCATGGATTCAAGCCCGTCCGGCGATGAGGGACCGCGGGTTCCCGAGGTCAGTCGCCGATCAGCGCGTCGACGAACGCCTCCGGCTCGAACGGCGCCAGATCGTCCGCGCCCTCGCCCAGCCCGATCAGCTTGACCGGTACGCCCAGCTCGCGCTGGACCGCGACCACGATGCCGCCCTTGGCGGTGCCGTCCAGCTTGGTGAGCACGATGCCGGTGATGTCCACCACCTCGCGGAAGACCCGCGCCTGCACCAGACCGTTCTGGCCGGTGGTGGCGTCGAGCACGAGCAGCACCTCGTCCACCGTGCCGTGCTTCTCCACGACCCGCTTGACCTTGCCCAGCTCGTCCATCAGACCGGTCTTGGTGTGCAGCCGCCCGGCGGTGTCGATGAGGACGACGTCCGCGGACTCGGCGATGCCCTCCTTCACCGCGTCGAAACCGACCGACGCCGGGTCGCCGCCCTCGGGGCCGCGGACCGTACGGGCGCCGACGCGCTCGCCCCAGGTCTGCAGCTGATCGGCGGCGGCCGCCCGGAAGGTGTCCGCCGCGCCCAGCACGACCGACTTGCCGTCGGCCACCAGGACCCGGGCGAGCTTGCCGGTGGTGGTGGTCTTGCCGGTGCCGTTGACCCCGACGACCATGACGACGCCCGGCTTCTCCTCGCCGTTCGCCCCCACCCCGCTCTCGGTGTGCACGGTGCGGTCGGCCTCGGTACCGACGAGGTTCAGCAGCTCCTCGCGCAGCAGCCCCCGCAGCTCGTCGGGGGTGCGGGTGCCGAGCACCTTGACCCGCTCGCGCAGCCGCTCGACCAGCTCCTGGGTCGGTGCGACGCCGACGTCGGCGGTCAGCAGGGTGTCCTCGATCTCCTCCCACGTGTCGTCGTCGAGGTGCTCGCGGGACAGCAGCGTCAGCAATCCCTTGCCCAGGGTCGTCTGGGACCGGGACAGCCGGGCGCGCAGCCGGACCAGCCGGCCGGCGGTCGGCTCCGGAACCTCGACCGGCGGGGCCTCCGGCTCGGCGGGCGCGGCCGGCGCCTGGGCGCCGGGCAGGTCCACCTCTTCGATGGTTCTGCGCGGTTCCTCGCGCGGGGTTTCGGCCTCCTCGCCGACGTGCGGTTCGGCGGGCGGCGCGGTGACGGACGGGCTGCTCGGCGGTGCCGGGGGCAGCCGCTTCTTCTTGCGGCTGCTGATCACAAGCCCGCTGATCGCGGCGAGCGCGACCACAGCGATGACTACAGCAAGGATGACGAATTCCATAACCCACCCAGTATCAGACACACGGCGGAGCGAGTCATTCGCCTCCGAGCCCGGCTTCGCGGGCCCGGACGATCGCCTGGGCCCGGTCGTGCACCTGGAGCTTGGCGAAGATCGAGCCCACATGGTTGCGCACGGTCTTGTCCGTGACCACCAGCCGCTGGGCGATCTGGCGATAGCCGAGCCCGCCCGCGAGCAGGTCCAGCACCTCGCGTTCGCGCGCGGTGAGGGTCGGGAACGCCTCCTTGGCCGACGCCGCGCCGGAGGCGCCCAGCAGCGCCCCCAGCCGCTCCGCCATGCGCGGGCTGAAGACGGCGCCGCCGCGCACCACGGTGTGCAGGGCGCGCAGGATCTCGTCCCGGCCGGCGCCCTTGAGGAGATAGCCGCGGGCCCCGGCACGCACGGCGGCCAGCAGGCTGTCGTCGTCCTCCGACATCGTCATGACCATCACCCGCGCCTCGGGGCGGGCGCACAGGATCCGCCGGGTGGCCTCCAGACCGGACCGGCCGGGCAGTCCGAGATCCATGACCACCAGATCGGGTGCGGCGCGCCCGGCCTCGGCGATCGCCTCGTCCGCGCAGGCCGCCTGTCCGACGACAGTGAAGGCGTCGTCCAGGTTGAGGGCCGCGGCCAGGCCCTCGCGGAAGAGAGGATGGTCGTCGACGAGCAGGACGCGCCACTGCGCGGCGCGCACCGGCGCGGTCACGGGGCGGGCGTCCTCTCCCTGGGCTTGGCCTGGGTGATGAGCGTCGTACAGGACCTGCATCCGGTGTGTTCCAGGTGCTCTTCCGGGTCGTCGTGCTCCCCGGGCTCCCCCGGCCCGGTGAGCGGCAGTACCGCGTGCACCACGGTGCCGGTCGCGGAGCCGGTGACCGAGCAGGAGCCGCCGATCTCCTCGGCCCGCTCCCGGACCGAGGCCAGCCCGACGCCGCGCACCGCGGTCTCCGGCAGTCCGCTGCCATCATCGGTGATCTTGATTTCAAGGGTTTCGAAGGTGTCGGGGTCCGTGGCCAGTTCGACCCGGACCTGGCGCGCCCGGGCGTGTCGTACGGCGTTGGTGAGCGACTCGGCCGCGATCCGGTACGCCGCGGTCTCCACGCCCGGCGACAGCGGGGGCAGGACGGCGGGCCGGCTGGCCACGCTCACCCGCAGCCCGTCCACGCCCAGCCGCCGCGCCAGGTCCCGCACCGCACCGGCGAGACCGCGCTCGGCGAGGGCGGCCGGGGCGAGCCCGGCGGTGATGCGGCGCACCTCGACCAGGGCCTCGGCGAGCGTTTCGGCGGCCTCGCAGAGCTGGACGCGGGCCGGGTGGCCGGGCGGGCAGGAGGTCTGGGCGATGTCCAGGCGCAGCCGCACGGCGGCGAGTTGGGGTCCGAGACCGTCGTGGATCTCCCGGCGCAGCCGGCGCCGCTCCTGTTCGCGGGCGAGCACCAGCCGCTCGCGGGCGGCCTGGGCCTCCTCGGCCAGCCGCAGCGCGGCGAGCGCGGGGGCGGCCTGGTCGGCGAGGAGGGACAGCAGCCCGCTGTCGCGCTCGGCGGGTGTGCCGGAGCCGTCCCGGGAGACTTCGAGACGGCCGACGGTGCGGCCGTGGTGGCGCAGCGGATAGGTCTGGACGCGGCCGGTGAGCGGTGCCCCGGCGGCGGCCAGCCGGCGGGGCCCGGCCCGGGTGTCGACGCTGACGGCCGCGCCGGAGACGCCGAGGTCCTCGACGGCGCTGCGGCAGATCTGCTGGGGCACCTCACCCGGGTGCGGGGCCTGCTGGAGGCGTACGGCCAGGGCGCTGACGGCCTCGTGCGGCCGGGCCCGGGGCCCGTAGAAGGCGCGCTCGACACGGAGGGTGAGCCAGCGTGCGGCAGGCCGCACGGCCCAGCCCAGCAGCAGGGCGCCGCCGACGGCGGTGACGGTGGTCCCGTTGCGCACGGAGGGGAGTCCGGCCTGCACGGCGACGGCGGCGCAGACGACGACGGCCGCGAGCGAGGTGAGGACGAAGGCGCGGGCGAGCCGGTGGCTGGTGGAGCGGTCGAGCCGCCAGATCCCGGTGCGGGCGACGCCCAGGCAGATGGCGGCTGCCCAGACCGCGCTGCCGAGGGTACGGGCCGCGATGGTGGGCATGCCCTCGCCCCACTCCGAGAGCAGGAGGGAGACGCAGGCCGGGTAGGCGGCGGCCAGCAGGGCCCAGTCGCGCCGCTCGGCGCCGGTGGTGACGGCGGCGCGGCAGCACAGGGCGGTCGTGACGGCGACGGCCACGGTGCGCAGCACCCAGGGTTCCGCCTCCGCGTAGGTGTCGAGGTGGTCGAAGGCCCATTGGCCGCCCGCGGTGTGGAAGGCGGGGTTGGTGACCGCGCCGACCCGCGGCTCGCTGATGAGCCACAGCGCGGCGTATCCGAGCCAGTAGGCGGAGGCGGCCGCGCTCATGGCCCACCAGGGCCGGCGCCGTCTGGCGCCGCGGGGGAAGAGCCACAAGGGCAGCAGCAGGACGGTCAGCGGGCGGCAGACCATGCCGGCCACGGCGAGCAGCAGCGACACGGCGGCCCCGGCCGGTCCGAGACCGGCGGGCCCCAGCAGGTCGGCGACGGCCGAGGGCAGCAGCCACAGGGCGCCCGCCACCAGCAGCACTCCGCCGTAGCGCCGGGCGGACCGCTCGGCGAGCAGCAGGACGCCGACGCCGAGCACCGGGACGCCCACGGCGACCGAGGTCAGGACCGCGGCGCCGCGCAGGCGGGTGGAGGACAGGGCGAGCCACTGGTCGTTGACCCGCAGCAGACCGGCGAGCCAGCCGGCCAGCACCACGACGAACAGCGCCGACACCCCGCCCGCTGCCTGCACGGCACGGTCTTTCGGAAGGGCGTGCCGCATGTCAGCCGGCGGTCGGCCCGGCGAACCGCGCGCCGCCGCCCCGGACCCACAGCGTCACGTAGTTGGCGCTGCGGCCGGGGCGGCATTTGTACTCGTCCCACTTGCTCTTCTCCACCCCGGTCTGCCCGGCCTTGCGGCAGGCGCCCTGGGTGTCGAAGTGTCCTTCCTCCCGCCAGCCGCCTCCGGACGCGGTGGCGGGGGAGGCGCTGGCGGTCCACATGACGGTCCCCGCGAGCAGGCCGAGCGCCGTGGTCGCGCGGATTCGGGAAAGTCGCATCTTCAACCTCCTGGTACTCGCCCGAGCCTTACCCCGCATCACGGCTCTGAACAGCGGGGACGCCATGCCCCACCCGAACCGGTGACCCGCCCGCACCCGCGTTCCGGTGGCGCGTTCATCCTTTCCGGTTCACCAGGTCCGGTTCACCACACCTGGAAGAGGACGGCGACGGCGATCGACTCGGCCTCGTCGTAGGGGATTCCGAAGCGCATCAGGGCGAGCATGACGGGCTGGGCGGCCCAGATGTCCAGCGTGTCCAGGTAGTTGGCGAGCCGGTGGGCGTAGCGGCGCACCATGGCGGTCTCGCGCGGGGTGAGCCGGCCGAGCACCTTGGCGAGGAGGTCGCCGCCGTGGCGCAGCGCGGTGACCATCAGCCGCTGGCGGACGCGCTGTGCCTCGGCGGGGGTGAGTCCGCCCGCGAAGAGCGCTTCCTTCGCGGCCTCCAGCTCCCGGGTGTCGCCCGCGCCCAGCCGGACCCGGCCGACCAGGTCGTCGATGTCGGATGTGGTGATGAGCGTCTCCCCCGTGCTGATCATCATGCGCCCCTCCTCGGGTGATGGTGCGGTGTCGGGCCCGGCTCGCCGGGCCCAGGATGACTTTCGCCCGCCCCGCGTCCCAGGCGCATGAGTCATCCGTCCCGGCTCCGCCCGGCGCGTTTCGCCCGGTGCCTGGCGGTAGCGATTTGACGGTGCGTCAGATACGGTCCGGTGGCCCGCTCCCGCCCGTTCCGCGACGAAGGGGGACCCCCGCCATGGCCGTCACGGTCGTACGCCTCAACCTCGTCGATCCCGCCGCCACTCCGCGTGCCCTGGCCGAGCGGTACCGCGCCGCCGTCGAGATGGCCGCCTACGCCGACGAGATGGGCGTCTCCACCATCCAGACCGAGGAGCACCACGGGGCGGCGAACGGCTGGCTGCCCGCGCCGCTGGTCTTCGCGGGCACGGTGCTCGGTGCCACCCGCCGGATCACGGTGACCGTCTCCGCGCTGATCACACCGCTGTACGACCCGCTGCGGCTGGCCGAGGACATCGCGGTGCTCGATCTGGCGAGCGGCGGCCGGCTGGTCACGGTGGCCGGGATCGGCTACCGGTCCGAGGAGTACGCGGCGCTCGGCAGGGACTGGCAGGGGCGCGGCGCGCTGCAGGACGAGGCGCTGGAGACGCTGCTCGCGGCGTGGACGGGCGAGCCGTTCGCGTACCGGGGCCGTACGGTGCGGGTCACGCCGCGCCCGTACACCCAGCCGCATCCGCTGCTGCTGGTCGGCGGCAGCTCGAAGGCCGCGGCCCGCCGCGCTGCCCGGCTGGGCCTGCCGTTCTTCCCGAGCGCCCATCTGCCGGAGCTGGAGGGGTACTACCACGCGCGGCGGATGGAGTACGGCACCGAGGGCTGGTGCCTGATGCCCCCCGCGGTCACCCCGCTGCTGCACGTCGCCGAGGACCCGGACCGGGCCTGGGCGCTGTACGGGACGCATCTGCTGCACGAGGCCCGCACCTACGCGTCGTGGCAGTCGGGCACGGTGCGCTCGGCGGTCCGCTCGCACGCCGCGGACGCCGGGGCGCTGCGCCGCGAGGGCGTCTACCGGATCGTCACGCCCGAGGAGTGCGTGGCGTACGCGCGGCAGGGCGGCGAGCAGGCGAGCCTGGTGCTGCATCCGCTGTGCGGCGGAATGCCGGTCGAGGAGGGCCGGCGGTGCTTGCGGCTGTTCGCGGAACGAGTGCTGCCCCGCCTCAAGGAGTGAGGCGGGGCAGTTCTCTTGGGGTGAGAAGTGGGCGGCGGGGGGGTTAGCCCATCTCCTCCAGCGCCTTGCCCTTGGTCTCCGGCACCCACTTGAGGATGAACGGGATCGAGAGCACGGCGAAGGCCGTGTATATGACGTAGGTGCCCGACAGGTTCCAGTCCGACAGGCTCGGGAAGCTGGCGGTGATGGCCCAGTTGGCGATCCACTGGGCGGAGGCGGCGACGCCGAGGGCGGCGGCGCGGAGCTTGTTCGGGAACATCTCACCGAGCAGGACCCAGACGACCACGCCCCAGGAGAGCGCGAAGAAGAGCACGAAGGCGTGGGCCGCGACCAGCGCCACGAGGCCCTGGGTGTGCGGAAGCTTGCCGTCCACCAGGTTCGCGGAGAACGCCCAGGCCACCAGCGCGAGCGAGATCGCCATGCCGATCGAGCCGATGAGGGCGAGCGGCTTACGGCCGATCTTGTCGACGAAGATCATCGCGATCACGGTGCCGAGGATGTTGATGATCGACGTGGTGAAGGAGTAGAAGAACGAGCCGCTCGGGTCGACGCCGACGGACTGCCACAGCGTCGAGGAGTAGTAGAAGGCCACGTTGATGCCGACGAGCTGCTGGAAGACCGAAAGTCCGACGCCGATCCAGACCACCGGCAGCAGCCCGAACCGGCCGCCCATCAGGTCCTTGAAGGTCGACTTGTGCTCGCTGCGCATCGCCTGCTCGATCTCGTCGACCCGGACGTCCAGGTCGACAGCCTTGCCCTCGACCTCCTTCAGGACCTCCTTGGCCCGGTCGATCCGGCCGACCGAGATCAGGAAGCGGGGGGACTCGGGGATGGCGAAGGAGAGCAGCCCGTACAGGACGGCGGGGATGACCATCACCCCGAGCATCCACTGCCAGGCCTCGAGACCGGCGATCGTGCCGCGCTGGTCGCCATCGGCGAGGTTGAGGATGCCGTAGTTGACGAGCTGGGAGACGGCGATGCCGATGACGATCGCGGCCTGCTGGAAGGAGGCGAGCCGGCCGCGGTAGGCGGGCGGGGCGACCTCGGCGATGTAGGCCGGGCCGATCACGGACGCCATGCCGATGCCGATGCCGCCGAGCACCCGCCACATGGCCAGGTCCCACAGGGCGAAGGGCAGGGCCGAGCCGACCGCGCTGACGGTGAACAGCAGGGCGGCGATCTGCATGACGCGGATCCGGCCGATCCGGTCGGCTATCCGGCCGGCGGTGGCCGCGCCGATCGCCGAGCCGATCAGCGCGATGGCGACGACCTGGGCGAGGGCCGCGGACCCGATGTCGTACCGGCCGCGGATGGCTTCGACCGCTCCGTTGATCACCGAACTGTCGTAGCCGAAGAGAAAGCCGCCCATCGCGGCGGCCGCGGTGATGAAGATGACATGGCCGAGATGGTCCGGCCGGGCCTTACGGCCTTCGGACCCCTGTGCCTGCGCGGTGGTGGTCAACGTGAACTCCTGTGGCCCGTCCGGCAACGCTGCCGGACGTGGGGGGCAGACCCTTCCGGTGGAGGCGGAGCCGTGGGGGATCGGCCACCACTTAAAGGTAAAAGCGACGTTGCAGAGACTATTCCTTCAAGTTTCGAAGTCAATAGGTGGTGACCAAGAAGTTACGCTGCACTCTTTGCGCCATTGACTTCAAGTATTGAAGCGGTCACCGCAGGCGTTGACTGATGACCTTCGACACTCCGTCGCCCTGCATCGAGACGCCGTACAGCGCGTCCGCGACCTCCATCGTCCGCTTCTGGTGAGTGATCACGATCAGCTGGGACGACTCCTGCAGCTCCTCCATGATCCGGATCAGCCGCTGCAGATTGGTGTCGTCCAGCGCCGCCTCGACCTCGTCCATCACATAGAACGGGCTCGGCCGCGCCTTGAAGATCGACACCAGCAGCGCCACGGCCGTCAGCGAACGCTCCCCACCGGACAGCAGGGACAGCCGCTTGACCTTCTTGCCCGGCGGCCGCGCCTCCACGTCCACGCCCGTGGTCAGCATGTTGTCCGGGTCGGTGAGCACCAACCGCCCCTCACCGCCCGGGAAGAGCCGCGAGAAGACCCCCTCGAACTCGCGCGCGGTGTCCCGGTACGCCTCCGTGAACACCTGCTCGACCCGCTCGTCGACCTCCTTGACCACCTGGAGGAGATCCGCCCGCGTCTTCTTCAGGTCCTCCAGCTGCTCGCTCAGGAACTGATGCCGCTCCTCCAGCGCCGCGAACTCCTCCAGCGCCAGCGGATTGACCTTGCCCAGCTGCTGGTACGCCCGCTCGGCGGCCTTCAGCCGCTTCTCCTGCTGCGCCCGGACGTAGGCCACCGGCCGGTTGCGCGGGTGCTCCGGATCTTCCGGAAGCTCCTCGCCCTCGGCGGGCGGGGACGGCGGTACGAGCTGGTCGGGGCCGTACTCGGCGATCAGCCCGGCGGGCTCCACGCCCAGCTCCTCCAGCGCCTTCGACTCCAGCTGCTCGATCCGCATCCGCTTCTCGGCGCCCAGCACCTCGCCCCGGTGCACCGAGTCGGTCAGCTTGTCCAGCTCGCCCTTGAGGTCACGGCCCCGGCCGCGCGCGGTCTCCAGCTCGCGTTCGCGCTCGGCCTTGGCGCGCTCGGCCGCGTCCCGCTCCTCGGCGGCCCGTACGAGCGACACCTCCACATGCGCCAGCAACTGCCGGGTTCCGGCCGCCACCGCCGACGCCACCCGCGCCTCGTGGCGCAACCGGGCGCGCCGCTGTTCGGCGCGCGCCCGCGCCTCGCGCTCGGCGCGCGCGCCCCGGTCGAGCGCGTCGGCCCGCCCCGCGAGCCCCTTCACGCGCTCCTCATGCGTACGGGCCTGGAGCCGCGCCTCCATCTCGGTCTGCCGGGCGTTGGCGCCGTCCGCGGCGAGCCGGTCCCGTACGGAGGTGTCCGGCTCCTCCTCCCCCGGCTGCTCCTCGGCCACCGCCAGCCGCTCGGCCAGCTCCTCGGCCTCCTCGGTCGCCTTCTCCAGCGCCTCCTCGGCCCGAGCGGCGGCCGCGGCCGACCGCTCCGCCTCCCCCGCCGCGCCCCGCGCCTGCCCGGACAACCGGCCGAGGGACTGCGCGACCTGCGACTTCTCCCGGTCCGCCGCGCTGCGCCGGGCCGCCAGCTCGTCCACCAGCGCCGCGCACTCGGCACGCCGCTCCTTCGCCGCGCGCTGCGCCCCGGCCAGCTCCTCGCACCGTACGGCCAGCTCCTCCAGCTCCGCCGCCGCCTCGTCGACCGACGCCTGCACCTCCAGCAGACTGGGCGCCCCGGCGGAACCGCCCTGCGCGAAGTGCGCCCCGAGCAGATCGCCGTCGGCGGTCACCGCGGTCAACTCGGGATGCGCCCGGACGAATTCCTCGGCCTCCTCCAGCGTCCCGACCGCGACCATCCCGTCCAGCAGCCGCCGCACGGCCCCCACCAGCCCGGCGGGCCCGTCCACCAGCCCCGCCACCCGCGGCGGTCCCCCGGCAGGCAGCGGCACCCGCACGGACGCCTCCCCCGGGCTCGCTCCCTCGGCGGCGACCACAACGGCATGAGCGGGCTGCGCACCGGCTGCACCGGCCGCCCCTGCCGCGCCGGAGCCGCTGGTGCCCGCCCCCGGGGCGGGGTGCGGCCCGGGTTCCGCGCCGCCGTCCGCTTCCGCCCCCGCCGCGTGCGCGGCCGTGGGAACCCCGGTGGCCGCACCGGCAGCGGCGGAGGCCGCGTCGGCGGCGGGCGCCCGCGTAGCCGGGACCACGGCCGCGCCGTCCCCTGTGGCCTGCTCGTCCCCGACGCCCGGCTCGTCCGGTGTGGCGGCGGCCGGGGACCGCGAGCCGGGCACGGCGGCGGCGTTCCGCGTCCGCTCACCGGAATCGGCGGGTGCCGGGCCGTCGAGGGTGCGGGTCGGGAGGAGGGTGGCGCGGCCCGCGTCTTCGGTGCGCAGGAGGCGGATCGCCTCGGCGGCGGCCGCGGGGTCGGTGACGGCGAGCGCGTCGGCGGCGGCGCCCAGGGCCGCGGCGACCGGAACCTCGAAGCCGGGGCTGACGGTGAGCAGTTCGGCGGCCGGGCCGAGGAGGCCGGTGAGGCGGTCGGCCGCGGCCATCAGCGCGCCGGTGCCGTCCTTGCGGCGCAGGCCGAGCGCCAGGGCGTCGTGGCGGGCGGCGGTCGCGGCGCGGTCGCGTTCGGCGGCGGTGGCGGCCTCGCGGGCGGCGCTCAGCGCCGTCTCCGCCTCGGCCAGCTCCCGCTTGGCGGCCTCGTGGCGTTCTGCCAATTCCGCGTCGTCCGCGTCGAGTCCGTCGACCTCGGCCTTGAGCTGTTCGTACTCCTCCTGCGCGGCGGTGGCCCTGGCCTGGGCCTCGTCGCGGGCGGCGGCCAGCCGTTCGATCTCGGCGCGGGCCGAAGCGGCCCGGCCGCGGGCGGCGTTGACCTGGCCCTGCAGCCGGGCGAGCCCTTCGCGGCGGTCGGCGATGGCGCGGGCCACGTCCTTCAGCCGGCGCTCCTCCTGTGCCAGGCTCCGTTCGAGTTCCGCGCGGTGCGCGACGGTGTCGTCCAGTGCGCGGGCGGCCGCCTCCAGGGCGGCTTCCAGCTCGGCCTCCTGTTCCCGGATGCGGGCCGCCTCGCGCTCCATGTCCTCCGGGTCGCGGCCGCGCCGCTCCTCGGCGGGGGCGGTGGTCGCGCTCTTGACCCGGGCGTCGGCCAGGCTGATCGTGCCGCGCACCCGCTCGGCGAGCTGGGACAGCTCGTACCAGGTCTGCTGGGCGTCGCGCAGCCGTGGTGCGAGCTGCCGCACCTGTTCCTCGAGGACGGCCTCGCGCTGCTGGGCGGTGCGCAGCTCGGCCTCCGTGGCCTCCTTGCGCTTCTTCAGCTCGGCCTCGTCGGCGACCTCGGCGCGCAGCGCCTCGCGCAGGGTGACCAGGTCGTCGGCGAGCAGCCGCAGGCGGGCATCGCGCAGGTCGGCCTGGATGACGGCGGCGCGGCGGGCGACGGCGGCCTGGCGGCCGAGGGGCTTGAGCTGCCGCCGCAGCTCGTCGGTGAGGTCCTGGACGCGGGCGAGGTTGGCCTGCATCGCGTCCAGCTTCCGCAGCGCCTTCTCCTTGCGCCTGCGGTGCTTGAGGACGCCCGCGGCCTCCTCGATGAAGGCGCGGCGGCCGGTCGGGTCGGCGTGCAGGACGCCGTCGAGCTGGCCCTGGCCGACGATGACGTGCATCTCGCGGCCGATGCCGGAGTCGGACAGCAGTTCCTGGATGTCCAGCAGCCGGCAGGTGTCGCCGTTGAGCTGGTACTCGCTGCCGCCGTTGCGGAACATGATCCGCGTGATGGTGACTTCGGCGTAGTCGATGGGCAGCGCGCCATCGGCGTTGTCGATGGTGAGGGAGACCTCGGCGCGGCCGAGCGGGGGACGGCCGGTGGTCCCGGCGAAGATGACGTCCTCCATCTTGCCGCCGCGCAGCGACTTGGCGCCCTGTTCGCCCATGACCCAGGAGAGTGCGTCCACGACGTTGGACTTGCCCGACCCGTTGGGGCCGACGACGCAGGTGATACCCGGCTCGAAGCGGAGCGTCGTGGCGGAGGCGAAGGACTTGAAGCCTCGTAGGGTCAGGCTCTTCAGGTGCACGCCGTTGGACTCTACCTTCCGGGCCCCGTCCGGTATCGTCCCGCGCGCGGGACGCCGCGGACCCGCCCCGGCTTTTTCCCGCTTTCCTCAAAGATCGGTTTCACCGGTGAGGGGGAGGGGCACATCAGTCGGTAAGGGAAAGCCGGAAGAACGCGGGGGGAACGACGAAGGGACGCCGAGGCGTCCCTTGAAGATTCTCAAGCGGCTGACGGTTCAGCCCGACCGGCCCGAGGGCTGGGGTCAGGCGAGCGCAGGCTCCGCCTGGGATACGTCGATGCTTTCGAGCAGCGAGTCGCCGTGACGAGCGGCGGCGGACAGCGCGTCGTTTTCGGCCTGAATCCGAACCAGCTCGGATTCAAGATCCTGAACGCGCTGCTGAAGCCGTCGCATCTCGGCGAGGACTCGGGGGTCGGAGCCGCCGACGTAACCGAGAAGCGCCTTTGCCATGATGGATGGTCCTCCACACTGAGTGACCGACCGAAGCGGTGGTGGGTCGTGAGGGATTTCGCACCCGCGATGTCCGCCGATATTGCCGTGCTGAGGTGGCGGACAAGTTAAGGTGCGCGGGGACTTCCAGAGTCTCACCAATTGGTTTGAGGGTCAACACGATCACATGCCGCCGGCACCGCGAGGGCCGAGAGCACAAGGGGCGGCAGCTGCGCCGCCCGCTCTCCAGAGGGCCCGTAGCGGTTGGGGATCTTCCTACGCTCCGCAGCCTTCCACGGAGCGGCGACATTCGCAACCATCAGCCGGTTTCTGCTCACAGCGCGCACGGAAGGCGTGGTCAGCGCGGTGCCGGAAGAGGGCCGAACGGGGGTCCCGAGGGGGCTCGCTCAGCGGATCTCGAAGCTGTCGTAGCCGCCGCGCGGTGTGTCCCAGATCTCGGTGACACCGTCGACCCGCCCGGGCGTGTCGCCCTCCCGCAACCAGTCGAGCAGCCGTTCGCACCCCGCGCGCGGGCCCTCCGCGACGACCTGGACACGGCCGTCGGAGAGGTTGGAGGCGAATCCGGCGAGGCCTCCGATGCGCAGTGCGTTGGCCCGGGTGAACCACCGGAAGCCGACGCCCTGGACACGGCCGCGGACCCACGCGGTGAGGCGCACGTTGTCGTTCATGTCTGCACGCTAACCGGCTAATTGGCGCCTCGGCACATCCACCTCCTGCCGCATGGCGTACAGTCCCGGCTCAACAAGACTCACTCACACGAGTGACACATGAGTTGACCACACGAGCCACACATTTGACGCTCTCGTGCACAAGGAAGGCAGGAGATGGGCCGCCATCGACGATCTGCCCCCGGATCCGCGACGCCGCCCCAGGTGGGCGCCGGCCGCCACCGGGGACCGCGCCGTAGCCCTCTCGCACCGGTGAGGACCGGGCTGTTAAGTGTGTCCGCCGCGGTCGCGGTGAGCGCCGTGGCCATGGCCTCCGGACTGGTCCCGGGCCCAGCGGGTCTCGGCGGCAGTGAGCCCGCCGGGCAGCAGGTGCAGGCCGGCGGGTCGCCCGGCACCGGCCCAGACGCCCAGGACCCGGGGACGGCCATCCCCTCGGGCGGCACGGGGACGTCGACGAGCCCCGGCGGCGACCCCCCGCAGGCCCCGTCCGGCACCCCCTCCGCAACGCCGTCGAAGCCCGCCGGAACGCCGTCCACGACACCCTCGGACGAGCGCCCGAGCTCCCCGTCCGGCAGCACGCCCGGCGGCTCCTCGGACGGCGGCTCCTCGGACGGCGGCTCCTCGGACGGCGGGGGCTCGGACTCGACCCCTCCGTCCCGTACGCCCACGACCGACCCGGTGCCCAGCCTCCCGCCGGAGAAGCCCGACCGGGCGGCGGCGGCCGAGAAGGCGGTCATCGCCCTGGTGAACCAGGAGCGGGCGACGGCCGGCTGCCAGCCGGTGACCGAGGACCCGAAACTCGCCCAGCTGGCGCAGGACTTCGCCGACGACATGGCGATACGCGACTTCTTCGACCACCTCGACCCGGACGGCCAGGACCCCTGGGAGCGCGCCAAGCTCGCGGGCATCCTGGACCTGGGCGGGGAGAACATCGGCCGCGGCCAGACCACCGCGCAGGCCGTGATGGACTCGTGGATGGACAGCCCCGACCACCGGGCGAACATCCTCAACTGCCAGTACAAGACACTCGGCGTCGGCGCGCACTTCGGCGACGACGGCCCCTGGTGGACCCAGGACTTCGGCTACTAGAACGGCGAACGGGCGGCCCGGGCGTCACGCGTACGCACACCGGGCCGCCCAGTCATGCCCGCTTACCGGACGACAGCGCGACCCATGGGAGAGCGCTGCGCGTATGGTATGTGCATGGAATGTGAACGCACCGCCGGGAGCTGTCCGCAGGCGGACGCCGCCGGGGACGGGGCCTTCGACGTGTTCGCGCGCGCCTGTCCGTCCCGCGCCACGCTGGAGCACGTCACCGGCAAGTGGGGCAGCCTCACCCTGACCGCGCTGCACGAGAGCGGCTGCCGCTTCAACGAGCTGCGGCGCCGGGTCGACGGGGTCAGCGAGAAGATGCTGTCCCAGACGCTGCACGCGCTGGAGCGGGACGGTCTGGTGCACCGCGAGGCCCAGCCGGTCAATCCGCCGCGCGTGGACTACCGGCTCACCCCGCTGGGGCACGCGGTCGCCGAGCGGCTGCTGTCGCTGATCGGTCTGGTCGAGGAGCGGATGCCGGAGGTGCTGAGCGCCCGGGAGGCTTACGACGGGCGGCGCGCCGGGAACACCGAGGCCCCGGCCGGGCGCGGCGGGCGCTGACAGCGCGGACAGAAGTAGCTGGAGCGGTTCATCCAGGGGCGGCGGCGCATGGCGGTGCCGCAGCGGCGGCACGGCTCGTCCTCCCGGCCGTACGCGTCGAGGGAGCGCTCGAAGTAACCCGACTCGCCGTTCACATTGACGTAGAGGCTGTCGAAGCTGGTGCCGCCCACCGCCAGCGCCGCGCTCATGACGTCCCGCACATGGCCGAGGAGTTCGGTGGAGCGCGGCCGGGTGAGGGTGGCGGTCGGCCGGTCGTAGTGCAGCCGGGCGCGCCACAGCGCCTCGTCGGCGTAGATGTTGCCGACGCCGCTGATCAGCGACTGGTCGAGCAGGGCGCGCTTGACGGTCGTACGGCGGCGGCGCAGTGCGAGGTGGAAGGCCGCCTCGTCGAAGGCGGGGTCCAGCGGGTCGCGGGCGATGTGCGCGATGGCGTCCGGCAGCCCCTCCAGGTCGCCGGGGACGGAGCCGTGCAGCGAGAGCCCGCCGAAGGTCCGCTGGTCGACGAAGCGCAGCTCGGTGCCCAGGTCGTCGGCGAACCGGACCCGGATGCGCAAGTGCTTCTCGTCCGGGGCGTCGCCGGGCTGGACCAGCAGCTGGCCGCTCATGCCGAGGTGGGCGAGCACCGCTTCGGGGGTGTCCTCGAACGGCAGCCACAGATACTTGCCGCGGCGGCGGACCGCCCCGGTGCGGCGGCCCTTGAGGCGGGCCGCGAAGTCCTCCGCGCCGCCGATGTGGCGGCGTACCGCGCGGGGGTGCAGCACCTGGACCTCGGCGACCGTGCGGTCGCTGATCCAGCGCTCCAGACCGCGTCGGACCACCTCGACCTCGGGCAGCTCGGGCAACGTGTCTCCTGAAGGAGGGATCACCGGCGCTCCGGCCCCGGTCGGTGACCGGGGCCGGACGGTGCCTATCGGGTGGTGGTCGCCGAGTCCGCGGCCGGGGCGCTCGTGGCCTCGGTGCCTTCGGCGACTGCCTCGGCTTCCGCCGCTGCCTCCGCCTTGGCCGCGGCTTCCGCCGCTGCCTCCGCTTCGGCTTCGGCCTTCGCTTCGGCCTCCGCCTTCGTCTGCGCCTCGTCGGCGGCCGCGCGGATCGCGCGCCAGGCGGCCTCGGCCGCCTGCTGCTCGGCTTCCTTCTTGCTGCGGCCGGTGCCGGTGCCGTACGCGACACCACCGACGCGGGCGGCAGCCGTGAAGGTCTTCTCGTGGTCGGGCCCGGTCTCGGAGACCAGGTACTCCGGAACCCCAAGACCCTCGGTGGCGGTCAGCTCCTGGAGGCTGGTCTTCCAGTCCAGGCCGGCGCCGAGGTTCGAGGACTTCTCGATCAGTGGGTCGAAGAGCCGGTGCACCAGTTCGGCGGCGGCGTCGAGTCCCCGGTCGAGATAGACCGCGCCGATCACCGCTTCCAGGGTGTCGGCGAGAATGGATGCCTTGTCCCTGCCCCCGGTGCCCTCTTCGCCCCGGCCGAGCCGGATGAAGGCGCCGAGGTCCAGCCCCCGGCCCACCTCGGCGAGCGCGCGCGAGTTGACCACCGCGGCCCGCAGCTTGGCCAGCTGGCCCTCGGGCAGGTCCGGGTGGATGCGGTACAGCGTGTCGGTGACCACCAGGCCGAGCACCGAATCCCCGAGGAATTCCAGCCGCTCGTTGGTGGGCAGCCCGCCGTTCTCGTACGCGAAGGAGCGATGGGTCAGCGCACGCACCAGAAGGGCGGACTCGAGCTGGTACCCGAGCCGCCCTTCCAGGATCGTGTGGGACGAGGCCTTGTCCGCCTGGACCGTATCGCCGCCGCGCTGATGACCTCCGCGAGGTTCACCCGCGCGCTTGCGGGACGGCGTGCTGGCGTCCGACATAGAGCCTGTCACCCGCCGATCAGACCTCGAGGACCTGGCGGCGGTTGTAGGTGCCGCAGCTCGGGCACGCGATGTGCTGCTGCTTCGGCTCGTGGCAGCGCTCGCACGCCACCAGGGTGGGGACCGCAGCCTTCCACTGCGACCGGCGGTGGCGCGTGTTGCTGCGCGACATCTTCCGCTTCGGAACAGCCACGGCTACTTCTCCTGTGGGTCATCCCCGCGCTGGCGGGGGGCGTTGTCCTTCTCGCCGTCCTGAATGGACTCGGCGAGTCCCTGCAATGCCGCCCAACGGATGTCGACGGCTTCGTGGTGGTGGTCCGGGTCGTCCGCGAGCCGCGCACCGCAATCGGCACACAGCCCGGGGCAGTCCTCCCGGCACACCGGCTGCAGCGGCAGTGACAGCACCACCGCGTCACGCAGCACGGGCTCGAGGTCGAACAGGTCGGCCTCGAGGAAGAGCGTGTCCTCCTCCTCGGCGTCGTCGCCGGTGTCCGCGTCGCGGCTCCGGTCGTCGGCGTCGGGGTAGGAGTACATCTCCTGGAAGTCCGCTTCGAGCTCTCGCTCCAGCGGCTCCAGACACCTTACGCACTCCCCCGTGAGCGGTGCACGGGCGGTGCCTGTGACAAGCACCCCTTCCATGACCGACTCCAGGCGGAGATCAAGCTCCACGGTCGCGCCCTCCCGCACCCCGATGACCTCGATACCGAGGTCCTTGGGGGCCGCCACGGAGCGGGAGACCCGCTTCAGCGCACCAGGACGCCGCCCCAGCTCGCGCGTGTCGAACACGAGGGGGGCACGGTGGTCGAGGCGGGCGTTCAGGGCTTCCTGCTTTCTACGCTGCGGCGGGCCGCCCGGCACGGACTTGAAGCGGGCAGCCGAGATCGCGGACGTACGCGCGACCGAAGAGCCAGGATACTGGACGGGCCGCCCCAGGCCCAATCGGGTTCCGGCGCCGCTCTAGCGCCCCTGCTCGTACTGGCGCAGCTGATCGAGGTCGATCATGCTCGTGTCGAACAGGCTGGTCTCGTCGAGCGCGGCGCCCGGCTGCTGCGGGGGGTACGGGGGCTGCTGAGGCTGCTGCTGCTGGGCGTAGCCGTTCGGGTCGTAGCCCTGGGGCTGCTGCCAGCCGTAGGCGTCCTGCTGCTGATAGCCGTTCTGCTGCGGATACCCGGCCTGCCGGCCGTAGGGGTCGGGCTGTTGTACGTAGCCCTGCTGCTGATAGCCGTACGCGTCCTGCTGCTGGTAGCCCGCGGCGGCGTAGTACCCTCCGTCGGCCGCCGCGGGGTCCATCGCGGCGGGGTCCATCGCCGCGGGCTGTACGGCCGTCGGCTGGACGACGGGCGGCTGCACGATCGCGTCCTGGGACTGGGCCAGCTCCGCGTAGTAGTCGTCGTCGCTGGTCCGCAGGGCCTGGGCGGTCGCGTCCTGGGCGGCCATGTGGGCGCCCAGCTCATCGGCCGGGCGGGAGCCGAGCAGCTTCTGCCGGCCCCGGCCGACCGCCTCCAGGGTCTTGCCGAGGACCGCGGAGACGGCCCCCAGCTTGGTGTCCACGTACTCGTCGGCGCGCTGCCGCAGGGTCTGCGGATCGGCGCTGCGCTCCGGCTCGTCGTCCATGCCGTCGCCGCCGGGCGTGCGGCCGAGCAGCTTGTCGCGGCCGCGGTCCACCGAACCGATGGTCTTGGTCAGCACGACCTCGAAGTTGGCGAGCTTGCTGTCGACGTAGTCGTCGGCCTCGGCGCGGATCTCCTCGGCCTCCCGGCGGGCCTCACCGAGGATCCGGTCGGCCTCCTCCTGGGAGGTGCGGGCCACCTCGGTCTCCGAGATCAGCCGGGCGCGCTCGGCGTGCGCGGCCTCGACGATCCGCGTCGCCTCCTGGCGGGCGTCGTCCACCATCCGGTCCCGCCCGCCGATCAGCTCCTCGGCATGGGCGAGGGAGTCGGGGAGCGCGGCGCGCACCTCTTCGAGCATGGCGAGCAGCTCGGCGCGGTTGACCACGCACGAGGCCGACATGGGCATTCCCCGGGCGCTGCCGACGGCGCTCACGATCTCGTCGAGCTTCTTCTGCACGTCCACCTTGGGTGCTCGCAGTCTGAGTCGGAAGGGATGAGACGGGACCGACTGTACGGCCAGCGGGCGCCTGCCCGACACCCGCTGACGCGCCGTCAGTCGTCAGTCCGCGGTCACTTCCGCCGGAGCCGTTCGGCCAGGGCCTCCAGGACGAGCGGCGGCACCAGGTGGGAGATGTCGCCGCCCCAGGCCGCGACCTCCTTGACCAGGCTGGAGGAGAGGAAGCTGTAGGTGGGGTTGGTGGGCACGAAGAGGGTCTCCACGCCCGACAGGCCGTTGTTCATCTGGGCCATCTGCAGCTCGTAGTCGAAGTCGCTGACGGCCCGCAGCCCCTTGACGATGGCGGGGATGTCGCGCTGCTTGCAGAAGTCCACGAGCAGCCCGTGGAAGGACTCCACCTCCACATTGCCGTACTCGGCGGTGGTCTGGCGGAGCAGATCCATCCGCTCCTCCACCGTGAACAGTCCCTGCTTGGACTTGTTGATCATCACGGCGACGTGGACGACGTCGTACAGCTTGGACGCTCGGGCGATGATGTCCAGGTGCCCATTGGTGACGGGGTCGAAGGACCCCGGACAGACGGCGCGGCGCAACGGAAGTTCCTCGCTCTCGGGTCCGGTCATGACGCGTTGTCGCACGTCGAGGCGGCGCGACCGTACCAAAGCGTGCCCTCGCCGTAGCGACGGGACCGCAGTCCCTCGAAACCGGCCGGCCACCCGAACTCCCCGCCTCTGGTGCTGCGCTCCACGGTGGCCAGCGCGTCGGGTGCGAGCCAGCCTTTGCCACGGAGTGTGAGCAGGATCTCGCGGAGATCGTCATCGGTGACGGCGTAGGGCGGGTCCAGGAAGACGACGTCGTACGGGCCGGTGGCCGGGGGCGGGCCGCCGGCGGTCACCGCGGCCTTCGCGGTACGCAGCTCCGCGCCGGGCAGCCCCAGCGCCCGGATGTTCTCCCGGATGGTGCGGGCGGCGCGCGCGTCCGACTCGACCAGCAGCACATGGGCCGCGCCCCGGGACAGCGCCTCCAGGCCGACCGCGCCGGAGCCGCCGTACAGATCGAGGACCCGGGCCCCGCTCAGCGAGCCGAGCAGCGATTCCCAGGTGGAGAACAGGCCCTCGCGCGCCCGGTCCGAGGTGGGTCGGGTGCCGTTTCCCGGCGGCACGGCCAGGCGGCGTCCGCCGGCCGCTCCGGCGATCACGCGGGTCATGGGTGTGGCAGTCCTTCGCGGTGGTCGTCACGGTGGTGGTCGCGGTGGTCGGGGCAGCGGCGGGCAGTACGTCGGGCCGCTGCCCCTCCACGATATGGCGTCCGGCGCCGCTCGGGACCCCCGCGTGGCGGCGCCGGCTCATCCCTTGTCGAGGAATTCCTCCCGCTCCTTGTCCAGCAGGGCGTCCAGCGCGATGCGCAGCTCCGGGTAGCCGGTCAGCTCGGGGTCGGCCGTGACGATCGCGGTGGCCTCCTCCCGGGCGGCGGCGATGACCTCCTCGTCGTCGATGACGGCGAGCACCCGCAGCGAGGAGCGGACGCCGGACTGGGCCTGGCCGAGCACATCACCCTCGCGGCGCTGCTCCAGGTCGATCCGGGACAGCTCGAAGCCGTCGAGTGTGGCGGCGACCGCGCCGAGCCGCACCCGGGCGGGGCTCGCCTCGGGCATCTCGGTCACCAGCAGGCACAGCCCCGGGGCCGAGCCCCGCCCGACCCGGCCGCGCAACTGGTGCAGCTGGGAGACGCCGAACCGGTCGGCGTCCATGATCACCATGGCGGTGGCGTTGGGCACGTTGACGCCCACCTCGATGACGGTCGTGGCGACCAGCACATCCACCCCGCCCGCGGCGAAGCGGCGCATCACCTCGTCCTTGGCCTCCGGCGCCATCCGGCCGTGCAGCACCTCCACCCGCAGATCGCTCAGCGGGCCCGCGGCGAGCTTGTCGGCGACGTCGAGGACCGCGAGCGGCGGGCGCTTCTCCGCCTCGTCCTCGGCGCTCTTCTCCTTGTCCTCGGCGGATTTCTGCTTCGCCGCCTTGGTCGCCTTCTCCTCGTCTTCCTCGTCTCCGATGCGCGGGCACACCACATACGCCTGGTGTCCGCCCGCCACCTCCTCCCGCACCCGCTCCCAGGCCCGGGCCAGGAAGTGCGGCTTGTCCTTGGCGGGCACCACATGGGAGGCGATCGGGGAACGGCCGGACGGCAGCTGGTCCAGGACGGAGGTCTCCAGGTCGCCGAAGACGGTCATGGCGACGGTCCGCGGAATCGGGGTGGCCGTCATCACCAGCAGATGCGGGGGCTGCTTGCCCTTGGAGCGCAGGGCGTCGCGCTGCTCGACCCCGAAGCGGTGCTGCTCGTCGACCACCACCAGGCCCAGGTCGTGGAACTGGACCTTGTCCTCGATGAGCGCGTGGGTGCCGATCACGATCCCGGCCTCGCCGGTGACCAGGTCCAGCAGCGCCTGGCGGCGGGCGGCGGCCCCCATGGAGCCGGTGAGCAGCACGACCTTGGTGCCCTGCTCGGCGCCGCCGAGCATCCCTCCTTCGGCCAGCTCGCCCATCATCTCGGTGATCGACCGGTGGTGCTGCTGGGCGAGGACCTCGGTCGGCGCGAGCATCGCCGCCTGTCCCCCGGCGTCCACGACGCCGAGCATCGCGCGCAGCGCGACCATCGTCTTGCCGGATCCGACCTCGCCCTGGAGCAGCCGGTGCATGGGGTGGTCGGTGGCCAGGTCGGCGAAGATCTCGGCGCTGACCTTCCGCTGGCCGTCGGTGAGGGTGAACGGCAGCCGCGCGTCGAAGGCGTCCAGCAGGCCGCCCTCCACCGGCCTGCGGGGCGCGGCGGGCGCCGTCGCGTCGGCCTGGCGGCGGCGGGCGAGGGCGACCTGCAGGACGAACGCCTCGTCCCACTTGAGCCGGTCGCGCGCCGCGGCGATGTCGGCCTTGGTGCGCGGCCGGTGGATGCTGCGCAGCGCCTCGGGCAGTGTGGCCAGGCCGCGGCCCTCGCGGAGGCTTTCGGGCAGCGGGTCGATCAGCCCGGCCAGCGCGGCGTCCTCCCGGCCCGCCGGGCCCAGGACGGTGTCGACGGCCTGCTGGATCTGCCAGGACTCCATCTGCTTGCAGGCCGGATACAGCGGCAGCAGCTGGTTGGCGAACGCCTCCACGGCCTCCGAGCCGCTGTCCGGGCGCAGCAGCTTGAACTCGGGGTGCGCCAGCTGCCGCTTGTGGTTGAAGACCGAGACCTTCCCGGCGAACATGGCGCGGCTGCCGGGCAGCAGCTCCGCGCGCGGCTTGTGGACGCCCTTGCCGAAGAAGACGAGCTGGAGGCGGCCGCTGCCGTCGGTGATGGTGACCTCAAGACGCTGGCCCCGGCCGCTGTTGAACTTGTGCACGCGGGCGTCCGCGACCTGCGCGACGACGGTCACATGCTCGTCCAGGGGCAGATCGGACAGGCGCGTCAGCTCACCGCGCTCCGCGTACCGCCGCGGGTAGTGGTGCAGCAGGTCGCCGACCGTGTGCAGGCCGAGGTGCTCGGCCATCACCTTCGCGGTGTTGCCGCCGAGGACTTTCTTCAGGGGTTCATCCAGCACGGGCACGCAGTCCATTGCACACCACACCACCGACAAGCGGGGGCATTCACCGGGTCATGCCCGGGATCATTCGACGCCTATGATCAGCGGCGCGGAGGGCTGGCCGCCCCGGTAGACGACCGTGTCGACGGCGAAGTGGCCCTCCCGTACGTGCCGCTCCAGCCGCTCGGCGATCTCGTCCGGGAGGCCCGCGCCGAGCACCAGCGTGACCATCTCCCCGCCCGCGGCCAGCATCCGGTCCAGGACCGTCTCGGCGGTCGGGGCCAGCTCGGCGCCGATCACCGCCACATCGCCGTCGATCAGGCCCAGGACGTCCCCGGCCTGGCAGACCCCGGCCATGGTCCAGGACCGGTGCTCGGCGACGGCCAGTTCGGCGCAGCGGGTGGCGCCCGCGGCGGAGGTCATCGCGACGACGTCCTCGTCGAAGCTGCGGGCGGGCTCGTGCACGGCGAGCGCGGCGATGCCCTGGACCGGGGAGCGGGTGGGGATGACGGCGACCCGCACGCCCTCGGCGCGGGCCTGCGCGGCGGCGGCCGCCGCCGGGTGGCGCAGCCCGGCGTCGTTGGGCAGCAGCACCACCTCGCGGGCGTGGGCCCGCCGGATCGCCTCGGCCAGCTCGCTGCCGCCGGGCGGCTTCCCGGGGTCGGTGGCGACCACGGTGGCCCCGGCCTCGGCGCACAGCGCGGCGAGGCCGTCGCCGGGGACGACGGCGACCACGGCGCGGGTCGCGCGCTCGCCGGCCGGCCCGTCCGGCCGCCGCTCGGTGCGGTCCAGCTCCGGGGCTGCGGGGCGGCGCTCGGCGGGGGCGCCGAAGTGGGTGATGCGGATGCGGTACGGGCGTCCGGCCTGGATGCCCGCCTCCACCGCGGCGCCCGCGTCGTCCACATGGACGTGGACGTTCCACAGTCCGTCGCCGCCGACGATCACGAGCGAGTCACCGAGTGCGTCCAGCCGCTCGCGCAAGGCCGCGACGGCGCCGTCACCGGCTTCCAGGAGGTAGATCACCTCGAACGCGGGCCCGTCGGCGGAACAGTCCACCGGCCCGGCCCCGGCGATCTCCCCGGCGGGAGCGGGGATGGCGGGGGCCGCGGGCGGCGCCGCCGGGGGCTCGCCGGACAGCGCCTCGGCGAGCCCGCCCAACACCGTGACCAGGCCGTAGCCGCCCGCGTCGACGACGCCCGCGCGGGCCAGGACGTCGAGCTGTCCCGGGGTGGCCTGGAGTGCGGCGCGCGCCCCTTCGTACGCCGCGCGCGCCACCGCGCCGACGTCCCCGGTGGCCCGCTCCGCGCCCTCGGCCGCGGCCACGGCCACGGTCAGCACGGTCCCCTCGACGGGGTGCGCGACGGCGAGGTACGCCAGGTCGACGGCGCGCCGCAGGGCCCGCCGCAGCCCGCCCGCCTCGTCGCCGTCCTCCGCACTGTCACCCTCGGCCAGCACGTCCGCCATGCCGCGCAGCAGCTGGGCCAGGATGGTGCCGGAGTTGCCGCGCGCGCCGATCAGGGCGCCGTGGGCCATGGCGCGCACCACGTCGGCGAGGCTGGGACGGGCGGCACCGGCCGAGGCGGGGTGGCGCTCGAAGGCGGCGTCGACGGCCTGGGCGGCGGACTCGACGGTCAGATACAGATTGGTGCCGGTGTCGCCGTCCGCGACCGGATAGACGTTGATCGCGTCGATGTCCTCGCGGGCCCGGCCCAGCGCGTCCAGGGCGAGCCCGCACCAGATCCGTACCGCATCGGCGTCGAGCGTGTGCGGCACGTACGTTCTCCTCGGGACGGTGAGGGATGTCTCAGGGGACGGGGACGGGTCGGGCATCGCGTCATCGCAGGCTAGTCGGCGCCCACCGCGGGTGCTGGGGCAGCCATGATAGTTTCGTTGTACGGGAGTGGCCGTTGTATGCTGCTCCGGTTGCCCGATGAGAGTCGGGCTATTCCCCCTGGCGCCGCCGGTCTTCCACGATCCTGGCTACGCCGGGGTTCCCGATAAGTTTCTGTCTCCTCGCGGGAAGCGAGGCTGACCCGTCTTTGGAGTAACCCGTGGCTGCCAACTGCGACGTCTGCGGCAAGGGGCCGGGCTTCGGCAACAACATCTCGCACTCGCACCGCCGCACCCGCCGTCGTTGGAACCCCAACATCCAGACGGTGCGCGCTGTGGTCGGTCGGACCCCGAAGCGGCTCAACGTCTGCACCTCGTGCATCAAGGCCGGCAAGGTCTCGCGCTAGGCGCACGCCTTCCCCGCGCGAGCGGGATTCCGGTTGCCGAGGCCGGTCCACCATGACGTGGACCGGCCTTTACGCATGCTCCGCTACGTACGGGGCGGGGCGGTCAGCCAGCCGTGGTCGACCGGGCCGATGCCCGTGCCCAGGGGGAAGCCCGCGGCGATCGCGCCCGTGACGTACTCCTTGGCCGCCGTGACGGCCTCCGGGACCGCCATGCCGCCCGCGAGGTAGGTGGCGATCGCCGAGGCGAGGGTGCAGCCGGTGCCATGGGTGTGGCGGTTGTCATGGCGGGGCGCCCGCAGCCAGTGCTCCTCGGTGCCGTCGGTGAGCAGGTCCACCGCGTCGCCCGGCAGATGGCCGCCCTTGATCAGCGCCCAGCGCGGGCCGAAGTCCAGCACCGCGCGCGCCGCCCGGCGCAGATCGCCCTCCGAACCGGCCCGGATGCCGGTCAGCTGGGCGACCTCGTCCAGGTTGGGGGTGGCGACGGTGGCGGTGGGCAGCAGCTTGGTGCGGACCGCGTCCAGCGCCTCGGCGGCCAGCAGCGGATCGCCGTGCTTGGAGACCCCGACCGGGTCGACGACCACCGGGGCGGGCAGCCCCGCCAGCAGCCCGGCGACGGTCTCGACCAGCTCGGTGGTGGCCAGCATGCCCGTCTTGACCGCCTGGACACCGATGTCGTCCACGACGCTGCGGAACTGGGCGCGGACCGCCTCGGCGGGCAGCTCCCAGGCGCCCTGGACGCCCTGGGAGTTCTGCGCCGTCACCGCGGTGAGCACGCTCATCCCGTGCGCGCCCAGGGCCAGCATCGTCTTCAGGTCGGCCTGGATGCCCGCACCGCCGCCGGAGTCCGACCCGGCGACGGTGAGGACGCGGACGGGCACCCGGTGGTCGCGGGGGACGCGGGGTGCGCCGGGCACGCGGGGGTCATCGGTAGACGTGGCCATATGGCCGAATCTACTCGGCGCCCTGGTCATCCCCGAAATGGTCCCAGCCCGCGTGCACCCAGGGCGCCCCGTCGACCGTCACCTGCGGCAGCGCCGACGGGTTGAGCACCTCGCCGATCACCTTCCAGCGGGCGGGCAGCTTCACGTCCGACGGGAAGGTGGCCACGATCGCGTGGTCCTCTCCCCCGCTGAGCACCCACTGGATCGGGTCGACGCCCACCGCCTGCCCGATGTCCGACATCTGCGAGGGGATGTCGATGTCCCCCGAGCGCAGATCGATACGGACCTGGCTGGCCTCGGCGATGTGCCCGAGGTCGGCCACCAGCCCGTCGCTGACGTCGGTCATCGCGGTCGCGCCCAGTCCGGCGGCGGCCGGTCCCGCGTGGTACGGCGGCTCCGGGCGGCGGTGCGCCTCGACGAAGGCGCGCGGCGAGCGGAAGCCGCGCGAGAGCACCGCGTGCCCGGCGGCCGACCAGCCCAGCCAGCCGGTGACGGCGACAACGTCGCCCGGCCGGGCACCGGATCGGGTGACCGGCTCGTGGTTGCGCAGATCGCCCAGGGCGGTGATGGCGATGGTGATGGCGTCCCCGCGCACCACGTCGCCGCCGACCACCGCGGCGCCCGCCACCTGGCATTCGTCGCGGATCCCGTCCATCATCTCGGCCGGCCAGGTCACCGGCAGATCCGCGGGCACCACCAGGCCCAGCAGCAGCGCGGTCGGCACCGCGCCCATGGCCGCGATGTCCGCGAGGTTCTGCGCGGCGGCCTTGCGGCCGACGTCATAGGCGGTGGACCAGTCCCGGCGGAAGTGCCTGCCCTCCAGCAGGACGTCCGTACTGGCCACCACCCTGCGGTCCGGTGCGGCCACGACCGCGGCGTCGTCACCGGGCCCCAGCTTCACCGCCGAGGTGGTGGTGAGCCGGGACGTGAGCTCTCTGATGAGCCCGAACTCCCCCAACTCGCCCACGGTGCCCTTCATCGCATTGCCCCTTCGTGCTCGTGGCCCTGTGCCCGCCGCGCCGCGCACCCCGCGCGGGTCTCCCCTCGCCGCGTGGCGACGCGGTACCGTGGCGTCCCTTCTCCCCACATGATCCTCGTAGCCGCCCTGGAGGTTCCGTGGTACAGGCTTACATCCTGATCCAGACCGAGGTCGGCAAGGCGTCGACCGTCGCCGACGTCATCGCCAAGCTCCCGGGGGTGATACAGGCCGAGGACGTCACGGGTCCGTACGACGTGATCGTGCGCGCCCAGGCCGAGACGGTCGACGAACTCGGCCGCATGGTGGTCGCGAAAGTCCAGCAAGTGGAAGGGATCACGCGCACGCTCACCTGCCCGGTGGTGCATATCTGAGTCCAGCTCCCCCGCATGCTAGGCCGGTGAGTTCCGCACACCGATGCCGGGGACGTACGCCCGCGAGGCCGATGCGCTGACCGACCTCGCGGGCCCCGTCGAGAAGACCGTTGCGGCGGGTGTGGTGCGACGGGCGCGGGCCGACCGGCCCGCGTCCGGCCGGACATCCCCTAGCGCAGCCCCGTGGAGCGGCGCAGCGCGGCCTGGATGAGCCGGTCCACCAGCTCCGGGTAGCTCACGCCGCTCTCCTGCCACATGCGCGGGTACATGGAGATCGGGGTGAAGCCGGGCATCGTGTTGATCTCGTTGATCACGAACTCGCCGCTGTCCAGCAGGAAGAAGTCCGCGCGCACCAGGCCCTCGCAGGACACCGCGTCGAACGCGCGCACCGCCAGCTCCCGGACCCGCTCGGTCTGCTCCGCGGTGAGCGGCGCGGGCACGACACCGGGGGCCGCGTCGATGTACTTGGCCTCGAAGTCGTAGAAGTCGTGGGTGGAGACCGGGGGGATCTCGGCGGGCACGCTGGCCCGCGGCCCGTCCTCGAACTCCAGCACCCCGCACTCGATCTCGCGGCCGCGCAGCAGCGCCTCCACGATGACCTTCGGGTCGTGGTGCCGGGCGGTCTCGATGGCCTCGTCCAGCTGCTCGGGGCGGTCGACCTTGGTGATGCCGATGGAGGAACCGGCCCGCGAGGGCTTCACGAAGACCGGCCAGCCGTGCTCACCGGCGAACTCGGTGATCCTGGCGCGGGCGGCGGCGGGGTCCCGCTCCCAGTCGCGGGGGCGGATCACCTCGTACGGGCCGACGGGCAGCCCGAACGAGACGAACACCCGCTTCATGTACTCCTTGTCCATGCCGACGGCGGAGGCCAGCACCCCGGCGCCCACATAGGGCACGCCGGACAGCTCCAGCAGCCCCTGGAGGGTGCCGTCCTCGCCGTACGGGCCGTGGAGCATGGGGAAGACGACGTCGACGTCGCCGAGCGCCTTGGGCACCGCGCCCGGCTCGCTGTAGACGACCTCGCGGCTGCCCGGGTCGACCGGCAGCACGACCGACCCCTCCGCGGACTCGGCGAGCCGTTCGACGCTCGGGAGCTGCCGGTCCGCGATGGCCATCCGCTCGGGCGCGTCGGCGGTCAGTGCCCAACGGCCGTCCGCCGTGATGCCGATCGGCAGCACGTCGTACTTCTCGCGGTCGATGGCGCGCAGCACGGCCCCCGCGGTGACCACGGAAATGGCGTGCTCGGAGCTGCGGCCGCCGAAGACGACGGCGACGCGCGGCTTCCGCGGCTCACCGGCGGAGGAAGCCGGGGCAGGGCTTGAGGAAGGAGTCTGGCTGCTCATATCGCGTTGAGGTTACCTTGCGGTTCGGACGACGTCAGTGCCGCTCGGCCTTCGCGCTGCGCGACATCAGCTCTTTGAGCGCGACGAGCGGCTGTTTGCCGTCGTGGACGATGCCCACCACGGTCTCGGTGATCGGCATGTCGATGTCGTGGCGCCGGGCGAGATCCAGTACGGACTCGCACGACTTGACGCCCTCCGCCGTCTGCCGGGTGACCGCGATGGTCTCCTCCAGGGTCATGCCGCGGCCCAGGTTGGTGCCGAAGGTGTGGTTGCGGGACAGCGGCGAGGAGCAGGTGGCGACCAGGTCTCCCATGCCCGCCAGGCCCGCGAAGGTGTGCGCGTCGGCGCCCATCGCCAGGCCCAGCCGGGTCGTTTCGGCGAGCCCGCGGGTGATGAGGGACGCCTTGGCGTTGTCGCCGAGGCCCATGCCGTCTGCGATGCCGACGGCCAGCGCGATGACGTTCTTCACCGCGCCGCCGAGTTCGCAGCCCACCACGTCGGTGTTGGTGTACGGGCGGAAGTAGGGGGTGTGGCAGGCGGTCTGGAGGCGGCGTGCCACGTCCTCGTCCCGGCAGGCCACCACGGAGGCCGCGGGCTGCCGGGCGGCGATCTCCTTGGCGAGGTTGGGGCCGGTGAGCACCGCGACGCGCTCCGCGGGCGCGTCGGCGACCTCCGCGATGACCTCGCTCATGCGCTTGGCGGTGCCGAGTTCGACGCCCTTCATCAGGGAGACCAGCACGGTGTCGGCGGGCAGCAGCGGGGCCCATGCGGCGAGGTTGCCGCGCAGCGTCTGGGAGGGCACGGAGAAGACGGTGAACTCCGCGTCGCGCGCGGCCTCGGCCGGGTCGGTGGTGGCCCGCACCCCGTCGGGGAGGCGGATGCCGGGGAAGTAGTCGGGATTGGTGCGGCCGGTGTTGATGGCCTCGACGACATCGGGCCGGCGGCCCCACAGCGTCACCTCGCAGCCGGCGTCGGCGAGCACCATCGCGAAGGCGGTGCCCCAGGAGCCGGTGCCGTAGACGGCGCAGCGCGTCACTTGCTCTCCTCTTCGGCCGCGGGGCTTTCGGCCAGGGGGCGCGGCTGGTCGGCGATGTGCGGCCGGTCGGCGGAGACCTCGCGTGCCCGGGCGGGCACCGGCTCGCCGCGGACCTCGGCGAGGAGTTCGGTGACGGCGGCCATGATGGTGTCGGTGGCCGCCCGCAGCACGTCGGCGGTGGGCTCCTGGCCGTAGTACTCGGACAGGTCCACCGGCGGGCCCGCGTGCACCTTGAGCGTCTTGCGCGGGAAGAGCCGGACCTTCTTCTCCTTGGCGTACGGCGGTACGGCCTCGTTGGCGCCCCACTGGGCGACCGGGATGACCGGCGCCTTGGTGAGCAGGGCGACCCGGGCGGCGCCGGTCTTGCCGCGCATCGGCCACATGTCGGGGTCGCGGGTCAGGGTGCCCTCGGGGTAGAAGGCCACGCACTCGCCCTTGTTGATGGCGTCGACGGCGGCCCGGAAGGCGTTGGCCGCGTCGGTCGACTCGCGGTAGACGGGGATCTGGCCGGTGCCGCGCAGCATGGTGCCGACGAAGCCGCCCCTGAAGAGGGCGGCCTTGGCGAGGAAGCGGGGCACGCGTCCGCTGTTGTACTGGAAGTGCGCGTAGGAGAGCGGGTCGAGATACGAGTTGTGGTTGATCGCGGTGATAAAACCACCGTCGGCGGGAATGTGCTCCATTCCGTGCCAGTCCCGCTTGAACAGAACCACCAGTGGCGGTTTCACCATGACCGCCGCCATGCGGTACCAGAAGCCGATTCTGCGGCCGGACACTCGGAACATCCTCCTCTTGGACCCTGCTGACCTGCTGGCTTGCTGCCGTCCGGGCAGCCGCACAAGTGTCGCTCCAGGTACTCGGTCTGTCGAGGACACCGTAACCCCGCGACGTCCGGGGCAAGCCGGGCAGCAGGCGAGAATGGGGTCCGTGGGAAGAAACGCAAGCCCTGTGCTGTGGACGCTGGTGGTGCCGCTCAAGCCCCTGTCACGTGCGAAGAGCAGGCTCTCCGACGCCGCCGGGGACACCCTCCGGCCGGGTCTCGCGCTGGCGTTCGCCAAGGACACGGTGGGGGCGGCGCTGGCGGGCCGGAGCGTCGGCGGGGTGACCGTGGTCACCGACGATCCGCTCGCCGGGCGCGAGCTGGCGGCCCTCGGCGCCCGGATCCTGCCCGATACGCCGGGGCGCGGGCTGAACGCGGCGCTCGCGCACGGCGCCCGGGCGGTCCGGGAGGACCGTCCCAGGGCCTCCGTGGCGGCGCTGAACGCCGATCTCCCGGCGCTGCGGACGGCCGACCTCGACCAGGTGCTCGAAGCCGCCGCGGGCTTCCCACGCGCCTTTCTGGCAGACGCGGCGGGGGTCGGCACGACTCTCCTCGCGGCGGCGCCGGGCACCGACCTCGCCCCCGCCTTCGGGGGCGCCTCCCGGGCCCGGCACCGGGCATCCGGGGCGTACGAGATCGAGCTGCCCGGGGTCGATTCGGTGCGCCGCGACGTGGACACCGGCGAGGATCTGCGCGCGGCGCTGGCGCTGGGCGTGGGCACCCACACGGCCCGGCTGTGCGGCACCCCGCGGGCCGCGCCCCTGCCCGGCACATAGGGGTGCCCCGGAGGGAGGCGGCGGGTGGTGCGGACTAGGCTGGCGGGTATGCAGGGAACGGCCTACACCTACGACCCCGACGCCCGTACGGGCAGTGTGCTGCTCGACGACGGCACTCCCCTGCCCTTCGACGCGGCGGCATTCGACGCCGGGGGGCTGCGGATGCTGCGGCCCGGGCAGCGGGTGCGGATCGAGGTGGCGGGCGAGGGCGCCGAGCGGCGCGTCGTCTTCGTCACCCTGCAGACGTTCTGAAGCGCCCGGCGGTGGTTCCGGGCCCGTGACGCACCGCGGGCCGGGCTCCCTCTTCGGAGCCCGGCCCGGCGCGTGAACGGTGCCGCTGCGCGGCGACGACTAGCGCTTCCTGGCGGTGGTGGACTTCTTGGCGGGGGCCTTGCGCGCGGTCGTCTTGCGCGCCGGGGCCTTCTTCGCGGCGGCCTTCTTGGCGGTCGTCTTCTTCGCCGGAGCCGCCTTCTTGGCGGCGGCCTTCGTCGCCGGGGCCTTCTTCGCGGGCGCCTTCTTGGCGGCGGCCTTCTTGGCGGTCGCCTTCTTCGCCGGAGCCGCCTTCTTGGCGGTGGCCTTCTTGGCCGCGGCCTTCTTCGCGGCGGCCTGGAGGCTGCCCTTGGGGGCCTTCTTCACGGCCACCTCGCCGCCCCGCGGCAGCTTCTTCGAACCGCTCACCAGGTCCTTGAAACCCTGGCCCGCGCGGAAACGCGGCACCGAGGTCTTCTTGACCCGGACGCGCTCCCCGGTCTGCGGGTTACGGGCGTACCGGGCGGGCCGTTCCACCTTCTCGAACGAACCGAAACCGGTGACCGAAACTCGATCCCCGCCGACCACCGCGCGGACGATGGCGTCCAGTACCGCGTCGACCGCGTCGGCGGCCTGCTGTCGTCCGCCGACCTTGTCTGCAATCGCTTCTACGAGCTGCGCCTTGTTCACGTCTTCCCCTTCGGAGACATTGCCGGAACGAATGTGTTCAAGCTTTTTCGCACGTTAGGCAGATATATACCGCAAATCAAACACGAAACGGGCTAATCACCCTTGTGCCGCAACGCACTCGGTCGTCATGGACTTCGGTCGGAGTCGGGATCTTCGGGGAAACGACCCTCGTCGAGGTCGTTCATCAACCGCTCCAGACGCCTTGCCGCGTCTGCGAGATCGTGTTTTGCCGCTGCCGTGATCACCAGCAGCTTCCGGGACAGCGCCATCCGTACGCCCTCCGGGACTTGCAGTGTGCGCACCCTTGTGTGCGCTTCCTTGAGCCGGTCGGCGACAAGACCGTAGAGCTCGAGTTGGCCGTCGCGTTCCATGCACTGATTGTGCCATCTGAGGCGAGTTGTCGCTTCACGGGGCCTCAACATGACGATGCGCCGCCAGTCCGAGGACTGGCGGCGCATCATGCCAAACCCGCTCTGTGCAGGGGAAACCGGGGGGTCAGAGCACCGTCGTGCTGGGCTTGAAGGAGGGGCGGCGAGCCTCGTACGCGACGATGTCGGCCTCCTCCCTGAGGGTGAGGCTGATGTCGTCCAGCCCCTCCAGGAGTCGCCACCGGGCGTTCTCGTCAAGCTCAAAATCAGCCGTGATTCCCTCGGCTCGAACCTGACGGTCGACGAGGTCCACGGTGACCTCCGCGGTGGGGTCCGCCTCGACCAGCTTCCACAGCCGGTCCACGGTCTCCTGCGGCAGGACGACGGTCAGCAGCCCGTTCTTGAGGGAGTTGCCGCGGAAGATGTCGGCGAAGCGCGAGGAGATCACGGCCTTGAAGCCGTAGTTCTGCAGCGCCCACACCGCGTGCTCGCGCGAGGAGCCGGTGCCGAAGTCGGGACCGGCCACCAGAACCGTCCCGCCCTTGCGCTCGGGCCGGTTGAGCACGAACTCCGGGTCCTTGCGCCAGGCCTCGAACAGCCCGTCCTCGAAACCGTCGCGGGTGACCTTCTTGAGCCAGTGCGCGGGGATGATCTGGTCCGTGTCGACGTTGCTGCGGCGCAGCGGAACGGCCCGGCCGGTGTGCGTGGTGAATGCTTCCATGGCTGCTCAGACCCCCACGGGAACGGTGACGTCGGCGTCGGACAGGTCGGCGGGCGAGGCCAGGTGGCCGAGCACCGCGGTGGCGGCGGCGACCTGCGGGGAGACCAGATGGGTACGGCCGCCCTTGCCCTGCCTGCCCTCGAAGTTGCGGTTGGAGGTGGACGCCGAGCGCTCACCGGGGGCGAGCTGGTCGGGGTTCATGCCCAGACACATCGAGCAGCCCGCGTGCCGCCACTCGGCGCCGGCCTGGGTGAACACCTTGTCCAGCCCCTCCTCCACGGCCTGCAGCGCCACCCGCACCGAGCCCGGGACCACCAGCATCCGCACCCCGTCGGCCACCGAACGGCCCTGCAGGATCGAGGCGGCGGAGCGCAGGTCCTCGATGCGGCCGTTGGTGCAGGAACCGACGAAGACGGTGTCCACCTTGATGTCGCGCAGCGGCTGACCCGCCGTCAGACCCATGTACTCCAGGGCCTTCTCGGCGGCGAACCGCTCACTGGCGTCCTCGAAGCCGGCCGGGTCCGGCACCGACTCCGACAGCGGCGCGCCCTGGCCGGGGTTGGTGCCCCAGGTGACGAACGGGGCCAGCTCGGAGGCGTCGATGACCACCTCGCGGTCGAACACCGCGTCGTCGTCGCTGCGCAGCGTGCGCCAGTACTCGACGGCCGCGTCCCAGTCCTCGCCCTGCGGGGCGTGCGGGCGGCCCTCGAGGTAGGCGAAGGTGGTCTCGTCCGGGGCGATCATGCCCGCCCGGGCGCCCGCCTCGATGGACATGTTGCACACGGTCATCCGGGACTCCATCGAGAGCTTCTCGATGGCGGAGCCGCGGTACTCGATCACGAAGCCCTGGCCGCCGCCGGTGCCGATGCGGGCGATGATCGCCAGGATCAGGTCCTTGGCGGTGACGGTCTCGGGCAGCTCGCCCTCGACGGTGACGGCCATGGTCTTGAACGGCGCCAGCGGCAGCGTCTGGGTGGCCAGCACGTGCTCGACCTGGCTGGTGCCGATGCCGAACGCGAGCGCGCCGAAGGCGCCGTGGGTGGAGGTGTGGCTGTCACCGCAGACCACGGTGGTGCCGGGCTGGGTCAGTCCCAGCTGCGGTCCCACGACGTGGACGACGCCCTGCTCGACGTCGCCCAGCGGATGCAGACGCACCCCGAACTCCGCGCAGTTCTTGCGCAGCGTCTCCAACTGGGTGCGGGAGACGGGGTCCGCGATCGGCTTGTCGATGTCGAGGGTCGGGGTGTTGTGATCCTCGGTCGCGATGGTGAGGTCGGTACGGCGCACCTGGCGTCCGGCCTTGCGGAGGCCGTCGAACGCCTGGGGGCTGGTCACCTCGTGCAGCAGGTGCAGATCGATGAAGAGGAGGTCCGGCTCGCCATCGGCGTGCCGGACGACATGGTCGTCCCAGACCTTCTCCGCGAGTGTCCGTCCCATCGCTTTCCCTCCGGCCGGCCTCTTCGCCGGCCCAACTCGTGTCGAGTGCGTGCCCTGGCCTGCGGGCCCGCCATTCCAGAGTGGCGGGTATCCCGAAAAATTGAACTTGCGTTTCACAGTGTGAGACGCGAGTATCGTCTCATGGACAACTCTAGCGGCGTCGGCGTTCTCGACAAGGCGGCTCTGGTACTGAGCGCTCTGGAGTCCGGTCCGGCCACCCTCGCGGGGCTGGTCGGGGCCACCGGTCTCGCGCGCCCCACGGCGCACCGACTCGCGGTAGCACTCGAGCACCACCGGATGGTGGCGCGTGACATGCAAGGCCGCTTCATTCTGGGCCCGCGCCTGGCCGAGCTCGCCGCGGCGGCGGGCGAGGACCGGCTGCTCGCCACGGCCGGGCCGGTCCTCACCCACCTCAGGGACGTGACCGGGGAGAGCGCGCAGCTCTACCGGCGCCAGGGCGACATGCGCATCTGCGTCGCGGCGGCCGAGCGGCTGTCCGGATTGCGGGACACCGTGCCGGTCGGCTCCACCCTCCCCATGAAGGCGGGCTCGGCGGCCCAGATCCTCATGGCCTGGGAGGAGCCGGAGCGGCTGCACCGGGGCCTGCAGGGCGCCCGCTTCACCGCGACGGCGCTGTCCGGCGTACGGCGGCGGGGCTGGGCCCAGTCGATCGGCGAGCGGGAGCCGGGCGTCGCGTCCGTGTCCGCGCCGGTGCGCGGCCCGTCCAACCGCGTGGTCGCCGCCGTCTCGGTCTCCGGACCGATCGAGCGGCTGACCCGCCACCCGGGCCGCATGCACGCCCAAGCCGTCATCGACGCGGCCGCCCGCCTCTCCGACGCCCTCCGCAGGGGCAACTGATCACGGCGTTACGGCGCCCATCGCGCCCTTACGCGTCCTATAGCGACAGCCGGTCGGCCGCGCGCTCGCCGCGGCGGCCGACCGGGACGACTCCGGTGGCCTTGGCCAGCCCGAACGCCGGCATGTCGTAGTAGATCGCCTCGTGCGCACCGGCCGGTACGGCGTACGTCTCGTGCCAGATGCCGACCCTCCCCCGGCCCTCCCGCGCCCGCCGGTTGAACGCGGCCCAGGCCGGGCGGTGCTCCTTGTCCTGCGCGGAGGCGTAGGCCAGCAGCTTCTCGTGCGAGCCCCAGTACTGGACGACGTACAGCACCCGGGGCGGGCCGGCCAGCAGCTGGTAGCCCAGCAGCCCGCTCTCCTTGTCCCGGGACAGCTCGCGCAGCATCCGCGGCATGGCCGTGAACACCGGCCACCAGCTGCGCAGCGCGCGGAAGCGGTTGACGCGCATCCCGATGAGGAAGACGGTCACCTCCCCCTCGGCCTCGGCGGTCATACGGCCTTCGATCACATCGGCACCCATGGTGATCCCCTCGTTCCGACGTCGCGATAGCTTTGGATAGTGAAGCTATCCCATGCTTGGATAGTGACACTCTCCAAGCACGAGCACAAGGGAAGGCTGCATACGGCATGCGACTGGCGGAGCTGAGCGAGCGCAGCGGGGTGTCCACCGCGACGATCAAGTACTACCTGCGCGAAGGGCTGCTGCCGCCCGGCGAACGCCTCACCGCCACGAAGGCCGAGTACGGGGAGGAGCATCTGCGCAGGCTGCGGCTGGTGCGGGCGCTGATCCAGGTCGGCCGGATGCCGGTGGCCACCGCACGCGAAGTACTGAAGGCCGCCGAGGACGAGTCGCTGAGCCAGCATCTGCGATTGGGGGCCGCGGTCTGGGCGCTGCCACACGGCCCCGGCCCCGACGAAAGTGCCCCGGAGACGGCCCACGCCCGGGAGGAGGCGAAAACCCTCCTGGACCGGCTCGGCTGGAGCCACGACCACGAGACCGGCGGCCCCTCCCCCGCCTACCGGATGCTGGTGGAGGCCATCACCTCGCTGGCCCGCCTCGGATACCCGCACGACACCGACCACTTGCTGCCGTACGCCCGGCTGGCGTCCGAACTGGCCGTCCACGAACTGGATGTGGTGGAGACGTACGACACGCCCGGCGAGCAGATCGAGGCGTCCGTCGCCCTGACCGTGCTGTACGAGCCGGTGCTGCTGAGCCTGCGACGGCTCGCCCAAGCCGAGGAGTCCGGCCGCCGCTTCGACGAGGCGTAAGACCGGGACACGATGAAAAGGCCCTCCGTGTCACCACGGAGGGCCTTTCCTGTATGTACCCCCGACCGGATTCGAACCGGCGCTACCGCCTTGAGAGGGCGGCGTGCTAGGCCGCTACACAACGGGGGCCTGAATCAGCACATCCTGTACTGCGCTGGGCTACCAGGACTCGAACCTAGACTAAATGAACCAGAATCACTCGTGCTGCCAATTACACCATAGCCCATGGTATAGACCAGTACCCCCGACCGGATTCGAACCGGCGCTACCGCCTTGAGAGGGCGGCGTGCTAGGCCGCTACACAACGGGGGCCCTAGCGATCTCCATAACCGCTGGAGATCCGTACCCCCGACCGGATTCGAACCGGCGCTACCGCCTTGAGAGGGCGGCGTGCTAGGCCGCTACACAACGGGGGCCTGGTCTTGCTTGATCAAGAGATTCTCGACGAAATCGGGAAGATCTCTTGCTGGGGTACCAGGACTCGAACCTAGACTAAGTGAACCAGAATCACTCGTGCTGCCAATTACACCATACCCCACCAAAACGCCACCCCCGTAGGGGTTTTGTCTGGGTTACGCCTCCGTCCGGCCTTTCGGCTCGCTCGGGCGGCGCAGGAAGAACATTACCCGATGGTGGACGGGCCACCAAAACGGATTGCCGGTGCGGTGGCGCCGCGTGCCGGGCACGCGGCGCCCCCTCCGGCGTCAGGCCGACAGCTTGGCCAGCGCCGCGTCGATGCGGGCCAGGGTGCGCTCGCGCCCCAGCACCTCCAGGGACTCGAACAGCGGCAGACCGACCGTGCGGCCGGTGACGGCGACGCGGACCGGGGCCTGCGCCTTGCCCAGCTTGAGACCGTGCTCCTCACCTGCGGCGAGGACGGCCTCCTTGAGGGGCTCGGCCTTCCAGTCCGCCTCGGCGAGCTCGGCGATCTTCGTCCGGGCGGTGGTGAGCAGGGCGTCCGCGCCGGGCTTCATGGCCTTCGTCCACGACGCCTCGTCCTCCACCGGCTCCGCCAGGAAGAGGAAGTCGACGTTGGCGGTGATGTCCGACAGCACCGTCAGCCGGGTCTGGGCCAGCGGGGCCAGCGCCTCGAAGGCCGCCGCGTCGAAGCGGTCCGGGGACCAGGGCGCGTGCGGGGCCTGCAGCCAGGGGCCGCACGCCTCGATGAAGGTCTTGACGTCCAGCTGCCGGATGTGGTCCGCGTTGATCGCCTCGGCCTTCTTGAGGTCGAAGCGCGCCGGGTTGGCGTTGACACCGGAGATGTCGAACGCGGCGACCATCTCCTCCAGGGAGAAGACGTCCCGGTCGGCCGAGAGCGACCAGCCCAGCAGGGACAGGTAGTTGAGCAGCCCCTCGGGGAGGAAGCCGCGCTCCCGGTAGAGGTTGAGCGACGACTGGGGGTCGCGCTTGGACAGCTTCTTGTTGCCCTCGCCCATGACGTACGGCAGATGCCCGAAGGCGGGCACCTGGCCGCCGCCCACGCCGATCTCGGCGAGCGCCCGGTAGAGCGCGATCTGGCGCGGGGTGGAGGACAGCAGGTCCTCGCCGCGCAGCACGTGGGTGATCTCCATCAGCGCGTCGTCGACGGGGTTGACGAGCGTGTAGAGGGGGGCGCCGTTGGCGCGCACGATGCCGTAGTCCGGAACGTTGTCCGGGGTGAAGGTCAGCTCGCCGCGCACCAGGTCGGTGAAGGTGATCGGCTCATCCGGCATCCGGAAGCGGACGATCGAGGCGCGACCCTCGGCCTCGTGCGCCGCGATCTGCTCGGGGCTGAGCGTGCGGCAGGTGCCGTCGTAGCCGGAGGGGCGGCCGGCCTTGCGGGCGGCCTCGCGGCGCTCCTCCAGCTCCTCGGCCGTGCAGTAGCAGCGGTAGGCGTGGCCGGCGTCCAGCAGCTTGGCCGCGACGTCGGCGTAGACCTCCATGCGCTGCGACTGGCGGTAGGGCGCGTGCGGGCCGCCGATCTCGGGGCCCTCGTCCCAGTCGAAGCCGAGCCAGCGCATGGCGTCCAGCAGCTGCGCGTACGACTCCTCGGAGTCGCGCGCGGCGTCGGTGTCCTCGATGCGGAAGACCAGGCTGCCGCCGTGGTGGCGGGCGAACGCCCAGTTGAAGAGGGCGGTGCGGACCAGGCCCACATGGGGGTTGCCGGTCGGCGAAGGACAGAAACGAACCCGCACGGGGGCGGGGGAGCTTGCGCTAGCCACGCTTGATCACCTTGTTGGTGAGAGTGCCGATGCCTTCGATGGTGACGGCGACCTCGTCGCCGACGGTGAGCGGGCCGACGCCCGCCGGGGTGCCGGTGAGCACGACGTCGCCGGGGAGCAGCGTCATCGCCTCGGTGATGTGCACGATCAGGTCCTCGATCGAGCGGACCATCTCGCTGGTACGGCCCAGCTGCCGCTGCTCGCCGTTGACGGTGCACATGATCGCGAGGTCGCCGGCCCGCTCCAGGTCGATGCCGGTCTCCACCCAGGGGCCGAGCGGGCAGGAGGCGTCGAAGCCCTTCGCCCGGGCCCACTGCTTCTCGCGCCGCTGCGCGTCGCGCGCGGTGATGTCGTTGCCGCAGGTGTAGCCGAGGATGACGTCGGCCACCCGCTCGCGCGGAACCTCGCGGCACATCCGTCCGATGACCACGGCCAGCTCGGCCTCGTGGTGCACCTCGGAGGAGAAGGAGGGGTAGGCGACGGGGTCGCCGGGGCCGATCACCGAGGTGGACGGCTTGAAGAAGACGACCGGGACGTCGGGGACCTCGTTGCCGAGTTCGGCGGCGTGCTCGGCGTAGTTGCGGCCGATCCCGATGACCTTGTTGGGCAGGACGGGCGGCAGCAGCCGGACCTTGCTGAGGGGGATCTTCTGCCCCGAGCGCTCGAATTCGGCGAAGGGGTGTCCCTTGATGATGTCGACGACGGGGCCGCCCTGGTCGGACGGCTCGCCCTCGACCACTCCGAAGGCGACGTTGCCGTCGATGGAGAATCTGGCGATGCGCACGGGAAGCTGGTGCCTCTTATCTGAACTCGCTGGAGACTGACGCTCCAGGCTATCGCCCCGCCTCCCGCGCGCCGCCGGGTCGGCTCGCCCGTCCCCCGTGCGGGGGCGCCGGCGAGTGAGCCAAAGGGGCGCGCCGGTGTCGAAAGGGAGAGCGCGCGCAGGTCCCGAGGAACGAGGGACCGAGCACGGTCGACCGTCGACACTGACTGAGGCGCCCCGGCGGGGGCACCTCCCAGCGGTAGCTGGGGGAGAACCGAGCCCCGAAATAAGCGGCTCAGTGGCCGGGGGCCTCTACGGGGGCCTCCATCAGCACGGTGCGCCGGGGGTTGGCGGTCCGGGTGGGCAGTTCGACGGGGTGCTCCGGCTGTTCGCCGGTCTCGGTCCGCAGTTCCTCGGCGTCCGCGAGATGGGCCAGGGTGGTGCGCCGGGGGTTGGCTATCGTGCGGAACATCATCGTCGTCTTCACTGGGTTTATGCCTCGCGTTGTTGTCGTATCCACTGGTGGTGTAAAGCGTCAGGCTAGGTCCGGCCCTGCCCATGCATTCGCGGAAAAAGTCTCGACCAGCATGTGATTTTGCTCACGACTGATCGGGCAAATGCCACATTCACGGCACGCGATTCGCGCCCCGAAACGGACATTGCACCCCCGAAGCAGACGTTCCGCTCTTGATCATCGCTAGCCGGACACGCCGTATGCGCGATCGACTCGTTCACAAAAGTCCGTTATCGCAGACATGACTTTCTACGTCCGGTAATAACGCCCGTACTGAGCGTCACGCGCGTCACAGCCTTACCCCTTGCCCTTGTTGCAGCATCCGGCACTGTGCTGGAATTCCCGGGACCGCCGCGGGATCAGCCGGCGCGCATGGGGGCGCAAGACAGAGAGGCGCCGAGCGGCGGGGGCTCCTCCTGTCGATATACGAAAGGAAGCGCGCCGGTCACTCACGACCGAAATGGGGGGCCGCGGTCCCCTCGACTCGACACCGCTCCACCGCTGACCCGGTGGAGCGCCTGGTCCAGAGGTTGCGACGCTAGTGCAGGGACGTTTCAAGAGGGATGGTATGGGGTCTCCCCAGGCCCGCCAGGGCCGCGGGGAAGCTTCGGCGGACCCGGAGCCGCGCGGTGGGACCGACCGCGGCTCCTCGCCCCAGCGCGCCCAGGGCGGCGGGCGGCCCCCGGCCGACCAGGGCCCCGAGGGCGGCGCCCAGAGCGCTACGAAGACCAGCGCGCCCAGCGGTGGCGGTGGCGCCGCCGAGTCCACCGCGCCGGTGACGTCCAGCGGGCCCGGCGCCCGGATGGCCCTCAAGAACTGGCGCATCAGTACCCGGCTGGTCTCCCTGCTGGCGCTCCCCGTGGTCGCCGCGACCACGCTGGGAGCGCTCCGTATCGACACCTCGCTGGACAACATCCAGCAGCTCGACCAGATGAAGCTGCTCACCGACATGACGCAGCAGGCCACTCAGCTGTCGAACGCGCTCCAGGCGGAGCGGGACAAGTCGGCGGGGCCGCTGGCCAGCAAGGGCAACGAGAAGGACGACGGTGTCGTCTCCACGCGCGAGGACACCAACCGCGCGATCGCGGCCTTCCGCAAGGCGACCGACAACGTCGAGCCGGGCGATCAGTCGATGGCCGGTGTGCAGTCGACGCTCGTCAACATCGACCGCCAGCTCGGCAAGATCAACGATATCCGTGACACGGCGTACGACAACAGCCAGTACTACTCGCTGACGGTCCAGGACTACAACGAGCTGATCAACTCGCTGCTGTCGCTGTCGCAGGACATGGCGCAGGCGACCAGCAACCGCGCGATGATCAACAACACCCGCGCGCTCGCCACCTTCTCCTCCGCCAAGGAGTACGCCTCCATCCAGCGCGCGCTCATCAGCGCCGCCCTCGCCGACCCCAAGGGCGCCCAGTTCTCCGCCAACGACAGCCGGTTCGCCAGGACCGCGGTCGACAAGGAGAACGAGGCGCTGGGCAGCTTCAAGCAGATCCGCCAGGGCAACTCCGAGGACCTGCTGGAGCCGCTGGACAGCCGCCCGGACATCAAGGCGGCGACCATGTACGCCGACCGGGCTGTGCGTGACCCGGACGGCCTCAAGGCCGAGAAGCGCACCTATCTGGACTGGTACGACCAGGACAGTATCAAGATCGACGAGATGGGCAAGATCGAGCAGACGCTGCTCAGCGAGATGACGCAGAAGTCTCGTGAGCTGCGCGATTCCGCCCAGCAGGACGCCATCCTCAACGGTGCGCTGATCCTGCTGGTGCTCGGTGTCTCGCTGGTCGGCGCGTTCGTGGTGGCCCGGTCCATGGTCCGCTCGCTGCGGCGGCTGCAGGACACCGCGCAGGACGTCGCCGAGAAGCGGCTGCCCGAGCTGGTCAAGCAGCTGTCCGAGTCCGACCCGCAGGACGTGGACACCTCCGTCGAGTCCGTCGGCGTGCACAGCCGGGACGAGATCGGCAAGGTGGCCGCGGCCTTCGACGACGTGCACCGCGAGGCGGTCCGGCTGGCCGCCGAGCAGGCGCTGCTGCGGGGCAACGTCAACGCGATGTTCACCAACCTCTCGCGCCGTAGCCAGGGCCTCATCCAGCGACAGCTCTCGCTCATCTCCGAGCTGGAGAGCCGCGAGGCCGACCCGGACCAGCTGTCCTCGCTGTTCAAGCTCGACCACCTCGCGACCCGTATGCGCCGTAACGGTGAGAACCTGCTGGTTCTCGCGGGCGAGGAGCCCGGCCGCCGCTGGACCCGGCCGGTCCCGCTGGTGGACGTGCTCCGCGCGGCCGCCTCCGAGGTGGAGCAGTACGAGCGCATCGAACTCAGCTCGGTCCCGGCGACCGAGGTCGCGGGCCGGGTCGTCAACGACCTCGTGCACCTGCTCGCCGAGCTGCTGGAGAACGCCACCTCGTTCTCCTCCCCGCAGACCAAGGTCAAGGTCACCGGTCACGCGCTGCCCGACGGGCGGGTGCTGGTCGAGATCCACGACACCGGTATCGGTCTGTCGCCCGAGGACCTGGCCGCGATCAACGAGCGGCTGGCCTCCCCGCCCACGGTCGACGTGTCGGTGTCCCGGCGCATGGGCCTGTTCGTGGTCGGCCGCCTGTCGCTGCGGCACGGCATCCGCATCCAGCTCCGGCCGTCCGACTCGGGCGGTACGACCGCGCTGGTCATGCTGCCGGTGGACGTCGCCCAGGGCGGCCGCAAGCCGGCGCCGCAGGGCGCCGGCGGCAAGGCCGGTGGGCCCGGCGGCCAGGGCGGTCCGGGTTCCGGCGGGCAGGGCGACAACGGCTCGGCGGGACTGCTCGGTTCGGCGCCCTCGCGGCGGCAGGTCCCCGGCGCGGGTTCGCGCGCCGCGCTGCCCGGCAACGGCGGCGGCGGCCTTCCGACCCGGCCGGCCGGTGCCGGTGCGGGAGCCGGTGCGGGTGCTGGTCCTTCCGGCGGCGGCGCCCCCTCCGGCCCGAACCTCTTCGAGGCGCCCGGACGCTCGCGGAACGAGCCCGGCAACGGTGCCGGTGACCCCTCCGGCCGTCCCCCGCTGCCCACGCGCGGTGACCAGGGTCCGACGGTCGCCCCGCCGACCGGTGCGCCCTCCCGCGCCGACGCGGGAGACCAGGGCAACCGTCCGCAGCTGCCCTCGCGCGACCCGGCTCGTGAGCTTCCCGGTCCGCAGCAGCAGCCCGGCCCCAGCTGGGGCCGTCTCGAGGACGAATGGCCGCGTGAAGGGCGCGACGCGGGCGACCAGCCGCGCGGGCACGAGGAGCCCGAGACCACGGGCCAGTTCGCCCGCCCGGATCTCGGCGGCCCGGGCGAGCGCCGCGACCCGTTCGGCAACCGCGGCCCCGGCGACACCGGTGAGCTGCCCCAGCTGAGCGACGGCCCCAACCTGTTCGAGCCGCGCCGCGGACCGGGTGACACGGGCGAGTTCCCGCGCCCGGACTTCGGCCGCGGGCCCGGTGACACCAGCGAGTTCCAGCGCCCCGACTTCGGCCGCGGCCCCGGTGACACCGGCGAGTTCCAGCGCCCCGACGTCGGCCGCGGCCCCGGTGACACGGGTGAGTTCGCCGTACCCGGCCAGGAAGGCCGCGGTCCCGGCGACACCGCGCAGTTCGGCCGCCCCGACTACGGGCGCGGCCCCGGCGACACCGGCGAGTTTGCCCGGCCGGAGCTGGGCCAGGGGCCCGGCGACACCGGCCAGTTCCCGCAGGTGCGGGACGACCGGAACCAGCGCGGCGGCCGCCAGGACGACGCTCTGCCGCCCGCCGCCGGCCCCGGCGACGGCCGGACGCCGATATTCGACACCATCGAATCCACCTGGCTCCACAACCAGCCCGAGACCCCGGGCAACCAGGGCGACGGCGGCCGGTACCCCGCGGAGCCGCCCGCCCAGGCTCCCGAGCCGCCCGCACAGCAGCAGCAGCCGTCGTCCTGGAACACCGGTGACTTCAACGGTGTCGGGGCAGGCGGTGTCGGGGCGGCCGGGACCGGCGGCCCGGGCGGGACCAACGGTGCCCAGCGCACCGGCGGCACCAACGGCTCCGGTTTCCAGGGGCTGGGCGGTGCGGGATCAGCGTGGCAGGCGTCGGCCAACGACGAGCGCTGGCGCCGCGCCGGACAGATCCGCGAGCCCGCCGCCGGCGGTATCACGTCGTCCGGCTTGCCACGGCGGGTGCCCCGCGCGAATCTCGTGGAGGGCGCCGCGCAGCCGTCGCAGCAGCCCGAGCAGGTGGGGCCCCAGGTGTCTCGCGCGCCCGACGATGTACGCGGGAGGCTGACCAACCTCCGCCGGGGTATTCAGCAGGGCCGCCGGGCCGGAACCGGCCTGGACGGCAATCATGATCGCGGCGTAGGCCCGACTTACCAGCAGGAGCGTTAGTTGAGCCCGATGAGCCAGGCGGCGCAGAATCTGAACTGGTTGATCACCAATTTCGTGGACAACACCCCCGGGGTGTCCCACACCGTGGTGGTCTCCGCCGACGGACTCCTTCTGGCGATGTCCGAAGGCTTCCCCCGTGACCGAGCCGATCAACTGGCGGCGGTCGCCTCCGGCCTGACCTCGCTCACCACCGGGGCCTCGCGCATCTTCGAAGGCGGCACGGTCAACCAGACCGTCGTCGAAATGGAACGAGGCTTCCTCTTCATCATGTCCATCTCCGACGGCTCCTCCCTCGCCGTACTCGCCCACCCGGAGTGCGACATCGGCCTCGTCGGCTACGAGATGGCCCTGCTCGTCGATCGCGCGGGCAACGTCCTCACCCCCGACCTGCGCGCCGAACTGCAAGGCAGCCTGTTGAACTGACCACCCACCGACCGCCCGCCCCGGCCGCACGGCCGGGGCGCCCCCCACCGGCCCCGACCGACGGCACACGTCGTCACCTTGTTGTCCGACCGGAGGACTCATGACCCCGCCCCCTGCCTCGACCGGCCCGTACGGCGGCCATCACCACACGCCGTACGGGGGTGAAGGCGACCAGCCATTGGTGCGTCCCTACGCCATGACCGGAGGCCGGACCCGGCCGCGCTACCAGCTCGCCATCGAGGCGCTGGTCAGCACCACGGCCGACCCCGCGCATCTGGCGGGGCTGCTCCCCGAGCATCAGCGCATCTGCCATCTCTGCGGGGAGGTCAAGTCCGTCGCGGAGGTGTCGGCGCTGCTGAACATACCCCTCGGCGTGGCGCGGATTCTCGTGGCCGACCTGGCGGAAGCCGGCATGGTGGCCATTCACCAGCCGGGGGGCAGCTCGGAGACGGGCGGTACGCCGGATGTGACATTGCTCGAAAGGGTGCTCAGTGGACTTCGCAAGCTCTAGCGGCGGCGCCCCGCCCGCCCGCGCGACCACCTCGGCGAAGATCGTGGTGGCGGGCGGTTTCGGCGTGGGCAAGACCACGTTCGTCGGCGCGGTCTCGGAGATCGACCCGCTGCGCACCGAAGCCGTGATGACCTCCGCCTCGGCGGGGATCGACGACCTGAGCCATGTGCAGGACAAGACCACGACGACCGTGGCGATGGACTTCGGCCGCATCACGCTGGACGACGATCTGATCCTGTATCTGTTCGGCACCCCCGGGCAGGACCGGTTCTGGTTCATGTGGGACGACCTGGTCCGCGGCGCCATCGGCGCCGTCGTCCTCGTCGACACCCGCCGCCTCGCCGACTGCTTCCCCGCCGTCGACTACTTCGAGAACTCCGGACTGCCCTTCGTCATCGCCCTCAACGGCTTCGACGGACACCAGCCCTACGCCCCGGAGGAAGTCCGCGAGGCCCTGCAGATCGGCCCGGACACCCCGATCATCACCACCGACGCGCGCCACCGCAGCGAAACCAAGAGCGCCCTCATCACCTTGGTCGAGCACGCGCTGATGGCCCGGCTCAAGTAGGAGCCGATCGCCGGAGGTTGTGCGGCAGCAAAGGTACGAGCGGGCTGTGTCCAACGACATGGCCGGCTCGTGCCTTCATAACGTTTCGACAGAGAAAAACCCGGCTCGTCGATACGGAGCGCATACGATCGACTCCGTTGTGCGTTCAATTAGTTCGGCATTTGACATGGCTCACCCTTAACGCCCGTTTTATCTCTGGTCTAGACAACAGACTGAGCGGTTTGCACAGTGTTTGGAAAGCACCTGCGGGGCGTGCTGGAATTCGCTGAACTGGGCAGTAGAGGGCTCAACTGGGAACGGCACGAGATCGGTGCCGACGCCGAGAGGTTTTGGTCGAGTGAGGCGAAGCACGCCGGACCCCGCGCAAGAAGCGCGAGGGAACTTCACCCCGCCGCCGCGTACACGCACAGCGGCTCCGCCCGCAGATGCGTCGGATCCGCCCGCCCCCACCGGTGGCCGGATCACCCCGCGGAACTGGGGGGTGCGCACGCGGCTGTACGCCATTTTGCTCATCCCCGTGCTGGTGGCCCTGGTCTTCGGCGGCTTCCAGGTGTCGGCGTCGGTCGCCACCTGGAACGAGGCGCAGGACGCGGAGCGCACCGCCAAGCTGGTCCGGGCCGCCGAGACCTACGCCCACGCCCTGGTCGACGAGCGCGACCGCACCGCCGGCCCGCTGCTGACCGGCACGAATGAGGACGTGGTGCGCAAGGTGCGCGCGACGACCGACGCGGCGGCGAAGGAGTTCGATCAGGCGGCCGCCGACATGCCGCAGACCGCGACCCTCAAACGGCGCCTCAAGGCGTTCAAGTCGGTCGAACCCCAGCTGGCGGCGGTGCGGCGGAACGCCTACACCGACCGGCTGGGCGCGGTGAAGACCGAAGAGGGGTACGTCGGCGTCGAGCACGGGCTGACCGAGTTCGCCAATGAACTGGGTCTGGGCACCGGCAACATCACCTCCTACGGCCGCACCGTCTACGCGGTCTCGCTGGCCAAGGGCGCCGAGTCGCTGCAGCGCTCCATCGGCACACATCTGCTGGTCAAGCCGGGTCCGTCGGCGGCCGACCGCAAGACCCAGCTGACCGCTTTCGGCAGCTATGTCTACCTGGAGGGCATCGCCCTCGGGGAGTTCAACGCCGCCGGCACCCCGGAGGACGTGACCCGGCTCGAGGACACCCTCACCGCGGCCAAGAAGCGGGCGCAGGCGCAGAGCGCCGAGGCCAAGCAGAAGGCCGAGGCGGCGGGGAAGACGTACACCGATCCGCCTTCCATGGACCGGATGATCCAGGCCATCGCCGGTGGGTCGGATCCCAAGGATCTGGCGGACCAGGGCATCACGCCGGACGCCTGGTTCGCCGCGTCCACCGTCAAGTTCGACGCCTACCGCGAAGCCGAGCAGAACCTCGTCGACAAGGCCGTGAACGAGGCATCGCAAATCTCCGCGAACGCAAAGCAGGACACGATCGTGAACGCGGCGATCGTGCTCGTCGCGCTGCTCGTGGCGTTCATCGTGGCCGGCCGGATGGCCCGTTCGATGAGCCACAGCATGCTCCAGCTGCGCAACGCCGCCTTCGACGTCGCCGAGCAGCGGCTGCCCATGGTGGTCGACCAGCTCTCCCGTACCGACCCGGGCCGGGTGAACACCCGGGTCACCCCGATCCCGATCAACACCCGGGACGAACTGGGCGAGGTCGCCCGCGCCTTCGACCAGGTGCACCGCGAGGCGATCCGTCTCGCGGCCGAGCAGGCGATGCTGCGGGGCAACGTCAACGCGATCTTCACGAACCTTTCCAGTCGCAATCAGGGCCTGATCGAGCGGCAGCTCACCCTGATCTCCGAACTGGAGGCCCGGGAGGCCGATCCGGACCAGCTGGAGCACCTCTTCCGGCTGGACCACCTGGCCACCCGTATGCGGCGCAACGGCGAGAACCTGCTGATCCTCGCGGGCGAGGAGCCGGGCCGCCGCTGGAACCAGCCGGTGCCGCTGATCGACGTGCTGCGCGCCGCCTCGTCCGAGGTGGAGTCGTACGAGCGGATCGAGCTGGCCGGGATCTCCGAGAGCGAGATCCACGGCACGGCGGTGACCGACCTCGTCCACCTGCTCGCCGAGCTGCTGGAGAACGCCACCACCTTCTCCTCCCCGCACACCAAGGTGCGGGTCACCGCGACCCGGCTGCCGGACGGCCGGGTGGTGGTCGAGATCCACGACAAGGGCATCGGCCTGACCGCCGAGGACTTCGCCGACATCAACCACAAGCTGGCCAAGCCGCCGACCGTGGACGCCGCGGTCTCCCAGCGCATGGGCCTGTTCGTGGTCGGCCGCCTCGCCGACCGGCACGGCATCCGGGTGCAGCTGCGCCCGGCCGGTGAGCAGGCGGGCACCACCTCGCTGGTGATGCTGCCCGAGGCGATCACCCACGGCGGTGGCGGCGAGGAGCTGCCCCAGGAGGACTTCACGGTCTCCCGGATCGCCCCGGAGCCCGAGCCGCAGCCCGCCTACACCCCCGAGGACGCCGCGCTGTCCTCCCGTACGGCCGCCGAGCTGGGCTTCGACGACTCCTCGTACGCCCAGGAGCAGTTCCAGCGGCAGTACGGCGGGCTGCAGGCCATGCAGCACGAGCAGGAGCCGCGGCACGACCCGGCCGAGCCCGATTTGCTGGCCCAGCCCGGTCCGGGACCGGCCGCTCCCGGGTACCAGGATTCCGCCTTCTCTGAACCGGAAGCGGACTTCAGCGTCCAGACAGAGCCGGAACAACAGCCGTACGCGGGCTACAACTCACCTCCCCAGCAGGGAGAGTGGGGCGATTCCGGATCTTTTGAAATGCCCTTCGCGTCGCAGTTCGGGACGCAAACGGAATCGGGACCCGGCGGTCCCGAAGTTTCCCGGGACCGCGTAGAGTTCCACCGTCCGGGCCCCTCTCCGAGCGGCGTCCACTCGGTGACCGACGCAGGGCTTCCGCGTCGCGACAAGCAGTGGCAGCCGATCGAGGAGACAGGGGCACAGGCGGCAGTCGGGGAACCGGCGGCGGCCGCGGTGCCGGAACGGCCGCGGCAGGCCCCGCAGGAGGACGGTAACCGGTGGCAGTCGGAGAACGACCAGCGCTGGCACCGCGCCGAACAGCTCCGCGAGCCGAAGGCCGGCGGAGTCACCTCCTCCGGTCTGCCCCGGAGGGTGCCCAAGGCCAACCTGGTCGAGGGCGCCGCGGAGCCCACCGGACAGGGCGGCCCCCAGGTCTCCCGGGCCCCGGAGGACGTCCGCGGCAGGCTCAGCAACCTGCGCCGCGGCATCCAGCGGGGACGCGACGCGGGAGCCGGGATCACCCCGCGTGACCAGCATGACCAACAGGGCTTCGGCCCCGGCAGCACCTACGATCAGGAGCGTTAGTGTGAGCCCGATGAGCCAGGCGGCGCAGAACCTGAACTGGTTGATCACCAACTTCGTGGACAACACCCCCGGGGTGTCCCACACCGTGGTGGTCTCCGCCGACGGACTCCTTCTGGCGATGTCCGAAGGCTTCCCCCGTGACCGAGCCGATCAACTGGCGGCGGTCGCCTCCGGCCTGACCTCGCTCACCGCCGGAGCCTCCCGCATCTTCGAAGGCGGCGCGGTCAACCAGACCGTCGTCGAAATGGAACGAGGCTTCCTCTTCATCATGTCCATCTCCGACGGCTCCTCCCTCGCCGTACTCGCCCACCCGGAGTGCGACATCGGCCTCGTCGGCTACGAGATGGCCCTGCTCGTCGATCGCGCGGGCAACGTCCTCACCCCCGACCTGCGCGCGGAATTGCAAGGCAGTCTTCTCAACTAGCAAACATGGAGTGCGTTTCGCGCCACCGCGCCATAGGGTGCGGTGGCGCGACCGGCCGACAGGCACGTTGGAGTTGGAGGAGGAAACGTGGCAACGCCCCCTAGCGGATATCCGTACGGCCATGGGCAGCCGTCCGAACCGCGTGGAGAAGCCCCGATGAAGCGCTTCAACTTCCCCTCCGCGCCGAGCCGCCAGGCCCGCTCCCCGTACCCGGGCGAACCGTCCCCGGAGTACCCCGGCGAGCAGCCCCAGGAGCCGATGCCCCCGCAGCCCTGGACCCCACAGGGCCAGCAGGACCTCTACGCGCCCTCCTACGCGCCCCCCGAGAGTCCTATGTACGAACCACCGCAGCCACCCCGCATCCAGCCCGTACAGCCGCCTCAGCGCCTCGCTCCGGAACCTTCCCCAACGGGAGGCGCGCATAACCCCCTGGTGCGCCCGTACGCCATGACCGGGGGCCGGACCCGGCCCCGGTACCAGCTCGCCATCGAGGCACTGGTACACACCACGGCCGATCCCACCCAGCTCCAGGGCCAGTTGCCCGAGCACCAGCGGATCTGCCACCTGTGCCGCGAGATCAAGTCGGTCGCCGAGATCTCCGCACTGCTCACCATCCCCCTCGGCGTCGCCCGGATCCTCGTAGCCGACCTGGCCGAGGCCGGGCTCGTCGCCATTCACCAGCCCGGCGGCGACGAGTCCGCCGGCGGCCAGCCTGACGTGACACTGCTCGAAAGGGTGCTCAGTGGACTTCGCAAGCTCTAGCGGTGCAGCCCGCTCCACCACCTCCGCGAAGATCGTGGTGGCGGGCGGCTTCGGCGTGGGCAAGACCACGTTCGTCGGCGCGGTCTCGGAGATCAACCCGCTGCGTACCGAAGCCGTGATGACCTCCGCCTCGGCGGGGATCGACGATCTCACCCACGCGCCGGACAAGACCACCACCACGGTGGCCATGGACTTCGGCCGCATCACGCTCGACCAGGACCTGATCCTGTACCTGTTCGGCACCCCCGGGCAGGACCGGTTCTGGTTCATGTGGGACGACCTGGTCCGCGGCGCCATCGGCGCCGTCGTCCTCGTCGACACCCGCCGCCTCGCCGACTGCTTCCCCGCCGTCGACTACTTCGAGAACTCCGGACTGCCCTTCGTCATCGCCCTCAACGGCTTCGACGGACACCAGCCCTACAGTCCCGAAGAGGTCCGCGAGGCCCTGCAGATCGGCCCCGACGCGCCGATCATCATCACGGACGCGCGCCACCGCAGCGAGGCCAAGAGCGCGCTGATCACGCTGGTCGAGCACGCGCTGATGGCCCGGCTGCGTTAGCCGTGTCCGGTTCCGGCGGGCCCCGGCCCGCCGGAACCGGCCCGGACCGCCGGTGCCGGATACGCGAAATCCCCCGCCCTCCATCGGAGTGCGGGGGATTTCGCGTGCGTCGGGCGAGGCGCGTCAGCCCTGCCAGCTGTGCGGCGCGCTGAACGCAGGGCGGCGCTCCAGGCGGCGCCAGCGCGCGGCGCTGCGGCGCGGGCGGGCCTCGGCGCCGTCACGGGAGTGACCGGCGGTGGCGGCGGCGCGGGCGAGCAGCACCGCGGTGACGGCGGCCAGCTCCTCGGCGTCGGCGTGGCCCTTCTCGACCCGGACCAGGGTGGCGGCCGCCGAGGCGGGGCCGGCGATGTCGGTGGGCGTGCTCACGGTGTTCGTCTCCCTCGTGGCGTTACTGCGGCGGGTTGCCGTGCTTGCGGGACGGCAGGTCGGCGTGCTTGTCGCGCAGCATCGCCAGGGACCGGATGAGGACCTCACGGGTTTCGGACGGGTCGATGACGTCGTCCACCAGGCCCCGCTCGGCCGCGTAGTAGGGGTGCATCAGCTCGGACTTGTACTCCTTGACCATGCGCGCGCGCATGGCCTCGGGGTCGTCCGCGTCGGCGATCTGACGGCGGAAGATCACGTTGGCGGCGCCCTCGGCGCCCATCACCGCGATCTCGTTGGTCGGCCAGGCGTAGGTCAGGTCGGCGCCGATGGACTGGGAGTCCATGACGATGTACGCGCCGCCGTACGCCTTGCGCAGGATGACCGAGATCCGCGGCACGGTCGCGTTGCAGTACGCGTACAGCATCTTGGCCCCGTGCCGGATGATCCCGCCGTGCTCCTGGTCGACGCCGGGCAGGAAGCCGGGCACGTCGAGGAAGGTGATCAGCGGGATGTTGAACGCGTCGCACATCTGGATGAAGCGCGCGGACTTCTCCGACGCCTCGATGTCCAGCACCCCGGCCAGCGACTGCGGCTGGTTGGCGATGATGCCCACCACCTGGCCGTCGAGCCGGGTCAGCGCGCAGATGATGTTGGTCGCCCAGCGCTCGTGGACCTCCAGGTACTCGCCGTCGTCGACGATCTCCTCGATGACCTTGCGCATGTCGTACGGGCGGTTGCCGTCGGCCGGGACGAGGTCGAGCAGCGCCTCGCCGCGCCGGGCGGCCGGGTCGTCGGACTCGACGGCCGGCGGGTTCTCCCGGTTGTTCTGCGGCAGCAGCGAGAGGAGGTAGCGCACCTCCTCCAGGCAGGTCTCCTCGTCGTCGTACGCGAAGTGGCACACGCCCGAGGTCTCGGCGTGCACGTCCGCGCCGCCCAGACCGTTCTGGCTGACCTTCTCCCCGGTCACCGCCTGGACCACATCGGGCCCGGTGATGAACATCTGGGACGTCTCGCGGACCATGAACACGAAGTCCGTGAGCGCCGGCGAGTAGGCGGCGCCACCGGCGCACGGGCCGAGCATCACGCTGATCTGCGGGATGACGCCGGACGCCTTGGTGTTGCGCTGGAAGATGCCGCCGTAGCCCGCGAGCGCCGAGACGCCCTCCTGGATGCGGGCCCCCGCGCCGTCGTTGAGGGACACCAGCGGCGCCCCGGCCGAGATGGCCATGTCCATGATTTTGTGGATCTTGGTGGCGTGGGCCTCGCCCAGCGCCCCGCCGAAGATCCGGAAGTCGTGTGCGTAAACGAACACCGTCCGTCCGTGGACGGTCCCCCAGCCGGTGACGACCCCGTCGGTGTAGGGCTTCTTGGCCTCGAGCCCGAATCCGGTCGCGCGGTGCCGCCGCAGCGGCTCCACCTCGTTGAAGGACCCCTCGTCCAGCAGGAGATCGATCCGCTCGCGAGCCGTCAGCTTGCCCTTGGCCTTCTGGGCCTCGGTCGCCCGCTCGCTCGGGCCGCGCCGAGCCTGCTCGCGGATCGCGTGCAGCTCGGCGACGCGCCCGCGGACGTCACTCGCCTCTTCGGGCGCACCTTCGAGATTGGTCATGGAACGACGGTACGTTCCCGGGCCCTCGGATACGCATGTCGATTCCATACAACGTCGGGCCCGTTTTCGTGGGCAGGCGGAACAGAACTGGACAGCGGATTTCCCCTTACCCGTGACCCCCAAGGGTGAGAAGCGCTGTCGGCACCCCACAATCTTTGGGCGACGCACCGTAACCGATGAGGTCCGACCACCCGGATGGTCGGCACCCGCCGGGCCCATCGGGTCTAGAGGGCGATCTCGCAGCGGTGGGTGGCGCAGGCCGTGCCGGGGGCGACGCGCAGCCGCAGCGCGCCACCGGTGGCCAGCACCTCGACGCCGGCGTCATGGGCCCGCACGGCGCGCACCGGATGCGCCCACAGGACGTCGAACGGCTCGCCGGTCCGGGGTGGCTCGGCGACGGCGAGGTGCGCGGTGTGCCGGCCGGTACGGCGCAGCAGCACGCTCGCCGGGGCGCTCACGGTGAGCGGACCGGCCGTGCCCGGGGTCCAGAAGTTCGCCGCCGTGACGCCGAGCGAGGGGATGGCGATGGCCTGCCGGGCTCCGGAGTTGGCGAGCACGGTCAGCCAGCGGCGGTCGGCGGCGCGGGCGGCGAGTGCGGCCGGGCCCGCGCCCGGCATCAGGAGGTAGGCGTAGTCCGCGCCGTCGGGGTCGGTGCCGTGGTCGTACCAGAGGGTGAGGTAGCGGCGGGTGATCGGCTCCGGGGAGCCGCCGGTGTTGATGTCCCGCCAGGAGCCGGTGCGGGCCTCGCGGCGAGTGCGGAGTGCGGCGCCGCCGGGGAAGGCATAGCCGCCGTGCCCGGCCAGATGCGCCCAGCGCGCCCGGGGATGGATGCGGGTCCGCTCCGGTGCGGCGGGCCGGGGGAGCCCGTCGACGGTGAGGGTGGGGGTGCCGTCGGCGCCGAGGGCACGGTTGTCGACAACGGTGACGACGGGTGCGCCGTCGCGGGCGGTGATGTCCGCGCCGAGGCAGACGACCGCGTCGGCCACGCAGAACCAGGACTTCTTGGCGCGCAGGGTGGAGCCGAGGCCGCGCAGGTCCTGGCCGATGGCGGCGAACTCGCCGTCGGTGGTGCCGCCGACCCAGCGCGCGGCGGGTTTGGGCTCGCCCCAGCCGCCGCCCTCGTTGTCGGCCAGCGGCCGGGCGGAGGCGGTGGTTCCGGGCAGCCGGTAGGGGTCGACGGTGGGCCAGAAGCCGTCCGTGTACTGGTTCGCGGTGTCGCCCCCGGCCCACCAGGAGAGCATTCCGGCGCCGGTGTGCCAGCCGCGCGGGTGCTCGCCGTTGCCGTTCTCGTAGTACGCGATCCGGTCCGAGGCCATGGCCAGGGCGGCGGTCCAGCCGGGGCGCCGGTGGACGGCCCGGTCCATGGCCGGGAACAGCCGGTGGCCCACGGGTTCGGGCAGCGCCCGGCCGGGCTCCTTCGCCACGGCCGCGAGCCGCGCCAGGTCGGCGACGCCGAACTGCGGGTCGGTCAGCACGGGGTTGCTGGTGTCGCGTTCGATCCAGCCCCTGACCATGCCGTTCCAGCGCTTCCGCGCGGCGTCGTCCGCGCCCGCGCCGAGCAGGGCGATGGCGGCGAGGAGCAGATGGCCGCGCTGGTGGTCGCTCTGTGTGATACCGCGTGGATCGTTCACCTGGACGCCGCGGCTGACGGCCCGGCCGGAGACGCTGTCCATCATCAGCCCGTCGTGCAGCAGCGGGGCGTACGCGTGCTCCACGCTGTCGAGGATGATCCGCCGGTTCGGGTCGGTGACCTCCCACTCCGACCCGGCCAGCAGGGCGAAGAGCCGGCCGAGGCCGTCGAGCAGGACGTAGCCATAGGTGCCGGAGTAGGCGACCCAGGTGTGCTGGATGAACGATCCGTCGGCGTAGAGCCCGTCGCCCTTCGTCACATACGGGAAGACGGGCGAGAGCGCGTCCCGGGCGAGCGCGACCTTGGCGGGCGCCGCGCCGAGGATGCCGCGCAGGGCCACGACGCGGCACAGGTCGACGCGGTTGGCGCCGGTGCTGGTGCCGGTGTAGTCGCCGAGCATGGTGTCGGGGACGAAGTGGTCGACGGCGGCCAGAGCGCGCTCCCGCCGCTCGTCGCCGAGCCGGTCGTACAGGATCGCGAGGGTGTCCAGGAGCAGCCGGGGGCTGCCGATCTGCCACTCCCACCAGTTGCCGTAGCGGGTGGTGGCGGGGTGGTAGACGGTGGCGTCGAGGTGGTCGATGCCGCGGGCGATGTCGTCGGCGAGACCGGGGTCGCCGGTGAGGCCGGTGCCGGGCTGGGCGTACGCCTGGGCCATGGTGTTCAGCCGGGCGTAGCTCTGGGTGATCCCGGCGGGCGGGTCGAAGGGCTGGTCGGGCCAGAGCGAGGCGGCGGCGGGCGCCATGGCGGCGCGGAACCGGGTGGCCAGGCGGCCGGTCTCGGCCAGGCGGGTGGCGTACGGCTCGGCGGCGGGATCGTAGCCGGTGCCGAGCGCGAGGTCGGTCCAGCGGCGGCGCAGGGCGGCGAAGTCCGGCCCGGCGGCACCGGCCGCCTGGGCGGGCAGGGCGAGGCCGGGGCATAACGCTCCGGTGGCGGCCACGGCCAGGAAGCCCCGCCGGGACCAGGGGCCGATCGGGCGCGACGGCATGGGACCTCCTGCGGTGGGCGGCGGTGGGGATGATGCCCGAGTTCTCCGTCTTCCATACGCCACGGATATTGAGGTTTGAACCGAAGCGACCTATTCTCGACCTTGTTCAAGATTGAACAAATCCGATGTACGAACGCGTGAAGGAGGAGCCATGGGGGATCTCACCGCATTGACCGGGGACTACACCGTCGATCCCGCGCACAGCAGCATCGGCTTCACGGTGCGGCATGCCATGGTCACCAATGTCCGCGGGTCCTTCCCCGAACATGAGGGGACCCTTCATCTGGACGGTGCCGACCCGTCCCGCTCGACCGCCTCGATCGACGTCAAGATCGCCAGCGTCGACACCGGCAAGCCGGACCGCGACGCCCATCTGCGCAGCGCCGACTTCTTCGATGCCGACACCTTCCCGACGATGACCTTCCGCAGCACCTCCGCGGAACAGGTCGACGACGACAATTACCGCATCACCGGCGACCTGACCATCAAGGGCGTCACCCGCCCCGTCGCCATCGACCTGGAACTGGGCGGCTCGGCCGTCGACCCGTACGGCAACCAGCGCGTCGGCTTCGAGGGCCGCGCCGAGATCCTGCGCTCCGACTGGGGCCTGAGCTGGAACGCCGCGCTGGAAACCGGCGGAGTGATGGTCAGCGACAAGGTCAAACTGACCTTCGACATCTCCGCGATCAAGAACACCTGACCCCGGCCCCGTGCAGGGTCCGGCCCCGCACACTCCGCGGCCCCGGCGGAGCCACACCCCTTGAAGGCTCTGCCGGGCCGCGGACCGTCCCGCGCCGCCCTCCCGTACCGGCGGCTACTCCTGCGGCTCGACGCCCGCCCGCAGCAGCCCGTACGCGTACGCGTCGTCCAGCGCCTGCCAGGAGGCGTCGATCACGTTCTCGGCGACGCCGACCGTGGACCACTCCCCCTGTCCGTCCGTGGTCGAGACGAGCACCCGGGTCGTGGACTCCGTACCGTGCTTGCCCTCCAGGATGCGGACCTTGTAGTCCACCAGCTCCATCTTGGCGAGCTGCGGGTAGATCCGCTCCAGGCCCACCCGCAGCGCCTTGTCCAGCGCGTTGACCGGACCGTTGCCCTCCGCCGTGGCGACGATGCGCTCGCCCTTGGCCCACAGCTTCACGGTCGCCTCGTTGGCGTGGGTGCCGTCCGGGCGGGTCTCGACGATCGCGCGCCAGGACTCGACCCGGAAGTAGCGGCGGGTCCGGCCCTCGGCCTCCGCGCGCAGCAGCAGCTCGAACGAGGCGTCGGCGGCCTCGTACGTGTAGCCCGCCAGCTCGCGCTCCTTGACCCGCTCGACCACCCGCCCCACCAGCGCCCGGTCGCCGCCGAGGTCGATGCCCAGCTCCTTGCCCTTCAGCTCGATCGAGGCGCGGCCCGCCATGTCGGAGACCAGCATGCGCATCGTGTTGCCGACCCGCTCGGGGTCGATGTGCTGATACAGATCCGGGTCGACCTTGATCGCGGAGGCGTGCAGTCCGGCCTTGTGGGCGAAGGCGGAGACACCCACATAGGGCTGGTGAGTGGACGGCGTCAGGTTGACGACCTCGGCGATCGCGTGCGAGATCCGGGTCATCTCCGCCATCGCGCCGGGCGGCAGCACCCGGCGGTCGTACTTCAGCTCCAGGGCGGCGACGACGGGGAAGAGGTTGGCGTTGCCGACCCGCTCGCCGTAGCCGTTGGCGGTGCACTGCACGTGGGTGGCGCCCGCGTCGACCGCGGCCAGGGAGTTGGCGACGGCGCAGCCGGTGTCGTCCTGGGCGTGGATACCCAGGCGCGCGCCGGTGTCGGCGAGGACGGTGCGGACCACGGCGTCGACCTGGCCGGGGAGCATGCCGCCGTTGGTGTCGCAGAGGATCACCACGTCGGCGCCCGCCTCGTGGGCGGCGGAGACGACCCGCTTGGCGTAGTCGGCGTTGGCGCGGTAGCCGTCGAAGAAGTGCTCGCAGTCGAGGAACACCCGGCGGCCCTGGGACCGCAGGTAGGCGACGGTGTCGCGGACCATCGCCAGGTTCTCCTCCAGCGTGGTGCGCAGGGCCAGCTCCACATGGCGGTCGTGGGACTTGGCCACCAGGGTGATCACCGGGGCACCCGAGTCCAGCAGCGCCTTGACCTGCGCGTCGTCCTCGGCGCGGACGCCCGCCTTGCGGGTCGCGCCGAACGCGACGAGCTGGGCGTGCTTGAAGTCGATCTCCGCTTGGGCGCGGGCGAAGAACTCCGTGTCCCGCGGGTTCGCGCCGGGCCAGCCGCCCTCGATGAAGCCCACGCCGAAGTCGTCGAGGTGACGGGCGATGGTGAGCTTGTCGGCGACCGTCAGGTTGATGCCCTCGCGCTGCGCGCCGTCGCGCAGCGTGGTGTCGAAGACGTGAAAGCTGTCGTCGGGCCGATCCTTCATGGTGGTCTGGCTCCTGTCAGGGTGGATCTCGGGCTACCGGAATAACCGGTTCCGCGCCCTCCAATGATCCCGCACGCTCCGCCTCCGGTGGGATGGTCCGGAAAACGAAAAGACCCCTCGCGGGTGCGAGAGGTCTGCGCGCGGGTCTGGGGCACGGTGGCCGCGCCGTACCGGGTCGTACGGGGCGATCACTGCGGACCGGCGCGCCTGCTGCCAATAATCATGGCGAACGAGAGCACAGAGGCAGTCAAGCACATTCCGCCCCCGCGCTCCCGTCCGTCTCAAGATGCGAGCGGCCCCCTTTTTTTAAGGGCTCAGCCGATGCGGTGGAGCCAGCCGTGGGGGTCGGGGGCGGCGCCGGTCTGGATGTCCAGCAGGGCCTTGCGCAGCTTCATCGTGACCTCGCCGGGCTGCCCGTCGGCCACCGTCCAGCTCGCGCGGGCGGACTTGACCGAGCCGACCGGGGTGATCACGGCCGCGGTGCCGCAGGCGAAGACCTCGGTGAGGCTGCCGTCCGCGGTCGCCTCGCGCCAGTCGTCGACCGAGATCCGGCCCTCGGCGACCTCGTAGCCGAGGTCGGCGGCGATCCGCAGCAGCGAGGCGCGGGTGATGCCGGGCAGCAGCGCCCCGGACAGCTCCGGGGTGACGATGCGGTTCCCGTACACGAAGTACAGGTTCATGCCGCCCATCTCCTCGATCCAGCGGCGCTCGATGGCGTCCAGCCAGACCACCTGATCGCAGCCCTGCTCGGCGGCCTGCGCCTGGGCCACCAGCGAGGCGGCGTAGTTGCCGCCCGCCTTGGCGGTGCCGGTGCCGCCGGGCGCCGCCCGCACGTACTCCTCGGACAGCCACACGGAGACCGGCTGGACGCCACGGGAGAAGTAGGCGCCGGCCGGGGAGGCGATCAGGACGAACATGTATTCGTTGGCGGGACGGACCCCCAGGCCCACCTCGGTCGCGAACATGAACGGCCGCAGGTACAGGGATTCCTCACCGCTGCCCGGCACCCACGCCCGGTCCTGGGTGACCAGGGCGTCGCAGGCCGCGAGGAACAGGTCGACCGGCAGCTCGGGCATCGCCATGCGGCGGGCGGAGGCCTGGAAGCGCTCGGCGTTCTGGTCGGGGCGGAAGGTGGCCACGGTCCCGTCGGGCTGGCGGTACGCCTTGAGTCCTTCGAAGATGGTCTGTGCGTAGTGCAGCGTCATGTTCGCCGGGTCGAGCGAAAGCGGGGCATAGGGCACGAGCTGGGCCTCGTGCCAGCCGCGGCCCTCCGTCCACTTGATGGTCACCATGTGGTCGGTGAAGTGGCGGCCGAATCCGGGGTTGGCCAGGATCTCCTCCCGCTCCGCGTCGGAGAGCGGGTGCGAGGAGGGCTTGAGCTCGATCGAGGGCGTCGTCATGAGTGGTAGTCCTTCACTTCCGTTGTGGCGGACCGCGCTCACACCATCCTTGCCCGTGATCGGTACTAGGACGTCCAAGCTTCCCGCTGCACACGGCGGCCCCACGAGCGATTATCGCTGACGTGGGGCCGGAGCTTAAGGATGCGTGCGAAGTGCGCGGCCCGAGGTCGATGGTCGCACCCAGCCGCGCGCCGGCACAGGCTGGGGTCAGCCGGATACTCGGGCGGCGAGCGCGTCGCCGATCTCGTCGGTGGTGCGCGCCGCGTCCCGCTCGGCGAGGTCCTCGGCGACGGCGGCCTCGATACGGGCCGCCTCGTCCGCGTAGCCGAGGTGCTGGAGGAGCAGGGCCACCGACAGGATGGTCGCGGTCGGGTCGGCCTTGCCGGTGCCCGCGATGTCCGGCGCGGAGCCGTGGACCGGCTCGAACATCGACGGGAAGGCGCCGGAGGGGTTGATGTTGCCGCTCGCGGCGAGCCCGATGCCGCCGGTGACGGCGGCGGCGAGGTCGGTGAGGATGTCACCGAAGAGGTTGTCCGTCACGATCACGTCGAACCGCTCGGGCTGGGTGACGAAGAAGATCGTCGCGGCGTCGACGTGCAGGTAGTCCGTGGTGACGTCGGGGTATTCGGCGCCGACCTTGTCGAAGATGTTCTTCCACAGGTGGCCGGCGTGCACCAGGACGTTGTTCTTGTGCACGAGGGTCAGCTTCTTGCGCGGGCGGCTGTTGGCGCGCTCGTACGCGTCCCGGACGACGCGCTCGACGCCGTACGCGGTGTTGAGGCTGACCTCGGTGGCGACCTCGGCCGGGGTACCGGTCCGCAGCGAGCCGCCGTTGCCCACGTACGGACCCTCGGTGCCCTCCCGGACGACGACGAAGTCGATGTCCGGGCGCCCGGCCAGCGGGGTGGCCGTGTTCGGGAAGAGCTTCGACGGACGCAGGTTGACGTAGTGGTCGAAGGCGAAGCGCAGCTTGAGCAGCAACCCGCGCTCCAGCACCCCGGACGGGACCGACGGGTCGCCGATCGCGCCGAGCAGGATCGCGTCGTGCTCCTTCAGCGACTCCAGCTCGGCGTCGGTCAGGGTCTCGCCGGTGGCGTGCCAGCGCTTGGCGCCGAGGTCGTAACTCTTGGTCTCCAGCTTCACGTCCTGGGGAAGGGCGGCGCCGAGCACCTTGAGGCCCTGGGCCACGACTTCCTGGCCGATACCGTCACCGGGGATCACTGCGAGGCGAATGCTGCGAGACATACCCGGACCCTACCCCTCGTCCCATCACATGACATCGCTCGTCCGCCATACGGACAGATCGTCCACCGGACAGGCCGCGTTCACCCGCAGTACGGACCGATGTCGCCCGTCCGGGGGAGATTCCGGCACATGCATACACCACGGTTCGGCATTCCGGAGCCGCTAGCGAGCCGGATGACCATGGCGGAGCAGCATGAGTACCTGCGCGACGCCTTCCCCCGCCGACGGGTGCTGCGCGGGGGCGCCGCGACGGCCGGGGCGGCCGCGGTGGCGCTGGGCGGCGCGGGCTGCGCCGGGGCCACCGGGTCCAAGCCGTCGCCCGCGGCGGACGCCCGGCCCGCGGCGGCGAAGGTGGACGGCGCGCTGGTGGCGCCCTTCGGCCGCCATCTGGCCCTCGGTGCCGACCCGACGACGCAGATGCGGGTCTCCTGGCAGGTGCCGTTCGCGGTGAAGCGGCCGTATCTGCGGATCGGGCCCCGTCCGACGGAGCTGACCCGGAAGGTCGAGGCCGAGGTCCGCCATCTGCACACCCCGTCGCTCGGCGACAAGCTGCCCGCGGTCGACCAGTACTACCTGCACGCCGCGGTGGACGGGCTGAGCCCCGACGTCACCTACTACTACGGCGTCGGCCACGAGGGCTACGACCCCGCCGACCCGCGCCACTTCACCTCGCTGGGCACCTTCCGCACCGCCCCCGACCGGCGGGAGAAGTTCGTCTTCACCGCCTTCGGCGACCAGGGGGTGAGCTACGACGCGCTCGCCAACGACCGGTTGATCCTGGGCCAGAACCCGTCGTTCCATCTGCACGCCGGGGATATCTGCTACGCGGACACCACCGGCCACGGCAAGAAGTCCGACCTGTACGACGCCCGGGTCTGGGACTCCTTCCTCGCCCAGACCGACTCGGTCGCGGCGAGCGTGCCGTGGATGGTGACGACCGGGAACCACGACATGGAGGCCTGGTACTCCCCCGACGGCTACGGCGGACAGCTGGCCCGCTGGTCGCTCCCGGACAACGGGCCCGACCCCCGCAAGGCGCCCGGCGTCTACTCGTTCGCCTACGCGGGCGTGGGCGTCGTCGCGCTGGACGCCAATGACGTCAGCTACGAGATCCCCGCCAACAAGGGCTACACGGGCGGCGAGCAGACCCGCTGGCTGGACCGGCGGCTCGGGCAGCTGCGCGAGCGGGACGACATCGACTTCCTGGTGGTCTTCTTCCACCACTGCGCGTACTCGACGACCAGTTCGCACGCCTCGGACGGCGGGGTGCGCGACCACTGGGTGCCGCTGTTCGAGAAGCACCAGGTGGATCTGGTCATCAACGGCCACAACCACGTCTACGAGCGCACCGACGCCATCCGCGGCGGCAAGGTGGCCCGCAAGGTGCCGGTCGGCGGGAGCGCGGACGCCGTGCGCGACGGGATCGTGTACGTCACGGCGGGCGGCGCCGGGGCGGACCTGTACGAGTTCCCGGTGCCCGACAGCTACGAGGGGCACGTCAAGGACCTCGACGAGGTGAAGAGCTACCACTGGACGAAGGACGGGGAGAAGGACAAGGACACCGTGGAGTGGTCACGGGTCCGCTACACCGGCTTCTCGTTCCTCGCGGTGGAGGTGGAGCCGGGCACGGACCCGCGCCTGAAGGTCTCGGCACTGGCGGAGTCCGGGGAGCGGGTGGACCACTTCGAGGTCACCCGCCCCGCTTCTCGGTGACCGTCCCTCAGTGACCGGTGGCGCCGCCGTTGTCGCGGCGGTCGAGCGCGCGCTGGAGCGCGGCGGCGGCGTTCCGCCGGTCGGTGTCGTCGTTCTTGCGGCGGACCCTGCGAACAGTCTGCTCGGCCATGGTTCACGTCTCCTCTGCTGAACCCCGGCACGCGGCCGGGAGGAATCCCCGAGAAGGTGGCTGCCGTAAAGGGGCGGGGGCCTGGGTGCGGCAGGGATCACCTGCGCGGATGCACCGGGCCACGTCCGCCGTCGCTCGATGGAGCGGGACGTTCGGCTTCCACAAAAATAAGGCAGCGGAGCGTCAGTGTCTGCACAATTAGTCGGACGTCCTACTATCTGAGACGAGTCATGGCCGAGGCCGACCCCCGTCCGACCTCGACCATGGCTGGTTATCGACGTAAACTGCGGTAAATAACGCTGACTTGAATGCAAGACGCTAGCATTGGCGCCCCTCGGGCGTCCACAGGTTTATGCCGTTTCACCCCCTCTCGACGCACGCCGCCCCCGACCGGCTCGCAGCCAGGTCGAGGGCGGGGCTCAAGGGCGGCGCGGGGCGCCGGGCGGGTCAGCCCATGTGCGGGTAGCGGTAGTCCGTCGGCGGGACCATCGTCTCCTTGATGGAGCGGGTGGAGGTCCAGCGCATCAGGTTCTGCTTCGCGCCCGCCTTGTCGTTGGTGCCGGACGCGCGGCCGCCGCCGAAGGGCTGCTGGCCGACCACGGCACCGGTGGGCTTGTCGTTGATGTAGAAGTTGCCCGCCGCGAAGCGCAGCGCCTCGCAGGTCGCGGCGGCCGCGGCGCGGTCCTGGGCGATGACGCAGCCGGTCAGGCCGTACGCCGCCGCCGACTCCATCTGCTCCAGCATCGCGTCGTACTCGGCGTCCTCGTATACGAACACACCGATGATCGGGCCGAAGTACTCGTCCTTGAAGATCTCGTTCTCCGGGTCGGTGGAGACGAGAACGGTCGGGCGGACGAACCAGCCCTCGCTGTCGTCGTACGTGCCGCCCGCGACGACCTCGATCGTCGGGTCGGACTTCGCCCGGTCGATCGCCGCCTTGTTCTTGGCGAACGAGCGCTCGTCGATGACCGCGCCCATGAAGTTGCCGAGGTCGGTGACGGGCCCCATGGCCAGGCCGTTGACCTCGTCGGCCAGCTCCTCCTTGAAGCCGTTCTCCCACAGCGAGCGCGGGATGTAGGCGCGCGAGGCGGCGGAACACTTCTGGCCCTGGAACTCGAAGGCGCCGCGGGTCACCGCCGTCTTCAGCACCGCCGGGTCGGCGGAGGGGTGGGCGACGATGAAGTCCTTGCCGCCGGTCTCGCCGACCAGCCGCGGGTAGGTCTTGTAGTTCTCGATGTTGTTGCCGACCGTCTTCCACAGGTACTGGAAGGTGGGGGTCGAGCCGGTGAAGTGGATGCCCGCGAGGTCCGGGTGGTGCAGCGCCACCTCGGAGACGTCCTTGCCGTCGCCCGTGACCAGGTTGATCACGCCCTTGGGCAGCCCGGCCTCCTCCAGCAGCCGCATCAGCAGCACGGCGGCGTGGGTCTGGGTCGGGGAGGGCTTCCAGACCACGACGTTGCCCATGAGGGCGGGGGCGGTGGGGAGGTTGCCCGCGATGGCCGTGAAGTTGAAGGGCGTGATCGCGTAGACGAAGCCCTCCAGCGGCCGGTGGTCGCTGCGGTTCCACACGCCCGGGGAGTTGGCGGGCGGCTGCTCGGCCAGGATCTGGCGGGCGAAGTGGACGTTGAAGCGCCAGAAGTCGATCAGCTCGCAGGGCGTGTCGATCTCGGCCTGCTGCGCGGTCTTCGACTGGCCCAGCATGGTGGACGCGGCCATGGTCTCGCGCCACGGGCCGGACAGCAGGTCGGCCGCCTTGAGGATGATCGCGGCGCGGTCGTCGAAGCTGAGCGCACGCCACGCCGGGGCGGCGGCCAGCGCCGCGTCGATGGCGTCCTGGGCGTCGTCCTTGGTGGCGTTCCCGTAGGTGCCGAGGCGGGCCGCGTGGTTGTGCGGCTGTACGACGTCGAAGCGCTTGCCGGCGCCCATCCGCTTCTCGCCGCCGATGGTCATCGGCAGGTCGATCGGGTTGTCGGCCAGCTCCTTGAGCTTGGCCTCGAGGCGGGTGCGCTCGGCGCTGCCGGGGGCATAGGTGTGCACCGGCTCGTTCACCGGCACGGGGACCTGGGTCACAGCGTCCATGGTGGCCGTTGTCTCCTTCTTCGTGGGGTCGTCGTGGTGGTCGTGAGCCGAGGGCTGTCAGCCGCGGCCGACGAGCGAGCGCAGGAAGAACGCGAGGTTCGCGGGGCGCTCGGCGAGCCGCCGCATGAAGTACCCATACCAGTCTGTTCCATACGGGACGTAAACCCGCATACGGTGACCTTCCGCGACCAGCCGCTCCTGCTCGGCCGGACGGATGCCGTACAGCATCTGGAACTCGTACTCGTCCTTTTTGCGGCCGAGGCGGTGCCCGAGGTCCTGCGCGATGGCGACCATGCGCGGGTCGTGCGAGCCGACCATGGGGTAGCCGTCGCCGGACATCAGGATCTTCAGACAGCGCACGAAGGCCCGGTCCACCTCGCGCTTGTCCTGGTAGGCGACCGAGGCGGGCTCGTTGTACGCGCCCTTCACCAGCCGCACCCGCGAGCCTTCCCCGGCGAGCGCGCGGCAGTCGTCCTCGGTACGGAAGAGGTACGACTGGACGACCGCCCCGGTCTGCGGGAACCGGGCGCGCAGCTCGCCGAGGATCGCGAGGGTGGAGTCCACGGTGGTGTGGTCCTCCATGTCGAGGGTGACCGTCGTCCCGGCCGCCGCGGCGGCCTCGACGACCGGGGTCACATTGGCGAGGGCGACGTCGTGGCCGCCGGGGAGCGCCTGGCCGAAGGCGGAGAGCTTCACCGACATCTCCGCGCGAGCCCCGAGCCCCTCCCCGGCGAGCGCCTCGGTCAGCGCCAGATAGGCGTCCCGGCTGCGCAGCGCCTCGGACCGGTCGGTAACGTCCTCGCCCAGGTGGTCGAGGGTGACCTCCAGGCCGTGGGAGGTGAGCCCCCGCACCGCGGCCATGGATTCGGCCAGCCGCTCACCGGCGACGAACCGGTCCACCATGGGGCGGGTGACCGGCGCGCCGGACACGATCCGGCGGATGGCGGCGCTGCGCGAAGCGGCGAGCAGCACGGGTCCCAGCACAGGGCACCTCCACGATGACGGCCGGTGAACGGCTCCAACAACTCACCGTGAAACCTAAGGATCGCGCGGAATCGGGACCATCGACAGCTGTCACGCATCCGTGTCCGGGATCTCAGACACCTGTATGAGAGGCTGAGGCCGCAGTCGGGGAAGGAGGCCGGAGCGCCATGCGCGAGGACTATCAGCAGCTGGTGGACGAGATCACCGCGACGCTCGGCGCGCCCGCGACCCTGGAGAACCGCGACTTCGCGCTGATCGCCTTCGGGGCGCAGGACAGCGACGACGCCGAGGAACCGGCGCTGGACCCGGTCCGTACCCGCTCCATCCTGCAGCGCCGCTCGACGGCGGCGGTGCGGGCCTGGTTCGAGGCGTTCGGGATCGCCCGGGCGCAGGCCCCGCTGCGGATCCCGCCGGACCCGGGGGCCGGGGTCTTCATGGGGCGCATCTGCCTGCCGGTGCGGCACCGCGGCGTCGTCCACGGCTATGTCTGGCTGCTGGACGACGGCCATCTCTCCGACCTGGAACTGGGCGGCCCCACCGGGCCGCCCCCTGACCCGCGGCTGGTCCGGGCGATGGAGACCACGGCCCGGATCGGCGCCCTGCTGGCGGCCGAGGCGCGGGCCGGGGAGGAACTGGGCGAGCTGCTGCGCGAACTGCTCACCGGGCCGCCCGCCACCCGCGACGCGGCCTGCTCGGGCCTGCACACCGCGCTGCGCGGCGCGGCCGACGGGCCGATGGCGCTGGTGGCGGTCCTGCCGTGGGTTCCGGGCACGGGCGAGGACGAGGACCACCCGGGCCTGCCCCACCTGCCGGGCATCGCCGCGGCCTGTGTGATCCCCGACGAGACGGCGCTGGCCGCCCTCGTCCGGCTGCGCGCCCCCACCTCCCTGGGCCCCGCCCGGGCCACCGCCGAACAGCTCCTCCGCTCCCCCCGCGCCGCGTCCCCCGACAGCACGCCGCCCGCCCATCCCCTTCACGCGCCCGGCGCCGCGCCGGTGGCCCGGGCCGCCGAGCCGCACGGCGCCGACCTCCCGTGCGGTGGCGGCCGGGAGAGCGGCGCCGGGCTCAGCGAGGCGCGGCGCGGGCTGGACGAGCTGCCCGCCGCCTGGGGCGAGGCGCTGGCCGCCGCCCGGGCCGCGCGGGCCGACGCCCGGCTCGATCCGATCGCGGAGTGGACGGCCATCGGCCCGTACCGGCTGCTGGCCACGCTCCCTGTGACCACCCCCGACGCCGCCGTACGCCCCCTCCTGGAGCGCGCGCACGCGGAACTGGCCCGCACCGCCGAAACGTTCCTGGACTGCGCGGGCCAGGCGAGCCGTACCGCCCAGATCCTCGGGATCCACCGGCAGACGCTCTACTACCGCCTCTCCCGGGTACGCCAGCTCACCGGCCTGGACCTCGACGCGGGCGACGACCGCCTGCTCCTCCACATGGCCCTCAAGGCCGCCCGCCTGCGGTAGCGCAGGCGCCGCCGTACCCTGCGCCCCGCACCGGCCCTCGACACGCGCTACCGCGCCGCGGGCGCCCTCGCCGCGCCCTGTTGCTGCTCGAACGCCCTGCGGTAGGCGGACGGCGAGGTGCGCATGGCCCGGCCGAAGTGGTGGCGGTAGGTCACGGCGCTCTCGAACCCGACGGCCGCGGCGATCGCCTCGACGGTCGTGTCCGTGGTCTCCAGCAGGGGCAGGCTCGCCTGGACGCGTTGGGCGATGAGCCATCGGATGGGGCTGGTCCCGGTGGTGCGGGAGAAGTGCCGCAGATAGCTGCGAGGGGACATGTGGGCGCGTGCCGCCAGGGCATCGACGTCGATGCGCTCGGCGAGATGTTCCAGCGCCCACCGCATGCTGCGGGCGATGCGGTCGTCGCCGGGGTCGGTGGAGACCGGGGTCTCGATGTACTGCGCCTGTCCGCCGTCCCGGTGCGCCGGAACGACCAGCCGGCGGGCCACGGCGTTGGCGGTCGCCGCGCCGAAGTCCAGGCGGACCAGGTGCAGGCACAGGTCCAGTCCGGCCGCGCAGCCCGCGCTGGTGAACACGGTGCCGTCCGCCACGTAGAGCGGGCCCGGGTCCACCAGGACCCGGGGGAACATCTTCCCCAGCCGCTCGGCGTAGACCCAGTGCGTGGTGGCCCGACGGCCGTCGAGCAGACCGGCCGCCGCCAGGGCGAACGCCCCGGAGCAGATGGAGACGACACGCGCGCCGCGGCGGTGGGCGGAGCGCAGCGCCGCGATCACGCCCGGGGAGGTGTCGGCGGCCACCTCGCTGACGCTGGGGACGATCACGGTGTCGGCAGCGGCGAACGCCTCCAGGCCATGGGGCGTCCGCAGGGTGGCGCCGCCCTTCATCGGGATCGGCCCGGGGTGCTCGGCGCAGATCGTCAGCTCGTACCCGTCCGCTTCGACGTCCGGCCACGTCAGGCCGAACACCTCGGTGACGATGCCGGTTTCGAAAGCCGACATCCCGTCGTACGCGAGGACGGAGACGGTCTGACGGGGACGCGCGGATGTCGCGGACCGGGGCATGGCGATATCTTAGCGAAGGGTGTCGTGAGCGCCACTTCCGCACCGGTCGACGGCTGGCGAGGATCGGCGCATGACCTCCACGACCTCTCCGGAACCGTCCCTCGCACGGCGACTGGGCCTGGCCGGCATCCCCACCATCGGGGTCGCCTTCGGCTTCGCCCGCTACGGCTCCGGCCTCTTCCTGCCCGAGCTGCGCGCCGAGTTCGACCTGTCGGTGACGCAACTCGGCGCGATCTCCAGCGGCACCTACGCCGGCTACCTCGGCGCGCTGGTGACGGTGGGGCTGCTCGCCGGCAGAGTAGGGCCGCGGGCCCTGGTAGTGGCCGCCGGGGCGACCGCTACCGCCGGGATGGCGGTGGTCGCCTTCGCCACCGGCCCGGGGCTGCTGATCGCCGGACTGGTGCTCGCGGGCGCCAGTTCCGGTTTCGCGTGGGCCCCGTACTCCGACGCGGCCGACCTCCTGCTGCCGCAAGGGCCGCGCGAGCGGGTGCTCGCCCGGCTTCCGGCGGGAACGGCGTTCGCCGTGGCCGTGGCCGGGCCGCTGGCCCTGCTCACCCAGGGCGGCGCGTGGCGCACGGCCTGGCTGCTGTTCGCCGTGACCGGTCTCGTCGTCACGGTCTACAACGCCCGCGTCCTGCCTGCGGGGGCCGGCCCTGCGCGCCGCGAGACCCTGGAGGGGCGGCCGGGCCGACGGTGGCGCCGCGCGGCGCTGCCGCTCCATCTCACGGCCTTCGTCTACGGCCTGGCGGGGGCGGTGTACTGGCTGTTCGCCGTGGCGGCGGTCACGGATGCGGCCGGATCCGGCTCGGCCACGGCGCCGCTCTTCTGGACGCTCATCGGGCTGGCCGGCACCGCCGGCGTGATGACCGGTCATGTCCTCGCCCGGTGGGGTCTCCGGCGCGCCCACACCGTGCTGGTCGGCATGTTCGCGGCCGCGATCGCCCTGCTGGGCCTGGGGGCGGGGACGCTCGTGGCCGCCGGGCTCTCCGCGGTGCTCTACGGGGCGAGCTTCATGGCGATCTCCGGTCTGCTCGCCGTGTGGAGTCATCAGGTCTCCCCCGACCGCCCCACCGTGGGGTTCAGCGCGGTCCTGTTGGTCCTCGGCCTCGGCGCGGTCACGGGCCCCGCGGCGCTCGGCACCGTCGCCGGACGCTACGGGCTGCCCGCCGCCTTGTCGGCCACCGCGGCGATCACCGCCCTCAGCCTGGCGTTCCGGCCACCGTCTCGCGGCTGAGCCGGACCCCGACGCCCCTCAGGCGGAGGGCCCGGGGAGGCGGTCGCTCAGGATGCGGCGCATCGCCTCGATCAGGTCCCGGGCGTCGGGCGTATGGCCGGGGTTGATGGCCTGCTGGACGGCCATCCCGCTCACCAGGGTCAGGTAGAACGAGCCCAGCACCCGGGAGGTCTCCTCGTCGACCTCGCGTCCTTCGATGCCGTGGAAGAGCCCCACCAGCCCGTGGCGTGCCCCCGGCTGGGCGCGGTCGAAGGCCTCCCGCAGCGCGGGGTCGTGCTCGGCCTGCATGACGGCCTCCAGCTGGGCCCGCCACATCGCCTGGTGCTTGCCGAACAGTTCGAGGGCGCGGGACCAGCCCGATTCGAAACGGTCCGTCAGCTCACCGCCGGTCGTGGTGTCCTGGGCGAGGGACGCCTGGACCTCGTCGGACCAGTCGCTCATGGCCGCGAACAGCGCCTCCCGCATCAGGGCGTCCTTCGAGCCGTAGTGGTAGCCGATGGACGCGAGATTGGCGCCCGAGGCGGCCACGATGTCCCGCGCGGTCGTGCGTGACCAGCCCTTTTCCAGCAGACAGCGCTTCGCCCCGGCCAGCAGATCCTCTCGATGTCCCATGACGTCAGCCTATCCCGGGCCCGTACAAGCGTCTAAGACGCCCGTATGCCGGAACATCGCGGACGGCAACCTTCCGGCGCTCGGCGGCAACCAGGAAGCAGTCCCGTCTCCCGTCCCCCGGTCCGCGAGAGGACTGATGCAGCATGCGCGTCATCAGAGCGTTAGCGGCCGCCGCGCTCGCCACCGCCTTCCTCGTCGGCGCGGGCCAGGCACCCCGCGCCGCCGCGGGCGAACTGCCCTCCGCCACCGCCTTCTTCAACCATCCCGACTCGCTCGTCAACAAGTGGGTCGCCGCCAACACGAACGACTCCCGCCGGGCCCGTATCGCCTCGCGGATCGCGTCCCAGCCCCAGGGCGTGTGGTTCTCGCGGTACACCCCGGGCACCGTCACCGAGGACGTCCGTAAGATCACCTCGGCCGCCTCCGCCAAGGGCCAGGTGCCGGTGCTGGTCGCGTACCAGCTCCCCAACCGCGACTGCGGCGGCGCCTCGGCGGGCGGGGCCCCCGATCTGGCGAGCTACGACGCCTGGATGCGCGGCTTCGCCGCCGGGCTGGGCAGCGGGCCCTCGGTCGTCATCCTCGAACCGGACTCGATCGCGCTCATCAGCTGTCTGTCCCCCGCCGAGCTGAGCGGCCGCTACGCCTCGCTCGCCCGCGCCTCCGCCGCCATCCACGCCGCCGCGCCCAAGGCCCGGGTGTACTTCGACGCCGGTCACTCCGCCTGGAACAGCCCCGCCGTCCAGGCCTCCCGGCTGCGCTCGGCGGGCGTGCTGAGCAGCGGCGACGGCATCTACAGCAATGTCTCCAACTACCGCCGCACCGCCGACGAGGCGGCCTTCGCCAAGGCCGTGCTGGCCCAGCTCGGCGGCTCCTCGGGCCTCACCGCGGTCATCGACACCAGCCGCAACGGCAACGGCCCCGCGCCCGGCGACGCCTGGTGCGACCCGCGCGGCCGCAAGGTCGGCGAGAACCCGACGGCGGGCACCGGCGATCCGGCGATCGACGCCTACCTGTGGATCAAGCCGCCGGGCGAACTGGACGGCTGCGCGGGGGCGGCGGGCTCGTTCTCGCCGGACTACGCGTACGAGATGGCGGGCTGACCGGATGCGCCGGTCCGCGTACGCCGCGGCGGCCGCGCTCCTGTGCGCCGTACTGGCCGCACCGGGCGGGGCCGCCGCGGCACCTTCCAAGGCGCCGTCCGCGCCATCCGCGCCATCGGCCCGGCCCACCGGCTGGGCCACGGCGGGCACCGGCACCACCGGAGGCGCGGGCGCCGCCCCCGACAGCGTCCATGTGGTCCGCACCCGCGCCGAGCTGCGGGACGCCCTCGCCAACCACGGCGATCCGACCGCGCCCAAGGTCATCCGCGTGCGCGGCCACCTCAACGGCAACGAGACCGACGACGGCCGCCTCCTGGGCGCCCAGGACTACGCCCCCGGCTGGGACCTGCGGCGCTACATGGACTGCTTCGGCCCCGACGGTACGGCGTGGAGCGACGACCGCTACGCGTGGTGCAAGCGGATGCGCACCCTCCGCGTCACCGGCTCGAACGCCCAGAAGCAGCAGATCCAGCTCACCGTGCCCAGCAACACCACGATCCTGGGCAGCGGCAGGGACGCGGCCCTGCTCGGCGTCTATCTGACCGTCAACACCGGCCGGAACATCGTCATCCGCAACCTCCGCTTCGAGGCCCCCACCGACCACTTCCCCAGCTGGGACCCGGGCGACGGCGCGAGCGGCGCGTGGAACGCGCGCTTCGACGCGCTGTCCGTCGTCACCGGCCGCAACATCTGGATCGACCACTGCGCCTTCTCCGACGGCCGCTTCCCCACCAGCCGGGCCGCAGTCGGCTTCCACGGCAAGCGCGTCGAACACCACGACGGGCTGCTGGACATGGAGGACGGCACGGACTTCGTGACCGTCTCCTCCAGCCGCTTCAGCGACCACGAGAAGACCCTGCTGATCGGCTCCGGCGACGGCAAGGGCGACCGCGACCGCGGCCATCTGCGGATCACCTTCCACCACAACCTGTTCTCCGACACCGCGCAGCGCAGCCCCCGCGTCCGGTTCGGCCAGGTGCACACGTACAACAACTACTTCCGCGGTTCCACCGACGACCCCGACTACCCGATGCGCGGTCAGGCGCTGGGCGGCAGCTCGTACTTCCTGGGCGCCGGGCTCGAATCGAAGATCGTCTCCGAGTACGACGTCTTCACCCACACGGGCCCCGGTGCATCCCCCGACATCACGGTGGCCACCTTCCACGGCAACCAGTTCTCGGCCACCGGCGCCACGTACAACGGCCGCCGCGTCGACCTGAACCGCATCGCCCGGGCGAAGTTCGAGGCCGAGGCCGCCCGGGCCCGAGCGGAGGCCGACTCCTCGGGCACCGAGCCCCCGGAGTGGGCACTGCGCACCTTCACGACGGACACCGGCTGGACCCCGTCCGACGTCTACCGCTACCGCCCGCAGCGCTCCGCGGAGGCGGTCATCCGGACGGTCCTGCGCGAGGCGGGGCCGACCCTCACAATCGGTCGATCTCTGTGAGGTCGATGTCGATGTCGAAGGGGACGGTGAGCTTCAGCCGGTCGTGGTGAATGCCGGACGGGACGTATGCGCCGGTCGCCGGGTCCAGCTCGTAAACGTAGACCGTCGGACGGCGGCCCTTGCTCTTCTCAACCAGCCAGAAGTGTCGGATTCCCGCCTTGGCATAGAGCTGCGGCTTGCGCTCGCGATCGCGGGCTTCTGATTCTGGCGATACCACTTCCACCGCGAGGACGGCATCAGCGGCACGAAGCCCGTCTCCCGGGCGTCAGCAGTCACGGCCTCGGCCCGCACCACGGAGACGTCTGGCTCGGGACGGTTGCCGCTGTTGAGAGTGATCGTCATCTGGCGGCACACACGCAGCGACTCAGGTACTGAAGCCCTGAGACCGCTCTCCACCAGAGAGATGGCCAGCGAATGAAAACACGTCTGCGGGCCGACGAAGACGAGGCTGCCGTCGATCAGCTCAGTGTGCCGGGGCAGAGCCGGAATACGGTCAAGGTCGTCCGCGGTGAAACCGCCCGGGGGCGGAAAGGCCCAGGCCGGAAGCGGTTGAGCAGTCATGGTTCCTCCCATGGACGGGATTCTGGCCACGCGCCCCGGCCCAGCGGGCGAGAACGCCGGGACCACCCCTCACACGAGTGACGGGAGGCCCCGGCGTTGACGACCGGCGTCAGCCCAGGTGCACGGGGGCCGGCGCGGCGCCGTGGGCGGCCTTGTCGCCGGACGGGCGTGGCGTGTTCATCAGGACGCCCACCACCAGCGCCGCGCCCGTGAGGATCACCGACGACCAGACGAACGCGTGGGAGAAGCCCTCGACCAGCCCGTCCTTGGCGGTGGCCGGTGTCATGCGGCGGGCGTGGTCGCGCAGGTAGTCGGCGGTCGCGCTGGTGGCGATGGTGTTGAGCATCGCCGTGCCGATCGAACCGCCGATCTGCTGGGCCGTGTTCACCGTGGCGGAGGCGATGCCCGCGTCCTGCGGCCGCACGCCGTGGGTCGCGTAGTTCATCGAGGGGGCCATGACCAGGCCCATGCCGAAGCCGACGAGGAGTTCGGAGGGCAGCACGCCCGCCACGTACGAGCTTCCCGTCTCCAGCGGGACCAGCAGCGCCACCCCGGTGGCCGCGAACAGCAGACCGGGCACCACCAGCGCCCGGGGCGGCACCCTGGGGATGAGGCGGGCGGCGACGCCGCCCGCGGCGGCCAGCACGGCCGCGGTCATCGGCAGGAAGGCCACGCCGGTGACCAGCGCCGAGTACCCCTTGACGATCTGCATGTAGTAGGTGAGGAAGAGGAACATCGCGAACATGCCGACCACCGACAGGCCGACCGCCAGATAGGCGCTGCCCCGGGTACGGTCCGCGACCACCCGGATCGGCAGCAGCGGCCGGGCGGCGCGCCGCTCCACCAGGACGAAGGCGGTGAGCAGCACCACGCCCAGGATGAGCAGCCCGGTCACCAGCCGGGAGCCCCAGCCCTCGGACTCGGCCTCGCTGCATCCGTAGACCAGTGACACCAGACCGGCGACGGCCAGCAGCACCCCGGGGATGTCGAAGCGCGCCCGCTCCCCGGCGGGCCGGTCGGCGGGCAGGACCGACCAGCTGAACGCCGCGACGACGGCGATCGGCACGTTGACGTAGAGGCACCAGCGCCAGTCCAGGTACTCGGTCAGCAGCCCGCCGACGACCAGGCCGATCGCGCCGCCGCCCGCCGCGATCGCCCCGAAGATGCCGAACGCCTTGGCGCGCTCGCGCGCCTCGGTGAAGTTCACGGCCAGCAGCGACAGCGCCGAGGGCGCGAGCAGCGCGGCGAAGGCGCCCTGCAGCGCCCGGGCCCCGAGCAGCATCCCGAGCCCCTGGGCGGCGCCGCCGAACGCGGAGGCCCCGGCGAAGCCGATCAGGCCGATCAGGAAGGCCCGCTTGCGGCCGGTGTAGTCGGCGATCCGGCCGCCGAACAGCAGCAGACTGCCGAAGGCCAGGGTGTACGCGGTGATGACCCACTGCCGGTCAGCGGCGGAGATGCCCAGGTCGCGCTGGGCGGAGGGCAGGGCGATGTTCACGATGGTGATGTCGAGAACGATCATCAGCTGGGCGAGGCCGATGAAGAGCAGGGCGAGCCAGCGCCGGGGGTTGGCCTCGGACGGTGTGGCAGCAGGCGGTGCGGCCTCGGGCGGTATGGCTGAGGGCTCGGACATGAGGGTGCCTTTCTGGTCGTGCGGTGCGGACGGTGAGCGGTGATCAGTCGACGTCGGCACGGGCGTCGTCGATCACTCGCTCCCGGATGCGGGTGAAGGCGGCGGCGTCCACGGCCGGGCCGCCGAGGGGCGTGGCGGGCCGGGGGGAGCCGCTGGGGCGCAGCCCGTCCACGTACAGATCGAGCTGGCGGTGGGCGAGGGCGTCGTCGTCCGGGATGCGGCCACCGCCGGGCAGCGGCCGCGACAGCCGGATGATCATCAGGACGATGTCGCCGAAGACGACATCGGGGCGGATCGCACCGGCCGCGCGGGCGCGGGCGAGGAGGCGGTCGACGGTCTCGACGGGGTCGGCGGCGTCGTCGCGCTCCCGGCCGAAGAGTTCGCCGGCGGTGATGTGGCCCAGCAGGGCCGGCACCACGGACCCGATCTTGAGGTCGAGGGCGGCGTGCATGAAGCGCCGCAGGGCGTCGGCCGGGTCGCTCTGCGCGCCGGCGGCCCGCCGCGCGGCCGCGTCCACCGCGGTGAAGACCTCGGCGGCCACGCCGCGGAGGAGGTCGGGACGGGTGGGAAACCGCCGGTAGAGGGTGGCGATGCCGACCCCGGCGCGCCGGGCGATCTCGTCGAGCGGGGCGTCCGGCCCCTGGTCGGCGAAGACCTCCCGGGCGGCGCGCAGGATCTCCTCACGGTTGCGGCGTGCGTCGGCGCGCATGCGGGGCCGGGCGGGATCAGTGGACACGACGGGTCTCCTGCGGAGGGCACACACGAAAGCTATGTGGAGCATTTTTCTCCACATAGCTGAGAGCGTAGCGCTCCCCGGGACTTTATTCAACGAGCGATGAAAAAAGTCCGGCGGCAGGGCACCAAAAAGGCCCGGCCCCCGCTCGAAGCGGGGGCCGGGCCCTGTGCCGCGTACGTGCTACGCCGCGGATCAGACCAGGTTGACCGAACGGGCCGACGTGGCGCCGATCTCCTCGGCGATCTCGGTGAGCACACCCTGCGGAATCGTGTCGTCCACGGTCAGCGCGACCAGCGCGGCACCGCCCACGGCGGCACGCGAGACCTGCATGCCCGCGATGTTGATGCCCGCCTCGCCCAGGATGCGGCCGAGCGTGCCGACGACACCGGGACGGTCGGTGTAGCGGAGGAAGGCCATGTGGTCGGCGAGCGCCAGGTCGACGTCGTACTCCCCGACCGCGACGATCTTCTGCAGGTGCTTCGGACCCGCCAGCGTGCCGGAGATCGAGACCTCCGTACCGTCGGCCAGGGTGCCGCGCACGATTACCACATTGCGGTGCTCCGAGGACTCCGAGCTGGTGGTCAGCCGCACCTCGACGCCGCGCTCCTGCGCGAACAGCGGGGCGTTCACGTAACTCACGGTCTCGTCGACGACGTCCTCGAAGACGCCCTTGAGCGCGGACAGCTCCAGCACCTTGACGTCGTGCTGGGTGATCTCGCCGTACACCTCGACATCCAGCCGGACGGCGACCTCGCCCGCGAGCGCGGTGAAGATCCGGCCCAGCTTCTCGGCCAGCGGCAGCCCGGGGCGTACGTCCTCGGCGATCACGCCGCCCTGCACGTTCACCGCGTCCGGGACCAGCTCGCCAGCGAGGGCCAGCCGCACCGAGCGCGCGACCGCGATGCCCGCCTTCTCCTGGGCCTCGCCGGTGGAGGCGCCCAGGTGCGGGGTGGCGACCACGTTGTCGAACTCGAACAGCGGGGAGTCGGTGCACGGCTCCTTGGAGAACACGTCGAGACCGGCCCCGGCGACCCGGCCCTCCTTGAGGGCGGCGGCCAGCGCAGCCTCGTCCACGATCCCGCCGCGGGCGGCGTTGACGATGCGGACCTCGGGCTTGACCTTGCGCAGCGCCTCGTCGCCGATCAGGCCGACCGTCTCGGGGGTCTTGGGCAGGTGGACGGTGATGAAGTCCGAGACCTCGAGCAGCTCGTCGAGGGAGAGCAGCTTCACACCCATCTGCGCGGCGCGCGCGGGCTGCACGTACGGGTCGTACGCGACGACCTTCATCCCGAAGGCGGACATGCGCTGGGCCACCAGGACGCCGATGCGGCCGAGGCCGACGACGCCGAGGGTCTTCTCGCTCAGCTCCACACCGGTGTACTTGCTGCGCTTCCACTCGCCGTTCTTCAGCGCGGCGTTCGCCTGCGGAATGTTGCGCGCGGTGGCGACCAGCAGGCCGCAGGCCAGCTCGGCGGCGGTGACGATGTTGGACGTCGGCGCGTTGACGACCATGACGCCCGCCTTGGTGGCGGCCGAGACGTCCACATTGTCCAGGCCGACGCCCGCCCGGGCGACCACCTTCAGCTTCTTCGCCGCGGCGATGGCTTCCGCGTCGACCTTGGTCGCGCTGCGGACGAGGATCGCGTCCACGTCGGCGAGGGCGGGAAGCAGTTCGTCTCGGTCCGCGCCGTTGCAGCTCCGGATCTCGAAATCCGGGCCCAGGGCGTCGACCGTGGCGGGCGACAGCTCTTCGGCGATGAGTACGACAGGTTTACCGGGGGAAGCAGTGCTCACGTGGTCTTCAGTCCTCACTAGTCCTCAGCGGACGGCCGTCCCGACGGCCGCAGGCGGTGAAGGGTTCCAGCCGCGTGGAAGACGCACGACGCTGTGAGCCTGACGCGTTTGTTGCAGGAAAGTGTAGTAGCGATCGGGCCTGTGTAATGCGCCCAAGCGGCAGGATCACCCGCACGTGGTGGTGCGCGGTGGACAACGGCGAACCGGGTGTGGCGGGGGGGGCCCGGGCCCCCCCCCCCCCCCCCCGGCCCCCCCCCCCCCCCCCCCGGGGGGCGGCCCCCCCGGGGGGGGCCCCCCCCAGGGGGAGGGGCCCCACGACAGCGGGGGGGGAAAGGG